>CAZMXP010000001.1:0-23249 GCA_964570285.1 uncultured Planctomycetaceae bacterium
CCGCCGCGGCGCCGCCGGCGCGGCGCGGAGGGCGCGGCTCCCTCGACCAGGGCGGCGCGGACGAGGAGCAGGAAGAGGGGGGGCGCCGGGGGCGCTACGAGAAGCCGAAGAGCAACGCCAACGTCTTCCTCGGGATCGCGGGGCTGCTGCTGATCGTCGGCGTGGTCCTCTTCCTCGTGCTCAACAACAAGAAGCCTTCGGAGACGGTGGCGCAGAACCCGCCCCAGACGGGCCCGATAAATCCCGCCTCGACCGGCCCCGGCGAGGATCTCAATCCGGCTCCGCCCTCGGAGATGGGAGCCCCGCCCGCGAAGACCGACCCGGGCGCCGCCCCGGCGAAGCCCCCGACGCCCGCCGGGACCGCCGAGGGTACCGACGGCGCGACCGGCGAGGAGAAGCCGGCCAAGGCCATCGGCGGGAAGCCGAAGGGGACCGAGGGGTTCACGACGCGCTACGACCCGCCGGCCGATCTCGGGCACCTTCCGGACACGGCCGACGACATGAAGAAGAAGATCGACGAATGGATCAGCCAGCTCATGGACCCGATGGCAGGGGCCGACTCGCACCGGGCGAAGGACAAGCTGATCGCCGTCGGCAAGCCCGCCTTCCTGCCGCTGCTCGGGGCGATGGCGAAGATCCGCGACAGCATCACCGACGTGGACAGCGACGAGGAGCGGAATCTCGAGTCGAGCCTGATGCTCGCCGACCGCGTGCTGCGCGCGATGGACGGCTATCTCGAGGCGAACAACCGCTCGTCGCTGCGGCCGGGCAGCGAGAAGAAGTACATCGCCTACATCTGCCGCCTGCACTACAAGCGCTGGCTCACCGTCCTGCACGAGATGCCGACGATGCCCGGGCCCTTCGATCCGACGAAGGAGTACGAGCAGGAGAGCGAGGTCTACTCCGGCAAGGGCGGCAGGTAGGGGGCGCGGGGGTTGCGCCTCGGCGAGTTCTACCGGGGCCTCGCGTCGCTCCTGCGCGCCGGCGTCGTGATCCGCGACGCGCTGCGGATGCTGCGCGAGAACCGGACGCTCGACGCATCCCTCGGAGAGGCCCTCGAACGCGGCGTCTCGGGAGGCGCACCGCTCTCCGAGGGCCTCCGGGCAGCGCCCGACCTCTTCCCGGCCGAGGATACGGCGCTGCTCGAAGCGGGCGAGACGACGGGCCGCATCGAGGAGGTTCTGGACCGGCTCGCGGCGCTGGACGAGGAGCGCCGTCGTCGCGCGCGGGAGGTCGCGGCGCAGTGCTGGGTTCCGCTGCTGAACCTCCATGCGGCGGCCCTGCTGCTCCCGGCCGCGTTTCTGGGGCTGCACGCCAAGCTCTCGATGGGGAGGTGGCTGGGCACGGTGGTGCTGGTGCTCGGCCCGCTCTACCTGCTCGGGGCGGCCCTCTGGCGCATGCGCCACAGCGCGAGCGGCCGCGAGCGGCTGGGGCGGTGGATCGAAGCGCTGCCCGGCTTTGGAGCGGCGGCCCGGCACCATCGGCGCGCCCGCTTCGCAGACGTGCTGGAGGCGGCCTACGAATCGGGGATCCCGCTCGACCGCGGGCTCGCCCTCGCCGGGCGCGCCGTGGGGAGGCTCGCGACCGCACCGTCGGAACGCGTCATCCAGCAGGGAGGGACCCTCGTCGCCGCCCTCGCGCCCCTCGGGCTCTTCGCCGCACCCACGCTCGGCACGCTGGCCACGGCGGAGCAGGCGGGCGACCTCTCGCGGGCGCTGCGCAGGGTCGCTGGCGAGGAGGCGGAGACCGCCGAACGCCGGTTGCGCGCCGCCGCGAACATGCTGGCAAGAGGACTGGGCGTCGCGGTGCTCCTGATCGCGGTCTTCTTCATCTTCCAGTTCTACGTCCAGTACTACGGGCGGGCGGGCGCGATGCTCACCCGCTGAACTCGTAGCGCTGGGGCGCGAGCCCGAGCAGGCGCCGCAGCGCCTCCGCGGCGGCCAGCGTCTCCAGCACCGGCGTCACGGCCCCCGCGCCCCCCCGCTGCGGCTCGACGCCGAGGAGAAGCCTGCCCTGCACGACGCCGCCCCAGAGCCGAGGCCCCTCCGCCGAGCCGTAGGCGGAGCCGTCCCCGAGGTCGAGCACGAGGTCCGCGGCGTCACCCGGCGAGGCGCCCTCCATGCGGAAGGAGGGGTCGTGGGACGCGAGCGAGGGGAGCGGGCCGGTCAAGAGCAGGCGACCTAGGCCCGAGGCGGCGAGGTAGGTCGCGCAGAGCGGCGCCCGGCCGTGGAGGAGCAGCGACGCGCGAAGAAGCCGCTCTTGGCCCGCTCCCCCCACCGGCGCGAGCAGGACCTGCCGCGCGTAGCGACGGACCTGCTCCGGGGCGAGGCTCAGAGGCGGATCTCGTCGACCGCTTCCACCTGAACACCCTTCTCGCGAAGGTAGGTGATCGCGGAGGCGACCTTGGCGTCCTCGCCGTCGAACTCGTAGCCGAGGATCGCGCTGTCCTCGGAAATCGTCCCCGCCACGATGTTGGGGATGATGTCGAAGCGCGTGATCAGGTTGTAGTTCCACGGCTCCCGGACGAGGTCCTTCGGGAAGGTGATGATGAACTTCTTCTTGCTCCTCATCGGGCCTCTAGCCTAGCCCAGATGCCCGGGCGACGCACCGGAATTCGCGGGGCCAGGCTCATTAGTTCCGCTCTGGGCGGGCCTTCCGGCGTGTAAAGCCGCCCTTACAGAGCGGTACTAATGAGCCAGGCTCGGATCGACGCGGCTCGGATCGACGCTCTTGAACGCGGGGGTCCGGTCGGGGGCGTACTGCTTCTTGTCGTAGCCGAAGATCTCGTGGAGCGTCTTGAAGATGTTGGGGCCTGCGCTCACCTCGATGTCATGGGGCGTGAACATCCCGGGGTGGGGATAGCCCGCGGCGTACGTGACGCTCATGACCTCGCCGCGGAACGCGTCGAAGTAGCCGGCGAGCCGGTCGGCGTTCACCTCCGGCACGAGGCCCCGCTGCAGCCAGCGGCTGTGCGTCGCCACGCCGCTGGGGCAGTGGTCGGTGTGGCACTTCATCGCCTGGATGCAGCCGATGCTGAGCATCGCCTCGCGCGCGACATTGACGAGGTCGCACCCCATCGCCATCGCGAGGATGGCACGGTCGGGGAAGCCGAGCTTGCCCGCGCCGATCCAGACGAGGTCGTCGGCGAGGCCCGCCTCCTGGAAGATCCGGTAGACCCGGGCGAAGCCGAGCTTGAAGGGCAGCGCGACGTGGTCCGCGAACGTCAGCGGCGCCGCGCCGGTGCCCCCCTCCCCGCCGTCGATCGTGATGAAGTCCGGCCCCTGGCCCGTGGCCTTCATCCTCGCCGCCAGGTCATGCCACTCCTCGAGATGGCCGATCGCCGACTTGATCCCGACCGGCAGCCCCGTCGCGTCGGCGATCCGCTCCACAAAGTCGAGCATCCCGTCGACGTCGCGGAAGGCCGAGTGCTGGCTCGGCGAGAGCACGTCCTTCCCGATCGGCACGCCCCGGGCCGCGGCGATCTCCGCCGTCACCTTGGCCGCGGGGAGCACGCCCCCCTTGCCGGGCTTCGCCCCCTGGCTCAGCTTGACCTCGATCATGCGGATCTGCGGCACCTCCGCGACGGTCGCCTTCAGCCGCTCGAGATCGAAGCCGCCGTCGGGAGCCCGGGCGCCGAAGTATCCCGTGCCGAGCTGCCAGCAGACGTCGGCCCCGAGGCGGTGGTACTTCGAGACCCCGCCCTCGCCCGTGTTGTGGAAGCAGCCGGCCTTCTTCGCTCCCAGATTCAACGCCGCAATCGCGTTCTGGCCGAGCGCGCCGAAGCTCATCGCGCTGACGTTGAAGACGGAGGGCGGCCGCCACGCGTGCTTGCGCCCGCGGGGGCCGCCGACGATCTTGGCGCAGGGGATCTCGCAGTGCTGCCCCTTCACGTTGCCCGTGCCCGACGCGAGCGGGTGCCCGAAGACCGAGTGCTTGATGATCGGGTAGCCGATCGCGTAGAGCTCCTCGTCGGTGCCGAACCCGAAGTAGTTGTTCTTGCGGTCGGACGAGTGGTAGATCCACTCCCGCTCGAGCCGGTTGAAGGGGCGCTCCTCCCGGTTGTGGGCCACGATGTACTGCCGCAGTTCCGGCCCGATCCGGATCAGCCAGTAGCGCAGGTGCCCGAGCACGGGGAAGTTGCGCAGGATGCTGTTCTTGCGCTGGAAGAAGTCGTAGGCGGCCACGAGGCCGAGCAGACCGAGCGTGATCCAGAGCCAGAGCATGGAGCCTCCCGCGCCAGTTTACGGAGGCGGAGTGGCGCGATCGGCCGGGCCACACCCCCTGCCCTCGCGCGCCTAGCCCAGGCGCCGGGCCGACGCGGGGGATCGCGTGCAGCGACACCCGGGCGCCGGGTCGAGGCGCGCGCGTCGCAGGCGGCCCGAGGCGAGATCCACGAACAGCACCCCCGGCGGCCTCTCCTCCCCGGCCAGCAGCGCCAGCACCTCCGCCGCCGCGAGCGCCGCGACGAGACCGGCTACCGGCCCGAAGATGCCCGTCACGCGGCACTCGTCGGTCGCGGCATCCGGCGGCACCGGCAGCAGGCAGCGCAGGCAGGGACCACCGGGGCGTACCAAGAGCACCTGCCCCGAGAACCCCGCCGCCCCCGCATGGACGAGCGGCACCTCCGCCGCGACGCAGAGGTCGTTGATCCGGTACTTGTCGGCGAAGTTGTCGGTCCCGTCGACGACGCAGGCGCGCCCGGTGACGAGGTCGGCGCCGTTGCCGTCGCCCAGCCTGACCGCGAGCGCCTCCACGCCCAACCGCTCCGCGGCGACCTCCGCCTTCAAGCGTCCCAGGTCCCCGTCGGTGAAAAGGATCTGGCGGTGGAGATTCTCCAGCGCGACCGCGTCGGGATCGACGACCGTGACCCCCCCCACCCCCGCCTCGCGCAGGATCCGGAGCACCGGTGCCCCGATGCCGCCCGCACCCACGACCAGCACCGACCTCATCGCCGCCCGAGCCTGCACAGGAGTGCGACGAGCGCGGTCTTCCATGCGTACGCACCGAGGCCCGCGAGCGGGACGCCATGCATCGACTCCGCGGTCTGGTTGGACGTGTAGAGCGCCTTTGCATGGAGCCAGTCGAAGCCGAGGGTGACGGAACAGGCCGCCGAAGGGTTCAGGTGGAAAGCCAGCGAGGCGCTGGCTTTCCTGAAGGACGAGGCGGGCAAGAACCATTGGTCCCACCAGAAGAGGGTGGAGAGTAGGAGGAGCGCGAGGAGGGAGATGAGTATCTGCGCCACGCCGCCTCGTAGCACATGGGCGAAGGAGGCTAGGGCGTAGGCGAAGAGGCCGGCGAACAGGCCGCAGGCGATGGCGGGGAGCAGGGGACCGCCGCACAGCGGCACGACGAGCGCCCCCGCGCCCCCCAAGGAGAGTGCGAGCGGCGCCGGGCGCGACCCGAAGGAGGGCCCCACGCAGGCCGCATAGACCAGGAGCAGAAGTGTCGCCGCGAAGGCCGCCGCGGGGCCCTCCCCGGGCGAGATCGCATGGCGGACGAAGGGCAGCGCGAGCAGCGCACCGCCGGCCACCGCGAGCGCCGCCGCCCTCACTTCGCGCCGCCGGCGATCTCCGTGAGCGCGATCGTCGCGTAGGCGGTCGCGATCAGCGGATCGCCCTCGTCCCAGCGCGGCGACTGCGCGTTCGCCCACGAGCCGTCCGCCGACTGCCGCTTCGCGATCGCCGCGGACAGATCCGTGCGCCAGTCGCGCGGGCCCCCGGGCGTCTCGAGCTTGTCGATGCCCGCGACCCGGAGCGCCTTCGCGGCGGTCATGTAGTAGTAGAAGAGCCCCCAGTAGGGCGCCTCCTTCTGCACCTTCGCGATGTCGTCGAAGCCGGGGTTGGCCTCCCAGCCGTAGTTCGCGGCGAGCCACTCGACCGCCGCCTTCACGCGCGCGTCCTCTCTCGGCAGGCCCGCGAGCAGGTAGCACTTGAGCAGCGCGTAGGTCATCGAGCCGTAGCCGCGGGGCGTGTAGGTGCCGTCCGGCAGGCGGCGCAGTCCGGCCTTGCTGACGCCGGGCTCGTACCCGGCGGAACCGTCGTTGCCCGGCACCACTTTCACCTTGCCGAGGTCCTTGTCCTCCATCTCGTAGGCCGCCCCCTCGTTCGCCGCGTTCTCGCTGCGGTTCTGCGCGCGCTCGAGGAAGGCAAGCGCGCGCTGCATCGCGGGATGGTCCTCGGGGATGCCCGCGGTGCGCAGCGCCTCGATCGCGAACTGCGCGTTCGAAAGGTCGGCGCCCTTGCTGCTGTTGTAGCCGAAGCCGCCGTCGGTGCGCCCCTCGCCCTTGCGCTGCAGCGTCAGCAGGAACTGCGCCATGCGGTCGCGCGCGGCGGCGTGGGCGGGATCGTTGACGATGCCGAGCGCCATCAGCGTCGCGCTCGTGTAGTAGTTCTCGTAGCTCGACATGCCGCCGGTGTCGATCGCCCCGTCCTCGCGCTGGCACTTGAGCAGGAAGGCGCAGGCCGACTTCACGAGCGGGTCGGTGAGCCGCTGCGCCGGCGGAAGCGCCGCCGCGACCGGCGCGAGCGCCAGCGCCGTGTGCGCGGGGCTCGGAACCACCTTGCCGTCGGGCAACTTCGTCGTCCAGAGGCCATCCTTGCTCTGCGCGCGCAGCCACGCGACGCCCTTCGCGAGGGCGCTCTCCTCGGCGCGCAGGGCGGCCGGGATCAGGGCGAGAACGAGCAGCAGGCGTGTGATCATGGTCATGGGACCATTCTAATCGCGTGCCACAGGGACGCGGGTTGCGGGGGGGCGCGGGGGGGCAGGTGCGCTGTCGCCCCAGACGACAGGCTCTGTCGCGGCGCTGCTCAGCGCGGCAAGAGGCGCAGCTCGACCGGCCCGCTGATGCTGTGCTGCGCGCCGCCGGCGCCGTTGTGGATCGCCACCGCGAACCGGTGCGGCAGCCGCGCATCGCCGAGAGGCTGATCGTCGCGGTTCCCGGTATGGAGCGCGCGGGCGAGTTCGAGGATCCAGGCGCCGCGGACGTAGCGCGCCGAAGCTTCGATGTCGCCGCGGCTCCCCTTCATGGGCCGCAGGATGTCCATCGCCACCTGCCAGCCGATGTTCATCTCGGGGTCGAGCTTCGTGATCCAGTCCCCGGGCAGCTCGTTCACGTTGCTGGGCCAGAGGAAGCGCCGCGAGTCGACGCTGACACGGAAGGGGACGTACTTCGGCGCGAACTCCCTCTCGCGCAGGTTCGGGTAGTTGTCGGAGTCCTCCGGCTGGCTGTCCCCTCGCAGCCGCTGGTTCGCGCCTGCGGGCAGCCACATGTCGCGCGCCTGGTTGTGCGGCCTTGTCTGCTGCGCGCGCCAGGACCAGAAGTCCACGAACCCTTCAGCGGCGTCGTAGCGGTGCCTGCCGTCGTGGCAGTAGAGCGCGCACCCCTGCTCGCGGAAGAGTTCGCGGTCGCGGTCGGGGGCCCAGCAGATTCCGAACCCGTCCTCGTCGTCGTGGGCGACCCACTTCCGCTCGCTCGTGAACTCGTAGTAGCGGCCCGTCGTCAGCTCCGGGTCCTGCCAGATCGCGAAGAGGTAGAGGCGCTCCTCGTCGTAGGCCGCCTTCAGGTGGACGCGGTCGGGGCCGGGCCCGGTGAGCGGAAGCACGATCTCCCTGGCCCGCGCCCAGACCGGCTCCCCGGTAGCGCCGTCGAGCACCACGACCTCGCCCGGAAGCGTCGGCACCGCGTCGAGACGGGGGTTCTGGGCCGGATCGGCGGCCTTGCCCCCCCCCGCCCCCCCACATCCCGCGAGAAAGAGGGCGATGGCAAGCGCGAGACGCATCCGTACCATCTTAGACGTGTGGTTCACACTTCTTCTTGCGCTGCTCTCGGCTCCGGATGAACCCTTCCCGGAGGGCCGGTCCGATCGGACGCTCGAGGGCTTGCAGGTCGCCCTGCACGTTCCCGCAGAGCCCGGGCGCGACGGCAAGTTCTCCCTCATCGTGCTGCTGCACGGGGCCGGCGACAGCGGGCCCAACCTGATCGGGGCGATGGCCGAGTGGGTCCCGCACGGCTATCTGCTGTGCGCGCCGTCCGCCCGTCAGGCCACCTGGACGCCGGCCGACCTCGCCGCGACGCGGCGCATCGCCGCGCACGTGAAGCGCGTCATGCCGATCGACCCGAAACGGGTGCATGCCGTCGGCTTCTCGAACGGCGGGTGGAACCTCGCGGACGTCGCGTTCGACGACGATCTGCGCCCGTGCAGCGCGACCTGGATCGCCGCCGGCTTCAACGGCGGGTCGGTGCCGAAGTGGGCGAGAAAGGAGATGGGGGCGCTCGCGCTCGCCGGCAGCGAGGATGCCAACGCGGGGGCGGCGCGCGGGACGGTGCCCGCGCTGCGGGAGAAGGTGCGCAGCGTGGAGGCGCGCTTCCAGAAGGGGCTCGACCACAAGTGGCCGCGGGAGCTGATGCCCTACTTCCTCTGGTGGATGGGCGCGATGGAGGGGCGCGCGACGCCCGGCGACGACCGGAACTTCGACTGGGGCGAGAGCCTCGACGAGGCCGTCGCGGCGCTCTCCGGCGCGAAGAAGGGAGGCATCCTCGTCTACGTGTGGTCCAAGGGGGACGACGCCGCGCCGGTCCAGAACCACCTGTTGATGGACCCCGAGGTGCGCCACTACGGCACGCAATTGCGCGCCGTCAAGCTCGAGATGGGCCCCGAGGCGGAAGCGCTCGGCATCAAGGAGACGCCGGCGCTTGCCGTGCTCGACCGCACCGGCACCGTGAAGAAGGTGCTGCCCGCGAAGACCAAGCCGAAGGCGCTCGCACAGGCGCTGCGCGCGCAAGCCCCCGACAAGCGGCCGCCCCCGGACTAGCCATCGGCCAGACGCGCGGACCGTGGTCCTCCCTCCGCGCGAGCGCGCAACAGCGTCGGCCAAGATCGCTATACTCCCGCCCGCCCGCGACGGAGGATCACGCATGGCCGCCATCCGCTTCGAGGTCGGGTTCGCGCAGGATCGCAAGGGAAGCGTCGTCGCGTGCGACGGCGAGCGACTCCTGCTCGGGCGCGCCGAGGATTGCGCGGTCTCCGTCGAGTCCGACATCGTCTCGCGCCATCACGCCGAGGTCACCTGCTCGGGGAGACGCTGGGCCGTGCGCGACCTGGGGAGCAGCAACGGCACCTTCCTGAACCGCGTGCGCATCTCCGTGGCCGACCTCCGTCCCGGCGACGTGATCCGCCTCGGCGAGGCGGGACCGAAGTTGCGCGTGCTGACGATGGATCCGGCGCCGGCGGATGACCTGCAGGCGACGCGCTACCTGCGCACGGAACCGCGGGATGTGCCGGGCCAGGGCCGCGCACCCGAGGTGCCCGTGCGCGCGGCCAAACCGCCGCCTCCGCCCCCGGAGCCTGCGCGGACGCGCCCCGAGACTCCCCGGGGCCGGCCTCCGCCCGCGCGGCCCCCCGTCGAGCGGCCGGCAGCCGCGGAGGAGCCTGTCGCGCCGGCACCCGCGCGACGCCGCCTGCTCTCGCTCTGTTTGACCTTCGCCGGCTTGGCCTTCGGCGCGACGATCGCGCTCGACGTCTATCCGCATCCCTTCCCCTACCCCGCCGTCGGCGCTCCCGGCTTCTGGGCCACCTACGGCCTCACGCGCGTCTCCCCGTTCTTCGTCAACCATGCGAATGAGGCGCTCGTGGCCGCGTTGGCGCTCTACTGGGGACTTGCCGGCTGGGTCCTCGCGCGGCGGCGGCGCTGGCCCCTGCTGATCCTGATCGGCGCCGGCCACGCCTACGCCTACTACGCCCTGACGCGGTTCGGCTGAGCGGTCGCTTGGCGCACAGCGGCACGGCTGCGCAGCGGAGCAGCCCATCGGGTGCGGGCGCAGGCACGACCCCGAGCGCCGATGTGTGTCGGATGCTATGGTATACTGACACATATGACCAAGACGCAAGTCTATCTGCGCGAGGAGGAGTTGAAGGCGCTTCACAAGGTTGCCAAGCGCTCCGGGCGCAGCCTCGCGGACCTGATCCGCGAGGCGATCCGCAGCGTCTGGCTCCGCCCCGACGACGACGGTCCCGTAAGGCTCTGGGACGGCACCCCCCGCCGCACCTCCGTCGAGCATGACTCCGTCCACGACGAACCGTGATGCGCGGGCGTGATGCGGTCTTCGTCGATAGCGGCGCATGGATCGCGCTCGCGCTGACCCGCGACCCTCTGCATGACCGGGCCCGGGAGATCTGGTCCCGGGTCCGGTCGGCCGGCGCGCCGCTCTTCACGTCGGTCCCGGTCGTCCTCGAGACCTTCACCTTCCTCGACCGCAATGCGGCGCGCGATGTCGCCCTTGCCTGGAAGGACACCCTCGCGGGCGTGCGAAGTCTCGCGGTCTTGGGCTGCGAGGCCGAGGACCTCAAGCGTTGCTGGATCTGGTTCCGGCGCAAAGACCTCCACAAGCTGTCGGCGGTAGACGCGATGAGCTTCACGCTGATGAAGCGGCACAAGATCGCCGTCGCGTTCGCCTTCGACCACCACTTCGCCGCCGTCGGCTTCCGCGTCGCGGGCTAGAGCCGTCGAAGGTCCCGCACATCCCGAACACCACCCCCCCCGTGCCCTCCCCGAGGTAAAATCGCACCCCCGCGCTCTGGCGGGGGTGCGATTTTACGGGCGGAAGGGTTCGAACCCTCAACCTCCTGATCCGTAGTCAGGTGCTCTATCCAGTTGAGCTACGCCCGCGTAGAGCCCCGAAGTCTAAGCCGCCCTCCCCCGCTGTCAATCCCGCGCGGCGTGCCGCTCGATCCAGACGAGGGCGGCGCCAAGCCCCGCGAGGGCGACGGCGATCGGCCACATCCCCGCGCCGGAGAGCGCCGCTTGCAGCCCGGGAAACCAGACCGCCGACGCGAGGATGCCGTTGTAGACCATGTGGAAGAGGATCGACGCGAAGACCGAACCCGTGCGCACGCAGACGTAGCCGAGCACGAGCCCCGCGGCGAAGGTGCCCGGGAAGCGGTGCAGGTCGAGGTGGAGCGCGCCGAAGAGGATCGCGGTCAGCAGGACCGCCTTCGCGGCGCCGAGCCGCGCCCGGAACGCCGACAGCAGGAAGCCGCGGCAGAGCAGCTCCTCGCAGATCGGCGGCAGGATCGCGAGGCAGGCGAAGAAGGCCCACTTCGGCGCATCCTCGATCAGGATCTCGACGAGCCTCTCGATGCCCCCCGGCGTGCGCGCGGGCATCAGGCGGTAGGCGGCGAGCACGAGCAGCAGCGTGGCGGCCGCCGCGACGGGGATGGCGGGGAGCAGCGAGGGGCGGAAGGGGAAGAGGCGGAAGGTCTCCCGCAGGCGCACCTTCGCGAGGCGCGCGACGGCGAGCGTCGGCAGCAGCACCGCCGCCTGCGCGAGCAGGAAGGCGCGCAGCGCGTCGCCGAGCGTCTCGACGCTGCCCGACAGGAAGAACATCAGCGCGAAGACCGCGAAGAAGACGAACCAGGCGTGGCCCTCGGCGGGCAGGCCCGCGCGGCTCGCCTGCAGCGCGGCGCGGTCGTAGCTCTTCCCGTGGCCGGCGCGGAAGAGCATGCTCTCGCGCCGGAAGACGGTCACCGCGGCCCGCAGCGCGAGCAGCGCGTACCCGGCCGTCGCGGCGGTGGCGACGAGCGCGGGGCCGATGCTCTTGCCGCCCAGCAGCATCGCCTTCACGAGCAGCACGACGTTGCTGACCGGGACGAGCGCGAGCCCGTAGCCGATCTCGATGTTCGGAAGCAGCGCGACCATCGCCAGCGGCGACGCGACGAGAAAGACCGGCGACAGGTAGTGCTGCCCCTCCTTGTAGGAGGTCGCGAGCGACGAGAGCGCGAGCGCGACCGCGCTGAAGAGCGCGGCGGTGGGGATCAGGATCAGCGTCACCGCGGCGATCGCGGGCAGCCCGACGGCGAAGCTGACCCGGCCGCCCCCCACCATGCCGGCGAGTTTCGAGAAGGTGAGGCCCATGACGGCGAGATTGAGCAGCGCGGTCACCATCGCGATGACCCAGATCGCGAGGAACTTGCCGACGACGATCTCCTGCCGCGTCACCGGGGCGACGAGCAGCGTCTCCATCGTGCCGCGCTCCTTCTCCCCCGCGGCGAGATCCACGGCGGGATAGAAGGCGCCGGTGAGCGCCATGATGACGATCAGGAGCCCGAGCATCGGCGCGAACGAGTACGCACCCTTCTGGCTCTCCGAGGCGATCTCGCCCACGGAGACCTCGACGGGGCGCTCGGCGTAGCGCAGCCGCTGTTCGCTCTCCGGATGGAGCCTGCGCAATTCCTCCCGGCGCGCCGCGGAGAACTCGTCGAGCGCCCGCCTGACCTTGCCCTGCGCGGTCCGGCTCGGTTCGTCGGTCGGGTCGAAGATCAGGTGCAGGGACGCCGGCCTCTCCTCGCCGAGCAGCGCGGCGAAGCCCGGATCGAGCACGAGCGCGCCCGCGTAGCCGCTGTCGATCAGCAGCTCCCGAAGCCTCCCCCGCGCCCCCTCCACCTCGTCCTTGCCCTGCAGGCGGGCCGCCTCCCTGCGCAGCTCCTCCTCCTCGCCCTCGGTCGCGGTCGAGGGGTCGAGCGTGTGCTTGCGCAGCAGCTCGGCCAGCGGCTCGCTCTCGCCGGCGACGAGGATCTTCTGGCTCTCGTCGTCGAGGTTGCGCTTCGTGAGTCCAATGACCTGCGTGAGGCCGAGCAGCAGAGCCGGGTAGAGGAGCAGCGGCAGCACCAGCGCGACGAAGAGCGTGCGCCGGTCGCGCAGCGTGTCCAGCAGCTCCTTGCCGGCGATGAGGGCTAGCGTGCGGCGTCGCATGCGTCGATCCGGGCGAAGAAGATCTCCTCGATCGAGTCGGTCCCTGCCGCCGCCTTGACCTCGGCGACGGTGCCCTGCAGCAGCACGCGCCCGCGGTGGACGATGGCGACGTCGTCGCAGAGCTTCTCGACCTCGGACATGATGTGCGTGCTGAGGATGACCGTGCGGCCGCGCGCGCGGCAGTCGGCGATGAACTGCGTGACGGTGCGCGCGACGAGGATGTCGAGGCTCGTCGTCGGCTCGTCGAAGATCAGCACCGGCGGGTCGTGGACGATCGTGCGGGCGAGCGACACCTTCTGGCGCATGCCCGCGGAGAGGCGGCCGTTCGGGGTGTCGGCGAACCCCTTCATGTCGAACAGGGCGAGCAACTCCTCGATGCGCGCCTCCAGCGGGCCGTCGTCGAAGCCGTAGAGGCGGCCGAAGTAGCGGATCATCTCGCGCGGCGTCAGCCGCTCGTAGATGCCGGTGGTGCCGGTGCAGAAGCCGAGCTTTTCCCGCGCGAGGGCGGGTTCCAGCACGACGTCGTGCCCGCCGACGCTGGCGCGGCCGGAGGTGGGGAGCAGCGTCGTCGAGAGGATGCGCAGCGTCGTCGTCTTGCCGGCCCCGTTGGGCCCGAGCAGGCCGAAGATGCGGCCGGGGCGGCAGGTGAACGAGAGGCCGTCCACCGCGCGGAACTCGCCGCCGCGGCGCGGGTCCAGGAAGATCTTGGTCAGTCCGTCCGCGACGATCACGATGTCTCACTCCGTATATCGGTTGCGCGGCGGCGGCGCTGACGCCCCGCGAATGGAGGGGGCGGGTTCGACATATTTACCGGGTGGGCGGGGCGTGCTACGGTACCCCGCCCTTCCCATGAGGGAACCGGATCGGGATGCCCACGGCCGCACTCGCCTTCTCGGGGGGGCTCGACACCTCCTACGCGGTCCTCGCGCTCAGGCGCGAGGGCTATGACGTCGTCACCGTCACGGTCGACACGGGCGGCTTCGCCGCGGCGGACCGGGCCGCGATCGCGGAGCGGTCGCGCGCGACCGGGGCGGTGCGCCACCTCCTGGTGGACGGCCGCCTGCAGGTCTACGAGCGGTTTTTCGCGCACCTGATCCGCGGGAACGTGCTGCGCGGCGGCGTCTATCCCGTCGCGGTGGGCGCGGAGCGCGTCGTGCAGGCGGAGGCGCTCGCCAAGGCGGCGGTGGACGAGGGGTGCGGGGCCGTCGCGCACGGCTGCACCGGCGCCGGCAACGACCAGATCCGCTTCGATGTCGTGCTGACGGCGCTCGCGCCGGACCTGCCGATCCTCGCGCCGATCCGCGACCGGCAGGTCTCCCGGGAGGAGTCCACGCGCCTGCTGCGGGAGGCGGGCATCGGGGTCTCGCCGAAGACGACGCGCTACAGCATCAATGCGGGGCTCGTCGGGACCACCGTCGGCGGCGGCGACACCCACGACCCGTGGACCGAGATCCCGGAGGAGGCGTACGCCGAGGCGGGCTCGCGCCTCGATCCGGCCGCCGAGCCGCGGACCGCCGTGATCGGGTTCGAGCAGGGGCTGCCCGTCTCGCTCGACGGGAGCGCTCTTGGCCCCCTCGAGCTGATCGCCCGGCTCGACGGCTGGGCGCGGCCGCTCGGCATCGGTCGCGGCGTGCATCTCGGGGACACGATCCTCGGCATCAAGGGCCGCATCGGCTTCGTCGCGCCCGCGGCCACGCTGCTGATCGCGGCGCACCGCGAGCTGGAGAAGCTCGTCCTGACGAAGCGTCAGGCGGAGTACAAGAACGCGGCGGGCGCCTACTACGGCGATCTGCTCCACGAGGGGCATATCCTCGACCCGGTCTGCCGCGATCTCGAGAGCGTGCTCGTCTCGTCGCAGCGGCACGTCACCGGCGAGGCGCGCGTGAAGCTCGGCCGGGGGAGCTTCTCGGTCGTCGGCGTGCGCTCCCCGCACTCGCTCGTGCGCGGGGGCGCGCGCTACGGCGAGACCAGTGCGCTCTGGGACGGCCGCGACGCCCGGGGGTTCGCGCGCATCCTCGGCATCCCGTCCCGGCTCTCGGAGGAACGCCCGTGAAGATCCGCGCCCACAAGATCGGCTCGGTCACGAGCCGCCTGCGGCTGCCGCACGAACTCGAGATCACCCGCATGGTCGAGGCGGCGACGGGGAACGTGCTCGTCGTGCGCGCGCTGGAGGAGAAGCGCGTCTACGACGTGCTGGAACTCGAATCGGGCCGGATGGCGCACATCTCGAAGGGGGACATCCTCGTCGGCGCCCTCGGCTCGCGCGCGGCGCTGCGCGGCTTCGTCGGGCGCGTGCCGGAGGCGATCCGCGCGGGGGACACGATCCAGATCCTCAACCTCGGCGGCGTGCTCGGCGAGTTCCTCTCCGGCAGCGACGACGTCGGCAAGCCGCTGCAGGTCGAGGTGATCGGCATGGCGATCCGCGACGGCAAGGCGCTCAACATCCGCGACGGCGCGATCCCCCCGGCCGACCACCTGAGCCTGAAGGCGCCGCTCGTCATGGTGAACGGCACCTGCATGAACAGCGGCAAGACGCGCGCGGCGTGCGAGATCATCGCGCACCTCACCCAGCGCGGCTATCGCGTCGGCGCGGCCAAGCTGACCGGCGTCGCGGCGCTGCGCGACACCCTCAACATGGTCGATCACGGAGCCGTCGCGGGGCTCTCCTTCCTCGACTGCGGGCTGCCGAGCACCGTGGACCACCCGGCGCTGCCGCCGGTGGCGAAGGGGATCCTGAACGCGCTCGACCGCGAGGAGGTGGATGTCGTCATCGCCGAGACCGGCGACGGCATCATCGGCCGCTACGGCGTGCGCACGCTGCTCGAGGATCCCGAGATCCGCGCGGCGACCTCCTGCCACGTGCTCGCCGCGAACGACCTCGTCGCCGCGTGGGGCGGGAAACGACTCATGGAAGAGGACCTCGGGCTGAAGGTCGGCGTCATGGCCGGGCCCGCGACGGACAACGCCGTCGGCTCGCAGTATGTGACGATGGAGCTGGGCATCCCGGCCGCGAACGCCCGGACCGACGGGGTTCGCCTCGCCGATCTCGTCGAAGAAAGGACCTTCACGCGATGAGCAGCATCGGGATCGCGATCTACGGCTCCGCCGGCTACGGCGGACAGGAGCTGATGCGCCTGCTCGCGACGCATCCGGCCTTCCGCGTGGCCGCCGCCACGAGCGACCGCTTCCGCGGCCGCTCCGTCGCGGAGACGCTGCCCCAGTTCGTCGGCTTCTACCCCGACCTGCGCTTCATCGGGCCGCAGGAGCCCCTGCCGGCGGAGTGCGCCGCCGCCTTCCTCGCCGTGCCGCACGGCGTCTCGAAGCCGCTCTACGCGCAGATGCGCGACGTCCGCCCCGACCTCCGGGTCGTCGACCTGTCGAACGACTTCCGCCTGCAGGACCAGGAGCGCTACTACCGCGTCCACGGCGCGGAGCAGCGCTTTCCCGAGATCGCCCGCGAGTTCGTCTACGGCATCCCCGAGACGCGCCGCGAGGCGATCCGCGCGGCGCGCCTCGTCGCGAACCCCGGCTGCTTCGCGACGGGCGCGCTGCTCGCGCTGGCGCCGCTGGCGGAGCGCGGCCTGCTCGCGGGCGACGTGCTCCTCTCGCAGGTGACCGGCTCGTCGGGCTCGGGCGCCGAACCCAAGGACACCACGCACCACCCCGAGCGCGCGCAGGACATGCGCGCGTACAAGGTGCTCTCCCACCAGCACCAGCCGGAGATCGAGCAGGAGCTCGAGCGCCTCGGGGCGAAGGGGTTCGACCTCTCGATGGTGCCCCAGAGCGGGCCCTTCTCCCGCGGCATCTTCACGGTGGCCCACGCGCGCCTCGCGCAGGAGGTCGAGGTGGCGCCGCTCTACGAGCAGCGCTACGCGCGCGAGTACTTCGTGCGCGTGCGCAAGCAGACGCCGACGCTGCGCCATGTCGCCCGCACGAACTTCTGCGACGTCGCCGTCCACCAGCAGGGGCGCCGCGTCGTCGTGCTCTCCGCGATCGACAACCTCGGCAAGGGCATGGCGGGCCAGGCGATCCAGAACATGAACCTGCTCTTCGGCCTCGACGAGACGACCGGCCTCAGGACGCCCGGCGCCAACCCGTGACGCGCGAGGAGATCGTCGCCGCCGCGGGGCGGTTCGAGATGCCCGCCTACCCGCGCCTCGACCTCGTCGCGGCGCGCGGGAAGGGCCCGTGGGTCTGGGATGTGGACGGCACCCGCTACCTCGACCTCTACGGCGGCCACGCGGTCTCGCTGCTCGGCCACTCGCCCGACCGGGTCGTCGCGGCGATCGCGGCGCAGGCGCGCGACCTGCTCTTCTACAGCAACGTCGTCCACTGCCCGGCGCGGGCCCGTGCCTCCGCGCGCCTCTGCCGCCTCGCCCCGTGGCCCGACGCGCAGGTCTTCTACGTGAACAGCGGGGCGGAAGCGAACGAGACCGCGCTGAAGATCGCGCGCAAGGCGACGGGCCGCACGGCGGTCGTCGCGTTCCGCGGCGGCTTCCACGGGCGCACGCTGGGCGCGCTGGGCGCGACCGCGCTCGGCCACTACCGCGACCAGGCCTCCCCCCTGCTTGACCCGGGCGCCTTCCGCTTCGCCGAGCCCGGCGGCGACCTCTCCGGGATCGACGAGGAGTGCGCGGCGGTCCTGATCGAGCCCGTGCAGTCGATGGGAGGCATGAGGACGCTCACGGCCGACCAGGCCCGTGCGCTCCGCCGCCGCTGCGACGAGACCGGCGCGAAGCTGGTCTTCGACGAGGTCCAGACCGCGCCGGCGCGCACCGGGGCGTGGTTCGCCGGCGCCCTCTGGGGGGTCGAGCCCGACCTGATCACGACGGCGAAGGGGCTCGCGTCGGGGTTCCCCGCCGGGGTCGTGCTGGCGAGGGGCGCCGTCGCCGCGACGGTCCGGAGCGGCGACCAGGGCACGACCTTTGGCGGCGGCCCCGTCGCGTGCGCCGCGATCGACGCGACGCTCGCGCTCCTGGAGGAGATCGACGGGCCGGCGTGCGCGCGGGCGATCGAAGGGAAGATCAGGAGGGGGCTCGGGGGCCGGGAGGTGCTCGGCGCCGGCGCGCTGCTCGGCATCCGCGTGCCGGGACCCGCGGTGATCGACCGCCTGCGCACCGGGCACCGTGTTCTCGTCGGCGGCTGCCCCGGCGATCCGACGGTCGTGCGCATCTTCCCGCCGCTGAACATCACCGACGCCGAACTCGACGAGGGGATCGCGGCGCTGCGGAGCGTGCTCGGATGAGGAACCGCTCGATCCTGGGCCTCGAGGACCTCTCCACCGGCGAGATCGACCGCCTGCTCGACCTCGCGCGCCGCTTCCGCGAGGAGGGGATCCCCGCCGCGCGGCCCGGACGCTTCGTCTGCGGCCTCTTCTTCGACCCGTCGCTGCGCACGCGCACGGCGCTGGAGATCGCCTCGGTCTCCCTTGGCGCGCACGCGATCGTCCACAACGTCGGCCAAGGGGTCTGGAAGCTGGAGACCCGGGATGGCGCGATCATGGACGGGGACCGCGTCGAGCACGTGCGCGACGCGGTGGGGAAGTTCCTGAGCGGCGTCGTGGACGCGATCGGCGTCCGGAGCTTCTCCGACCTCTCGCTCCCCTACGAGGAGAACCGGCAGGACCCGGTGCTGCGCGCGATCGCCGCCTGCTCGCAGGTGCCCGTGATCAACCTCGAGTCGACGATGGCCCACCCGATGCAGGGGCTCGCCGACCTGCTGGTGCTCAGGAACCACCTGCGGGGCGCGCCGTCCGACCACGAGGTCGCGATCACCTGGGCGTGGCATCCCAAGCCGCTCCCGATGGCGGTGCCGAACACCGCGCTGCTCGCGTTCACGCGCGCCGGCTACCGCGTGCGCCTCGTCCATCCGCCCGGCTTCGACCTCGACCCCGACGTGATGGCTCGCGCGCGCGGCTACGCCGGGGACCGGCTCACGCTGCACCACGACATGGACGAGGGGCTCGCGGGCGCGAAGGTGATCTACGCGAAGTCCTGGGGCGCGATCCCGGAGTACGCCACTCCCCCGGGCCCCCTCGGCATCCGCGGCGTGCTGCGCGGCTGGATCGTGGACGAGCGCCGGCAGGCCCTCGCCAGGCCCGGCGCCTTCATGCACTGCCTGCCGGTGCGGCGCAACGTGATCGTGACCGACGGGGTCATCGACGGCCCGCAGAGCTGGGTCGCGGAACAGGCGCGCTCGCGCGTGCTGACGCAGGCGGCGGTCCTGCACGAGGTGCTACCCGCATGAACGAGAACGGCGTCGAAGTCCTGCTCGAGGCGCTCCCCTACCTGCGCCGGCACAAGGGGGCGACCTTCGTCGTCAAGTGCGGCGGCGAGATCGCCCGCGACCGCGACGCGCTCGGCCACCTCGCGCGCGACCTCGCGCTGGTCTTCCACGTCGGCATCCGCGTCGTGGTGGTGCACGGCGGCGGCCCGCAGGCGACGGAACTCTCCAAGCGCCTCGGCCACGAACCGCAGATCATCGGCGGGCGCCGCATCACCGACGATGCGACCCTCGAGATCGCGAAGATGGTCTTCGCCGGGCAGATCAACACCGACCTGCTCGGCGCCTTCCGGCGCGAGGGGCTCCGGCCGGTGGGCGTCAGCGGCGTCGATGCGGGGCTGATCCATGCGGTGCGGCGCCCGACCACCGAGATGCGCGATCCCGCGACCGGCGAGACGCGGCAGGTCGACTTCGGCCACGTCGGGGACATCACGAGCGTGGATACGCGCCTGCTCGTGAAGCTGATGGAGGAGAGCTACCTGCCGGTGCTCGCCTCCCTGGGCAGCGACCGCGAAGGCAACATCTTCAACATCAATGCCGACACGGTCGCGGCGCGCCTCGCGATCGACCTGAAGGCGGACAAGCTGATCCTGCTGACCGACGCGCCCGGCCTGCTCGAGAACCCCGAGGACCGGACGAGCCTCGTCAGCCACCTGAGCGCGCAGCGGGCGGAGGAGATGCTCGCGTCGGGGGCGATCCGGGACGGCATGCGCCCGAAGATCGAGACGCTGATCGAGGCGGTGCGCGGCGGCGTCCCGCGCGCGCACATCCTCGACGGCAAGCTGCCGCACAGCCTGCTCGTCGAGCTCTTCACGTGGGACGGCAACGGAACGATGATGACGTCGCGCGAGGAAGAGAAGCGCTACCTCGACGAGTAGCCGCCGATGGACGTCGTCGCGCTGACCCGGGATCTGGTCCGCATCCCCTCGGTGTCGGGCCAGGAGGCCGCCTGCGTCTCGATGCTCCGGGAGCGCCTGCGCGGGCACGGTCCCGCCGTCTCCGGGCGGAACCTCTTCGCCGTGCGCGGCGAGGGCCCGCGCACGCTGCTGCTCAACAGCCACACCGACACGGTGCCCTCGTCGCCCGACTGGAAAGCCGACCCGCACGCCGCGACGCTCGCGGACGGGAAGATCACGGGGCTTGGGGCCAACGACGCGAAGGGGCCGCTGGCGGCGCTCGCGTGCGCCTTCGTCACGGCGCGCCTGCCGCGCGGCGCGCGCCTCGTGCTCGCGGCCACCTGCGACGAGGAGACCGGCGGCCAGGGGCTCGGCGTGCTGCGACCCGAGCTTCCGGAGATCCACGCGGCCATCATCGGGGAGCCGACCTTCCTGCAGGTCTGTTCCTGCCAGCGGGGGCTCCTGCGCCTGCGCCTCAGGGCCAAGGGGAAGCGCGCCCACGCGTCGCGCCCGTGGCAGGGGGAAAACGCGATCGAGAAGGCGGCCCGCGACATCGCACGCATCGCCGCCCTCGAACTCCCCCGCCATCCGCTGCTCGGGCCGTCGACGGCGCAGGTGACCGTCATCCAGGGGGGCGTGCGGACCAACGTCGTGCCTCCGGAGTGCACGATGGAACTCGACGCGCGGACGGTGCCCGCCCTCGACAACCGCGCGCTGCACGCGCTGCTCGCGCGCACGCTCGAGAGCGAGATCGAGCTGATGAGCGAGCGGTTCCACCCGGTGGAGACCTCGCGCGACGAGCCGATCGTGCAGGCGGCGCTCGCCGCCGCGGGAGGCGGCGAGCCCGTCGCGTTCGGCGGCGTCTCCGACCTCTTCCATGTGCGCGACGTGCCGGGCGTGATCCTCGGCCCCGGCCGCAGCGAGCAGAGCCACGCCGCCGACGAGTGGGTCGAGGTCGAACAGCTCGAACGCGGCGTCGAGACCTATCGCGGCACGATCGAGAGGTACTTCGCATGAGCAAGCGACTCTGGGGGGGCCGGTTCGAGGGCAGCCTCGACCCGCGCATCGATGCCTGCAACCGCTCCTTCGCCTTCGACCGCCGCCTCTTCCGCGAGGACATCCGCGGGTCGATCGCGTGGGCGAAGGCGTTGCGCCTCGCGGGCATCCTGAGCGACGGCGAACACCGGACGATCCGCGCCGGGCTCGGGAAGATCCTCGGGGAGTTCGAGGGGGGCCGCTTCGCCGAGGATCCCGCGGACGAGGACATCCACACCGCCGTCGAGCGCAGGCTCGTCGAACTCGTCGGGAGCGCGGGCGAGAAGCTGCACACCGGCAGGAGCCGCAACGACCAGGTCGCGACCGACCTGATGCTCTGGCTGCGGCACGCGATCGGCGAGGTGCTCGCCGGCGTGAAGACGCTGGCGGAAGCCCTGCTCGCGGCCGCGGCGCGGGCGGAGCAGATCGCGCTCCCGGCCTATACCCATCTGCAGCGCGCGCAGCCGGTGCTGCTCGCGCACCAGCTGCTCGCCTATGTCGAGATGGCCGCGCGCGACCGCGAGCGGCTGCTCGGCGCCCGCCGCCGCTGCGGCACGATGCCGCTCGGATCCGGGGCCGCCGTCGGCACGGGGTTCAGGATCGACCGCCGCGCCCTCGCGAAGGACCTCGGCTTCGACCGGCCCTCGCGGAACAGCCTCGACGCCGTCGGCTCGCGCGATGCGGCGCTGGAGTTCCTCGCCGCCGGGACGATCCTCTCGGTGCACCTCTCGCGCCTGGGCGAGGAGGTCGTGCTCTGGACCTCGCAGGAGTTCGGCTTCGCGCGCCTCGACGACAGCGCCTCGACGGGATCGAGCCTGCTGCCGCAGAAGCGCAATCCCGACGGCGCGGAGCTGGCGCGGGGCAAGGCGGGCAGGGTCTGCGGCGGCTTCGTGACCCTCGCGACGGTGATGAAGGGGCTGCCGCTCGCCTACAACAAGGACCTGCAAGAGGACAAGGAGGCCTGCTTCGACGCCTGCGACACGCTGCTCGCCGTCCTCGGTGCGCTCGCGGCGACCCTCGACGGGCTCACCTTCGACGCCAGGCGCTGCGCCGCCGCGCTCGCGGGGGGGCATGTGCTCGCGACGGAACTGGCCGACCACCTCGTGCGCAAGGGCGTGCCTTTCCGCCGCGCCCACACGATCGTCGGCGGCCTCGTGCGCGAGGCGGAGTCGCGCGGCATGGACGTCTCCGCGCTTCCGCTCGAGGTGCTGCACGCCGCGGCGCCGGAGTTCGGCGAGGAGGTGCGGCGCGCGGCGACGGTCCCGGCGGCGCTCGCGGCACGCCGCTCCATCGGGGGTACGGCGCCGGTGCAGGTGCGCCGCGCCCTCGCGGGCTGGCGCCGCCGCCTCCCCGGCTGGTAGGCGAACCTCCCGCGCGCCCGGCGGTTCTACCGCCCGTGGACTACGCCGACGCCTCCTCGCCGCTGGTGCGCCACTACGAGGCCGACTATGCCGCGCTGCGCACGCCGGGCGGGGACGTCGAGTTCTATCTCGAGGAGGCGCGGCGCGCCCGCGGCGCCTGTCTCGAGTTCGGCTGCGGCAGCGGCCGCATCCTCGGCCCGATCGCGGAGGCGGGCATCGAAGCGTGGGGTGTCGACAGCAGCGAGGGCATGCTGGCGCAGGCGCGCCGGCGACTCGGGGCGCGAGCTACGCTGCACCTTGGCGACATGCGCGACATCGACCTCGGTAGGACCTTCGCGCTCGTCACGGTCCCCTTCCGGGCGCTCTCCCACCTGCTCGAGGCCGACGACCACCTGCGGGCGTTCCGCAACGTGCGCCGCCACCTCGCGCCGGGCGGGAGGCTCGTCTTCGACGTCTTCCAGCCCGACCCGCGATTCACCGCGCAGCCGTGGCCGGAGGTCCTCCAGTTGGAGCGCGCCGAGGGGGCCGCGCGCGTGCGCCGCTACGCCTCCGGCGTCCCCCACATCTCGCGACAGGTCAGCGAGGTCAGGATGCGCTGGGAGATCGAGCGGGAGGGCGGGGTGATCGACCGCGAGGAGTGTCTCTTTCCGATGCGCTGGTTCCATCGGTTCGAACTGGAGCACGCGTTGGCACGTGCCGGCCTGCGCGTGGAGGCGATCCACGGGGCGTTCGACCGGCGCCCCCTCGACGACGAGTCCAAAGAGATGATCTTCGTCGCGCGGCGGGGGCGTGGGCGTCGGGACGGGCGCGCCTCTTCAGGCGCCTAGCGGTTGGGGGGGGCGGGGGGGCCTGCCTCGTGTCGGCCGAGGGAGGCTGCCCCCCCCCCCCCCCCCCCACCCCCACGCCCGGCGGGCGCCCGGGGGGGGCC
>CAZMXP010000001.1:23259-171860 GCA_964570285.1 uncultured Planctomycetaceae bacterium
GCCGCGGTTGGCCGGGCCCGCCCCCCCCCCCCCCCCCGCGGCCCCCGCCCCCCCCCCCCCCCCCGCCCGGGGGGGGGGGGGGGGCGCCCCCCCCCCGGCCCCCCCTGCCTCCCGTCGGCCTGACGGCCGCCTGCGGGATCCCTCCCCCACCCTGTCCCGGAACCGGGTAGACTGGAGGTGTTCGGCAACTGAGGAGGCCCTTCTGAGCGCTTGGAGTCGATCCATTCTCGGGCTGGGGTTGCTGCTCGCCTCCTGCGGGGGAGGGGGCGGCGCGGCCCCCGTAGCCACCGAGTTCCAGCTCACGCAGACGACGCCGCGGGACGAGTCCGAGGACATCCCCCTCGTCTCGGAGATCAATCTCGTCTTCAGCCACGCGGTGGATCCCGCGTCGTTGACGGACGAGTCCTTCCAGGTGATCGCCGAGAGCGGCGACCGCGTCCGGGGCGCCCGGCTGATCCCGGCGCTCAATCGCAGCCTCGCGCGTTTCCTGCCGCAGACCGGATTCCTGCCCTTCGCGGTGCACACGGTGCGCGTCACGCGGGACGTGCGCGACACGGAGGGCAGGCCCCTCGACCGCGAGTACACGTTCGAATTCCAGACCGAGCCGGCGGGGCCGGTGCTGCCCTCGCAGTCGCAGGTCGAGGATCTGGGCGACCTGCTGAAGGTAGGACGCTGGTTCCACCGCATGACGCTGCTGCCGAGCAATCGCTTCCTCGTCGCCGGTGGCTATGCCGCGGACAACGGCTTGACCGGGTTCGCGGAAAACCTCGTGCCGGCGCTGCGGCAGAGCTTCCTGATCCCCGCGACGATGGCGCAGCCTCGCGCGGGACATGTCCAGATCATGCTGGCCGATGGCCGGGTGCTCATCGCGGGCGGCGAGGTCTCCAACGAGCCGTTCGTGCCGATCGCGGCGTGCGAGCTCTTCGACCCCGCGACCTTCCGCTTCGAAGTGACCTCGCCGATGGGGGCGGCGCGCTCGTTCGCGAGCGGCGTCAGGCTGCACGATGGCCGCGTGCTCGTCAGCGGCGGCCAGAGCCTCGGGGCGGGTGGCGCCTTCGTCGTCCGGGAGGACGCGGAGATTTACGACCCGGTCGCCCGCACATGGACGCCGGTGGGCGGGACGATGGCCGCGCGGCGCTCGCACCACGCTTCGTTCCTGCTCGCGTCGACGGACGTGCTCGTGCTGAGCGGGACCCCCGGCCGGCCGAGCGCGGAGTTGTGGGATCCCTTCTCCTCGGCCTTCGTCCCGCTGATCGGCCAGGGTTACTTCGACCACTATCTCGGTGCCGCGACGACGCTACCGGACGGCCGCCCGTTCATGGCCGGCGGAATCCACACGCTCGGCGTCAGCATGTTCGACCCCTCCTTCGGCTTCGTCGGGGCGGTGAACACGATGTTCGGCGCGCGAGCCTTCGCTTCGGCAACCGCGCTGCCCGACGGTCGGGTCATCGTCGCCGGCGGAACCGACTTCGGCGCGGTGCCCGCGCTCTTGCACAACACCATCGACCTCTTCTTCCCCATCGGGCAGACCGGGAAGATGTTCCGGGTGCCCGACCTCCGGCTGCCGGTCCCGACCACGCACCACGCCGCCGCGCTCGACCCGGACGGCAACGTCTGGCTCGTCGGCGGGCTCCCCTCCGCGAGCTTCCTGCCCGGCCTGCGGCAGGTCACCGTCCTGCACGGCGAGTAGCCGGGCGGCGCTACAGGAAGGGCGTCACCTCGCGCACGCCCTGCTTCACGGCGTCCACGGAGACCTGCAGCATCTTGCGCTCGTCCGGGGTCAGGTCGAGTTCGACGATCTGCTGGATCCCCCGGCTGCCGAGGCGGACCGGGACGCCGAGGTGGATGCCCTCGTGGCCGTACTCGCCCTGCAGGTAGGCGGCGGCGGGCAGCAGGTGGCCGGTGTCGCGCAGGATCGCTTCGACCATGACGGCCGAGGAGCCGGCGGGGGCGTAGAAGGCGCTGCCCGTCTTCAGCAGGGCGACGATCTCGCCGCCGCCTTTCCGCGTGCGGTCGCAGATCGCGGCCACGCGCTCCTTCGAGATCAGCTCCGTGATCGGGATGCCGTTCACGGTGCTGAAGCGCGGCAGCGGCACCATCTGGTCCCCGTGCCCCCCGAGGATCATGCCGTTCACGTCGCGGACCGAGACGCCGAGCTCCCACGCGATGAAGCGGCGGTAGCGGGCGGCATCGAGCACGCCCGCCATGCCCATGACGCGCTCCCGCGGGAATCCCGTGACCTTCAGGGCGACATAGGCCATCACGTCGAGCGGGTTCGTGACCATGATCACGATCGAATCCGGCGCGTGCTTCCGGATCGCCTCGGAGACGCCCTTCACGATGCCCGCGTTGATCTTCAGCAGATCCATGCGGTCCATGCCCGGCTTGCGCGCGATGCCGCTCGTGATGACCACGACGTCGCTGCCCTCGACGGCGGCGAAGTCGTTGCTCCCCTCGACCTTCACGTCGAAGTCGAAGATCGCGCCGCACTGCGCCATGTCGAGCGCCTTGCCCTGGGGCATGCCCTCGACGATGTCGATCATCATCACATCGGCGAGGTTGCGCTCGGCGATCTGGTAGGCGCAGGTGGCGCCGACATTGCCGGCGCCGACGACGGTGACCTTGTGCATCGATTCCTCCGCCGCCCATTCTCGCGGCGGCGGGAAGTTTTGCGGGGGCGCGGGGGCCGCTACTTGGCGGCGCTCCCGGCGACGATCAGCGCGACGAGCGCCTTCTCGCTCTCGGCGTAGCGCGCAAGCGACTCCTCCAGCTTCACGACCGCCGCGTTGATCGCGTCGGTCTGGCCCTCGTCGGAGAGCGCCCCGGCCTTCCGCAGCGCGTCGAGTTCGTCGACGATCTCCCGGATGCGCGCGGCATTCGTCACGTGCAGCCGCGCGGCATTGTAGAGATGCACCTCGCGCGCCTCCTTGTCGGCGGGCTTGTTGACGAGCTTCCACGGCGCCGTCTTCAGGTCCTCCGTGACCGCCTCGAAGTTCTCGAGCGCCGTGCGGGCGGCCTTCAGTGCCGCGACCAGTTGCGGCCGCACCTCGATGACGACGACCTGCGCGTCCCGCGCGAGACGCTCGACCGTGGCCAGCGCCGGGGCGACCCGGTCGAGCCCGTCGCGCAGCGACTCGACGGCCGCCTTGATCGAGGGGCGGTTCTCCTCGACGATGGCCCGCGCCTCCGCGATGGCGGCCTTCAGGTCGTCGAGGGCCTCCTGGATCTTCGGATCCATGCGCCCCCAGCCCCCCCGGACATCGCCCAGCAGGGACTCGGCGTGCGCGGCCGCCTTCTCGACCCGCTCCAGCGTGCGCGCGATCGGCTCGCGGGAGTCGTCGAGGATCGTCTCCACCTTGCCGCCGGAGCGCCCGAGGCTGTCGAGGAAGGCCTCCGCCTTCTGCTGGAGCGCCGCGGTGTCGATCGCGGTGACGCGCTCGTCGACCTTGCGCACGATCTCCTTCACCTGCGCGACCACGTCCTTCGCGTCGCGCAGCAGTTGGCTTGCGTGGTCGATCGCCTCCTCGAAGCTCGAGAGGCGCTGGCCCTTCAGGATCGTCTTCTCGTCGGCGTCGCGGCCGGTGCCGTACTCGCCGTTGACGGCCACGATGCCCGTCACCGTCTTCGAGACCGAGAAGGCGCTGTCGACCTGGATGCGGGCCGTCTTGAGCACCTCGATGACCACCGCCTTGTAGCGGCGCGTGCCCCCCTCCTCCGGCACCTCGACCGTGTCCACGGAGATGACGCCGCCCACCTTCTCGCCGGCCAGGTAGACCGCGTTGCCGCTCACGACCCCGCCGCTGTTCGTGAAGTGGATCGTGTAGCGCGCCTTGTCGCGGAACTGGTCGGCGCCCCCGCTGACGAGGAAGAGCCCGAGCGCGAGGATCGCGAGGCCGATGAGGACCACCACACCCGCGCGGAACTCCGCGCCCTTGCTGCCCGATGCCTTGGCTGCCATGTCGAACCTACCCTCCGAGAAGATCTTCCGCGAAATCGCGGCTCGACAGGCGGTGGGGGATCGGCCCCTCCGCGCGTCCGTGGATGAACTGCTGCACGACCGGGTCGGGCGAGTTCTGGATCTGGTCGGGCGTGCCCTCGGCGATCATGTTGCCCCGATAGAGCAGCACCATGCGGTCGGCGATGCGGAAGGCCGACTGCATCTCGTGCGTGACCACGATCGAGGCGACGCCCAGCTTCTGCCCGAGCCCGGTGATCAGTTCGTCGATCACCGCGAGCACGACGGGATCGAGCCCGGCCCCGGGTTCATCGTAGAAGATGATCTCGGGGTCGAGGGCGATCGCGCGCGCGAGGCCGACGCGCTTCTTCATGCCGCCCGAGAGCTGCGCCGGAAGCAGGTGCTCGAAGTCGCGCAGCCCGACGAGTTCCAGCTTGATCTTCACCATGATGGCGATGATCTTCTCGTCGAGATTGGTGTGCTCGCGGAGCGGCAGCGCGATGTTCTCGGCGACGGTCATCGAGTTGTAGAGCGCGCCGGACTGGAAGAGCACGCCGAAACGCCGCTTGATCGGGTAGAGCTCCTCCTCCCGGCGGCCGGTGATCTCCTGGCCGAAGAGCTGGATGCTCCCCTCGTCGGGGTGCTCCGCCCCGATCAGCAGGCGCAGCAGCGTGCTCTTGCCGTGGCCGGAGCCTCCCATGATGACCAGCGTCTCCCCCTTGCGCACCTCGAGGTCGATCCCGTGCAGGATCGGGCGCCCGTCGTACGCCTTCGTCACCCCGGTGCAGCGGATGACGACATCCCCCTTCGCCGCGAGAGCGGGCTGCACGGGGGGGGTCACGGATTCGGCGCCCATCAGAAGGTGAGCATGTAGGTGAGGAGACAGTCGGCGAAGATGATGAGGATGATCGAGTAGACGACCGCGTTCGTGGTCGCGCGGCCGACGCCCTCGGCGCCGCCGCGCACCTGGAAGCCCTGCGCCATCCCGACGGTGCCGACGATGACGGCGAAGACCACGCTCTTGAGGCCCCCGACCCAGATGTCCTTCATGCGCATCGGGTCGATCATCTGGTCGTAGAAGAGGCGCGGCGTCTGCTCGAGCAGGCCCACGCAGACGACGTAGCCGCCGTAGATGCCGAAGATGTTCCCGAACAGCGTCGCCACCGGGATCATGATCAGGACCGCGAGCAGCCGCGGAACGCCGAGGAAGCGGATCGGGTTGAGCGCCGCCGCCTCGAGGGCCATCAGCTCCTCCCCGACCTTCATCGTGCCGATCTCGGCGGCGAGGGAGGCGCCGACATAGCCCGACATCACGATCGCCGTGAGCAGCGGCGAGAGCTCCCGCCAGAAGCCGACGCCGCTGACCGCCCCCGTGACCTCGACGACGCCGAAGGTCCGCAGGATGTCGGCCACGGTGATGGCCAGCGTGACGCCGACGAAGAAGTTCACGAGGAAGACGATCGGGATCGAGTTCACGCCGACGCGGACCATCTGGCGCGCCGTCTCCGCGAACCGCAGGCGATAGCCGCGGAAGGGGGCGATCAGCAGCCAGTAGAGGAACCCCGTGACCAGCCGCACGCACGACCGGATGAAGCCCCAGATCTCGAGCCCCTTGCGCCCGAGCGCGAGAATCGTCCCGCTCATGTCAGGAGGACAGCGCCTCCTCCCGGTTGGCGCGGATCTGGAAGATGTTGTCGAGATTGGCGAGCTGGAAGACGCCGAGCACGGTCGACGAGAGCGAACAGAGCAGCAGCTTGCCGCCATAGCCGTGCGTCCGCTGCAGCGCCTCGATCAGCGTGGCGAGCCCGGAGGAATCGACGAAGGTCACCCCCTTCAGGTCCACGACGATCCGCCCCGCCTTCTTCTCGAGGGCCGATTTCAACTGGCCGCGCAGTTCGGGGGAGGAGTAGATGTCGACCGTCCCCCCCACCGTGAGCACCACGGTTCCCTTGACCTCATCGCGCGCGATCTGGATGACCATGTCAATCTCCCGCCCCGGTTGCGGCGCCGCCGGGGCCTCCCCCTTCGGCGGCCGCGCCGAGCACCTTCACCATCGTGAGGGCGGTACCGCCCCACGCATTCTTCTCGTATCGCACCACGTCCATGACCCGGCGCATGAAGTGCACCCCGAGGCCCCCCGGTCTCACGTCCTCGAGGGCGCGCCCCTTGAATCGGGCGGGATCGACGAAGCGGCCGTAGTCGTCGATGCGGATCTCAAGGCGATCCCCGGAGAGGGTGAGGCAGAGGTCGATCCTCAGGTCTGGGTTGTCCTTGTAACAGTGCCGGATGACGTTCGCGAGCGCTTCTTGCACCGCGAGCACGACCTCGCCCGCGCGCTCCTCGGGGAGTTCGACGAGATCGCAGGTCTCGCGAACGATCAGCCGGATGGGCTCGAGGTACCGCGCGTGGGACCTCATGGTGAGCCGGATTCCCTGCCACGCCTCAGCCACCGGGAACCTCCGCGGCGGCGTTCCCCGCAGCCCCCGCCCCCGCCTCCGCCTCCCACCACGACCGCCAGGTCGCGGCGATGCGCACGCGGTCCTGCTCCGGAAGGGAGGGCTCGAATCCGAAGTCCTGCTCCCCCGGCATCAGCGCCCGCAGCCCGCGGTGGGCGATCGCGCGGATGTGCGCCTCGGGATCGTTCAGGAGGCCGAAGACGCGCGGAAGCTGGGAGCGGTCCTGGGTCGCCGCGAACTCCCGCACCGCCTGCGACCGCTTCACGTAGTTCGGGTGGGTCAGGTCGTCCGGATAGCGGTAGCCGGTCACGACGCCGCGGCAACTCGCGAGGACCGAGAGCAGAAGGGGGACTGCGCCCCACCCGAACCGCGACATGCGTGGCGGTATCATACGGAACCCGCGGAGAGAGGGAGAGCCTTCCGGCGCGGGCCGGGCGCCGCGCGGGAAGAATCCCATCCTCCCCCCAGGCTTCCCGGGCGGCTATTCTATTGACACCCCCGGGGAGGAGGGATAGGAATACCCCCCGCCGCCGGGACGGCGGGTTGCCGGCGGACCTTTCTCCGTCGGCATTCGCCTACGTTTCGGAAAGACATCCCGCCCCACCTGTGAGCCTCTTCGACAAGTGCCAGAAATACGACCGGGTGAGCAAGCTCATCGACGTCGGTCTATTCCCCTACTTCCGGGCGATCTCGGAGTCCCATGGCGCGACCGAGGTGACGATCGAGGGGCGGCGGGTCCTGATGATCGGGTCGAACAACTACCTCGGCCTGACGACCCATCCCAAGGTGAAGGAGGCCGCCCACGCCGCGATCCGGGAGTTCGGGACCGGCTGCAGCGGGTCCCGGTTCCTCAACGGCACGCTCGAACTCCACCACCGGCTGGAGGAGCGGCTGGCCGCCTTTTTCGGCAAGGAGAAGGCGCTGGTCTTCTCGACGGGGTTCCAGACCAATCTCGGCACCCTCTCGGTCGTCGCGGGGAGGGAAGACCTCATCTTCTGCGACCGCGAGAACCACGCCTCGATCTTCGACGGCGTCCGCCTGAGCTTCGCCACCGTCCTCAAGTACCGCCACAACGACATGGAGGAGCTCGAGCGGCTGCTGCAGAAGGCACCGCGCGCGAAGGGCAAGCTGATCGTCACCGACGGCGTCTTCAGCATGCTGGGAGACCTCGTCAATCTGCCCAAGATGAAGGAGCTGGCCGACCGGTACGACGCGAAGATCCTCGTGGATGACGCCCATGCGGTGGGGGTGATCGGTGAGGGGGGCCGGGGGACGGCCTCGCACTTCGGCCTAGAGGCCGACCTGGTCACCGGGACCTTCTCCAAGTCCCTCGCGAGCCTCGGGGGGTTCGTGACCGGCCCCGGGGCGGTCGTCGACTACATCAAGTACACCGCCCGCGCGATGTGCTTCTCCGCGGCGATGACGCCGAGCAACGCCGCCGCGGCGCTGGCGGCCCTCGACGTGATGGAGTCGGAGCCGGAGCACCGGGAGAGGCTGCTCGCGAACGTCGAGTACATGCGGCGCGGCTTCCGCGATCTGGGCTACTCGATCGAGGACCATCCGAGCGCGATCATCGCGCTTCCCGTGGGCGAGGACGAGGCGACCTTCGTCGCGTGGAACCGCCTGTTCGAGAGCGGCGTCTTCACCAATCCGGTCGTCGCCCCCGCGGTCCCGCCGGGACAGGGGCTCCTGCGCACCTCCTACATGGCCAGCCACACGCGCGAGCAGCTCGACCGCTGCCTCGAGATCTTCAGCCGGCTCGCGCGGGACCTGCACCTGGTTCCGTGAGCCTCGACGTGCGACCGGTCCTCTCGCGACGCGAGAGGCGGGCGTTCCGGGACCTTCCCGCGCTGCTGCACGCGGGCGCCCCGGCGTTCGTCCCGATGCTCGACATCACGCTCGGGCTGCTGCTCGATCGCAGGCGAAACCCCTTCTGGCGCGACGCGGAGGGCTGCGAGTGGGTCGCCTGGGAGGGCGGGCGCCCGCGGGGGCGCATCGGCGCCTGTGTCGATCCCGCACTGCTTGCCCGGGTTCCCGGGTGCGCGGCCGTCGGGCTGTTCGATGCGCCCGAGGCTCCCGAGGTCGCGGAGGCCCTGTTCGGCACCGCACTCGGCTGGTTGCGCGACCGTGGGGCCCGGCGGGTCCGCGGGCCCCTGAACTACAGCATCCACGACACCGCCGGGGTGCTCACGGAAGGATTCGACACCCCCCCCACCATCGACACGACGTGGAACCCGCCCTACTACGACGCGCTTTGGAGGGCCGCCGGCTTCGAGCCCGCGCAGGAGATGATCGCCGCGGCCGGCCGTCTGGCGATCGACGGCCCGGAGCGCACACACCGCTTCGCGGATCTCGCCCGCCAGCGCGGCGTCACCGTGCGGCCCCTCGACCTCAAGCGTTTCGCCGAGGAGGTGGCGCGCCTCTGCGACGTCTACAACCGCGCGTGGGACGGGAACTGGGGGCACGTGCCCATCCCGCCTGAGATCTTCGCCTTCAAGGCCAAGGACCTGCGCGCCGTGCTCGACCCCGATCTGGTCCGCCTTGCCGAACTCGACGGCGAGATCGTCGGCTTCCTGCTCGGCCTCCCCGACCTGAACGTCGCGATCCGGCGGTGCCACGGCCGCCTGCTGCCGTTCGGCTGGTGGCACCTGCTCCGGGCCCGCAAGGCGGGGGGGCGGACGCGCGTCGTCGCCCTCGGCGTCGTGCCCGGCCACCGCATCCGCGGCGTCGATGCGCTGCTCCTCAGCGACTGCGCCCGGGCGATCCACGATCGCTACGCGTGGGCCGAGGCCTCGTGGGTGCTCGCGGAGAACCGCGCGATGGTGAACGGCCTCGCCCTCTACGGGCTCCGGCCCTACAAGCGCTGGCGCATGTACGAGCGCGACCTGGACGCGGGCCGCACGACGCCTATCGCTCCAGCAGCGACTTGAGGTTGCCCGTCGCGGCCTCGGCCGCCTCCCGGCCGGCGCGCAAGGCCTCCTCGAAGCGCCTGCGTTCGGCGGGGTCCTCGTTGAGCCGGAACTTCTCCCAGAGCAGGAACGCCTCTTCGCGCCTCCGGCGAAGATCCCCGAGTCCGGCCTCGAGGTCGTGCGCCTCGCGCCGCCACTTCACCCAGTCGGCGTCATCCTCCGGACGGCGGCCCAGATCGCGGAAGGTCTTCTCAAGATCGCCGATCCTCTTCCGGCGCGTCGCGTGCAGCGCCGTCAGATCCTCGATGGCGCGATCCAGTTCTGGGGCGTGCTCGCGCGCAAACTCGGCGATGCGGCGGTTGAGCTGGGCGCGCTGCGCCGCCTTCTCCTCCTCCTCGGCCGCGCGCCGTCGCTCCCCCTCGCCCGCCTGGTAGTCGGTATAGAGGTTGCGGGCCACCGGAACGAGGATGATCAGGAGCACGCAGCCGCCCAGCCGGGCGAGGCAGCCGGGGCCCCGATTGACGTGCACGTAAACGTCGGACATCGCACGCCTGAGGATACGATGGCCGCTCGGGCGCCGGTAGCGGAAGCTGCCCGACCTCGAAGGAGCAGCCAGACCCGCATGCGCTCGATCTTGGGACTCCTCCTCGGCCTCATCGCGCTCCCGTGCGCGGAGGCGGGTCCGCTCGACACGGCGCTGGAGGGCATCCGCGCCAAGCACGAGGTCGTCGCGGTCGGCGGCGCGATCGTGACGCGGGAGGGCGCGACGGAGGTCGGGGCCGCGGGGCTCCGCCGGGCCGGCGGCAGCGAGAAGGTCACCGCGGACGATCACTGGCACCTCGGCTCCTGCACGAAGAGCATGACGGCGACGCTGCTCGCCCGCCTCGCCGAGCAGGGCAAGCTGCGACTCGACCAGACGCTGGGGGAGGCGCTGCCGGACCTCGCCCCCGCGATGCACGAGGGGTACAAGGCGGTGACCCTCGACCTGCTGCTCAGGAACCGCGGCGGCGTGCCCGCGGACCTGAGCGCGGGCGACCTATGGGGCAGACTCTGGCGCCACACGGGGCCCCTCGCCGAGCAGCGCCGCCTGATGGCGACCGAGGTGCTCGCGCGCGCGCCGGCCGTGCCTCCGAAGACGACGTTCCTGTACAGCAATGGCGGGTTCGCGATCGCGGGACACATCGCCGAGTCCCGCGAGAATCTCGCTTGGGAGGCGCTGATCCGGAGGGATCTCTTCGACCCCCTCGGCATGAAGAGCGCCGGCTTCGGCGCGCCCGGGGATGCGCAGAAGGTCGATCAGCCGTGGGGCCACCAGATTCGCGAGGGCAAGCCGAACCCGGTGGCGCCCGGACCGCTGGCCGACAACCCGCCGGCGATCGGGCCTGCGGGCACGGTCCACGCGTGCCTTGCGGATTGGGGCCGCTACATCGCGCTTCACCTGCAGGAGCGCGAAGGCACAGAGCTGCTGACCGCCGCGGGTATCCGCAACCTCCACACCCCTAGGGAGGGCGAGGAGTATGCGATGGGCTGGATCGTGGCGCAGCGTGGGTGGGGAGGGCGCGTTCTCACGCACGCGGGAAGCAATACGCTCTGGTACTGCGTCGCGTGGCTCGCCCCGGAGAAGGGCTTCGCCGTGCTTGCGACCTGCAACCAGGGTGGCGACGCCGCCGCCAAGGCCTGTGATGACGTCGCCGGCGCGCTGATCACCCGCCATCTCGCCGCGAAGGAACCCCGCTAGGCCGCGGCGGCCCGCACGCGCACCCCACGCCCCCCCGCGCTACCCCGGCGCCCCCAGGAGATGGCGATTCTGCTCCCACCAGTCCTCCCACTTCTTCTGGATCGCCCTGCGCTCCCGCTGGCTCATCGTGGGGTCGTACTTGAAGGAGACCGCCGCTCCGAGCGCCGCCTTCGTGATCTCGCCGAGCGCCCGCTCGCACATGTAGCCGACGTACTCTTCCTTCTGGCCGATCTGGCGGATCAGGGCGGGTACGGCGCGAATCCCCTCCTTGCCCATCATGCCGAGCGACCAGGCGGCCGCCCGGCGCACCAGGTCGTAGGGGTCCTTCTCGAGCGCCTGCATCAACGGGTCGATCGCCGCGGGGTCGCGCAGGTCTCCGAGTTGCACGGCCGCGTTGTAGCGCGTCTGGTCGCTGGATCCCTTTTCGGTCAGCTTGCGCACATAGTCGGCAAGCTGCCGCTGCCTTTCCATCTCCTCGCGGCTCGGGCCAGGAGCGACCGGTGGCGTCTCCATGCCGGGTGCGGAGGGGTCCGTGCCGGAGGGCGGTTTCGCCGTGCCGCTGCCGCTCGCGACCAGTTCGCGCACGCCCCGCAGATCCTCGAGGATGCCCGGGATGTCGCGCTTGAGGCCCACCGTCATCTCCGTGAGCTCAAGCAGCCCCGTCACGAGCTTCTCGCTCCGCTCGAGGTTGGCCCGCTGGGTCTCATCCGCGCGGCGCCTGAGCGCGGCCAGCCCCTCCTGCAGCTTGGTGAGCGATCCTCGGAGCTCGGTGTCGTTGGTCGCCAAGTCGCCGAGTGCGTCCCGCACCTTGCGGTCGAGGTCCACGACCGCGGCGTCCAGCTTCTGCATGTCGCGCGCGCTCGCGAACGTGGCGGGGAGGATCAGTTCCGGCGGCTTGCGGTTGACCTCCCGGATGAGGAGGAAGGTCGAAGCCCCCACGACATAGAGCAGCGCTACCGCCGCAAGCGCGCGGCTTCCGCCGTCACGCCGCGCAGCGGGCGCGGGGGCCGCGGGGGCCCCGGCCGGCGCCCACTCGCGGTCACGCTCGACATAGACGCAGCCGGCGCACAGAAACCCCCCGGGCGCCGGCGGCGCGCGGCCGCTCTCCACATCCGCGACCGGAATCGAGATCCCGCACCGCTGGCAGAAGTGAAGCCTGATCTCCTCGTGGCGGGCGTCGCTCATATCCCGATTCTAAACGCTCGCCGCACCCCTCTCGCCCTGCGGGTCTCCCGGGACCCTGCGCGGCGGCCCCCCTGCCCCCCGTCGTTCCGCCCCGAGAAACCCCTACGTGACGCCGACGCGCTCCTTCATCAGCCGCCCCACCTTGAACTTCACGACCCGCTTCGCCGGAACCTCCACCTTCTCGAGGGTGCGCGGATTCTGAGCCTTGCGGGCGGCCCGCTCCTTGATCTCGAAGACCCCGAATTCGCGGAATTCGAGCCTGTTTCCCCTGCCGAGTTCGGTGATGATCTCGTCGAGGAACATCTGGATGATGTCCTTGGTCACGACCTTGGTCTGGCCCGTCCGGTCTGCGATCCGGCTGACCAGTTCCTTCTTCGTCACCGTGTTCGCGTCCTCGGGGGGATCCTCGTCGGGGAGGCGCCCCGAAGAGCCACCACCCTTGAATCGGGGATCGGGGTTGCGGAAGGAGGGGTATTTCTGTTCACCGGTCATCGGTCGCCACTCTGAGTCCGGCCAGAGTTCCTGTGGGTAAGGGGCCGAATCGACTTATTCCCTTTATTCATCGGCTCTTACGTCCTTGACTCTAGAGGGGTCTGACGATCCGTCAACAGATTTCTTTCTATGGAACCCGTGACAGGGCAAAGGTTTACGCGCGATCTCGCAGTCCGGGCCGCCGACCCAGCCGTCATGTTCGTCGCAAGTCAAGTCTTGACATATAGTTACGTCACCGCGCCACAAGCATCCCGGCGCCTGTATAGTGCTTTAGTGGCGCTGCCGATACCCAATCCCCTCAAGATGCGCGAGATCAAGTATGGGGAGAAAGCGTCGAACGCGGAGCGATCGAGGCTGGCCGCCAGCCTGTTCCAGCAGGGGCTGACCACCGAGGCGGTCGACCTCTTCCTGCTCGCGGGCGACGAGCAGGGGCTCGCCGAGGCGAAGCGTCATGCTCTCTCCGACGGCCGCCCGCTGCTGCTCGCGATGCTGGCCCGCGGGGGGAGGCAGGTGGCGCCGGAGGAGTGGCGGGCCTGTGGCGAAGCCTGCTTCGCCGCCGAACGGTGGCGCGAGGCCTACCGGAGCTTTGTCGCGGCGGGGGACGAGGCCGCCATCGCGCGGGTCCGGGAGAGGATCCCGGAATTCGAACCCTACACCCCCGAGGGGAAGTGAGCCGCGTCGCCTATTTCGCCTCCCGCGCTACACGGGCGAGGTAGTTCGCATAGCCCTCCTCGAGACTCGCCCACTCCGGGGCGCCCTTGAGGCCGAAGATCTCCACGAAGGCGTCGAAGGCGGTCTCCCATCGGCCACCGCCGTAACCGGCGGGCTTGTTTCGCCCGCGCAACGCGGTCCGCAGCAGGTCGAGATAGGCGGGGCGGCGCTTGCCGCCGTCGTGCTCCTGCAGGAACGCGTTGAGCGCCCAGGTCTGGGCGAGAAACGTCGTGAAGAAGAAGTCGGGGATCGCGCCGATGAGTTGGCGGGCGCTGTCGGGCACGGTCTCGCTCGCGATCAGCGTCGGCGCCCAGTAGTCGCCGCGCCAACGATCGAACGAGTCGAGCGTCCGCTGCTCGACGATCTGGCGGACCGTCAGGAACGGGATGCCGCTCTCCTTCAGCAGCTTGATGTGGCTCGCGCGGCGAGGATGACCCGCATTCGCCGCGGCCTTGCCGTCCGCCGAGACGCTGAGCATGCCGGCGAGATACTCGGCGATGCCGAGGTGGAACCAGACGCCCCCCCACTCGGGGTAGTAGTTCTCGAGCTTCTCCTTCGAGTAGTGCCAGAGAAGCTGCTGGACCGAGGCGGCGGCAAGCGTCTCGTGGAAGTTCACGGCCAGCGCGGGATCCTCGGGCAGATAGGCGAAGACCCAGCGGGCCCGGGGCGCGAAGAAGGCATCGCCGTCCGTGCGGGCGATGACTTCCGCCTGGGCGCGGCGCTGGTCGCCATAGGCCGAGGGGTCGGTGAAGATCCATTGGTAGAGGACGGTGGAGTTCTCAAGGGGGGGGAGCGCGAGGGGCCCCCGGTACCGCTGGTCGAACTCCTTGGCGAGCGCCGTCAGCACCGCGGCGATCCCGCGCCCGCGCGGGGCGAGTTCCGCCGCCTTCGACTCGCGCCGCTTCGCGTCCTCGGCGGACTTGTCCACGGCCCGCAACTCCCGCAGCGCGAGGAACGGCAGGAAGGGGCGGGCGAGGAAGGGCGCCCCGCCGAACTCCTTCGCGAACTGCTCCCCCATCGCGAGACCCTTCCGGATCTGTTCGGGACTCGGGTCGGCATCGAACTCCTTCTTCCAGGCGTCGAACTTCTCGAAGAGCGCCTTCTGCTCGGCGAAGGCGCCCTTCTCGTAGAAGACATCCCGGTCCGCCTCGATCGCCGCCTCGTGACGCGCGACGAAGTCGCGCAATTCGGGCGGCAACACCTTCAAGTGCTCCTGCATCTGCGCCCAGACCCCGGCGAAGCCGGGGAGCGAACGGAGGCCGAGGCGGCCCGCGTGCCGGTTCGCGTCGGGATCGTCGGGGGCGCGGGCCAGCAGCGCCGCGTAGACCTCGTCGCGCTTGGGTGCCCAGAACCCCTCGTCCTTGTCGAAGCCGCGACTCTGCGCCTCGGCCAAGAGCGCCTTCAGGCCTCCGGCGTCGCGGACCGGGAGCGAATCGCGCACGCCGTTCCACCAGTCCGCCGCCGCCGCGCCCTTGGCCCCCGAGCCCCCCGCGCCCCCCGAGAGCAATCCTTGGGAACCGGAAGAGCTGGAGAGGATCACCCCCACGACGCCTCCGATGACGATCAGGGCGCCGATCGCGATGAAGAGCGGCTTCCTGGACGGGGCAGCGCGGGACGGGGCCTCCCCCCCTTCCGCGGCACTCCGTCGCTTGCGCGGCGCGGGCGCTTCCGGCTCGCTTCCCTTGCGCGGCTGGAAGGCCGGGCCCGAATCCTGCAACGAGCGCCGCACCGCCGCCGCCTCGCCGGCGACGAGGACCGTGCCGCACGTCGCGCAGGCGAACTTGGAGCCCTTCTCGAGGCGCGAGACGTCGAGCAGGGTGCCACACTGGATGCACTTCTGGGATCGCATGCTAGCTCTCCACGCGCGCGTAGACGGCGCGCTCGAGGGTTTGCCAGTCGCTCTGGGTGCGCAGACCGAAACACTCCTCGAACCAATCGAGGCCGCCGCGCGTCCCCTCCACCTGCGAGCGCAGATAGCGCACGAAGGCGGCGCGCTGGGGCTCGCTCTGCAGATGTGTGACGAGCAGCCACGCAAGGTCGGTGAAGGCCCGGCGCACCGCGAGCGGCTGCCGCGGCTCTTCCGCGTCGGGGTCGTGCAGCAGGGGCTCCTCGTAGAGCTGCAGATCGAGGCGGCTCCGCCGCGCGACGACGCGCGAGAGCGGCGGGAAGACCCAGCCGAACCGCTTGGCCTCGCGCAGCATCGGCCCGACCATCGGTTTCGGCACGCTCATCGCCCCCAGGAACGAGGCCCACCCCTCCGAGAGCCAGTAGGCCTCGGTCCGCTCCATCCAGTTGATCTGCGGATCCTTGCGATCGCGTCCCCACCGCCAGAGGATCTGGGTCGCCGCGAGGTAGATCATCGTCTCCCGCAGTTGCATGTCGGGGTCGACCTCCGCCTCACCCGGCATCGAGACCGTGGCCGCCTCGGGCAACTCGAACAGGTAGGCCCAACCGGTCGCCCCCTCGTAGAAGCCGCACCGGTGCGTCGACTCCTGTCCCTCGCGGCGGATCTTCGCGACGTAGTCCGCGTACCACTCGCGGTCGCCGAAGACCCACTGGTAGAAGATGTCGCGGTCGGAGAGGGGATGCTCCGCCACGAGTTCGGGGAAGAGTCGGGCCACGTCGCGGAGGAGCCCCTCGTAGGCTGGGCGATGCATCTCCAAACGCCGCCGGTAGACCTCGCGGCGTTCCGCGAGCCGCCGCTCCTCCGCGGCCGGATCGGCCTCGGCGATGCGCCCGAGGTCGCGCGCGGCGTAGAAGACGACGAAGGGGCCGAACTCGACGTGCAGGAACGGGTAGTCCGCGAGCACCGAACTGCGCACCCGGGCGAGCCCCCCCTCCAGCGCCGCGTACTTCGGGTCGCCGTCGAGCCGGTCGAGATGGGCCTTCGCGTCGCGCAGCCGCGCGCGGACCAGTTGCACCTCGTCGCTCCCGAGGAAGACCGGCCGATCCTCCTGCACCCAGCCGTCGTACTGGTCGAGCAGCTCGGAGATGACGGTGTCGGGGTAGCGGGTCAGCAGCATGCGCTCCCAGAGAGGGGCGAAACCCTCGAGGGACTGGAGCGTCGCGCGACCCAGCGCCGCGTTCGCCGCCACGTCGTCGGGGTCCAGATCGAGGATGCGCCCGTGGACCCAGTCGGTGCGCTGCTTCCACCACGACGCGTCGCCGTCGAACCCGTGGGCCACCCCCTCGTCGAGGAGCGCCCGCATCTCCCGCGGCGCGAGGATGCGCTCCTCGCTGCCCCGCGTCGTCGCCGCACTCCACCAGCGTTCGCGGTCGGGTCGGGACGGGGCACTCCCGGCGGGGGCTGTGGGCCCCTCGCGGCAGCCCGCCGCGAGCAGAACCAGCAGAAGGACGGGGATCGTGCGTACCATGGCCCGGGTGGAGCCGCGCATTGTAAGGGAGAGTGGCGCTCCTCCCGAGAGCGAGGGAGGGGGGCTCGGGGGGAGGTTGCGGCAACTCGCCGCGCAGGCCGACCCGCGTCGCCTCGAACGCGATCCCCTCGGCCTCGTGCGCCTCGCGCGCGATCGCGAGGCGGCGGCGCTGGTGGCGGCCGCGCTCGCGTTCGGCAATGCGAGGGCGATCCGCGCGTCGGTCGGCGTCGCGATCCGCGCCTTCGACGGGGAGCGAGGCCTGCTCTCGACCTTCCGCCACCGCTGGGTGGATGGCAGGGACCTCGGGCTGCTGTTCGACTCGATCGCGCGCTGCCGTGACCGGCGGGGCGGGCTCGAGGCTCTCTTCCGCGCGGGCGACGCGGGCGACCTGCGGTCCGCGCTCGACGCCTTCATGACTGCGCTGCGCGGCCGGGCGCGGCGCCGGGGCTTTCTCTTCCTGCTGCCCCGCCCGCAGGAGGGGAGCGCCTGCAAGCGGCCCCTGCTCTTTCTCCGCTGGGTGGTGCGCCCGGACGATGGCGCCGATCTCGGGCTCTGGAGGAGCGTCGATCCTGCCCGCCTGCTCGTCCCCCTTGACACGCACGTCTTCCGGATCGCCTACTGGCTCGGGCTGACGGAGCGCCGTGCCCCCTCGTGGAAGACCGCGGAGGAGGTCACGGCGAGGCTGCGCCGATTCGACGCGTCGGACCCGGTGCGCTTCGACTTCGCCCTCGCGCACATGGGCATCCTCAACGACTGCCCCCGCCGCCCGGTCGAGGCGAAGTGTTCGCGCTGTCCGTTGAGGCCCTGGTGCCGCGCCTGGGGCGCGGCACCTCCTGACAAATCTGACTCCGCGCCTGGGGCGCGGCACCTCCTGACTGATCTGACTCCGCGCCTGGGGCGCGGCACCTCCTGACTGATCCGTCTCCGCGCCTGGGGCGCGGCACCTACCACTTGATGCCGTACTCCTTACCCACGGACTCGGCCCACTGCTGCGCCTCCTTCGTCGCCTCGAAGGTCTCGCCCTCCACGATCTGGGCCAGTGCCCAGCGCGTGTAGTAGACGTTGCCCGCCCACTCGACCCAGCGCTCCTTCCAGTAGGAGGCGGGCGGGTTGCGCGGGTCGTCCGGCGACATCGAGGACCGGGGCTCGTCGAGCTTCTCCGCGAGCATCCGGAAGGCCTCCTTCGACTTCAGGTAGCCGAAGTAGCGCGTCGCGGCCTTGTGGGCCTCGCCGGTGTCCTTCGCGAAGTACTTCTCCGCCTCCCGGTAGGCCGCCTTGTTGTCGTAGCCGAGACGCCCCATGCCGACAAGGCAGGCGCAGATGAGGTTCGTGCGCTTTTCCGCCTTCAGCGTGGCGAGCAGCGTACTCCCCGCCTTCTCGCGGTCGGAGGCCTGCCGTGCGATCACGACGACCGCCGCCACGGCGACGTTGTGGTTGCGGTCCTTGATCCACTTCTTGGCCTCGCTGTGGATCAGCGGATGGTCGAAGCCGCCGAGCCACGCGAGCTTCTCGATCACCTTCTCATCGTCCTTGCGGACCTCCTTGACCTCCTTCTGGAAGCGGACGACCGCCTCCTGGGCGTTCGCATGGTCTTCCACCTTGAGGCCGGGGTCGGGAATCTCGACGCCGCCGGCCGTCGTGCGGTCGGGCCGGCCGACCTTCTCGGCCAGATCGTCGTCGGCGAGTGCGAAGCCGAGCGGAAGCAGCAGCGGGATCAGGCGGCGGGCATGGGATCTCATGGCGTGCCTTCGGGAGCCCGCATCCGGGCGCATGCCATTCCAGAATAGCAGACAGGCGCCCGCGGCGCGCCGCCCGATTCCCCCTGGGCGGTCCGTGCCGTAGCCTATGGGGCATGCCGCCGCCCGTCCTCGTGAACCTGAGCGAGTTCGATCTCGACCGCATCGAGCACGGCATCGAGGCGATCCGGCGCGTGAACCCGCACCGCTTCGAGTTCGAGTTGCTCAGCGAGATCATCGCCTACCGGCCGGAGCAGGGGCTGATCCTCGGCGCGATCCGGACGTCGGATCGCGACTTCTGGGTACGCGGGCACATCCCGGGCCGCCCCCTCTTCCCCGGCGTGCTGATGGTGGAGGCCGCGGCCCAGCTCTGCAGCTTCTACTGGCGCACGAATTTCCCCGACATCGACAAGTTCTTCGGCTTCGGCGGCATCGACGAGACGAACTTCCGGGGGACGGTCGTGCCGGGCGACCGCGTCATCCTCGCGGGCAAGAGCGTGCAGGTGAAGCCCCGGCGCGCCATCTTCGCCTGCCAGGGCTTTGTCGGGTCGACGATGGTCTTCGACACGCAGATCCGCGGCCTGATCGTCTGACCCCTGCGGGTCGGACGATCCCTAGAAGGCACCGATGAGACCGATGATGCAGGCCGTCAATTGGCAGGCGAGGGCGCCGGCGACCATCGCGCGGAGCGCGAGGCGGGCGTAGACCGGGCGCTGCTCCGGCGCAAGCTGGCTCAGGCCGCCGATCTGGATGCCGATCGACATGAAGTTGGCGAATCCGCAGAGCGCGTAGGTCGAGAGGACCGCGGAGCGCGTCGAGATGGCGCCCTTCGAGATCCAGTCGCCGAGCCGCTCGTAGGCGATGAACTCGTTGAAGATGGTCTTCGTGCCCAGCAACTCGCCGACCCGCAGGCATTCGTCGGCGGGGACCCCGATCAGCCACGCGAAGGGCGCGAAGAGATAGGCGTAGAGCGTCTGGAAGTCGAGGTCGCTGCGGCCGAAGAGGAACTGCGCGGTGTTGTTGACCCCCGCGTTCAACATCAGGATCAGCGCGTTGAACACGAGCAGCATCGCGACGACGTTCACGGCGAGCCGCAGCCCGGCCGTCACGCCGCCGGCGAGCGCGTCGAGCGCGTTGCTGCCGACCGGCTCGCCGACGAAGTCGGCGCGGTCGCGGGTCACCGGCGCGCCGGTCTCCGGCACGAAGAGCTTCGCAAAGACGAGGGCGGCCGGGGCGCTCATCACGGAGGCGGCAATCAGGTCCGCGGGACCGCGCACGAACCCCGCCTTCGAGAGCATCGCGACGTAGGCGCCGAGCACGCTCCCGGCGATCGTCGCGAAGCCGCCGGTCATCAGCGCCATCGTCTCGCTCTCGGTCAGGCGGGCGAGGTAGGGGCGGATCACCAGCGGCGCCTCCGTCTGCCCGACGAAGACGTTGCTCGCCGTCGCGAGCGCCTCCGCCCCGCTGACGCCGAGGGCGCGGTGCAGGAGCCGCGCGAGGAGCCCGACGAGCCAGGGGAGCAGCCCTACGTAGTGCAGCAGCGCCATCAGCCCGCCGAAGAGGCAGATGATCGCGCCCACCTCGATCGCGAAGACGAAGCCTCCGACCTCCGGCAGCCCGCCGAAGACCGCGACGGCCCCCTCGTGGGCAAACGCGACGACGCGCATCACCTGACGCCCGACCCAATCGACCCCCTGGAAGACGAAGTCCCCCGGCAGATCACGCCACCAGAGCGCGCCCAGCACCGCGAGGTTCCCGACGAGGCCGAGGCCCTCGCGAATCCTCCCGCGCAGCAGCAGGGCCGCGAGCAGCAGCAGGCGCAGCCACCAGAAGCGCTCCCAGGGACAGAGATGCACGACCGCAGCGATCCATCCGAGGGCGCCGAGACCGCGGGCCGCAGGCACCCAGAAGCCCGGAACCGGGCGGAAGAGCGCCGCCACCAGCAACAGCGCGCAGAGCCCGGCGCCCGCCGTCAAGACCGCGGGAACGAGGTCGGGCCGCACGAGGAAGAGGGCGAGCCAGAGTTGCAGCAGCGTCCCGATGGCGACGAGCCGCCACGGGATCGCGCGCCGCGAGGTCGAGCCGAGGTAGCCGATCCCGATCAGGACGCCGATGCCGAGAAGAGACGCGAGCCATGCCATCAGGCGATCCCGGCGCGGTGGCGGGCCTCGCGCCAGTACTTCGCCGCCCGCCCCGCGGCGCCCGCGATCTCCTCGGGTTTCACGTCGCGGAGCACTCGCGCCGGCACGCCGGCGACCAGCGTCCGCGGCGGGACCTTCATCCCCTCCCGCACCACGGCGCCCGCGGCGACGATGGCCCCCTCGCCGATCTCGCTCCCCGCGAGCAGGATCGAGCCGATCCCGATCAACGCGTGGTCGCCGATCGACGCGCCATGCAGCACCGCGTGGTGGCCGATCGTGACCGCGCGCCCGACGACGAGGGGCACGCCCGGATCGGCGTGCACCATCACGAGATCCTGCACGTTGGTCTCCTCGCCGATCCGAATGGGCGCGTCGTCGCCCCGCAGGACGGCGTTCCACCAGACGCTGACCCGGTCCCCCAGCGTGACGTCCCCGTCGACGACCGCGGTCGAGGCGACGAGCGCCCCCCCGAACGGCTCCATGCGCAGGCCTGCCATCGGCGGCGCAGGATACTAAAGAAGCTGGAGGAGCGTCAGCGCGTTGAAGGCCACGTGCCCCGCGATCGCGGGCAGGATCGACCCGGTCGCCTCGACGCTGTAGGCGAGAAAGCAGGCGAGGATCGCGAGCGGCGCCCACGTGGTCGCGGGCCAGTGCACCAGCGCGAACGCGAGCGCCGTCACGGCCGTCGCGACCCCGGGTCCGCGCCACTGCCGCAGCGCCGGATAGAGCAGGCCCCGGAACCCCACCTCTTCGACGACCGGCGCGACGACGCCCGCGATGAAGACGAGGCCGAGCCAGCCCCGCTTCCGCCGCTGCATCACGTCGATCACCTCCTGCGTGCCCTCCGCGCCGAACCGCTGCACGAGTTCGAGCGCGCCAAAGACCAGCGGCAGCGCCGCCCACGCGATCAGCAGCCCCACGCCCGCGCGCGAGAGACGCCCCCGCGACGGGCGCAGCACGACACGGAGCGGGCGCGCCCCGATGCCCGCCGCGGCCGCGAGGGCGACGAGGCCTCCGAGGATGCCCACGGCGCTGCCCTGCCCGGCGGAAAGGCCAAGCACGATCTGGTAGACGAGAAAGAGCGCCAGCGCGGCGAGAACGGCCCCGGCGACATCGGTGGGGGCAAATGGGGGGGCCGCGGGGGGGCGGAGCGGGCGAGCGAGCAGGTAGCAGAGCGGCAGGATGCCGCTCGCCGCCAACCAGAGGACGAAGAGCGGTTCGCCCGCCGCCGGGGCGGCGGCGATCACGCGGTGAACCGCCCCTCGCGGGGGCTGCTCGGGCTCGCGTATTCGCGCCGCGGCATCCTGCCCGCGAGGAAGGCGAGCCGCCCGGCCTCGCACGCGTGGCGCATCGCGAGCGCCATCGCGAGCGGGTCCCGCGCCTTCGCGATGCCGGTGTTGAGCAGCACCCCCTCGACGCCGAGTTCCATCGCGAGCGTGACGTCGCTCGCGGTGCCGACGCCGGCGTCGACGAGAACGGGCACCTGCGCCCGGGACAGGATGATGCGGATGTTGGTCGGGTTCAGGATGCCGAGCCCGCTGCCGATCGGCGCGCCGAGCGGCATCACCGCGGCGGCCCCCGCCTCCTCGAGCTGCCGCGCGGCGACGGGATCGTCGTTGGTGTAGGCGAGCACGTCGAACCCCTCGGCGGCGAGCACGCGCGTCGCCTCGACCGTCTGCGCGGTGTTCGGCAGCAGCGTCTCCTCGTCGGCGATCACCTCGAGCTTGACCAGCCGCCCGAGCCCGAGTTCGCGCGCGAGCCGGGCGGTGCGCAGCGCGTCTTCGGTCGTGGTGCAGCCGGCGGTGTTGGGCAGGATCGTGAAGCGCTTCCGGTCGATGAGGTCGAGCAGGTTCGTCCTGCCCTTCGCGTGGTCGAGATCGACCCGCCGCAGCGCGACGGTCACGCAATCCGTGCCGCTCGCCTCCCAGCAGGCGACCATCTGCTCGTCGTCGCGGTACTTGCCCGAGCCGACGAGCAGCCGGCTGCGGAAGGTGTGGTCGCGGATCCGCAGCGCGTCCATCTAGCCCCCCCCGACGAGCGTGACGACCTCGATCTCGTCGCCCTCGCGCACGCGCTCCTGGTCCAGCCTCGCGCGCGGCACGACGACACGGTTGCGCTCGACCGCGACGCGCGAGCGGTTCGCGACGAGCCGGTCGACGAGCTGGCCCAGCGTCGTGCCCTCGACGACCTCCTCCGGCGTGCCGTTCAAGCGCAGCCTCACCGCTTCTCCCACTTGTAGAGGTCGACGACCTGCGCCAGTGTCGAGCCCTGCGCGATCTCCCGGCGCACGCGGTTCTCCATCTCGAGCCGCTCCATCGCGCGGTTCGCGATCTCGACCGCGCGCGCGGCCGGCAGCACCGCGACGCCGTCGTCGTCGCCGACGATCCAGTCGCCGCTCTCGATCCGGATGCCCTCGATCTCGATCGGCGCGCCGATCTCCCCGTGGCCCTTGGGCTCCCCGGCCCGCGCCGTGACGAGGCGCGCGAACGCGGCGAACCCGAGCTGGCGGATCACCGGCGTGTCGCGGATCGCGCCGTGGATGACGACCCCCGAGAGGCCGCGCTGCAGCGCGCTGTGCGTCGCAAGCTCCCCCCAGAGCGCCGGCGGCGAGCCGCCCGCGTCGATGACGATCACGTCGCCGCGTTCGGCGCGGTCGATCGCCTCCACGGGCTTCGCCCAGTCCCCGGGCGCGGTCCGCACCGTGAGCGCGCGGCCGACCATGTGCACCCCGGCGACGATCGGGAGGAGGCCGCGCAGCACCGGCATGTGGTGCGTGCCGTCGGAGATGTTGGGGACCGACGGCTGCGCGAGCAGGTCGCGCAGGGCCCCCGCGCCCCCCCGTTTGAAGAGCACCGTCGGCTCGGCCGCCCCGGTCGACAGCACCCTCCGGATCTGGCGCGCCGCCCCCTCGGCATCCTCCGCCTTCGTGATCGCGCCCCCGACGACGATGACCGAGGCGCCCGCCGCCACCGCGCGCGCCGCCGACTCCGAGTGGATCCCGCCCGCGACGGAGACCGGCACCTCGACCGCCTCCGCGACGGCCCGCAGGATCGCGAAGGGGTCCTTGCCCTCCATCTGCTCGTCGATCGGGCAATGCACGCCGACGAGCGAGGCCCCCCACTCCGCGGCCTGCCGCGCGCGGGCCACGGGGTCGGAAACGTTCACGAGATCGACGGCGACCCGGATGCCGTAGTTGCGGCCCGCCTCGATGCATTCGCGGATCGTGGCGTCCGGCGCCGCGCCGAGCACCGTCGCGACGTGCGCCCCCGCCTTCGCGGCGGCCTCCATCTCCGTTCGCCCGGCGTCCATCGTCTTCGTGTCGCAGACGAGGGTGTGCCTGGGGAATTCGGCGCGCATCCGCCGGACGGCCTCGAGCCCCTCCGCCTTCAGCAGCGGCGTGCCGATCTCGATCCAGTCGACCCCGCCCCGTACCGCCTCGCGGGCGACGCCGAGCGCGCGGTGCAGATCGACGAAGTCGAGCGCCAACTGCAGGAAGGTCGCCACGCCCGGCATTCTATCTGGCGCGTCGATGCTACGAATGGCGCATCGGGGCGGTGTCGATCGAGAACTTCTGGATCCGGTACTGCAGCGTGCGGCGCGTCATCCCGAGCAGCCGGGCCGCGCCTGTCTGGTTGCCGCGCGTGCGGCGCAGGGCGCGGACGAGAAGTTCGCGCTCGAACGCCTCGTAGGGGATCTCGGAATTCATCAGGCGCTCGACGAGGCGGTCGTCGTGCCGCTCGGCCGTCCCCCCCGCGCCCGGCTCCCGCCCCTGCGCGGGGTTCGGGCCAGCCGGGGCATCGCCGCGTGCGCGACTCCTGAGCTGCGCGTTCTCGCTCTGGAGCGCGCGGCGGAGGAAGAGCGCCCGGATCCGGTGCAGGAGTTCCTCCGGGAGCGGCGGTGCGAGCACGAAGTCCTCGGCCCCCTCCCGGAGCGCCGCCAGGGCGCAATCGATCGTGGCACGACCCGCGAGGAGCAGCACCGGCATCGCGCCGCGGCGCACCCGGGCCAAGCGCAGCAGGTCGCCGTCCGCCATGTCCGGCAGGCTCCACGCGGTCAGCAGGAGGTCGCTCGGCCCCTCGGCGAGCCGCGCGAGGGCGGCGGCTCCGCTCGTCGCGATCCGGGTCGGGTGGCCCGCGATCTCGAGCACCCGGGCCAGGGACGCCGCCTGGGCCGCATCCTCATCCACGATCAGGATCGTCTCCCGTGCCATCATCGGACTCCTCCCGGGAGGCTCCGCGTGCCCCCCTTCCCAGCCGCGCGCGGCGGGTAGCACCCTCGTTCCGGCGATGGCCCTCGGTTCCACCCCGCTCGCAGGCGCCCCAGAGCGTGCGGATTCGATCGGAGCTCTTGCGGTCCCCTAGGTGGAAACTCGGGCCGTGCATGACCTAAGATGTTATTGCATAATAAGTTACGACAAACCGCGACGCCGGTCCGCCGAAGGACCGCGCCTGCCACCGTACGAATCGCGGGCCAGAGGAGGGCCGTTCGCCTTGACAGATTGGAGAAGGTGATTAGCGTGTAGGGTTGGCCCGGTGTGACGCAACGCAGTGGACTGGGCCGCGTGGACCGGAAGTGGGCCTGCCTGCCCACTTCTTTTCGTTTATGCCGTTTGCCGCCGTGTCACCGGCAGAGGAAAGGAGACCCATGGAGGGCGCCGAGCTGCTCCGCATCGTCGAGGCGATTCATCGGGAGAAGGACATCGATCCCGAGACGCTTTTTGAGGGGATCGAGTCGGCCCTTCTCACGGCGGCGCGCAAGCAGTATGGCACCACCGGGGAGATCAAGGTCAAGATCGACCGCAAGAACGGCTCGATCCGCGCGTTCGAGGAGACCCCGGAAGGGGAGGTGGCCATCCCCCTCGACCTCGGCCGCATCGCGGCGCAGACGGCGAAGCAGGTCTTCATCCAGCGCATCCGCGAGGCGGAGCGGGACGTCATCTTCGACGACTACGTGAATCACCTCCACGCGATCCTGAACGGCACGGTGCAGCGCTACGAGGGCGGCACGATCATCGTCAACCTCGGCAAGACCGAGGGCATCCTGCCGAAGAACGAGCAGATCCGCGGCGAGGACTATCGCGTCGGCGACCGGATCCGCGCCTTCTGCCTCGACATCAAGAAGGCGGGGCAGAAGGTCAAGATCATCCTCAGCCGCAGCCATCCCGACTTCATCAAGAAGCTCTTCGAGCTCGAGGTGCCGGAGATGGCGGAGGGGCTGATCGAGGTGCGTGCGCTCGTGCGCGAGGCGGGCTACAAGACGAAGATGGCGGTGCGCTCCGTGGACGGCAAGATCGACGCCATCGGCGCCTGCGTGGGGGTCCGGGGGACGCGGATCAAGAACGTGCTCGACGAGCTCAAGGGCGAGAAGATCGACATCATCCGCTGGAGCGACCAGACCGAGGAGCTCATCGCGAATGCGCTGAAGCCCGCCCAGGTGAACTACATCACCCTCGACTCCGAGGACATGCGCGCGAAGGTCGCGGTGGACGACGACCAGCTCTCGCTGGCCATCGGGCGGCGGGGACAGAACGTCCGCCTCGCGGCCAAGCTCTGCAAGTGGGACATCAACATCATGACGGAGACGGAGATCCAGAGCGGCGACGAGCGGCTGGAGCAGTCGCCGGACCGGATCGGCCGCTTCGACGACGACGCGGAGCTCGGGGGGGCCGGGCTCGACGGCGCCAGCGAATTCGAGGAGCCCGAAACCACACCCGAGGGATAAAGCTTGGCCATCCGTCTCTACCATCTCGCGAGCGAACTCAACCTCCGGGGGAGCGAACTGCTCGACCGCCTCAAGGCGCGCGGCCTCGACCTGGGCTCGGTCATGGCGGTGCTCGACGAGGAGGCGACGCAGAAGGCGCGCCGGGTGGCGCTCGGCGAGGAGCAGATCGCGCGCCCCTCCACCCCGGGCGACTCGATGGAAATCAAGCTCCCGCCGCCGCTGGTGCCGGCGCCGGCTCGCCAGTTGCGCGCGCCGGCCCCGACCCGCGCCGGCGGGCGCCGCACCCCCGGCGGCGGCCCCGCGACCGGACCGTCGACGCAGCCCGGGACGCGCCCCGCGACCCAGGGCGGATCGAGCACCGGCGCCCCGCAGCAGCCGCAGCGGCGCGGCATCCGCATCTTCCGCCAGAAGGAGTCGCGGGAGAGGCGTTCGGCGGACAAGGCACGGGCCGAGGAGATGCTCTCGGGGCGCACGCTCGCGATCAACGTCCCGATCTCGCTCAAGGACTTCAGCCAGCAGATCGGCGTGAAGACCAACCAGCTCCTGCTCCACCTGATGCGGCAGAAGATCGTCGCCAACCCGAACACGACCCTCGACGAGGAGACGGTGCTCGTGCTGGCGGAGGCGTTCAACCGCACGATCGAGATCCAGAGCTCGAAGAGCGTCGAGGAGGAGCTCGCGGAGCTGCTCGACACCGGCGAGGAGGGCGAGGCGGAGGCGGGGACGTTCCGGCCGCCGGTGGTCGCGGTGCTCGGCCACGTCGACCACGGCAAGACGTCGCTGCTCGACAAGATCCGCAAGACGCGCGTCGCCGCCGGCGAGGCGGGCGGCATCACGCAGCACATCGGCGCCTACAGCGTGAAGCTGCCCGGGGACCGGCGCATCACCTTCCTCGACACGCCGGGCCACGAGGCGTTCACCGCGATGCGCGCGCGCGGCGCGAAGATCACCGACATCGTGATCCTCCTCGTCGCCGCCGACGACGGCGTGATGCCGCAGACCGAGGAGGCGCTCAACCACGCCCGCGCCGCCGGCGTGCCGATCATCGTCGCGATGAACAAGTGCGACAAGCCCGAGGCGAACCCGGAGCGGGTGAAGCAGCAGCTCTCGGCGCTGAACCTCGCGCCCGAGGAGTGGGGCGGGATGACGAAGATGATCCCCGTCTCCGCGGTGACGGGCGAGGGCATCCCGGCGCTCCTCGAGCGCATCGCGCTCGAGGCGGAACAGCTCGAACTCTCCGCGAACCCGGACCGCCCCGCCGAGGGGTTCGTCGTCGAGTCGCGCAAGGCCGTCGGGCGCGGCATCGTCGCCACGCTGCTCGTGAAGAACGGCACGCTGCACCGGGGCGACTTCATCCTCTGCGGCTCCTGCCAGGGCCGCGTGAAGGCCCTCACCGACGACCGGGGCAAGCCGGCCAAGTCCGCGCCGCCGAGCATGGCCGTCGAGGTGACCGGCCTCGACGAGGTGCCCGAGGCGGGATGGCCCTTCCAGGTGGTGCGCGACAAGGATCTCGCGAAGAAGGTCGCGAGCGAACGCTCCACCCGCCAGCGGGAGAAGGTGCTCGCGCAGAAGGCGCACAGCAGCTTCGAGAAGCTGATGGACCGGCTCGGCAGCCAGGACGTCGGCGAACTCCGCATCGTGCTGAAGGCGGACGTGAAGGGATCCATCGAGGCGATCAAGGGCAAGCTGGAGGAGCTCGGGACCGAGGAGGTCAAGATCAAGATCCTCCACACCGCGGTGGGCGGCATCACGGAGTCGGACGTGCTCCTCGCGGAGGCCTCCCGCGCCCTGGTCATCGGCTTCCACGTGCTGCCCGACGCGAAGGCTCGGGCGCTGGCGGAGGAGCACCGCGTCCAGGTCCGCACCTACCAGATCATCTACGAGCTGCTCGACGACATCACCCGAGGGCTCGAGGGGCTGCTGCCCACCGAGAGCCACGAGGTCGTCATCGGCCACGCGGAGATCCGCAAGATCTTCCTCTACAAGAAGACGAAGATCGGCGGCTGCATGGTCGTCGACGGCGTCGCGCGCCGGAGCGCCCGCCTGCGCCTCAGCCGCGACGGCCGCGTCGTCGTGAACAACGGCGCTCTGGAGTCGTTGCGCCGGTTCACCGACGACGTGAAGGAAGTCAAGGAGGGGTTCGACTGCGGCCTGCGCATCGCGAACTACGACGACATCAAGGAGGGCGACATCCTCGAGTTCTACGAGGTGGAGGAGAAGCAGCGCACGCTCTAGCCCGCTTCGCCTCCCGCGGTGACGTATGGCGTCGGTCCACATCGGCGTGCTCCAGGTCGATCTCGCCATCGAGAGGGCGACCTCGCTCAAGGAGAAGCGGCAGGTGGTGCGCTCGGTCCTCGACCGCCTGCGGGAGACGTTCAACGTGAGCGCCAACGAGGTCGAGGACATGGACCTGCACCAGCGCGCCGGTCTCGCGTTCAGCGCGGTGAGCAACGACTCGCGCTACGTCCGCGGCCAGCTCCAGCAGATCCTCGAACACCTGCGCCGCCATCCGGTCGCGCGCGTGATCGACCACCAGATCGAGATCCTCTAGACGATGCCCGACAGCCGCCGCCTCCTCCGCCTCGAACAGGCGATCCTCGAGACCGTCGGCCCCCTGGTCGCCCACGGGCTCGCGGACCCGCGCCTCTCGATGGTCACCGTCACCCGCGTGAAGCTGAGCCCCGACCTCTCGATCGCGCGCGTGCACTGGTCCTGCCTCGGGAGCGAGGCCGACCGCACGAAGGCCTCCCGCGCCCTCGCCCACGCGCGCGGCCACATGCAGCGTGCCGTCGCGAAGAGCCTGCGCACCCGGACGACCCCCCACCTTGTCTTCCACTTCGACACGGCGGTCGAGGGCGCCGACAAGATCGACCGCCTCCTCCAGCAGATCGCCCGCGAACGGGAGTCCCGCCCCGCGCCCCCCCCCGCGCCCCAGGGTGGTTCGGGGGAGTCCGCGCCCCCCCCCGCCCCCCCGCAGTGACCCCAAAACAAGGCCTGGCCGCTCGGGGCCAGGCGTTGTTTTGGGGTGGCTAACCGGACTTGAACCGGCGACCCCCAGATCCACAATCTGGTGCTCTAACCAGCTGAGCTATAGCCACCATCGGGACGTTGCGCGATGAACTTACCCCGCCGCAGGCGGAGATCAAGTGTATAGCCGCTCCCATGGGGAGGAGGACCGGTAGAATGGGCGTCCAATCCCCATGATTTCACTCCGGAATCTCCCCTGGAGCGCGCTGCTGATCGCGGGTGCGTGCGCCCTCTCCCTCGGCGGGTGCGGCAGCGGGACGATCGGCGACCTCTTCCACGCGTTCCCGCAGGAGGTGTTCCGGCCCCCCGACCAGGGCCCTCCGACGCCGCCCCCGGGCGGGGGAGGAGGCTTCACGGCGGGCGAGGTGAAATTCCTCGAGGCGGCGCAGGGGGTCTCGGGGGATGTGCGCAACATCGCGCTGGCGCAGGTGGGCGCGCGCACCCTCGCCTTTCTCGCGGCGGGCACAAGCGGCTGCCACGTCGTCGACGTGACCAAGCCGGAGCTGGTGAACTCGACCTCCTACGTGACGACGATCCGCGCGTCGAATCTCACCGCACCGGCGGCGATCGACGGAGGACGCGTGGACGCCGTCGCCGTGATCGACAACGCCTACGTCGTCTGCGTCGCCGTGGGCACCGCGGCGCCCAACGCCGTGACGGTCTTCCACATCCCGACGCTGGTCGCCGCCGCGACGTCGCCCGGCGCGAATCTCTCGGCGGCCTACGTCCCGGGCACCGGGGGCATCCCGGTGCCGGGCACGGCGACCGGAAAGGCGGGAGGCGTGTCCGGGGCCGGGAGCGTCTTCGTCGTCGCGACCGGGGGGCCCGCGCTCGGCTTCGGGGTGATCACGCCGGGCAGTCCCGGCGCCTGGACGGCGCTGCCGGCCTTCACCTCCGCGGCGTCGCCGGCGGTGGACCGCTTCCTCGACGCGTTCCTCCGCTTCCCGAACATCTATGTGTCGGTGCAGTCCGGGACCACCTTCGGCATCCTCGCGCTCAATGTCACGCTCTCCCCCGCGCCCGCCGTGACGGTGGCGACGCCGGAGGTGATCGCGATCCCAGGGGACTTCCCCCTCGTCGCGAGCGACTCGATCAGCGGGCCCGCCAACTTCCCGCTCGACCTCGACGTGGACACAAGCAACCTCTTCATCGGCGGCGACGACGAGGTGCAGATCTTCAACGTGACCAACCCGGTGCTGCCCGCGCCGCTCAACATCGCGCAGAACACCGGCGTGGACACGATCGCCGTGGAGGCGAGCGGCGGCTTCTTCGCGGTCGGCGCCGGGGACCGCGTGCGCGTCTACAGCACGCTCACCGGCCAGCCCCTGCAGACCGCGTCCGTCACGTTCACCGGTACGTTCGCGATCCGAGGCGTCGCGCTCCACTCCTCCTCGGCGGGGCGCTTCGTCCTCTGTTGCGGGGGGACGCGCGGCCTGCGCATCGTGCAGTGGAGCAACATCCCGTGAGCCCGACCCGCCTCCGCGCGCGCGCGCCCCGGTCCGCGCTCGCGCTGCCCCTCCTTGTTCTCCTCCCGCTCGCGGCGGCCCTCCGGGCCCAGGAGAATCCCTATCTGGCCGCGGTGGACGAGGGCCGGAAGCTCTACTTCGAGCGCAAGTACGAGGCCGCGCTCGGCCACTTCGTCAAGGCGAGACAGATCTACCCCCGGGACTGGCGCGGCCACACGTGGCAGGCCTTCACGCTGCTGCAGATGGCGATCGAGGAGACCGACCCGCGGCGGCGGGCCGGCCTCATCGACGAGGCCGAGGCGATGACCGGGGCCCCGCTGCTGAAGCAGGCGGGGCTGCTCTGGCAGGACCCGCTGCGCTACTACCTGCTCGGGATGATCGCGGCGCTCCGCGGCGACCACGCGCGGGCCTTCGACGCGCTCGCGAAGGCTCGCACCGCCCGGCCCGACCTCTTCCACCCCTACGCGGCGGAGCTCGACCTCAAGCAGATCGTCGATACCGCCTACGCGCGCACCTGCATGGACATCGGCAAGAGCATGATCGTCGAGGGCAAGTGGCCCGAGGCGGACGAGATCCTGCAGCAGGCCTACCGCATCTTCGTCGAGTACGGGCGCATGGAAGACACCGCGATGAAGGAGCTTCGCCGCCACCTCGCCGTGGTGGACGAGTCCCTGGGGCGCTTCGACCGCGCCATCGAGCACCTGAGGACCTGCATCGACCTCAACGCGGACAACCCGGAGCTGCAGACCGAGTTCAAGGCGACGATCGCGATGATCTACATGGCGAACGAGCGCCTCGAGGAGGGCATCGCGGCGCTCGACAAGCTGCCCGCGGACTGCACCCACCCCGAGTACATCGCCGCCCGCGCGAAGGCCTTCCACAAGCTGGCCGAGGACGGCCTCGATCCGGCGAAGGTCGCGACGGCCCTCGCCTACTACCGCAAGGCGATGGCGGTCTATCCGAAGGAGGACGTCTACCGGCTCGTCATCGACTACGTGAAGCTGCTCAAGGAGACGGTCTCCGCGGCCAACCGCGACGCGAAGCGGCCGGAGCTCGAAGAGGCGATCGGCATGCTGGAGCGCGAGAAGGACATCCGGCCCGAGTGTCCCGACATCTACTGGTCGATCTACCAGATCTTCCTGCTGATGGGCGAGGAGGAGAAGGCCCTCGCGGCGCAGCGCCTCTACGAGCGCAAGAAGGAGGAGTACAAGAACGTGGCCCGCTTCGATGCGCGCGGTCGCCCCCGCTGCAACTCCGGCGGCTAGGAGTTTGTCCGACTATTCGTCGGACAAACTCTCAAGTGAGAGGGGGTTCGCGGTCGGTGCCCGGCCGCAGGTTGCGTGGCTGAAGGCCCTGACCCGGAGAAGCTCCTACTCCTGCACGATCTCGACGTGGCGATCGACGCCGGGGATCGTGTGCGTGGTCCTCTCCCGGTTGGGCCAGCGGACCTCGACCGTCACCTCGCCCGTGTGCGTGCCGAGCCCGACGTGGATGCGAGGATCGTTGCAGCCGAGGAAGCTCTGCCCGCGGCGCGTCTCGATCGTCTGCGCCGTCGCCCCGGCGCGCACGACGACGAGACTCCCGATCGCGTCGCGGTTCGACTTCCGCGAGGGGTTGCCCCGCAGCAGGATCTGCAGCCAGTGGCCGCTCGCGCTCCCGCGCTCGTTGATCAGCAGGTCCGGCGTGTCGTTGAGGTTCGTGACGAGGATGTCCAGGTCGCCGTCGTTGTCGACATCCACGAGGCCGGCCCCGCGGCTGCTCTTGCGGATCGCGAGCCCCGGGCCCATCTGGTCGGTCACCTGCACGAAGCGCAGCCGTTCGCCCGGCGCCGACTCGTTGCGGAACATCATGTTGAGCTGCTCGAAGGACATCTTGAGCGCCCGGACGTCCGGACTCGGGTCGTCCACCTGCGGATAGACGTGTCCGTTCGCGAAGAAGATGTCGCGGTCGCCGTCGTGGTCGTAGTCGAAGCAGAGGAGGCCCCAGCCGAGCGCGTTGTAGACCTCCTTCTTCACGCCGGCGCGCGTCGAGTAGTCCCGGAACCCGATCTGCCCGCGCGCGTCGCGCTCGGCGACGTAGATGTTGTTGGTCTGCAGCGCGAAGTTGGTCTTCAGGATGTCGAGAAGGCCGTCGTTGTTGACGTCGGCCGTGTCGGCCCCCATGCCCGCGAGATCCTCGCCCATCTCGCCGAGCGCGATCGCGTACTCCGCCGCGCACTCGCGGAAGGTCCCGTCCCCGCGGCTCTCGAAGTAGAACGACGGGCAGGAGTCGTTGGCGACGTAGAGGTCGAGCCAGCCGTCGCCGTTGAGGTCGGTGAAGAGCGGCTGGAAGCCGTAGAGCGGGCCGGTGCGGTCCTTCTCCTTGTCGCGGAAGACCCCGCTCTCCTTCGTCACGTCCGCGAAGCGCATCGCCCCGTCGCGCCCGCCGAGCCCGCGATAGAGATGGTCCTGCTGCCCCGGCAGCCCCTGTGGCCCGCAGTAGACCTTGAGCCCCTGCCACTTGCAGACCGCGGCGTTGAGGATCGCATTCGTCACGGGATCGCGCTCGATCGACTTGTCGCCCCGCATCCACTTGAACATGTCCGCGTAGTTGGCGATGTAGACGTCGAGGAGGCCGTCCCCGTCATAGTCGGCGCAGGCGATGCCGGTGGACCACTCGAAGTCCTCTCCGGCGACGCCGGCCGCTTCCGCGACGTCGGTGAAATGGCCCGTGCCGTCGTTCACGTAGAGCCGGTTGCGGCCGATGTTGGTGACGATCAGGTCCTGGTCGCCGTCGTCGTCGAGGTCGCAGGCGCATGCGCCAAAGCTCCAGCGGTCGTCGTCGACGCCGCGCGCCGACGCCTCGTCGACGAAGGTGCCGTCCGGCTGCTGGATGTAGAGCGCGTCGCGGGGACGATCCTCCCCGTCGTAGAGCTGGTCGCGCTGCGGACCGACGAGCCAGCTCCCGTTCGGGATGTGGAAGTCCATCCGGCCGTCCCCGTTGGCGTCGAAGACCGCGACACCCGGGGCCACCGCGCTCATGATGAACTGCTTCTCCTTCGGCTCGCCTGTGCGGTTGAGCAGCGTGATGCCGCGCGCCCTCGCGGCGTCCACGAACCAGGGGGCCTCGGGGGCAGCGGGCGGAGGCGCCGCCGCCCCCTCCCCGGGCCCCTCCCCATCGGCCTCCGCCGGGTCCTGCGGGAGGGGGCGCGCCCCTCCCTCCCCGGACCGGAGGATCCAGGCCCCGGCGGCGACAACGAGAAGGATCAGCAGCAGCAGCACTCCGCGCATCGGGTGGATTCTATGCGCTCTTGGCGCTCCCCCGCCGCTCCCGGCCGCCGACGGGGCGGGCGGCGGTTCCTGTCGGTGACGAAGGGGAGAATTCCGGGTCGCGTCCGGGTGGTCGGGGAGGCGGTTTTCTCCTTGCCCGGATACGACAGGTTGTATAGGATCGCTCACTCACCACAAGATGTTGGATCGCGGAAGACCGGACTGAAAGGGCGAGCATGAAGATCGAGCGGCGCTTCACCCGGGCGGCAGGCACCCCCTACGAGGGGATCGAATTCGTCGAGCGCACCTCCCGCATCGTCGAACCGGACGGCGGCATCGTCTTCGAGTGCGAGGGGGTGATCGTGCCGTCGACCTGGAGCCAGGTGGCGACGGACGTTCTTGCGCAGAAGTACTTCCGGAAGGCGGGAATTCCCGCGCGCCTCCGCCCCGTCGAGACGCCGGGGATCCCCTCCTGGCTCTGGCCCCACGAGCCCGATGTCGCAGCCCTCAAGGCGCTCCCGGAAGGGGCACGCTACGTCATGGAGCGGGACAGCCGCCAGGTCTTCCATCGGCTCGCCGGATGCTGGACCTATTGGGCCTTTCGCGAGGGGTACTTCTCCGACGAGGAAGACGCGCGCGCCTACTACGACGAGATGTGCGCCATGCTCGCCCGGCAGATGGCGGCCCCCAACAGCCCCCAATGGTTCAACACGGGCCTCCACTGGGCGTACGGGATCAACGGCCCGGCGCAGGGCCACTACTACACCGAGTCGAAGACGGGCAGGATCCTGCGCTCGAAGGACGCGTACTCGCACCCGCAGCCGCATGCCTGCTTCATCAGCAGCGTCTGCGACGATCTCGTCGGCGAGGGCGGGATCATGGATCTCTGGGTGCGCGAGGCGCGCCTGTTCAAGTACGGCTCGGGGACCGGCACGAATTTCAGCGCGCTCCGGGCGGAGAACGAACCGCTGAGCGGCGGGGGCCGCAGCAGCGGCCTGATGAGCTTCCTGAAGATCGGGGACCGCGCCGCCGGCGCGATCAAGTCCGGGGGCACCACCCGACGCGCGGCCAAGATGGTGATCGTCGACATCGACCATCCCGATATCGAGCGCTTCATCAACTGGAAGGTGCGCGAGGAGCAGAAGGTCGCCTCCCTCGTGACCGGGTCGCGCCTCGCGGAGCGCCACCTGAACGCGATCCTGCGGGCGTGCGCTGCCGGATCGTCCGGGGGGCAGGATGAGCCCGGGGGGCGGCAGGTGCTCGGGGGGCGGCAAGTGCTCGGGGGGCGCTCCGCTTCGCTCCGCCCCCCCGAACCCCCCCGGGATGGGGGCGAGGGCGGGTCGGCTGGGGGGCGGCAGGTGCTCGGGGGGCGCTCCGCTTCGCTCCGCGACGAGTCGCTCGGGGGGCGCTCCGCTTCGCTCCGCCCCCCCGAACCCCCCCGCTCGGTAGCGGGAGATGCGGGTGGGGAGGCTGGTTGGGAGGCGGGGAGGGACGGGGCGGGAGGCGGCGGGCAGCGGGAGGAGGACCGCTTCGACCCGACGAAGAACGCGGTGCTGCAGCAGGCGCTCGCCGAGGCGCGCCGTCATCTGATCCCGGAGAACCTCATCCGCCGCGTGCTGCAGCTCGCGCGGCAGGGATTTGTCGAGATCGAGTTCCCGACCTACGACACCGACTGGACCTCCGAGGCCTACACGACGGTCTCCGGACAGAACAGCAACAACTCCGTGCGCCTCTCGAACGCCTTCCTCGAGGCGGTGCAGCGCGACGAGGACTGGCACCTGATCGGTCGCACGTCGGGACGCACGCTCCGCACGGTGCGGGCCCGCGACCTGTGGGAGCAGATCGCCTCCGCCGCGTGGTCCTGCGCGGATCCGGGACTCCAGTTCGACACGACCATCAACGAGTGGCACACCTGCCCTCGGGATGGCCGCATCCGCGCCAGCAACCCGTGCAGCGAGTACATGTTCCTCGACGACACGGCGTGCAATCTCGCCTCGCTCAACCTGATGCGCTTCGCGGACGCCGGGACCGCCGCGTTCGACATCGAGGCCTTCCGCCACGCCTGCCGTCTCTGGACGCTCACGCTGGAGATCTCCGTCGCGATGGCGCAGTTCCCGAGCCGCGCCATCGCGAAGCGCAGCTACGAGTTCCGCACGCTCGGCCTCGGATACGCGAATCTCGGCACCTACCTGATGGTGTCGGGCATCCCCTACGACTCGGAAGCGGCGCGCGCGATCGGCGGCAGCCTCACGGCCCTGCTCACCGGCGTCAGCTACGCGACCAGCGCGGAGATCGCCGCGGAGATGGGCGCGTTCCCGGGGTTCGAGAGGAATCGCGAGGAGATGCTGCGCGTCATCCGCAACCACCGGCGGGCCGCGTACGACGCCCCGCCGTCCGAGTACGAGGGGCTCGCGATCCTGCCCGTGGGCATCGACGAGCGCCACGCTCCGCGGGACCTGCTCGCGGCCGCGCGGGCGGCCTGGGACGACGCCGTCGCGAAGGGGATGCGGCACGGCTACCGCAACGCCCAGGTCACGGTCATCGCCCCCACCGGGACGATCGGCCTCGTGATGGACTGCGACACGACCGGCATCGAGCCCGACTACAGCCTCGTCAAGTTCAAGAAGCTCGCGGGGGGCGGCTACTTCAAGATCATCAACGAGTCGGTCCCGCCCGCGCTGCACCGCCTCGGCTACAGCCGGGAGCAGATCGAGCAGATCGTCCGCTACGGCCGCGGCGCGGGCACCCTCCGCGGCGCCCCCCACATCAACCACGAGACGCTGCGGGCGAAGGGGTTCACCGAGGAGGCGCTCGCGCAGGTGGAGGCCTCCCTCGGCGGCGCGTTCGACCTCACGTTCGTGCTGAACGCCGGCACACTCGGCCTGAACTTCTGCCGCGATCGCCTCGAACTCCCGGAGGGCACCCTCGAGTCGGGGGAGGCGAGCCTGCTCGATCTGCTGGGATTCAGCCGCGAGCAGGTGCGGGCGGCGAACGACTACGTGCTCGGCACGATGACGCTCGAGGGCGCGCCGCACCTCAAGCCCGCCCACTACCCCATCTTCGATTGCGCCAACCGCTGCGGTCGCATCGGTCGCCGCTTCCTCGGCACCGAGGCGCACATCCGGATGATGGCGGCGGCGCAGCCCTTCATCTCCGGGGCCATCTCCAAGACGATCAACATGCCGAACGACGCCACCGTCACGGACGTGCAGGAGGCCTACCTCCTCTCGTGGCAGCTCGGCCTCAAGGCCAACGCGCTCTACCGCGACGGCAGCAAGCTGAGCCAGCCGCTCAACTCCACGGCCGGGGACGACACCTTCGCGCCCGCCGCCGAGGCCGCGACGGACGCCGATCGCACCGATACGGAGCGGGTCGTCGAGCGCATCGTCTACCGCTACCTCGCCAAGCGCCGGCGCCTGCCCCAGCGGCGCAAGGGCTACACGCAGAAGGCGATCGTCGGCGGCCACAAGGTCTACCTGCGCGCGGGCGAGTACACCGACGGCACCCTCGGGGAGATCTTCCTCGACATGCACAAGGAGGGGGCCGCGTTCCGCAGCCTCATGAACTGCTTCGCGATCTCGATCTCCCTCGGCCTGCAGTACGGCGTGCCGCTCGAGGAGTACGTCGACGCCTTCGTCTTCAGCCGCTTCGAGCCGAGCGGCCCCGTCGTCGGCAACGAACGCATCAAGATGGCCACCTCGATCATCGACTACATCTTCCGCGAGCTCGCGATCACCTACCTCGGCCGCGACGAGTTGGGGCAGGTCACCCCGGAGGACCTGCGCCCGGAGGCGCTCGGCACCGCCGCACCGGAGTACGATTCCGAGGAGACGGTCGTCGGAGGACAAATCCCCTCCCGGGCCGCCGGGAGGGAGTCGGGGGGGCCCGGGGGCCACGGGAGCAACGGCGGGAGGGCCGGACACACCGCCGAGGAGCGTCCGCACGCGGCGAAGCCTCAACCCGTGCCCTCCGGCCGGAAGAACGGGAACGGGAACGGCAACGGTGGGGCCCATGCGTCCGGCCACGCCACGCCCCTGGCCGCCCCCGGCGGGAACACGGCCTACCGGAAGGCGGAGGAGCGTGGCTTCGGAATCTCGGCTGTCGTCGTGAAGGAGAGCGTCAGCGCGACGGTCTCCCGGAGCCGGGGCTGGGAGTCCGCCACGTCCGCCGAGCAGGTCAGGATCGCGAAGCTGATGGGCTACGAGGGGGATGCTTGCAACGACTGCGGCCAGCTCACGCTCGTCCGCAACGGCACCTGCCTCAAGTGCACCACGTGCGGAGCAACGACCGGGTGCTCCTGAACCCGGCCCGGCGGGCCCGTTGAGTACCGCGGAGCGGCGCGGGCTCGCCGTCGTCTTCTTCGCCTCCGGTTTCGCGGCGCTCGCCTACCAGCTCGTCTGGCAGCGCGTGCTGTTCACGATCTGCGGCATCGACATCGAGTCCGTGACGATCATCGTGACCGCGTTCATGCTCGGCCTCGGGCTCGGCAGCCTCTGCGGCGGCTACGCGTCCAAGCGCTGGCCCGCGCGGGCCGTGACGACCTTCGCGCTCCTCGAGTTCGGCATCGGCGCGTACGGGATCGCGTCGCTGCCCCTCTTCGCCTGGGCCGCCGAGGCCACGCTGGGAGCCTCCCGCCTCGCTACCGCGCTCCTGACCTTTGGCCTCGTGCTGGTGCCGACGCTGCTGATGGGCGCCACCCTGCCCCTCCTCGTCGGCCACGCCGTCGCGCGAGGCGGCAACGTCGGGCGTGCGGTGGGATCCCTCTACGGCATCAACACGCTCGGGTCGGCGCTCGCCTGCTTCGCCACGACCCTCGCCCTCTTCGGCCTGCTCGGCCTCGCGGGGACGACGGCCCTCGCGGCGGGCCTGAACCTCCTCGGGGGCATTCTGGCGTGGTGCGTGGCGCGTGGGGCCCCCGCGGGTGGCCTGGAGCCCACGGACGCGTGAGCACCACGGCCGGACAGCGCCTCCCCGTCGCGTTCGCGGTCGTCTTCCTGCTCGGCTTCGTGTCGCTCTCCTGCGAGATCGTCTGGGTCCGCGTCTATGGGATCGCCTCCGAGGGCGCCGCCGCGACGTTCGGACTCTTCCTCGGCGCCTACCTCGCCGGCATCGCCGTCGGCGCGGCCGCGAGCATGCGGGCGTGCCGGAGCCACGCGCCGGAGCGCGCGCTCCACGCCACCGCCGGCGCCCTGCTCGCGGCGAACGCGCTGGCCTTCCTCTCCGCGCCCGCCCTCGCCGCGGGCGTGCGATTCCTGCCCTACCAGGCGATGCTGCCGCTCGTCGCCCTCGTGGCGGGGCTGTTCGGCGCCGGGCTCCCGCTCGTGGCCCACTATGGCATCGCGCCCGACGGGCGCGCCGGAGCGCGCCTGTCGCTGCTCTATGTCGGCAACATCGCGGGCTCGACGCTGGGCAGCCTGCTCACGGGCTTTGTGCTGATGGAGGTCTGGCCGCTCCGGACGATCGCCGTCTTCCTCGCGCTGACCGGCTTCGTCGCGTGCGCGCTGCTGATCCTGCTCGCGCGCTTCGGCGGCGGGGCGCGGCAGGCGCTGCTGGCCGCCACCCTCCTCGCGGCCGCCGGCGCGGGCCTCGCCGGCCCGCGTCTCTTCGATCGCCTCTACGAGAAACTCTCGTTCCGCGGCGACGATGACGGCCGCCGCTTCGCGCGCGTGATCGAGACGCGCAGCGGCGTGGTCACCGCGACGGCCGACGGCTCCGTCTACGGCGGCGGGGCCTATGACGGCATGCTCCGGGTCGATCCGGTCACGAACGCGAACTGGATCACGCGCCCCTACGCGCTCGCCGCGCTGCATCGGGACCCGAGACACGTCCTGATGATCGGCCTCGGCTCGGGCGCATGGGCCCAGGTCGTCGCCCACATGCCCGGCGTCGAATCCCTGACCGTCGTGGAGATCAACCACGGCTATGTCGAACTCGTCCGGGGCGATCCGGTCGTCGGCAGCCTGCTCGGCAACCCGAAGGTCTCGATCGCGATCGACGACGGCCGGCGCTGGATGAACCGGCACGCGCAGAGGTTCGACCTGATCGTGCAGAACACGACGCACCACTGGCGCGCGCACGTCACCAACCTTGTCTCGACCGAGTACCTCCACCTCGTGCGCCGCCGCCTGGCGCCGGGCGGCCTCTTCCTCACCAATGGCACCCGCTCCCCGGAAGTCGAGCGCACCACGGCGACCGCCTTCCCGTTCGCGTGGCGCTACATGACCTGCGTCATCGTCGGCGACGCTCCGTTCGAACCGGACTTCGGGGCCTGGCGGCGCGCCCTTCTCGCCTGGCGGATCGATGGCGCCGCCGTACTCGACCCGGCGCTGCCGACACACGCCCTCGCCCTCGAACGCATCCTGGACAGGGACGACTGGGAACCTCGCTCCTCGATTCTGGAGCGCACCCGCGATGCGAAGGTGATCACCGACTCCAACATGGCGAGCGAATTCTGACCGGCTCGCCGTGCGCAGGCCGGCGTCACCCCAAACGCCGAAAGCCCGCCCGGCGAGCGGCGATTCCGCCAGCCGAGCGGGCCCTGCGCGTGGTGCCCCGAGAGGGACTCGAACCCCCAACCACCTGATTAAGAGTCAGATGCTCTACCAGTTGAGCTATCGAGGCGCGTAGAAGCCCATCATTCAAACCGATCCCGCGGCGAAGTCAAACCCGGCCCCGCCGGAGCGGCCCGGCGGGCGCGGCGCCGGGCGCTATGCCGGTCGCTTAGGATGCGCCCGGGATGGGCGGCCTCTCCAACAAGGCGATCGCGGAGGTCTTCCGCGAGGTCGAGACGCTTCTGCAGGTGCTCGGGGAAGACGATCGCCGCGCGATGACCTACGGCCGTGTCGCGCGGCTGATCGAGACGCAGCAGGCCTCCGTGGCCGACCTCGCGGCGGCGGGAACGCTGGCGACGGTCAAGGGGATCGGCCCCGCGATCGGCCGCGCCGTCGAGGAGCTCGTCGATCGCGGCGTCTGCTCCCTCCGCGAGGGCCTCGCGGCGCGCCTCGCGCCCGGCGTGCTCGCGATGCTCCAGGTTCCCGGCCTCGGCCCCAAGCGCGTGCGCACGATCGTGGCCGACCTCGACATCACGACGCTCGAGGATCTCGATGCCGCGGCCGCGGACGGGCGCCTCGGAGACCTCCGGGGATTTGGGCAGAAGTCGGCGGCGAAGGTCCGCGACGGGATCGCCTTCCTCGCCGCCACGCGCGGACGGATGAATCTCGCCGATGCATGGCGGCTCGCCCGCGCCTGTGCGGCGTCGCTCGGCATGCCCGGGGCCTTCGTCGCAGGGGCGGCGCGACGCGGCTGTCCGGTCGTGGAGGCGATCTCGCTGGTCGCGGTCGGCGACCCATCGCGGCTGACGCCCTTGGCGCCGGGCCTCGGCTTCCGGGAGTGCGCGGGCGTCTGGACCCGCGCGCGGGGCACCGAGCCGGAGGTGAGGGTCCGCCTCGTCGCGGCCGCGGATCTCGCCCGGACGCTCTTCGAGGAGACCGGACCCGCGGACCACGTTTCGCATGTGTTGCGCCGCCTCGGCCGAGACGCCCCCACGCCCGACCGGGAGGAGGCGCTCTACGCAGCCGCAGGCCTCCACTTCGTGTCTCCCGAGAGGCGCCACGCCCTCGACGGCACCTCCCCCGAGCCCCCTCTGATCCGGCGGGGCGACCTGCGCGGCCTCATCCACGCCCACACACGCTGGTCGGACGGAGCGCTCGGCGTCGCGGAGCTGGCGGAGGCGGCACGGGCGCGCGGCTACGCCTATCTCGGCGTGACCGACCACAGCCGGGCCGCGGCCTACGCGGGCGGCCTGACCGCGGAGCGGTTGAGGGCCCAGGGCGAGGAGATCGCCACGTGGAACGCGCGCGAGCGGGCGGCCGGGGGGCGCTTCCGCATCCTGCACGGGACCGAGGTGGACATCCTGCCGGACGGCACGCTCGACTATCCCGACGAACTCCTCGCCACGCTCGACTTCGTGATCGCCTCGGTCCACTCCTCGTTCACGCAGGACGGCGCGACGATGACGGCGCGCATCGAGCGCGCGGTGCGCCATCCGCTGGTGGACATCCTCGGCCACGCCACCGGCATGCTGCGCCTGCGCCGGGCTCCCTATGCGGTGGACCTGGAGCGCGTGCTCGCCGCCGCCGCGGAGTCGCGCTGCGCGCTCGAGCTGAATGCGAACCCTTGGCGGCTCGACCTCGACCCGGCGTGGCACCCCCGGGCGACGGCCGCGGGCACGCGCATCCCGATCGACCCCGACGCCCACTCCGCCGAGGGCATCGACGACGTGGAGTGGGGCGTGCTCGCCGCGCGCCATGGCGGCCTGCGGCCGGAGGACGTGCCCAACACGCGCGACGCCGAGGGGTTCCTCGCGGAGCTGGCGCGATGAGGGCGAAGGCCTGGGCGCGCACGGTTCTCGAGCGGCTGCGCTCCGCCTATCCGGACGCGGAGTGCGCGCTGGTCCACGAGAGTCCCTACCAGCTCACGGTCGCGACGATCCTCTCCGCCCAGTGCACCGACGAAAGGGTCAACCGCGTCACGCCCGAGCTCTTCCGCCGCTATCCGACGCCCGAGGCGCTCGCCGCGGCCCCGCAGGCGGAGGTCGAAGGGCTGATCCACTCGACCGGGTTCTTCCGCAACAAGGCCAAGAACCTCCAGGGCATGGCGCGACGGCTCGTGGCCGGTTTCCGGGGCGAGGTGCCCCGCACGATGGAGGAGCTGACGACCCTCCCGGGCGTCGCCCGCAAGACGGCCAACGTCGTGCTCGGCGTCGCCTACGGCCTCGCCGAGGGCGTCTGCGTGGATACGCACGTGAAGCGCCTCGCGGGACGCCTCGGCCTCACGCGTGAGCAGGCGCCGGCGAAGGTCGAGCGCGACCTGATGCGGCTGCTGCCTCGCCGCGACTGGATCGACATCAGCCACCTGCTGATCTGGCACGGACGAAGGGTCTGCGCGGCGCGAAAGCCGGCCTGCGACCGCTGCGTCCTCAACGACCGCTGCCCCAGCCGCGCATGAGCCAGCTTCCCCACGTCCTCGCCCTCTTCGTGCTCCGCATGGCCTGCGGCTACGCGTTCTGCCTCGGCCTCATCGGCCCCGCCGTGACGCAGGGCTCGTGGCGGCGCGTCAGCCTCTTCGTGATCGCGGCGCTGGCCGTCGTCGCGACGGTCTCCGGGGCCCCCCCCGCCCCCACCCTTTCGTTCGCGCTGGGAGCGCTGCTGCTCGAACGCGCGCTCACCTTCGACGTGAAGGGGCTCGCGACCCCGCTCTGGATCGTGCCCCTCGCGCTCTGGGCGCTCCTCGCGGCGGAGTGGCCGCCGGGCCTCGACACCTTCCCGAGCGCGGTCGCGATCGGCGGCACGCTCGGCGCGATGCTGCTCGGGCACAGCTACCTGACCGCGCGCGGCCTCTCGCTCGAGCCGCTGCGGCGCATGGCGCTGCTGCTCTTCGCGGTGCTCGTGGTGCGCACGCTCTCGGTGATCCCCGCCTTCCTCACGCCCCAGCTCGCGATGATGGACATGGTCTTCCTCTCGATGCGCGTCGCGCTCGGGCTGCTGCTGCCGCTGCTGCTGGCGTGGATGGTGCTGCAATGCGTGAAGGTCGGGTCCAACCAGTCCGCGACCGGCATCCTCTACGCGATGACCGTCCTCGTCGGCGTCTTCGGCGAACTCGTCGCGGTCTATCTCCGGGTCCATGCGAGGATTCCCGCATGATGGTCGAGTCGGGTTGCCCCTCCTGCGGACGCGCCGTGGAGCGCGCGCCCGGCGCCTCCGTGCGCTGCCCGCGTTGCGGGGCCGACGCCCCGCTGCGCGCGCACGCGGAAGGCCCCCTCGAAGGGTGCCTCGCCTGCCCCTGCCCCGAACTCTACCGCCACCGCGACTTCAACCAGAAGCTCGGCCTCCTGCTCGTCGCGCTCGGCGCGGCGCTCTCGCTCTGGTGGGCGACGATCCTCCCGCTGCTCGCGTCCGCCGCGATCGACCTTCTCCTCTGGTACCTGCTGCCCGACGTCGCGATCTGCTACCGCTGCAAGGCGCACCACCGCGACTTCCCCGGGATCGCGAAGATCCCGCCGTTCGACCTCGAACGGCACGAGCACTTCCGCTTCGTCAAGGCCCGCGAGGAGGGGAAACTGCCGCCCCGGGGGTGATGGCAAGGGGGCTCGGGGGATAGGATGGGGCGCATGCTCCGATCCGCGGTCGCCCTCGGGCTCGCGCTCCTGGCGGGTTGCGCGGTCGCCGCGGCCGCCGAGACGAAGGCGGAGCAGCTCGCGCGCAAGGCGGCGGAACTCGCCGTGCCGGCGGACGCCGAATGGAAGCGCTACATCCTCGAGCCGGAGACGGTGGATGACGAGGCGCTGAACGCGCTGCTGGTCCTCTGCGAGAAGGCGGTCGACCTCTATCAGGAGTCCCTCGAGGAGGCCGAGTCCGGGGCCGTCAACCACGCGGTCCTCACCCTCGCGCGCCGCATCGCGCGCATCCGCTTCGAGCTGCTGCGCCGCGAGCGCGCGAGGACGCCCGCGCCCGAGCCGGAGAGGCCGCCCGCCGCGAGCCCGCCTCCGGTGCCGCCGCCCGAGGCCCCGGAGGTGCCGGCCCCCGCGCCCCCCCCACCCCCGGCCGCACCCGAGGCACCGGCCCTTCCCGAGATCGTCGAGGACGCGAAGGCGACGCGCATGGGCATCCAGGCGCTGCGCAACTTCCTGATGCACGACTACTTCGCCTCGCGCAAGTGGACAAGCCTCGTCGTGCGCTGCCCCCTCTGCGAGGGCACGGGCCGGCGCAGGACCGGCCGCCTGACGAAGGACAAGAAGATCGAGACGACGGCGTGCACGTCGTGCGGCGAGACCGGCTTCCATCTCAACGACGCGGTGGCGCGCAAGGGCTTCTGGCTCTGCAAGTCGCCGCTCTACCGCGCCGATGCGGCGCGGCTCGGCGCCTGGCAGGACGATCTCGAGGCGTGGAAGAAGGACCCGCGCACCGTGACCGAGTTCCTCGACCGCGTCTCGATCGACGGCGTCGAATACCACGGGCTCTGGGCCAAGGTCGCGCTCGCCGAGCGCGGCCACGTGCGGGAGCCCACCGGACCGGGCAAGCCCTCCCGGGAGAAGCGGTTCGACCGCAAGCGCGAGTACACGCTGGTGCGCATCGGACGCCGCTGGTTTTTCTACGACCCGGCGATCGACGCCGGGCTCTTCCGCGACGGCGAGTAGCCTAGGAGCTTGTCCGGGTAATGGCCTTCAGACACGCTTCGGGGCCAACCGGACCCGGACAAGCTCCTAACTCGACGCGACGCGAGCCCTGGGTCTCCATGAGCCATCGCCGCGATCGAGGGGGGTTCTTGCGCGAGGCGCGGCGCTCCGCGTCACGCTCTCGCGGCCGCTAGCTTGAGGAGGATGTGTCCGGTGCACGCCAAGCTGAAGGCCCGCGACCTTCGCCAAACCTCGCAACAGGAACTCGCGGAATGCTCGCCCCTTCACGTTGCCGATCACCGGTTCCGCCGTCTGCTTGCGCCTCCGCTTCCAGTGCCGCCATCGCCTCGCGGATCTCCTCGCGCCGCTTCAGCTTGTGCTTGCTCGCGTTCGCCTTGATCTTCGTCCCGTCCAGCACGACGTGGCCCAGGCTCACGAGACCGGCCTTCGCGCAGAGCGCCAGGACCTGCTTGAAGCGCCCCTTCATGGCGTCGAGGCGCCGCTTCCGGAAGTCGCTGATCGTGCGGTGGTCCGGCGCCGGTCGGCCGGTCACCGCCATGAAGTCCACCCGCTCCTCGCATGCCGTCTCGATCTTGCGGGAGCTGCGAACTCCCCGGCTGTAGCCGTACAGCAGCAAGGCCGTCATCATCACGGGGGCGCAGCGCGGCTCCACGCCGCAACCAAATGAGCGACGGGCGAAGGCCGCGCTGCGCCTAGTGAGGAGCTGCCAGATCCGGGTGACGCGCGCGGGGCGGAGGGCTGCGTGCCTCCCTCCCCCACCGCAGCAGATGGCCGCGATGCGGCCACAGTGGCTCGCTTCCGGGCGCCGCACGAAGGCAGCACCAGAATTTGCGCAGGGAGCGCGAAGTCTGCGGGTTAGTAGCATAGGGCGGATAGCCACGCTCCTCCCCGTAGCACGCGACGAGGCCGAGAGAACGAGGTCGTGGCGGACGGTATCCCGCACCAATGGGGCCAAGTGCCCCTCGGGCTCCAGATCCAGCACGGTCGCCCGGAGCATCCAGGCCTGCTCCACCGCCCACGCCCGCTCTCTTGGCCATGCGCGCAACCTGCGGCCGGGCACCTACCGCGAACCCCTTTTCACTTAAGAGTTTGTCCGACGAACAGTCGGACAAACTCCTAGCGCGCGAAGAGGCTCTTGCCGGGGCGCATCTCGAAGACGTACTTCCGCGCCTCGTGCCGGTAGAGCCCGGACTCGCTGCGGTGCGCCGCGAAGCGGACGTGGTCCACCTCCGCCCGCACCTGCCGCGTCTCCTCGATCTCCGGGCTCAGATCCCGGGGCTCCCTGACCTTGACCATGCGCAGGGATTATCGGATGGCACGAGCGCCACCTGAGCGCACCCGGCTAGTCGGCTTCTCCCCGCCGCACCTCCCGGAGCGCGGCTTCCAGTTCGCGGACCATCGCCTCGAGGCGCTCGATCCGGCCGAGGAGTTCCTCCCGGGCCTCGCCATGTCCCTTCTCGCCCTTGCGCGAGAGCGGGACGGGCTTGCCCCCATACTTCCGGGCCAGATCCTCGACCATCTCGGCTGCGTCCGCGCGGCCCTGCTCGCGCAGGCAGCGGGCGGCGAAGGCGAGAAGCTCGGCCGTCTGCTCGCGGTCCGGCCCCTTCCGCCGGATCTCTTCCGCCTCGGCGTCGCGGCGGCCCTCGGCGTTGAGTTTCAGCACGTGCGCGGCATGCTCAAGCCGGTCGGCCTCCTTGGGACGGTTCGCTTCGATGCACCCCTTCATGGCGAGGCGCAGGATCTCGAAGTGGCGCCGGAGCTCCTCGCCCTCTTTTTCCTTGCCGGCGCTCCCCTCCTTGGGCCTCTCCCGCTCCTCGCTCGCGGTGACGCGTTGCCTCTGGATCTCCTGCGCGATCTTCAGGAGCCGCTTCGCCTCCTCCTCCCAGCCGGCGCGCTTGAGCGCATGGATGCCCTGCTCGAGGCCGTTCATGATCTCCCGCGTCTCGGCGTCGTCGCCCTTCGCCTTCCCGCCCTCGCGCTCGCGGCGCTCCGCCTCCTGCTTCGCGAGACGCTCCTTGAACGCGCTGATCTCCTTCTTGAGCGCGGCCGCCTCGTCGCGGTGCTGGGCTGCGGCGGCGATGTCCCCCTCGCGCTCGCACTGCTCCGCCTTGTGGATGAGGTCCTTGATGCGCTCCATCGCGCGCTCGATGGCCTCCCGCTCCTCCTTGCCCTCGCCCCCGGGAAGCGCCCACGCGCCGCCCGCGAGGAGTCCGACGGACAGGACAAGAACCCAAACGCGTTTCGAACTCATGGCAACCTCCCCGCGCCGCGGCGCGAACCCCGACAAGGATACCGGAAGGTCGGGTCGGGTGGTGCGAGAGCCGGGAGTCGAACCCGGACGGGTTGCCCCACGGGATCCTAAGTCCCGCGCGTCTGCCAGTTCCGCCACTCTCGCGTCGGGCTGCGTCGCCAGCCTACCACCTCGGTTGCCGACGCCCCGCCAGCGAGCCTCGCCGCCATCCGCGCCGTGCCCCTCGCCCCGAGCCCCCAGAACCCACACCCCCGCCAACGGCCGACGGGCCCTTCAGGGCCCACTCCCCAGCCGACGCCGACGGGCCCTTCAGGGCCCATAGCCCGCGCCAGCGGGCGGCGGGCCCCCCGCCAGAGCGAGGGGCCCGCGCTTGATTCTCTCGAGGTGAAATCGGGGGAGCTTTCCCCCCGATCTCACTTGTCCACGTGCCGCCGCGTCCGGTTCTGCTGGACGTACTCGACCGCGATCGACTGGAGTTTGGGGGTGCCCTTCCAGCCGGCCTGGCTCGCGTCGATCCAGTTGAACGCGCCGGGTTCGTAGATCACGAAGAAGCGGAGCTCGAGCTTGTTCGCCTGCAAGTTGAAGAGGTTGTCCCCTTGCGGATCCTCCATCGCCCGCAGGAACCTGAGCGGGTTGTCCTTCAGCAGGCGCTCCTGGTCGGTCGCGTTGACGCCGGTGCCTGCGCTGTCGCCGTCGCGCGAGAGGAAGAGGACGTTCTGGATGTCCGCGTTCCACTCGATGGCCTCGTTCACGCGCGCCACGCAGCGCACGTTGACGTGGGTGGGCATCTGCCCCTCGTCCCAGTAGACGCGCTTCAGGAAGGCGTCGGTCATCTCGGTCGACGTGGCCCAGAAGCTCAGTTCGGGGTCATCGTTGTACTCGGCGAAGCGGTCCCAGTAGCGGACCATGTGGAAGAAGACCGGGGTGTTGGCCTCGAACGTCTGGGCGGTGGTGCCGTAGCGCGCGACGAAGATGCCGCCGCCGTTGTCGCTGATCGGCATCTGCAGCGCGCCGTTGCTGTTGGTCGTGTAGAGGCGCAGTTCCGCCGTGCCCGCCTCGCGGTTCTCGAGGCGGACGACGCCGGTGCGCGGGAAGCGGTCGAAGCCGACGCCGACGAGCTGGTTGCTGCTGTCGCTGGCCGCCTCCGTCAGGATGCCCACATGGTGGCCGAAGAGCGGCTCCACCGGCGCACCGCGCTCGTAGCTGCGCGGCTTGCTGCGGAGGACGCCGCGGATGCAGCCGCGGAACTGCATGCCCTCGTCGACGATCGAGACCTCGCGGAAGACGACCATCTCCGAGCCGATGCGCAGGACGCCGGGCGCCTCGGGCATGTCCACCTCGGCCGGCTTGCCCTCCTGGTTGACGCAGGTGATCGTGTCCGCCTCCTCGCTGATCGCGAGGTCGGAGACGCAGAGGTTGAAGCGGGGATTGCGGTGCGAACCGATGATCTCGTCGATGACCGCGGGCGTCACCTCGCCCGTGAACCGGATGCCGATGGCCGGAGTGCTCAGCGCATCCACGTTGTCCATCATCTCCCCCGACGGGAAGCAGAGCAGGCGCGTGTAGGTGCGATAGTCCGCCCGGCGCGGTTCGACGCCGGCGCTCTTCAAGTACTCGTTGTCGGTCGACCGGTTGAGCGCGAAGAGGTGGAGATACCAGTCGTACTCGAACGGGATCGTGTCGCCGCTCGCGTTGGTCGAAGCATAGAGGCGGCGGTTGGTGCTGCTCATCGCCCAGTGCACCGTCAGATTGCCGCCCTCGCGGCTCTGGTCGTCACCGGTGACGAGGGTGACCGCGTCGAAGATGCCCGGCATCGGGAGCGGGCAATAGGCCACTCCCGCCACGCCGTTGGACGCATCCGCCGGATCGATCCCGGCGTAGGCGGCCGCGACCGGAACCAGCGCCGAGCCGTCGGGATGGAGCGGATTGTCCGCATCCTTCCACCAGTCGTCGACGAGCCCATCGCTGTCGTCGTCGCTCTGGACGCCGCGGAAGCCGAGCGTGTTGCCCACGGTCTCCACGTCGCCCGGTGCACCGGGCGTGTCGTCGGTAGGCACCCGGTTGTCGGGTTCGCCGGTGTCCGCCGGCGGAGGATCGGTCGGGGGAGGCTCGCTGCCGCCGCCACCGCCGCCCGACGGGGGAGATCCGCCCTCACCCGGGGGGATCGGGTTTCCACCCGAACCGTCGTCCGCCGGAGGCGGATCCTCGGTGGGCGGGTCGGGGATCGGGTTGCCGCCGGGACCATCCTCGCCGGGGGGCTCGGGGGCCGGAGGTGTCTCGGGAGCGGGATTGCCACCCGGTCCGTCGTCGGAGGGGGGCTCCGGCGCCTCGGGCGACTCCGGAGCGGGGTTGCCGCCGGGGCCGTCGTCGGAGGGGGGAGGAGCACTCGGCGGCGTATCCGGGGCGGGATTGCCGCCGGGGCCGTCGCTGCCGGGGGCCTCGGGCGGATCGACACCGCCTCCGCCACCGCCGCCGCCCGGGTCGCCGCCGGGATCGCCGCCCGGGTCGCCGCCCGGATCGCCACCGGGGTCACCACCCGGGTCGCCGCCCGGATCCGCGGTCGGATCGGAGGCGAGAGGCGTCGTCAGCAGCTCGATGATGATGTCGTCCCAGCTGCCGCCGAGGCTGAAGAAGAGCAGCTCCTCGTTGGGCACGCGCGCCTGGATGAAGTAGCTGTTGCTGCCGCTGCCGATGATCTCGGAGTAGCGGAACCACTCCCAGATCGCGTTGTTGTTGGAATCGGTCGAGAGGAGTTGCGCGACCCAGTAGGTGATGTGGTCGTGGTCGATCGGGTTGACGTAGTTGTCGCCGCCCGTCTGCGTCGTGCGCACCGAGATCGGGATGATGTAGACCGGCGACGCGGTCAGCGGCTGGATCCAGCTCTGGCTGCGCCGCTCGTAGCCGACGAGCATCTCCCAGTCCTCGTCGCGCTCCGGGGGCGTCTGCGCGCCGCTGTTGTCGCTCAGGCGCTCGAGCGTGAGTCCGGAGGGCCCGCCGCCGCTGTAGGTGTAGCGCATGAACTCCGTGCGCGCCTTCACCTCGTCGGTCTGGCCGTTCTCGATCTCCTGCCATCCGTCCGTCGTCGCGCCGATGTAGATCACGAGGCAATAGCCGTCCTCCTGGAAGGCGCGCATCTGGTCGTCGACGGTCACGTTCTCGACGGCCGCATCGCCCCCGAAGCGCGCCGTCGTGAAACCGCTGATCGGCCCCTCCTGGAAGGGGATCGTGTGCACCGTGACGATGGTGTCCTCGCCCCCGGGCGACTGGAGCGCCGCCATCGCGGAGTGGAGCGGCGCCGCGCCGCTGCTGGTCGCGCTCACGGTGATGCTCTGCTGCACGACCGCGGGCGAGTAGCTGCTGAAGGCATCATCCTTCGCCGTTTCGTTGTCCATCTGCACGACGGCCCACGGGCCCATCTGGCCCGCCAGCGTCGCGCCGCCCCGGCGCAGCCCTTCGATGATCGGGCGGCTGTAGCCGAACAGCGTCACCGGGACGCCCTCGACATGCTCCGCGGCCGCGGTGCCGCGGGCACCGCGCCCGACGACCGTGCCCTCGCTGTCGGTGCGCACCGTGAACTGCCCGTCGCTCGCCGACTCGTACTCGATCACCTCGCTGCCGACGAGGATCGCCCCGCGCGCGGGGAAACCGCCCGTGTCCTCGACGCCGAGGGTGCCATCCTGCAGCGTGAGGTTCCCGGTGAGGTGGGTCTGGACGTTCGCCTTCCCGACGCCGCGGCCATCCACCACCATCGACATCTTCGACGGGTGGCAGCCCGCCGCGACGAGCTGGATGTGGTACCAGACCTCGTCCACGATGCCGCCCTGCTCGGTCAGGTCGTAGCGCAGCTCGCAGGCGCGCTGCGTGTCGGTGTTGTCCGAGACGGCGAAGACGAGATCGTTGTTCTGCGAATCCACATAGCAGGTGTAGCGGTTGCGGAAGTCGGACTCCGCGACGTCGAAGATGGTCCGGTCGCCCCCGCTGCCCGGCTGCGGCTGCCACCAGAACTCGATGCCGAAGGGACGGACGCGGCCGTTGAAGAGGGCGTCGAGCGGCTTCTCCCTGAGCGCCATCGGATAGCCGCTGGAGGCGAAGTTGCCCTCGACGTACTCGTTGTTGTCGAAGTGCTCGACGAAGACCGCGCCGCTGCGCGCCTGGTCGAACCCCATCCGGCCCGGCTGGAGACGGATGTCGCCGTTGAGCGCGACGTTGGTCTCCGACGTCTGCGGCGACAGGAAGCTCCGGCTCTCCTTGTCGGGATTCTCGTAGGGGTCCCAGGGGAAGAGGTGCTGGTTCAACTGCTTCGGCCAGCGGGGCCACGGCTCGATCACCGTGGCGAGGAAGGTGCCGGTGTTGATCGGCCCGGTGGTCCAGTAGCGCGGATCGTTGCTCGCGATCAACTGCTCCTCGAAGTCGCGCTGGCTCTTCCAGACGCGGGAGGCGCTGAGCTGGGAACCGATCTCCACGACGCGCGTCGCCTTCTGCGAATGCAGCAGGCGCCCGCCCTTGTCGCACACGGTCGCGGTCGCGCGCAGCGTGTAGACGTCGAACGTCTTGAAGCAGAGCGGCGCCGTGCCGAAATAGAGCTCGTTGTCGTGGCTGTTGAGCGCGTTCCGGTAGAGCGCGCGCCGGTCGTTGTCGCTGATCGTCTGGGACTTGTTCTGCAGGTCCCCGAGCATCGACTCGAAGTCCTTCATGCTCCGGAGCGGCTGGCCCTGCTCGCGGCGCCGGATGATCTCGGCCGCGACCTTGCCCGCCTCGTCCTTCGTGACCTTGTCGTCCTTGTTGCCGCGCTTCGCCTGGAGGTTCGCGAACAGGGCCACGAGCACCTCGCGCGGCGCGGTGTTCGCGTTCACCGGCATGCGGTTGCGGTACTGCACGCGGGCCTGGTTGCCGTCGAAGTTGCGGTGGACCTTGCCGAAGAGCTCGAACTGGCTCTCGTAGAGCCCGGTGGGCCGGGCCGTGTGGATCATGCCGTAGTCCGCGCGCCGCGGCCGCATCTCCTTCTTCTCGAAGGTCGCGGGGCCGCCGCGTTCGCGGTCGAGGTTGGTCTCGGACTTCTCCGTGATGCGGATGACGGTGCCGGTGTTGTAGTAGTAGCTGCTGCCGGCGATGTTGAAGAGGTCGGCGTCCTTCTCCTGGCTCGGGAGCGACGTCCCCTCGACGACCGGCTGCACGTTCGACCAGCCGTCCGCGACCTCGCCCTTGCTCCAGCAGGTGATGAAGGGCGACACGCGCTCCCAGTCGGCCTGCGTGATGACCGGCACGTCCGGATCGAGGGCGACCATGGAGCTGATGTCGGTGACGTCGATGTTGTCGAACGGGGTCCACTCGCCGACCCGGCGCGCGATCGGGTAGTTCGCGATCGCGAAGGCGGCGTAGTTCACGACCCACTGCCCCTTCGGGTAGAGCTGGGCCGAACCGTTGTCCGGATGCTGCGACGCCATGCCGCGCTCGCAACCCTCGAAGCGGTTGCCGCTCTTGCTCGTGTACTTGACCACCTCGCGACCGATCTTGAGGTAGCCGCGCTCCGGGAACCCCGTCGAGTCGTCGACGACGACCGACCGGCCCGACTCCGTCAACTCCTCCGTCAGCGACGTGAGGCCAAGCAGGTTGCCCAGCGCGAAGAACGAGGCGCCGTTGATGTTCAGCTTGCCGTTCTCGTCCTCCACCTGCCAACCGAGGATGGTGCCGTAGGCGTTCTGCAGCTCCGACGGGGCCGAGCCCAGCGCGTCCGCGATCTGCGTCAGCGTCGGCTGGATCTCCGGCTGCGTGTCGAACTCGGGATCGTTGTTGATCTCCTTGCTGTCCGACTCGCGGTTCTGGATCTCCACCCGCTCGGTCGTGCGCACGAGGTACGCCTCGAGGAAGCGCAGCAGCGAATCGACCTGCTGCTTCGCCTTCGAGCGCGCGTTGCTCGCATGGCTACGCTCGAGCCCGAGCCGCATCGTGATCGCGAAGGGTACGGCGATCACCATCAGCGCGACCAGCGCCGTGATGACCGTCAGGAGCGCAACACCCCGCCTGTTCCTGGAATTCGTCACCGGATATCCTCCGTGCCTTTCGCCCCGGCACCTTGCGGCGCGGGGCCACTCGTATCCTGCCGCCCGGCGCCCTCCGGCGCCGGGTACTCCGACGGCGGCCGAGCCGCCCATAGCGATCCCTTGAGCACGAACGGGAGCTTTGGATCCGCGGAACGGAGTTCCAGCCGCATCAGGCCGCTCCGGCCGCGCGGGACCTCCCGATCCTCCCTGATCGCGGCGGGCCCGTCAAAGGTCTCGAGCGGGATCGCCACGACGCCGGGCCCCGCCACCTCCACCGTGCTCGCCTCGGCGAGGCCGATCGTGCCCGCATAGGGCGCGAGCCGCGTCACGAGCAGCCGCACCGGCGCCGCCGCCTCGACATGCAGCACGAGGTAGCGCGCCGACTCGGCGGCGGCGAGGTCGCTGACCACATGGACCAGCGCTCCCGCGTCGCCGCGCAGCCACGAGCGCGCCGGGATCGCCGCGACGCCGCCCTCGGCGTCGAAGTAGCCCGGCACGATCTCCCGCGCCGCGCGCCGCATCAGCGCGAGATAGATCGGATCCTGCCAGGCCTTCGAGCGCAGCGCCGAGGCGCCGCGCTTCAAGACGACGCGCTCGCTCGCCTCGAGGCGCTCGCGATGGCCGTTCTCGCCCACCTCGATCGTGCCGCTGCGCACCGCCACCGTGACCTCGGCATCCGGGCCGACGCCCGCCCCCGCGGTGCGCACGGCGGTCCCGTCGATGCGGATGCCGAAGTCGGCACCGTCCGCATGGACCCGGAAGGGCCCCGCGGCCGCGTGGCGCACGACCCCGCGATCGTGGACGGTGCAGAGCACGGTGCCCCGCGTCAGCTCGAAAAGCATCGCCTCGGAGGGATCGCCCACTTCGAGCGACCCGTCCGGCATGAGGACGACCACGGCGCCATCGCTTGTCCGGTAGGAGATCCGCTCCGCGGGGCCGGTCCTGAGCGAATCGCCCGCGCGCATCACGAGGCGAGCCTGGTGCTTGGTGTCCACCACCCGGCCCGTCGCATCGAGCGCCTGCAGCGAGTAGTCCTCGAGCGCCACCTCCGGGCGGTGGAGCAGCACGCCGAGACCGACCGCCAGCAGCAGCACCGCCGCGATCGCGAGGCCCCGGTCCACCCACGAGGCGCGCCTCACCGGAGCGCCCGGGAGGACTTCGAACGCCGTCTGCGTCGGGATGGCCCGCAGCGCACTCAGCCGCGCGAGCTCCTCCTCGCGGACAGCCTCCCCTTCGATCTCCCCGAAAAGCTCGTTGATCAGGGTGAACTCCGCGACCGTATCCCGTGCCCCCGCATCCGCCTCGAGGGCGGCTTCGATCTGCCGAGCCGCGGCGGCGTCGAGCTCGCCGTCGACATAAGCCGAGAGGAGCTCAGGGGTTAGGTTCATGCTGGTCACGAGATGACTTCAAGGGGAGGGGTGCGGGGACCCCGGAACTGCTGGGTTTAGCCGAACTTCCCCCCGATCGGGACGCAGCATTGATCGACTGCACCATTTGGAGCAGTTTCTGCTTCGCCCTCGTCAGCGTCTGCCCGACCGAGGCCTCGGGGATCCGCAGGCTCGCGGCGATCGCCCTGTAGTCGAGTTCGCGCAGGAAGCGCAGGCGCAGGATCTCGGCGTCGCGCTCGGGCAGTCGGGAGAGCGCCTCGAGCAGCAGATCGCGCTCCTCGAGCCTCTCGACCTCTCCCGCGCCCCCGTCGGTGGCGGGGCTCAACCGCTCGATGTCGCCCGTGGTCTGCAGGCCGCCCTTCCTCCGGCGCAGCGCGCGGTGGACCTGCGACCGCGTGATCACGCCGAGGTAGGTCTTGACGGTATAGGTCGGGTCGTAGCGGCGCAGCAGGCGGTGGTCGCGGCGGATGAGGTCCTTGAAGACATCTTGCAGCACGTCTTCGATCTCCCCCTCGTCGGGGTGAGGGTCGTACATCTTCAGGAAACGGCGCGCGAGGGCCTTCAGCGTCGGGGCGAAGCGCGCCACGAACTGCCGCCACGCCCCGGGCTCGCCCGCGATGCATCTCCCGATGAGTTCGCGATCCTCGTCGTTGCGGCCCACGGCGCCATTATCGCGAACTCGCGGCCGACGTCCCGCTATTCGCTCGCCACGCTCGCCCCCGCACCCCCCGAGATCCCTAGTCGCCCGTGCCCGTGATCGCCGGCGGGGGGATCTTCAGCTCGGGGCTCGAGAGGGAGAGGAAGAGCACGGCGAAGGCCGTGTCGACCTGATCGCTCCACCACCGTTCGTTCTGCTCGCCCGGGAGATGCATCCGTTGCGACTTGGGCCAACTCCCGTCGTCGCGCTGGTCGCCGAGCAGGTGGGTGGCCCCCTCGACATACCAGTCGTGCTCCCCGATGTACTCGACGCCGCAGATGCGCCCGACGCGTTCGAGGCCGTAGAGCCAGTAGAAGGGCCAGTTGCCGTTCTGGCCCGGGTTGTCGCGGATCTCCCAGTTCTTCTGCAGCCACGCGAGGCCCTCCCACATCGACAGGCGCAGCCGGCTGTCGTGCTTGGCGAGCCAGGGATCCTCCTTGCCGAGAATCTCGCGCCCGATCGCGAGCGCGGCGATGCCCGCCGTCGTCATCGAACCGGAGTAGGGCCAGACGATGCGCCTTGGCTGCCCGTTCTCCATCACGGTCTCGTCGGGCATGTAGCGCCACCCGCGCGCCCGGATGTAGGTGCCGGACTTGCTCTCGACGCCGGGCTTCCGGTAGGTCTTCGGATCGGAGATGAACGGGACGCGCACCCCCTCGGGCTGCTGCATCTCCATCGTCCGCTCCAGCAGCCGCTGGACGACGCCCGAGTCGATCGGCACGCCGAGCCGCTGGCAGGCCCACAGTCCCAGCGCCGCGTACTGCGTGTTCGAGAGGTCCGAGCCGCCGTCGGGGTAGCGCCAGAACCCGTCGCGCTGCTGCTTCGCCTGCAGCCAGAGCGCGATGCGCTGCGCGAGCAGCAGGTCCTCCTGCTCGAACTTGATCTGCCTGCCGCCGCGCCCCTTCTTCTTCGTGCGCGGGGGCACGGCGAAGTACTTCGCCTCGAGCGCCATCGCGGTGACCCCGAGTTCGTAGGTGCGGAGGTTGCCCCCATGGCGGTCGTAGAGCGCGTGGAGCACCTTGAGCGCCTTCTGGACCGGCTCGCCGTCGAGCGGCGCCCCCCCCTTGATGACGGCCAGCGTCGCCAGCGCGTGCATGCCCAGTTCGTAGACATCCCCCCGGACATCCTCGTAGGCGGGGAATTTTCCCGTGCTCGCCTGTTTCGAAATGAGCCAGGCGACCCCGCGGTCGATCGCGTCGTGGACCGCACCCACCCACTTCGGATCCCGCTTCACGTCCACCTCCGGGGTGGGCTTGCGGTCGGGCGGGCCGCCCAGCAGCAGGCCCGCGGGGAGCAGCGCGAGGAGCAACAGGGTTCGAACAGCCATCGGGCGGCCTTCCATCGTATTCTGGGGGCGGACGGGGGGGGGCGGATTTGCCCCCCCCCGCCGCAGGACCTACGCATTCTGCCGCAAGAAAACCGGATGACGAGAGCCCGCGCACTCTCCCTCGGCCTCCTCGCCTCCTCGAAGGCGTCACCTAGGGCCGACGAACTCCCCGCCGACGACCGGTCGGACGAGGGGGCGCTTCTCCGTCGCGCGAAGGCGGGGGATCCCGACGCCTTCGGCGCCCTGGTCGAGCGGCACTGGAAGCGCGCCTACTGGACCGCCTACGACGTGATCTACGACCACGACCGGGCGCAGGACGTCGCGCAGGAGGCGTTCGTGAAGGCGCACCGCGCCCTGCAGTCCTTCGACCTCGGGCGCGACTTCGCCTCCTGGCTCTACCGCATCACGCTCAACCTCGCCATCGACCACAAGCGCCGGCGCGCCCGCGACAAGTCGGTCCCCACCGACAAGATCGAAGAGATGGTCGATGCGCGGCGGGCGCTGAGCGAGGACGAGGAGAAGGCGGCGACGATCGAGCGCGTCGAGACCGTGCTCGCCGGCATGGCGGACAAGTACCGCATCCCCCTCACGATGAAAGACGTCGAGAACCTCTCGGTCGAGGAGGTCGCGCGGATCCTCGACCTCTCCTACTCGACGGTCCGCTGGCGCCTGCACAAGGCGCGCACGATGTTCCGCGAGCGCTGGCAGCGGTTGCTGCGGCGCGAGGAGCGCGACCCCCACCCGTGATGAGATTCCTCCGACGGTCCCCCCTCGAACTACGGCTCGCGGACTATCTCGCGGGCGAACTCGAACCCGACGCCCGCGCGGCGGTCGAGGCGCTGCTCGCCCGCGACGCCGCGGCGCGCGCGCTGCTCGAGAGGATGCGTTCCGCCCGCGCGGCGCTCCTGCTGCTGCGCGAGCGGCCGAACCCGCCGCTTCCGGCGCGGGAGGTCCTGCCGCGCATCCACGCGGCGATCGCCGCGCAGGCGTTCGAGCGCCGGCCGCGCCTCTTCCTCGAAGGGACGGGCACCCGCACCTACCGGCGGGTGGCGCTGGCGGCGACGCTGCTCTGCGCCGTGAGCCTCGGTCTCTGGTGGTCGGGCCGGGGAGGCGAGACCGGCCCCGGCGCGGCTACCCCGACGCCGGTGCCGGCCGCCTCCGAGCGCCCGCTGCGGCGCATCTTCGAACGCGGCGCGATGAGCGGGGCCGAGTACCTTCGACTGCTCGAGGAGATCGGGGTCGAGCCCGGCGATCTGCGGGACTCGCCGTTCGACGACGTCATCCCGATCTCGCTCGACGCCCCGAGTCCCCGCTGATGCACCGCTGCGCGCTTGTCCTCGGTCTCGCGGCCGTCGCGACCCTCGCGCAGGAGGCCGCGCAGCGGCGCGCGCTCGTGCAGATCGAGGTGACCGACCGCGCCGTGCTGCGGGCGAAGGAGCTGAAGGAGCGGCGCGGGGCGGTCCATCTCCTCCAGAACCTGACGATCCAGCAGCCCTACACGATGCTGCTCTCCGGGATCGTCGTCTCCGCCGAGGGCGAGATCCTGACGACCGCCATCCACCCCCGGGCGGAGCTCCGGGTCCTCGTCACGCTGCACGACGGAACCCGCGCGGAGGCCTCTCTGCTGGGCAACGATCCGCTTGGAAACGTCGCGCTGATCCGCGTCCCCGTCGCCACGCCGGCCTTCGTGCACCTGAACGAAGATCCCGTCGAGGCGGCGCTCCGCGTGGATCTGCGCGGTCACCGGCTGGTCGAGGCCCGCGACGCGACGGGCACGGTCGTCGAGACGAGGGTGCCGGTCGGGATGGCGGACCGTTACGGGATCAACGGCGATCGCCACTACTGCATCGGCTCCGCGTTCCTCGTCGCCTCGGCGACGGCGGGATTCAACCCCGGCTCCGCCTGCCTCGACGAGAGCGGCCGCCTGCGCGGCATGGTGGTCGGATGCGTCCCCCGCGCGGCCCCGGCGCCGGGCCGGGACCTGACCTTCGTGCTGCCCGCGTCCCGCCTCGCCCGCCTCGTCCGCGACCTCAGGCAGCACGCCCGCGTCGTGCGGGCGCACTTCGGACTCCATCTCGTGCCTGCGAGCGAGGCGGTCCGCGCCCACGTGCCGGGGCTGCCGGAGAGCGCATGCACGGTGGTCGAAGTCGATCGGGAGGGGCCTGCGGGGAGGGCCGGCGTCCGGCGGGGCGATCTCGTGGTCGGCGTGGACGGCAAGGAGTACCGCGATCCGTGCGAACTCGGGGAGACCCTGACCGACCGCCCCCCCCACGTCCCGGTGAAGCTGAACCTGCTGCGCGCCCGCGCCCCGCTCGAGCTGACCGTGACGCCGTCCGAGCGCTGACCCGCTCCTGCCCCCCCGCGCCCCCCCGCCTCAGTCCGCGCTCGCCTCGAGGTCGGCGGGGCTCGGCTTCAGGCTGCTCTTGAAGAGCACCGGGCCCTCGCCCTTGACGATGCGGGGCGCGCCCTCGCCGACGATCGCGCCGCGCACGATCATCGTCCCGACCAGATCCACGGAGACGACGCGCTCGAGCGCGAAGTCGTAGTAGACATCCCCGGCCAGGGCGACCTTCGTGAACAGGTGCTTGTCGCGCATCCCCTCGATCGTCCAGTCGATGTAGAGCTTGGCGACCTTGGCACCCTCGCGCACGGTGTCCTCCTCGTAGCGCACGCGCATCTTGCTGTGCGTGCCGCAGTCGAGGTAGGCGGCGAGTCTGCGCGCGAGGGCCCCGGAGTCGGCCTCCCACGCCGCGTCGCCCGGGGCCACAGGCTCGTCCGGGAAGATGTCGCGCCAGTCGATCTCGATGCCGACCGTGCGCCGGACGAAGTTGTCCACCGCCTGCCCCTGCATCGTGACCTCGCGCCGGCGGCGCTTCTCCTCGATCTGCACGGTGCAGCCTTGGACCGGGCTCTGGAGGGTCACGGGTCGGTCGTTCTCGGAGCTGCGCACCTTGGTGTACTGCTTCAGGTAGGTCCGGTTGATCTCGAGGACGCCGTTCTCCCCCGCGCGCGCCACGACATCGACGAACCGCTCGGTGCGCTGCACCGACTCGCTGCTCTTCGTCTCCGCCTGCCCCTGTCGCACCGTCGTTTCGATGCGGTAGGAGATCGCGTTGGTCCCGGTCAGGCGCTCGCCGACGCGGAAGCCGCATCGGATGCGCCTCGGCTCCGGCTGGGCCGCCGGCTTCTCGGCGGGGGGCTGCTCCTGCGCGCGACCGAGAAGGGGAATGGAAGCCATCACGAAAAGGGGGAGAATGCGGCGAATCATGCTCCTGTCCTATCGACCTCCCACCCCCTGCCGGTTGAGCGCCGGGCGGGTGGGACCGAGGGCCCCCCGCAGGGCCGCACCCCCGTCCGGGGGTGAGCAGGGCCCGGCACGATGACCGGGGCGAGGCGCGCCCCGGGCCGCGCGTTCTGCCCCGGATGCGGACAGAAGTACGCGGTGCCCGAGGAGGAGCTGAGGCAGCGCCCCGGGCTCCGGTTCCGGGCTTCCTGCCCCGGTTGCGGGACCCGGTTCAGCGTGCGCTGGGAGGGCGGGGAGCTTCTGACCGCCGCGGAGGAGATCCCCGCACCCGAGAGCGGCGACCTGCGCGACGTGCTCCCGCGCGGCGCCCGCATCGGCAAGTACGAGATCGAGGAGCTGCTCGCGACGGGGGGCAGCGCCGCGGTCTACCGCGTCTTCGAGATGGGCGCGAACCGCACCGTGGCGATGAAGATCCTCCACCAGCCTCCCGACTCGGAGTTCCGCGCGCGCTTCCGCCGCGAGGTGGAGGTGCAGGGCAACCTGAAGCACCCCAACGTGATGCCCATCTTCGATCAGGGCGTCGTCGACGGCCGTCCGTACTACACGATGGAACTGCTGCACAAGCCGACGACGCTGGAGACGATCGTCGGCCTCTTCCGCGCGGGGCGCCTCGGCTACAACACGGAGCTGCGCACGCTCAACTCCGTGGAGGCGCTGCTGCGACAGGTCCTGCTGCCGATCACGCGCGCGATCGCCTTCGCGAACGCGCAGGGGATCGTCCACCGGGACCTGAAGCCGGAGAACGTCATCGTCGACGCGCGCACGCTGCACGTCTACGTGATCGACTTCGGCATCTGCCACCTCTATCGCACGGCGGGAACGAGGCTCGTCCTCCGGGGGGGGGAGGAGGGCGCGGGGGAGGAGGCGACGGGGGGCGCGGGGGCTCCTGGGGTCCCGGCCCGGCTGACGATGGGCACGCCCCGCTTCATGCCGCCGGAGCAGGCGCGGGGGGAGGTGGACGCGCGCGGCGACGTCTGGGCGCTCGGGGCGCTTCTGCGGTACCTCTTCACCGGGGATGCGCCCATCGCCCCCGCGATCGACCTGCGCCGCGTCGGACTCGACAAGCGGGTCGCCAACCTCGAGAAGATCGCGGCCTCGTCGCGCGCCGCGGGGGACGAGGAGGAGGCCGCCTTCTACGAGCGCCGCCTCGAGGAGTTGCGCTCGGGGACCGCGCGCACCGTCCGCGACATCCTGCGCGACGCGCAGGAGGGCGTCTACGCCCCCCTGCCCCCCGACATCGATCCGCCGCTGGTCGCGATCCTCGGACGTGCGATGGCCCCCGACCCGGCCGCGCGGTACGGGAGCGCCGAGAGTTTCGGTCGCGACGTCGAGGCGTGGCTCGCGGGCCGCCCGGTGGAGGCCTACTCCGCCGTGCTCGGGCGCGCGCAGGGGACGCTCTACCGCGGGCGGGTCTTCGTGCGGCGCAACCGGATCGTCGTCGGGATCTCCGGCACCGTGATCGCCGCCGCGGTCCTCGTCGTCCTCTTCCAGGCGACGAGGTCCTCGCGCGGCGAGGAGCAGAGGATCGCCGAGTGGCTCCGGCAGGCGAGGGACGCGCGGGATCCGGCGACGCAGGAGGATCGCTGCGCGAAGGTGCTCGCGCTCCGGCCCGACCACGAGGAGGCGGCGCTCCTGCTGGAGCGCGCCCGCAAGCTCGCACCGCTCCAGCAGCGCGTCAAGAAGGCGTGGGAGACGCGCGCCAAGGTGAACGACCTGCGGCGGCTCCGCCACTTCGAGGCGGCGGACCGGCTCGCGGACGACGAGGCCGCCGTGCTCGAGGGCACGGTGCTCCCCGAGCTGCTCTCGTTCCCGGAGGGCTCGCTCGGGCGGGCCCTCGAGCCCGAGGCGCGCGAGCTGGCCGACTTCCTCCGCGGGCGGCGGATCGTCGCGGTGAAAGGGGTCCCCGAGGGCGTCGAGGTCTCGCTCGTCCCGTCGCGCTCGCGCGCCGACCCCGCGCTGCTCTGGGAGGAGGAGAGGAGCTGGGGCGTCGCGCCGCTGGCGCGTGCGGAGGTCCCGCTCGACTCCGGATCCTACGTGCTGCGGCTGCGCCGCCCCGGCGGTCCGGGCGTCGTCCACCTGCCCTTCGTCGTGGATCATGCGACGCCGCCGCGACTCGACCTCGAGGCGCCCCTCGACCCCGCGGAGCTGCCCGAGGGCATGGCCTACGTCGCGGGCGCCGCGCAGATGGAGTTCGGCGACCTGCGCTTCTCGGAGCGGGCGCGGCGCGTCCGCGTGGCGCCCTTCCTGCTCGACCTGACCGAGGTGACGAACGCGCAGTACGCGCGCTACGTGGCCCAGCTCGATCCCGCGGCGCGCCGCCTCGCGGTGCCGCAGCGCCGGAGCCCCACGGACGGAGGGACGACGGTGCCGCTCTGGACGGAGGGCGCCGACGGAACGTGGAGCTTCCCCGAGGGCAGTGCGCAGCAGCCCGTGACCAATGTCTCCCTCGCCGCCGCGAGCCGCTTTGCCGCGTGGGCGGGCAACAGGCTGCCCACGCCGGAGGAGTGGGAGCTGGCCGCGCGCGGTCCCGACGGGCGCGACTACCCGTTCGGCAACACGCTCGACCCGGCCGCCTGCAACGCCTCGACGGGCGTGCTCGAGGCGGTCGGGAGCTTCCCGCGGGACATGAGTCCGTACGGCATCCTCGATCTCGCCGGCAATGTCGCGGAGTGGACGGCGACCGCGACGGGCGAGTCGGGCATCCTGAAGGGCGGCTCGTTCGACCTCCCCCGCTACCGGGCCATCGCCTCCTCCTTCGAACGACGCCGCGCCGACGAGACCTACGCCGACGTCGGATTCCGCTGCGCGCGCAGCCTCCCGTGAGCGCGGCGGGCCCCGCGAGGCGCCGCCTCCTCAGGGCTCGACGTGCGCGGTCACCGGGATGTGGATGCCGGGCGTGTCGGGGTCGTCGGTGCCGACCTCGATGACGTCGCGCAGCACGCCAAGCGTGGGCCTCTCGGGCAGCGACACGCGCACGCAGGGAGGCAGTCCCTGCACCTCCCGGACCTCGACGATGAAGAGGTTGGCGCGGGTGCGCGCCGACGTGACGCGGAAGGGCCGGTTCGCGTGGTGCCAGATCGTGATCTCGCGCGCGGCGAGGGAGCCGGGGACGATCCGCCCGAATTCGAGGCGGGGGGGGTCGCAGATCAACGACGGGATGATCCGCCCCTCGACGGGACAGTCGATCGTGTCGTCGACCGGACCGAGCCGCAGCCGCAGCGTATGGCCTCGCACGGTTCCGTGGGGAGCATCCCGGCGCAGGCGCAGCCGGACCGTCTGTTCCTTCGCCGCCTCGGTGCCCAGGGGCTCCGCGAGCTCGAAGTAGGGGTCGAGGCCTCCGACCTCCGTCACGACCACGGGGGAGGCCCCCGGTCGCGCGCGCACGGTCACGGTGAAGGGGGGGGCGTCGGGGGGGTGCACCTGACCGAGTTGCAGGCGATCGGGCAGCGTCTCGTAGGCGGCTTCCACGACGCCCGTCACGCGGACCTCGCGCCGGCTCCCCGCCTTGATGTTCGTGAGGAGGCGGATCGTCGCTTCGAAGCGCCCCACCTGGAGGGGCGTCAGGAAGTGGCCGAGCAGTTCGAAGGAGTCGCCGGGCTTGAGCCTCTCGCCGGTCCGTGGATTCTCGAGGCGGAGGCGGTCGCTGCCGTCGACACTCCACTCCTGCAAGACGATCTCCTCGGAGCCCGCGTTGTGCAGCGTCACCGAGAAGGGGCGCCGTTCGCCCCTCTCGGAGGAGCCGAGATCGACCGCCAGAGGTTCGATGTGCAGCACCTGCCCCTTCACGGGAAGCTTGGCCATCGTGCCGTCCACGCGCAGGCGCCGGCGCCACGAGGGCAACTCGGGGCACTCGAGGAGGAGGGTCGCCTCGAAGGGACCGACCTCGCGCGGCGTACCGAAGACCAGGTTGACAAAGCCCGACGCGCGCGGCAGCAGCGAAGTCTCCCCCCGCACCTTGAGGGTCGCCCCGGGCGGTGCCGCGCCCTCGAAGCGCGCGGTCAGGCTCAGCGGGCGGTCGACGAACGAGCGCGCCTTGAGCTTCCACGTGAACGCGAGGCTCTCCATCGAGAGCTCCCCGAGCGGGATGCGCTCGGTGCCCGGGGGCATCGTGGTCATCTCCACGGAGAGGTCCCCCGTGCCTCCGCAGGCCGCCGCCAAGAGCAGTGAGGCGAAGACGTGGCGTCGCACGCCCCGATTGTACGGCTAGGTTCCCTTCACGACGACGAGCGTGAGGTCGTCCTCGAAGACCTCGCGCTTGGTGAACTCGGTGACCGCCCGGACCATCTGCTGGATGATCTCCTGCGGGGAGCGCTCCTGCAGCCCCGCGATGAGCATCTTCACCCGCTCCATCTCGAAGAGCTCCTTCTGGGGGTTCATCGCCTCGGGGAGCCCGTCGGTGTAGAGGAAGAGGATGTCGCCCGGCCCCAGCGGCGCGATCTCGCCGATGCCGTAGGTCGCCCCTTCCATCAGCCCGAGGGCGGGCCCCGTCTTGTCCAGGTCCTCGAAGCTGCCGGTCTTCTTCCGGAAGAGGACCACCGGATTGTGGCCGGCGGAGGCGAAGCGTACATCCCCGGTCCTCGTGTTCACCTCGCCGAAGAAGAGCGACATGAAGGAGCCGGGCGGCATGTCGCGCTCGAGGAGGAGGTTCACCTGTTCGAGGATGCTCGCCGGGTCGCCCTCCTTGTGCGTGAACGCACGGAGGAGGGCGCGCGCGGTCGTCATGAAGAGCGCCGCGCCGATCCCGTGACCGCTGACGTCGCCGATGACGACGCCGAGGCGCTTGTCCGCCATCGGGATGTAGTCGAAGTAGTCCCCGCCGGTCTCCTCGCAGGGCCGGTTGAACCCGGCGATGTCGACGCGGGGCCGCTGCATGCCCTTGCGCGGCAGCATGCCCTGCTGGATGTCCTTGGCGACGTGCAGCTCCTGCGTCAGGCGCTGCTGCTCGATGTAGGACTTCACCAGCTTGGCGTTCTGGATCGCGAGGCCGCATTGCGAGCCGAGCGTCGTGAACAGCTCGAGGTCGCCCTTCGTGAAGCCCTTCGCGGAGGCGCGGCTGTCGATGTAGAGCACGCCGAGCATCTCCTCCGCCGTCTTCAGCGGGGCGCACATCACGCTGACGAGCCGGAGATCGAGGATGGACTGGCCCAGCGCGATCTCGTTGCCGCCCGCGGCGTCCATCAGCGTCTCGGACTTGCCCGACTCGAAGACCTTCGCGGGGATCGAGCGCGAGTAGCGCGGCGTCCCCGGGAGGGGGTTGCCCATCTTGTCCCGCGCCACGCGGACCACGAGCTCGCCGCTCTTCTCGTCCTTGAGCAGCAGCAGGCCGCGGTCGGCGCCGGCGATCGCGATCGCCTTGTCGACCACCGAGCGCAGCAGCTTGTCGAGATCGTGGTTGCTGCTGACGTCGGCGATCGTGTCGAGCAGGATCGCGACGTTGCGCGCGTCCTTCGCGCGGTCCCCGGTGAGGAAGCCCGTCTGTGCGGCGGCCCAGTCGATCGTCAAGGTTTCCTGCTCTTCGAGACCGCGATGCGCGTCCCGCCCTCGGGGGTCCAGCTCACGTCGAGCTCGTCCATGTTCGTCTGGATGATGAAGAGGCCGCGCCCGCGCGGCTCCTCGAGCGCCGGCATCACCTTCGATCGGCCCAGCGCCGACCGGGCGAAGCCGTCCCCTCCGCGACCGGTGTCCGTCACCGTGCAGCGGAAGCGCTCCGAGGTCACCTCGAGGGTGACCCCGATCTCGTCCTGCGGGCCGCGGGAGCCGTGCTCGATGGAGTTGTTCAGGATCTCGGTGGTCACGAGCGAAATCGCGTCCGTCTCGTCCTCCGTGTACTCGGCCAGCGCACAGAGGGCGTTGATGAAGTGCCGCACGGGGCGCACGAACCTCATGTTGGCTGAAAACGTGAGGGTGATCGTGCCGGGGCCCGGCGGGGCGCTTCGGTTGGTTATCGTCACGCGGCCGGCGGATCCTAGCGATTCCCGACTCCCGCCGCAACCCCGCCGCCCGGGACACCCGGCCCGCTCGCGGGGAGGTCGGGAGGCCGGAATCCCTGCAGTTCCATCCTGCCGTAGCAGCGGCGCGCCGCTCTTCCGTAGCGCGCCGAACGCGGCGGGGCGGTCCGCTCCAACCCCCTGGCGAGCGCCAGCAGCAGCCGTGCCGGCCCCTCCCCGGCGTCGGTCCGGCCGGTGTAGGCACGGGCCACGCGGTGGGCGCGGTCGAGGGCGGCCGCGACGTGACCCTCGCGGGCGTGAATCTCGAGCAGGATCCGCTCGGCCTCCGCCGCCGCGAACTGGTCGCCCTGCTCCTGCGCGAAGGCGAGCGCCGTTTCGGCGCCCCGGCGCGCGTCGCCCCACTCCCCCTCCGCGAGCGCGCTCTCGGCCATCGCGAGTTGGGCGACGATCCTCGCGCCGTGGCCCGTCGTGCGCGCCGCCTGCCGCGCCGCGCTGGCTGCGAGCACGCGCGCCCGGCGGAGGTTACCCTCGCGCAGCGCGAGCCTCACCCGGAGGGCGCGGCTGAACACCCGGTGGGCGCGCCGCTCCGCGCCGGGAGGCTCGCCGCGGTCGGCGCGCGCGAGCGCGAGGCGGGCGGCGCGCGCGCTGCCGGCATCCACGAGCGCCTCCCCGAGATCGCGCAACGCGACAAAGCGTTCGGGCAGGCCGAGGCGCATGTACTCCTCCGCCGCCGCCGCCAGTTCCCGTACCGCGTGGGTCGTCTTGACGCGCGCGCGATGCACCCGACCCGCGAGCAGTCGCGCGAGCGCGACGCCCTCCGGCTGGCCGATCTCGCCGAAGACCCGCTGCGCCCGCCGGTAGTAGCGCAGGGCCCGAGGGATGCGGCCCGCGGCCTGGAGCACCTCCCCGAGACGCACCATCGCGGTTGCGACTCCGGGCCGGTCCCCCATGCGGGCGCGCAACTCGATCGCCTCCTCCAGCTTCGCCCGGGCATCGCGGAGATAACCGCTGCGCAGGGCGGAGCGCCCGGCCCCCACGAGCGCGGCGGCGAGGCGCCTCCGGTCCCCGAGTTGGCGCCCCCTCTGTTCCGCGTCCTCGAAGGCGCGCTTCGCCTCCGCCTCCCGGTCGAGGGCGAGGGCGAGGTGGCCCTTCAGGATCGCGGTCTGGATCAGCGCACCCTCGTTCCCGACCTCGCGCCCGAGCCGCTCCGCCTGCTCGAGGGTGCGCTCGGCATCCCCCAGACGTCCCTGTTCGAGCGAGAGTTCGGCGAGCGAATCGAGCAGGAAGGCGACGGCCCGCATGTCGCCCATCTCGACGAGCATGCGCTGCGCGACGCCGAAGCAGTACGCGGCGCGGTCATACTCGCCGCGCGCCTTGTGGATCCTGCCGAGCCGCGCGCAGGCCCGCGGGAGGCTGCGCGCGTCGTCCCGGATCGACCGGCCCCCCTCGACGAATCGCGAGAGCGCGGTGAGTCCCTCCGCATACTCCCCGGTCGCCTCGCAGGCCATCCCGTAGAGGTAGTTCCACTCCAGTCGGTGCGCGGCGTCGGTCTCCGCCGCCTCGGCGAGGGGGCGGGCGTTGGCGAGCAGGCGACGGGCGCGCTCCGGAAGATGGAGGCTCAGCATTCTCTGGCAGCCGAGCAGCGTGAAGGGAAGCGAGCGGGCATGCTCCCCCCCCGCCCGCAGGAGTTGGGCGATCGCGAGTGCACGTCTCCGTTGCGTCTCCTCGTCGTAGACGCGCAGCATGCCCTCGGCCATCGCCCGGTGGAGCCGGCGCGCCCTCTCCGGATCGCCCGCGTGCAGGTCGCGATGGACCACCGGCGGCACGATGCCGCTCCAGAACCGGTAGCGGTCGGCCTCGCGCTCCACCGGCCTCGCCACGCCCGCCGCCTCCAGGTCGGCGAGCGCCCTCTCCACGGCAAGCGGGTCGCGGGCGACCGCGCGCAGCACCGCCGCATCGAACTCCTCGCCGAGCAGCGCCGCGTGGTCGACCCACTCCCGGGTCGCCGGCGAGAGCGCCTCCAACCGCTGCCGCACGACGGCCTCGAGCGCGTGAGGCACCAGCGCGGCGAGCCGTTCGGGCGAGAGGTCGTCCGGGAGGCGCCACTCCCCCTCCCGGCGCGCGATCACGGCCCCGGGACCGAGCCGCAGCGTGCGCAGGATCTCCGCCGCGTGGAAGGGGTTTCCCTCCGTCGCCTTCGAGATGCCCTCGACAAGCCAGGGCGACTCCTCGTGGAAGCCGTGGCCGGGGAAGACGGCATCCACGAGTTCGCGGATGTGCGCGGGCTCGAGGGGCCCGAGGCGGTGGGTCGCCACGAGGCCGGGGATGCGCGAGTTCCCCGCCTCGACCGCGGAGCGCAGCGCGTCGAGCCGCATGTGCTGCCTCGCCTCGAGGGTCCCGGCCGACGCCGTCGCGACGAGCAGGACCGGCAGGCCGGCGTCGCGGGCACGGAGCAGGATCTCGATCAGGATGCCGATCGCCGCCTCGTCGGCGTTCTGGAGATCGTCGAGCAGCAGCGCGAGCGGACCGCGCGCCGCGGCGGCCCGGAGCAGCGCGAACCAGTGGTGCTCGGGGGGCGCATCCTGCTCGAGCACGGTGCCCCCGAGCAGCACCTCCGCGAAGAAGCGCGCCGTCGCCGCCTCCTGGCCCAGGAGCCCCTGCACGGCCGCCCGCACCTGTCCCGACTCCCCCTCCGGCAGGTCGAGGATCTCGCGCGCGAGATCGTTCAGGATCCCCATCGGGCGCAACCCGACGCCGGCCGCGCGGGCGGACGCCGCCTTCATGCCGAGCGCCGCGGCGACGCGGGCCGCCTCCTGCAAGAGGCGGGACTTGCCGCTTCCGACCTCCCCCTGGAAGAGGAGCGCCGACGCCCGGCCCGCGACCGCCTGCCGCGCCGCCGTCTCGAGCGCCGCGCACTCCGCGTCACGGCCGACGAGCGGCAGCACGAAGGAGAAGGCGACCTCGACATCGAACGGCACCAGTTCGGGCTCAAGCGATCCTCCCGGCCCCGACGCCTCGATGCGGCTCGCGGGAATCGCGAGGGAGGCCTCCACCGGCGCGACAAGATCGACGCGCAGCGTCAGGGAGACGCGGCCGCCCGCCTCGACCCTGCATCGCGCGGCGCGGTCGGGCGTCAGCACCGTCGCCCCCTCTACCGGAGGGAGAGTCCAGCGGATCTCGACAGGCCCGCGGCCGACGTCCCCGCGCAGGTCGATCTCGATCGCGAACGGGACGCCCGCGATCGGGCGCCTCGGACGCAGGCGGGGCGGCGAGAGCAGCAAGCCCGCGGCCTCGGTCGGAGGTGCGACCGCGCGCGGGTCGATGTGCCAGCGGTGCGCGAGGTCGGCCGCGATCAGCGCGAGATGACCGAGCACCTCGACGAAGTCGCGCGGGCGGTCCTCGGGCCTCTTCGCGACGCAGCGGGCCACGAGGCCCGCGAGCGGCTCGGGAGCGTTCTCCAGCCGGGGCGGCACCATGTGCAGGATGCGCTCGATCTGCTCGGAGAGCGTGTCCGCATGCAGCGGATTGCGCCCGGTCAGCATCTCATGCAACAGGAGGCCGAAACTGTAGAGGTCCGCCCTACCGCTGATGAGCCCGCGGCCTCCGAGCTGCTCGGGGGCCATGTAGGCGGGGGTGCCTGCGCGCACCTCCTCCTCCCCGGACCCCACCACCTCTTTCCGGAAGACGCGCGCGAGCCCGAAGTCGGTCACTTTCAGGAGGTCTTGCGACGTCACGAGCAGGTTCGAGGGCTTCAGGTCGCGATGGACGACCCCGACGCCGCCGGGCACCGCCTTCGCGTGCGCATAGGCCATGCCCGACGCGCACTGCATCGCGAGGTCGAGGGCGCGGGCGAGAGGCAGCGGCCCCTGCTCGAGCATCGTCGCGAGGTCGCGCCCCGGCACGAACTCGAGGAAGAGGAAGGGGGCTTCGGGGGACTCGAACATCCAGAAGGCCTGCACGAGGTGCTCGTGCCGGCCGAGGCCGATCCAGGTCTCGGCCTCCTCGCGGAAGCGGGTTCTCACCGCGGGGTCGGCGAGCGCATCGGGCTTGATCGTCTTGATCGCGTAGCGTCGCCCGGTGTGCGCATCGGTGACCGCCCACAGGAGCCCCATGCCGCCCGTGAAGCAGGCGTCGATGCGGAAGCGGTCGAGGAGCCGGTCGCCCGGTACCAGCCTCGGCAGGGTGCTCGACATTTGTGTATGCTCTTTCGTCGCAACGGGTTGCGGCGGCTGGCCGGAGGATAACCCTACGCCTTGAACTCGTCCAAAAACCGCGTGGTGCTCGGCGTGAACGCCTACAGCCACGACTCCGGTGCGGCGCTTTTCGTGGACGGGCGTCTCTGCTTCGCCGCCGAGGAGGAGCGGTACGACCGCCAGAAGCACAGTGCGGCGTTCCCGCGCGGGGCGATTGCGGCGGCCCTGCGGCACGCCGGCCTGCGGCCCGATGACGTGCAGGTCGTCGCCTTCCCGTGGCGACGCGACATGGCGCGCCTGCGCAAGGCGCTCTACGTCCTGTGCCGGTTGCCGCGATCCCTGCCCTTCCTCACCGAACGGCCCGACGGCCTGCCGCCCCGCCTCGCCTATCTGCGCTCGATCGCGAAACTCGCCTCGGATCTCCGCGCGGAAGGCCTGACGGCGCCGGTGCGCCACGTCGAGCACCATCTCGCGCACGCGGTGCAAGCCCATCGGTTCGGGCCGGCGGAGCGCGCCGCCGTGCTGACGATGGACGGGATGGGCGAGTGGACCGCGGCGGCCACGTGGGACGTCGACGCGCAATCTTCGCGGATGCTCGGTTCGCGTGGATATCCGCACAGCCTCGGGAAGGTTTACGCGGCCGTGACGCAACACCTGGGATTTCTCCCCGACGCCGACGAGGGCAAGACGATGGGGCTCGCCCCGTACGGCGACGACTCGCTGCTGCCCCGGTTCCGCGAACTGCTCGCGGCCGACCCGGGACGGCTCTATCGCGTGCGTCTCGACGGCTTCGCGTACCCCCTCGGACACACGCGCATGGGAGGGGCGCCGTTCGAGCGCCGGTTCGGACCGCCGCGGGCGCCGGGCGGCGCGCTGGAGGCGCGCCACTCGAATCTGGCCCGCGCGGCGCAGGGCGCGCTGGAGGAGGTGGTGCTCGACGTCGCCCGCCGCCTCCGGCTCGAGGCGGGGCACGCCCATCTCGGCCTCGCGGGCGGGCTCTTCCTCAACTGCGTGCTCAACGCCCGCCTGCGCGACGGCGCCGGCTTCGACTCCCTCTTCGTCTTCCCTGCGGCGGGAGATGCGGGGGCGGCGGCGGGGGCGGCCGCGCTCGTCGCCTCCGCGCCCCGCGATGAACTCGGCCACGCCTACCTCGGCGATGCGATCGAGACCGCCGAGATCGACCGGGCGCTGGAGGGGCGGAGCTATCGTATCGTGGCGGAGCCCGCGGAGGCGGCGGCGGAGGCGCTCGCGGCGGGAAGGGACGTCGGATGGGTGCAGGGCCGCATGGAGTTCGGGCCGAGGGCGCTTGGCGCCCGCTCCATTCTCGCCGACCCCAGGGATCCGGGCGCGCGCGACCGTCTCAACCGTACGGTGAAGCTCCGGGAGGACTTCCGCCCCTTCGCACCGGCGGTCCTGCTGGAGGCGATGGACGGCTGGTTCGAGCGTGCGGGCCCTTCGCCCTTCATGCTGCTCACCTTCCGGGTGAAGGGCGAACGACGGGCTGCCATCCCCGGCGCGGTCCACGTCGACGGGAGCGCGCGGGTGCAGACCGTGGCGCGGGACCACGCCCTGCCCGTGTTCCGCCGGCTGCTCGAGGCGTTCGCCCGTCGTACCGGCGTGCCGATGGTGATCAACACCTCGTTCAACATGCGCGGGGAGCCCATCGTGCGCACGGCGGCGGAAGCGTTGCGCGTGTTCGACCGCGGGGCGCTCTCGATGCTCGTGCTCGGCGACCGCGTCGTCGAGCGGCACGGCGAGCCGCGGGGGGAGTAGGCCGACTCCCGCTCGGGGCTCAGGAGGCGGCAGACGCCGCGGAGGGGCGGCGCAGCCGCGGTTTCAGCGCGTCCCCGTAGTGCGTGAGCAGGCTCTGGTAGGCCTCGCAGGGGCTCCAGCAGCCGGGACAACGGTCCGCGACAACCGCCTCCCGCGCCCGGCGCGACTCCTCGGCATCGAGCACGCGGCGCAGGTCGAACGCGTGGTCGCGCAGCGCACCCAACGGGCGGTCGTAGATGCTGCACGGGTAGACGACCCCCTGCGGGTCGATGAAGACGCTCGAACGCAGCGCCGCGCAGGGCACGGGGGAGCGGCCGGTGGCGAGATAGGCGCCGACGCGGCTCTGGTAGGCCCGCTCCAGCATCGCGACGGGGCCGAGGCCGCGGCGCGCATGGCGCTCGATGATCGCCAGCGCCTCGGGCGGGGCTCGCACCCCGCTGCCCTCGTTCCTGTAGTAGTGGCCGCTCTCCATGCCGAGATTGAAGTGAAAGTCGGAATCGGAGAGCCCGGGCACGCGCTCCTTCGCACAGGCGATCGTCGCGTCCGCCTCGGCGGTGTTCCCGGGCAGCAGCGTCGTGCCGAAGAACGCCTTCACGCGCGGGAGGCGCGCCTCGCGGATGCGGCGCATCGCCTCGCACGCCCTCTCGTGGGCCCCCTCGCGCCCGCGCAGCCTGTCGTGGAGTTCCGGTGGGCCGTCGAGGCTCACGGTGACGAGCACGCGGCGTACCCCCCCCCGCACGAGCCGCTCGCAGGTGTCGAGGACCCTCTCCGGAAAGTAGCCCGTCGTCGGGAAGTCGACGAGGAAGAGGCGCGGCAGGCGCAGGACGAGCGCATCGACGATCGCGGGAAGATCCGCCCGCTGGAAGATCTCGCCCCCGGAGAGGTTGGCCCACACGGCCTCCGGCGTCGAGGCGAAGATGCGATCCCACTCCCCGGGAGAGAGTTCGCCCGGCGACGGCGTGCTCCAGATGGAACAGAACGAGCAGCGCGTGGGGCACCGGCGCGTCAGGATCAGCGTCAGCTTGTAGGGAAGCCCGCCCGGTGTCGAGCCGCGGCGGAGCGCCCGGAGAAGCGCCGCGAAGCGTGTCACGGCACCGTGCATCCGCGCAGTTCCCCATCGATCTGGCGACGCAGATAGTCGCTGACGCGAAGTTTCTCGTCGCGTGCGAGGTTCGGCAGGCTCTCGAGGAGGTCGCGGCCCTCCTGGGCGCGCGCCTCGTTGCCGAAGAGCCTCGCCTGCGTGCAGCGTACCCGGCCCGCGTGGAAGAGCGCGCGCAGCAGGTTGTCCCGGGACTGCGTGCTGGCGGTCTTGTAGAGCTTGTAGGCCTCCTCGAGGCCGGCGTTGTCCATCGGACGATCCGCGAGCAGCGCCTGGTAGAAGACGCATTGCGCCCTTGGGAAGGCGAGCGGGAGCCCATCCCGCTCCTCGAGCGCCGTGAAGACCGCGTACGCCTGCTCGAAACCCTCGCGCGCCTTGGCCGGGTTCTCGCTGCGGATGTGGATGCTGTAGGAGAGCAGGAAGCGCGCGCGGCCGAGATCGACGTTGCGCCCGGTCGTCCGCTGCAGGAAGGTCAGCATCTCCGTCCCGATCTTGATCGTGCGTTCGAACTCGGGATTCTCGGGGTCGGCGAGGCGCTGGCAGAGGTCCGCCGCCGCCTCCGCCGCGCGCACGACCTCCTCCTCGATGACGCGTCCGCTCCCGGCCCGCTGCAGCCGGTGCGCGTCGAGGAAGGTGCCGAGCGCGTCCCCGTAGGCCCCGATCATCTCCTCGCGGCGGTCGATGCGCTCCATCATGAGGCCGAACTCGAACTGGAGTTCGCCCACCTCCATGAGCACCTGGATCGGCAGACCCTCCGGCGAGTTCCGCGCCAGAAGGCCATAGAGCCTCAGCGCCTCGCCGTAGCCGGCAAACGTCCGCTCGAGGTCGCTCTCCCTCATCGCGCGGAGGGTGTCCTGCGCCCGCTGCGAGGCCTCGGCCCAGAGCCACGTGCGGCTCTTCGGATGGACGCGGAGCCCCGCCGCGGCAAGCGTGCGGTCGTTGCGCCAGTCCCGGGTGCGCGCCATCGTCAGCGCGGTCAGCACGACCAGCGCGAGCGGCACCGCCCGCGCAGCCCACCCGGGACGCCGCGCCATCCAGTCGCCGGCCGCCAGAGCGAGCCCCATCAGAGGCAGGTAGAGGAAGCGGTCGGCGGTCGGGATCTTGAGCGGGACGAAGAGGTTGCTGACGGGCACGAGAGCAAGCAGGAACCAGGCCAGCCCGAGACGTTCGCGGGGCGTGCCCCGTCGCACGCCAAGGATCAGCAGCGCGAGGACCCCGATGCCGAGCAGCACCGGGAGGGAGACGAGACTCTCCTGCGCGGGGACGCGCGCGTCGAAGCTGGAGCCGAAGGGGAGCAGGATCGATCCCGCATAGAATCCGAGCCCGGCGAGCATGATGCGCAGCGCGGCCGGGTGCGAGCCGCCCAACGGCTCCTGCACCTGGGCCATGCCGGCGCCGAGGCTGCTGCGGAAGACGAGGAAGAGGATGCTGAGGGCCAGCCCGGGCAGCACCGCGCGCCGCAGACCCTCGCGCAGGCGCTCTCGCGCGAGGAAGAAGTCCCAGGCCAGCCAGAGCCCCGGCACGACCACCGCGTGCTCCTTGCCGAACAGGGCGAGGAGCAGGGCCCCATGCGCCGCCACGGGCCTGCCGCGCGCGTGGAGCAGCAGCGCGAGCAGCGAGAAGAGCCCGCACTCGAGGTCGCCGAGCGAGCAGACCCAGGCCGTCGCCTCCACGGTCACGGGGTGGAGCCCGAAGAGGAGTCCCCCGCCGAGCGCGAGTGCCGCCGGGAGGCCCGCCTGCAGCAGCAGCGCGACGAGAAGCGCCGCCGTCACCGCGTGGAGCAGCAGCGCGCAGACGTGGAAGGCGACCGGCGACTTGCCGAAGATCGCCGTCAGCACCGCGTAGGAGAACGTGCGGAGAGGGCGGTAGATGTCGCGCGTGGGCGAGTCCTCGGAGGCGGTCGTCGAGAGATCGGTCCAGAAGCGCCACGGCCGTTCGAGACTCTCGATGCTCCGGTTGCGGACGATGAAGCGCGCGTCGTCGTACTCGAGGAACTCGCCGCGCCACGCGGGGCTGTGGGCGAGCAGCGCGAGCAGGCCCCCGAGCAGGATCGCGACGCGGGGCGTCATGCGCGGCGCTCCTGCCGCCGTTCCGCCTGCGCCCGCAGGCGCGCGAGCGCCGCCTCCGCCACCGGATCGAGGCCGATCGCCTGGATGCAGACCGCGTTGCGGCAGCGGCTCGTCTTGTAGTTGAAGTTCGTGATGCAGGGGGAGCAGGGCGGCGCGTCGTAGAACGCCACGCTGCCGCCGCTCAGCGGCCCGTAGAGGCTCGGCAGGTTGGGGCCGTAGAGCGCGAGCACCGGCACGCCGAGGGCCGACGCGAGGTGGACGGGGCCGGTGTCGTTGGACACGAGCAGCGCCGCGCGCGCGAGGAGCGCGACGAGTTCGGCCAGGGAGCAGCGCCCTGCGAGATCCCACACCGGCCGGTCGCTCGCCTCCTCGATCTCGCGCACGAGATGGCCCTCCCCCCGGCTGCCGGTGATGGCCAGCACCGCGTCGGCCTCGTCCCGCAGGCGGCGGGCGAGCAGCGCGAAGCGCCGGGTCGGCCACCGGCGTCCCGGGAAGTTGTCCCCCGATCCGGGGTGCAGCACGACGAGCGGACGCGCCCCGACGCCGGCCGCGCGACACCACTCGCCCACGCGGGCGGAGGTCGCCGCCTCGACGACGAGCCCCCCCGGCCGGTAGGGGCCGTCCCGCGCCCCTCCCGCCCGCGCGAGGTCGAGATAGCTGAGGGCGGTGTGCTTGCCGTCGTCGTAGGGGACGCGCACGTGCGCGAGCCCGGCGCGGCGCAGGCCCGCGGTCTCGAAGGCGACGACCTGGCGCGCCCCGGCCCCCCACAGCAGCAGTTGCGACGTCCGCACATACTGCTCGAAGTCGATCGCGAGGTCGATCCGCGGTCGGCGCAGCGCCGCGAGCACCCGCAGCAGGTCGGTGAGCGTCGCGGGCAGCGGCCTGGGACGCACGGTCAGCACGCGATGCGCTACATGGCGCAGCAGCGGCTCGTTTGCCGCCAGAGTCACGACCGTGAGCCGCGCGGCCGGGTAGCGCTCGCGCAGGCGCTCAAGCACTGGCAGCAGGAGGGCGGCATTCCCGATGCCCCAGAACTTCACGGCCGCGATCTCGCGGATCGCCGTCAGAGGGGGCGCGGGGGAGAGGATGTCCTGCACCATCCGCGCGGGGCCGAGCGCGCGCAGCAGGAGCCCGCCGACGAGCCGGTCGATGGACTTCGCCGCCTCGAGGCTCACGAGAGGCCGCTCCCGGAGGTCGCCGCGGCGGCGACCCTGTCGGTCCGGCCGTTGGCGCCGAGGCGGCCGAGGGCCAGGTTCATCTCCGTGTGGCAGTTCCAGAAGCAGGCGCGACAGCCGGCGAGGCGCTCGCGCACGCGCCGGTAGGTCTCCGAGCGCCAGAGCTCGCGGATGTCGCCGCGGCCCACCGGCTCGCGCGCCGCATTCAGGGGCACGCAGGGGAAGACCTCTCCGTAGCAGTCGACGACGATCGACGTGCGGGGGGCCGCACAGGGGACGGGGTTCCTCGCCCCGGCGAACGCGGGACCGAAGAGGTCGAGATAGGCACGCGAGTTGTCGACCAGCGGGTCGTCCCGCAGCGCCTCAAGGGGGAAGAGCGGATCCCCCCCCCCCTGAGCGGGCGGTGCCACTCCCGAGACGCGGTTCGCGGGGAAGTCGTGCACAGGCAGGAAGCCCACCCGGTCCACGCCGAGATCGCGCGCCCGGTCCAGCAGGCGCCGCGCGCTGCCGACATTCGCCGCCCCCACCGCGCAGGTCAGCGCCACGCGATACGAGCGGCGTCGCCCGGCGCAGAGGCGCGCCACCGCGCGCACGACGCGATCATAGGAGCCCCTGCGCCCGCGCAGGCGATCGTGCGTCTCGGCGTCCGGCGCGTCGAGGGAGACGTTGACCGAGGCCACGCCATCGTCGGAGAGGCGTGAAGCCGTCTCGGCCCGCACGAGCGAGCCGTTCGTGTTCAGGTGCATCAGGAGACCGCGGTCGCTGCCGTGACGCAGCAGGTCGTGCAGGTCGGGCCGGAGCATCGGCTCGCCGCCGGTGACGCCCACGCCGAGGACCCCGAGGTCGAAGAACGCATCGAGCACCCCCCGAAGCCCCCCCGCATCGAGCTCGCGGCCGCGCTCCCCGCGCGTGGGCAGATCGCACATCCCGCACGCGAGGTCGCATCGGTAGGTGACGATCAGCGTGCCCAGCAGGGGTCGCGGCTGGCCGCGCCAGGCGGCCCACAGGCCGCGGGCCGCGCGCAGCGGGAAGGCGAGGTCCCCTCGCCGCAGCCGCCGCCAGAGGAGGTCGGTGTAGAGCCGTCTCACCACTCGAACCTCGGGGCGGCGACGCCGGTGTCGTACTCGCCACAGTCGCGGCAGAGCGCGGGGAAGCGCCGCTCGAAGTGCGCCCGGCGGAACGCCTGCATCTTGTCGTTGTTGAGGAGCTCCTGCAGCGGCGCCTCGTCGATATGCCCGATGCGCGCCTCGCCCTCAGGGTCCGCGCAGCAGACCGTGACGCTGCCGTCCGCGAGCACGACGAGGCTGCCCCGGTTCGGCTCGCGGCAGGGGTGCCGTCGCGCCTTGGAGACGAACTGGGGAATCGCCTGGATGCGGTCGGCCACGCCCGCCCAGCTGCGCCGCACCTCCCCCCAGGAGGCCTCCGTCGCGCGGTTGGCGACCATGCTCACGTCGATGCCGAGCGGGGAGCCGCGCTCGTCGCGCAGGTGTCGAAGCCGCTGCAGGTTGCGCCGCAGAGGCTCGAGCTCCACGCCCCGGATGCGCCGGTGCGACTCGGCATCGCCGTCCACCGACATCGTCAGGCGCGTGAGACCGGCATCGAGGAGGCGATGGCACCATCGCTCGTCGAGCAGCGTGCCGTTGGTCGTGATCATCGTGCGGACCCCGCGGCGGCTCGCGGCGGCGATCATCTCGGGCAGTTCGCGGACGAGAAGCGGCTCGCCCCACTGGAAGAGCAGGAGGAATTCGAGCGCGGGGTTCGCTTCGAGGAAGCGCTCAAGGGTCGCGAGATCCTGACGCCTGCGGGGGCGTTTCATGCCCTGGTTGACGGGGCAGATCGTGCAATGGAGATTGCACGAGTTCGTCACCTCGAAGTTCGCGGAGACGAGCCGATAGCCGCGGGTCCGGCGGAGCCGGAAGAGCGTCTCGTTCCAGAGGGCGCGCCGCAGCGCCGTCGGCGAGCCGTACTTGATCGCGAGCAGCTCCGCGAGCTCGGGCCGCCTCAGGTAGAGCCGCGCCACCAGCGTAGCCCACCAGGCCCGGGCGCCCGCCGAGGCGCCGTGGTTCGGGGGCGGGGTTCTAGCGATCATGACCGGCGCTGAAAAGGGCCGCCGGTGGGATGCCGGCGGCCCTGGTTGGACAAGGAGCGGGGACCAACGGTCCTTAGATCGTCGGCGCCGCCTACGGGGTAAACCTCACCCTCACGTCGGCCACGGCCGGGACACCCGCCGGAGCCTGATCGATGTTGCCGAGCGTGTTCTCGATGACGCCGAGCGTCGCGGGATCGTCCGCGATCGGCACCGGCAGGGCTCCGCGCCGCGCGAAGGTGTCGAGGAGCGCCGTGGGCGTCCCTACCAGGGCGAGGTCGAAGATGATGCGGATGCGCGCGAAGCGCTTGCCCTGCGTGGGCGGTCCCGGAGGGATGATGAACCGGCTGTCGAAGCGCGGAAGCGCTTCGGCAACCCCGGTGTCCTGATTGAAGTGCTGGCCGATCTCCAGGGTCCCCCCGGTCGGCGGGAGGAGTGCCCCCGTCACCGGATTCTCGGAGGAGAGGTCGGGGAAGCCACCCGAAGAAATGGTCGTGTCGAGGAACACGCGGATCACTCGCGAGGCAGGCGTGCCCACCGAGTAGCCCCACCGCGGCGCGTTCGACAGGATCCGGACCTCGTCGTAGGAGACGGTGTCGGAGAGCGTGTCGAAGAACTCGGTGACGATCTGCGTCGTGCCGAAGAGCGGCTCGTGCACCCCGTCGCCGTAGACGGCGTACGCGAAGGCGGCCGCGTTCGTGGAGCCGGCGAGGCTCATCTCGTTCAGATCGCGGATTATCGCGTTGTCCCCGGGCGCGACGAGGTCAGCCGTCCCGTTGAAGTCGAGGTCGCGGTTGACATCGGGGATGATCTGGATGCGGCGGTTGCTGCCGAAGGGTGCCCCGAGTTCCGAGATGCCATCGACGCCGTTCGAATCCTGGCAGAAGATCAAACCACCGCCTCCGCTGCCGCCCGCATTGCCTGCGGCCCGGCCTTCGAAGTTCGCGGTGTTGCCTCCGGGCTTGCCCCAAACATAGAGTTCGGCGACGTTCCAGCGGATCTGCCCGACGGCCCCGAGGCAAATCCCTCCGCCGCCGCCACCACCACCGGCCTCGCCCTGGCCGATCGGAGAGGTCTCGTTGGGAGTGCCGGGAACCGTGCCAGGCACCGGCGGATCCCCCGCAACGGTCGCGTAGGTCGATCCACCCCTGCCGCCGACGCAGCGGATCCGCGCGAAGCGGAGCACGTCGTCGTTGGGCATGTCCGGGTCGGCCCCGGGCTCGACGATGCCGAGACGGATGTCGCCGCCCGCGAACAGGCCGAAGAAGCCGCCGCCGGCGCCGCCACCGCCACCGCCGTCATCGGTCGTGTCGGCGCGATTGTCGGGCTGGTTCGCCGTGGCGCCTGCCGCGAACTGATCGTCGTCCGCGCCGCCGCCACCGCCGCCCGCGCCACCGCACGACCCGACCACAGCGCTGCTGAAATCGACGTGGGTGCCGTAGGAGACACCGCCTCTGCCGTGATTCGTGACGCCCGGCGTCGGCGTGCTGGACGAGTCGGCACCCTGGGTGCCGCCGCTGCCGTGGCTGCCGCCGCCGCCCCCGATGTACACGGGCTCGACGGTGGCCTGCGGTTGCGTCTCGTCGTAGCGACCGCCGCCGCCGACGCCCATGTTCGTCAGGCCGGCGACGGCTTCGCTGAGGGCGTCCACGGGGCCGAGCACGTTGACCGGCACAGACCCGTTCACGCCATCGACGAGGCTAGGGACGTCGCCATAGACCGCGGAGCCGCCGTTACCCCCGGCCCCGCCGCCGGCGACGGCCGCTCCCCCCCGGCCCCCGACATTCCGCGACAGGCCCGCATGGCTCTGGTCGTTCGCGCCATTGAAGCCGAACTCGCCGTTGGCCCCGTCGAGGATGATGTTGCCCGCGATCAGGGCGTCGTCCTCGACGAAGATGATCAGCGGGTAGATCGACCCCTGCAGCGCGGTGATCGTGGGACGCCCGCCAGCCGTCTCCTCGAGCCGGAACGAGTTGTAGTGGTAGAGAATCGGACCGGTGGCCGCGCTACCCGTGAAGATCTGGATGCTCGAATTGCCCGTGAGCACGAAGTCGAGCTTCCCGGCTTCGGTCGGGGACTGGACGATGCCGTCCTGCGTGCCCGAGACATTGTCGGTCGGCCCCGCCGCATCGCCGACGAACGGGCAGAGGATGGCGGTCGCGCCGAAGCGGGTGCCGCCGCGCAGGCGGACGGCCTGAGGGATCGGACGGTCGAAGTCGACGAGATCGAGCGGGTCGTAGCCGTTGTCGTACTGGATCTCGCAGCCGTTGAAGAGGGCGGTGTCACCCCAGTTCGCCGTGGTCGTCTGCGAACTCAGCGAAGCATTGGGCACCCGGTCATTGGCCATGCCGCCGAGGAAGGGCTGCACGTGGCCGTGGAACTCGTTGGGATTCCTCGTGGGGGTGCGAAGGCCCCCGACATCGACGTGGCCGTCCTGGTCGTCGTCCTGGAAGGTGACCTTGAGGTCGGTCGGCAGCGACGGAGACGAGACCGTGCTGAAGGTGAGTTCGAACGTGCCATCCGCGACCGCGGGTACGGCGAGGCTGTTCACCAGCGGATTCCCCGCGAGGTCGGTGAAGGCGGTGAGGACGAGGCTGTAGCGGCCCTGGGGCACGGAGGCCTGATCAAAGGCCGAGTCCGCATCGAACACGGTGATCTGGAGGCGCGTCGAAGGCTCCTCGCTGCCGCCGCGACCGCATGTGAAGAAGAAGAAGAGGTCGAAGGTCTCGCCGCCCAGGTTCGTGTTCCGGATGGTGATGTTCTCTTCGCGCACGCGCCACGGGCTGATCGGCTCGCTGAAGATGAGCGTGATCGGATCGAGGCGCACGAAGGCGGTCCCGAGGCCCGCCTGGATGCCGGTGATCGTGCCGAACCCGCTCTCGCCCTCGTTCGGGTCGGTATCGACGACCTGAGGCGAGTCGCGATCGGCGGGCGGCAGCAGGCTGCGATCGACGGGATCGATCCCGTTCTCGATGCCCTCGTCGACGAAGAACCGGCTCAGGTGCACCAGATTGGGCTCCGCCGTGATGTCCGCCGGCGCAGGCAGGATCGTCTGGTTCAGCGTCGTGAAGAACTCGGTGAAGCTCTGGACGTTCGGGTCGCCATCGATGCCGCCGGGTACGCCGTCGTTGGTGCGGACGGGCTGGATGACGTCGGGCGAGGCGGGCACCTGGATCGTGTACTGGAAGCCGATCCGGAGGCCGGAATCGGTGAGATCGGCGAGACAGGGGACCCGCGGGAGGAACCGAACCACGTTGGCCTGCACGTCGAACCGCCCGATCGCCGGCGCACCGGGGTCGGGGAAGGTCGTGGAGGTCGTCGTCGTGAAGATGCGGATCGAGTCCTGCGTGACGCTGTCGGGATCGACATCCGTCGAGAAGGTCAACTCCAGCGGGGCATTCAGGTGCACGCCCGCGAAACCCGGCGCGAAGTTGAACAGCACCACGCGCAGCGGCGGGAGGCCGATGCCCCCTCCGCTGCAGGAAGAGATTCCCGTCAGCACGAGCGCGAGCATGGCAGCGCGCACCAAGAGGCTTCCTCGATTGCTCATCCAGTCACTCCATCTCAGAGGCGGCCCGCCCCACAGCGGCGGGCCCCCCTGTTAGCGCCTAGTCTTCTCTCCTGCCTTTGAATGGTCGATCCGGCACCCTTCCATTACGGGAAGTTGAAGGGCACCTCGATGAGCGCCACCCGGCCGCGGGCGCTCGTGAAGATGTTCGAGCGAAGGACCGCGTGCCACCGGAGGTACTGGCGCCCGTCGCACGCACTGATGTTGGGCCCGAAGGGCACGTCCTCGGTGATGCCGTCGCGGCTCGCGGACCAGGTGATCGCGACTGTCGCCCCGCCGGACTGGACGATCGGGCTGATGATCGGCGACCTGTACGTCGGGTCCGTGGAAAGCGAGTTGTAGTAGCGCGACTGCGCGTCGGAGCGCAGCTTCGCCATCTCGAACTGCATCACGTGCACGATCGAGCTCGGGTTCGTGACCGTCAGCGGGATCGGCGTCGGGTCGGGGGAGTCGCCGTCGTAGGTGGTGTCCATCTGGCGCTGGCCCGTCGACGTGTTCGGGTTGCACTGCGGGAAGCTGTTGCAGCCGCACTGACCGAAGATGGTGCTGAAGGCCATGAACGTGCGGAACGTCTGGAAGGTGTTGCCTTCCTTCGCCGCGATGTCGAGGAGCAGCTCGTCGTCGCCGTTGTAGTCGAAGAAGGTGTCCAGCTTCGGCCAGTTGACGTAGGCGGCGTTGATCTGGCCCCCTCCGTGGTTCTTCGCCTGCGGGACCGCGTAGCTGACGTTGTCGACGAGCTTAATGAAGCCGTCCACGTCGAACTGCCCGAAGAAGCTCGACGGCGTCAGATCGGTGGCCCGGCGCTTGTGCCCGATGCGCATCGTGAACCCGCCGTAGGTCGCGGCGAAGGTCGCGTCGCTGTCCGGACCCCACGCGATGCGGATGACGGTGCCGTTGCCCCCGAGCTCCTGCTGACGGTAGAGATTGAGCTGCCTGCGACCCGCGGACGTCGGCGGGTTGCCCTGGCCGATCACGAGGTCGGGACCGACGAGCGGGTAGGCCGTCGGGCAGTAGTCCTCCTCGCCAGGCATCGTGTTGCCGACGTTGTTGTTGATGTCGGAGAAGGCGCCCCCGGCCTTGAAGGCCGCGATGTTGGCGTTCTGGGTGCGCGTGGTGATCGCCAGACCGACAAGCTGGAACGAGAAGGCGGGGTCGTCGCCCCACTTCGCATCGGTGTTGGGTGCGTCCCGCGTCGCGAACGAGGTGAAGTTCTCGGTGATGAGACCCGTGTTGACGGTGTTCGGGTCGAACTGCGTGTCGAAGGTCGCGAAGAAGGTGAAGTTCTGCACGCTGTTGCCCGCGAGATCCGTCGGCAGATTCCCCGGGCTGAACGTGTTCGGCGCGTCGGGATCGATGAAGTTGACGAGGATGTTGAAGGGGCCCTGCCCGAAGCCGAACACCGGCAGGAAGGTGAAGCGCGTGGCCGAGCCATCGAAGAAGGTCGTGCTCGGGATGTCCTGCTGGTAGATCGGGGCCGTCGAGGTGTTGTTCGTCAGGAAGATGTTCCTGCGCAGCAGGATGCTTCCGGGGTCCATCGGCTCATTGAAGATCACGGTCACGGCGGCGTTCGAGGGCACGGCTCCCGCGGCATTCGCGGTCGGCGTGAACTCGAGGCCGAGGACACCGGGGGGGCCGGGGACGGGGTCGTCCCAGCCAGCGCCCGTCGTGAAGCTGATGTTGTTGTCGCCCGACGCCAGCGTGATCGGGTTCCCCTCGAGGTTCTGGACGAAGTTCACCGCGGGTTCCTGGGAACCCGGAATGAAGAGCGGAACTTCGAGGAGGATTTGCGCGCCCGCCTCGAATCCGATCGCGTTCAAACCTCCCGCCTCGGTCACGGTGGGGTCAAACTCGATCTTGTTGCCGCTGATCAGGAACGAGCCTCGCGGCCTCGTCTGGAAGGTTCCGCCGGTCCGGATGCGGATCGACTGGTCGTTCACCGACTCGGGCAGCACGGTCGTGCTGAAGAACATCGTCACGACGCGGTTGCGCGCGAACGCGCTCTCGCCGTCGGCCGGTTCCACCCGCACGAGCGCAATCTCCTTCGGATCGAATTGAGGGGGGGTCTGGCCGCCGTTGCATCCCGAGACCATGCCGGGCAGCGCTGCCAGAGCCACCGCGAAGACGAGTCGAACGAAGACCCACGAACCTTTCATGACCACTCCTTCTTGACACCGATCGAGGGGACGACCCCCCTGAAGGCGGCGCACGCGCCTGCGAACCGCCTACAGACGGGGAAAGTTACGAAACCGGGCGACACGTGTAAACAGCGGAGTCCGAGCGACCGCTCTTTCCGCAAAGTCATGGCATAACACCGTTTGCGATTAGCGTGCAATTCTCGGGCCAAGGCGCGAGGCCTGGAAGCCTCACGCCACGAACGACATAAGGCACTGTAAGACAATTGGTTACATCCAACATACATGGAAGCTTGGTCAGCGTGGCGTGCGGGGGTGATACGGGGGGTCGTGCGGGAGCGCACGGCTAGAATCGGGCGAGGTGGCGGCCTCGCACCACCCCAACGACCCGGCTCCGGAGCATCCGCCCCTTGAACGGACAGTTCCGGCTTCGGCTCCGAAGGCGGCCGGGCTCCACGACCCAGGACGCGCGCAGGTCGATCAGGTTCAGTTCGGCGAAAGCCCCCACCGCGATCCGGGGGGCGGCGAGACCGACGATCGCGGAGGGGCCCTCGACGTAGAGCCCGAGGAGGCGCTCCAGAGGCATGCGTCCCGTCGCAACCAGGGCGGAGTAGGCAACCGCGAAACTCGTTTCGAGGCCGATGGCCCCGAAGGGCGCGGCCTCGAGCGAGGTGGCCTTGCGCAGGGGGGCGTGGGGGGCGTGGTCGGTGGCGATCGCCGTGACCGTTCCATCCACGACCCCCTCGATCAGGGCCGCGAGGTCCGAGGGGGAGCGCAGCGGCGGGTTCATCTTGAAGTCGGTGTCGCCCTCGGGAATGTCCTCGTAGGAGAGGAGCAGGTGGTGCGGGGTCGCCTCCGCCGTGATCGCGCTGCCCCGCTCGCGCGCCGCCCGCACGAGGTCGACCGCGCCTGCCGTCGAGACGTGGCAGACATGAAGCGGCGCGCCGATCGCTTCGGCGACGCCGATATCGCGTGCGGTCGCGAGATCTTCCGCCTCCACGGGGATGCCCTTCGCGTGCAGGCGGGCCGCGACACGCGCATCGACGGCCCCGCCCGCTGCCAACGCCCGGTCCTCCGCGTGAACGAGAACGGTCAGCCCACTCTCTCCCGCCTGCTCCAGCGCCCGCCGCAGCGTGCTCTCCGCTTCCACCGGCAAACCGTCGTTCGACAGCGCCCCCGCGCCGGCGGCCCGATGCGCGGCGAAGTCCGTGAGGCGGTCGCCGCGCAGGCCGCGGGTGACCGCCGCGACCGGGTGCAAGGCGAGCGGCGAGAGTCGCGCGGCGCGCGCGACGAGGTCCCCGGTGATCTCCGGGTCGTCGTTCACCGGCTCCGTGTTCGCCATGCAATAGACATGGTGAATGCCACCGGCCGCGGCGGAGGCGAGTCCGCTCCCGAGCGTCTCCGAGTCGGGCGCTCCCGGGTCGCGCAGGTGCACATGCACATCGACGAATCCGGGCGTGATGACGAGTCCTGAGGCATCCACCGGGTGCGCGCCGGCCGGGGAGATCTGCTCCCCGATCGCGGTGATCACGCCCCCTTCGACGAGCAGGTCGGAGCGGAACTGACCGGCCGCGGTGGCGATCCGTCCTCCGCGGATCCACAGGCGTTCGTGCTGGACGAATCCGACCGATTCCACGGGGTCACCGTACGCCACGCCTACGCGCTTTGCGAGCTACGCGCGGCGGAGGCGGCGAGGTAGACCCCCCAGAGCGTCGCGAAGGGGTGGAGCGCCTCGATCTCGGGGACCGCCGCGGCCAAGGCTCCGGCACCGCTGCCTACGGCAACGATCTCCAGGGGTTCGGGGACCTCGGCGCGGCAGCCGCGGACCAGTTCGCGTGCCGCGCCCGCCAGCGCCGCCCAGATTCCCGACCGGATCGAGGCTTCGGTGTTCCGGCCGACCGCGGGTCCGCGCTCCGACCAGGCGACCAGCGGGAGCAGCGCCGTCCCATCCGCGAGCGAGCGCGCCATCAGGTCGAAGCCGGGCAGGATCGCGCCCCCGAGCACGCCCCTCCCCCGGACCCCCACCGTGGCGACGAGGCAGGTGCCGAGGTCGAGCGTGAGCACCCCCGCGGCACTCCCGCGCCGGTGCAGAGCGCCGAGCACCGTGAAGACCCGGTCGAGGCCGCAGGCTCCGGGGGGGTCGTAGTGGACCCGCAGTCCATGATCGAAGTGCTCGCCCGCAACCTCGAGGCTAGGCAGGGCGGCACGCACCCGCGAGAGCGTGCCCGGGTTCACCGCGACGGCGGCGACGCGTCCCGCCGGCGGAAGCGCGGCCAGATCGCCCTCGGGGGAGAGCCTTCCGCCGTCCACGCGCCGGCCGTCGAGGAAGCGCGCCCACTTGATCGAGGAGTTGCCGATGTCGAGGGCGAGCAGCAAGAGGCGATCAGCGGCCGCGTTTGCGGAGGAGATCCTTCGCGTTGCGGCGCACGTCGGGATCCCTCGTGTCGTACTCCCGGGTGAATTCGCGCCCGCGGCGCAGGATCTTCACCTGGATGATCGTCTTGTTGTTGTTGAGTTCGGACTTGACGATGTTGACCGCCTCGGCCTGGCGCGTGACCGGCCTGCCGTTGATCGACAGGATCACGTCGTCGGCGAGCACGCCGAACTTGTTCGCCATCGAGCCCGACTTGATGCCGAGCACCTGGATGCCGCGCGCCTGGCGCGTCGTCGGATCGACGTACGTCGTCGTCCGCGCATCCTTGAGCAGGTCGTTGTAGTTCGTCTTCAGGTACTCGATCCCTTCGCGCGTCGGGGCGAAGGTGCCCTCGTCGTCGTCGAAGAGGCGGTCGGGCGCGCCGGGGCTGACCGGGACGGGCAGCGGCACGGGAGGAACGGCCGGCGGCGTCTCCACCGCCACCGTCTCGGTGGGCGCGTCCGGGTCCGCGCCCTTGTCCGGCTTCGCGGGCCGCTGGTCGGGGTTGCCGATGTAGAAGCCCTTGCCGCTCCCCTGGTACGGGGGCGCGTTCGAGTCGTCGGTGGCGGCACTCTTGAGCTCGGTCTTCGGCACCTCTCCCTGCCAACTCGCCCGCTGGATGTTCTGGCCGTCGCAGTTCATGTCGAAGAGGAACTTCGTCTTGCCCGGATGCTCCGGGTCGGGTTCGCAGCCGACGAACTGGTAGGCGGCGGGCACCATCTCCTTGTGGAACGCCCGCGCGGGATCGGGGTGAAGCTTGCTCACGAGGGCCTCGTTCAAGCCGACGGCCATCCGCTTCCCGCCCTGCCCCTTCAACTCGAAGATGATCACCGGCCGGAGCCCGTCGGGGTCGTAGGGGGGGTAGACGACGATGGCCGCGACGATGGTCCCGATGTTGGCGAGTACGGACTCGATGTCCTGCTTCGCCTCCTCGGGCTTCGCCTCGGTCGTGGCGGCCACCGGCTCAGGGAACCTCCCGAGCTTCATCGTCACGTTGTCGATGCCGCCGATCCGCTCCCCTACCCCCGCCTCCTGCCTGGGCTGGAAGACGGGGCGTTCGGCGGCCTCCCGCATCTCGCTCCGGTGGCTGAGGAAGCTCCACGCCACCAGCGCGAGCAGCGCGAGCGATGCGAGGTTCAGGGCGAGGAGGAGTTTCTTGATCGAGCCTACCGACATGGCGTCTCTCCAAGTATACGACCACCCCCCTTAGACGCCGCCGCGATCCCCCCCCGCCGCAGAATTATCTCCCCCCGCGCCCCCCCCTAGTACTTGAAGTTGAAGTCCCCCGCCGCCGACCCCTTCGTGATGCCGCGCAGTTCGAGCTTGAGCTCGTCGGGGTTGTCGGAGGCGGCCAGCGCGTCGTCGTAGGTGATCAGGGCCTCGCGGTAGAGGTTGACGAGCGACTGCTGGAAGGTCTGGGTCCCGTAGTAGTGGGCGCCCTCGTAGATCGCCTTCGTCAGCTCGCGCGTCTTCCCCTCGCAGAGCAGGTCCCGCACCGTCGGCGTCGCGAGCAGGATCTCCACCGCGGGCACGCGCGTCTGGTCGTTCTTGCGCGGCAGAAGGCGCTGGCTGATGACGCCCTCGAGCACGAGCGAGAGCTGGAGCCGGAGCTGGGCGTGGTGGTGCGGCTCGAAGAAGCCGAGGATGCGCTCGACCGACTGCACGGCGTTCACCGTGTGCAGCGTCGAGAGCACGAGGTGGCCGGTCTCCGCGGCGGAGAGCGCCGCCTCGACCGTCTCCGCGTCGCGCATCTCGCCGAGCAGGATCACGTCGGGGGTCTGGCGCACGACGTGGCGCAGCGCCTGGGTGTAGTTGTCGGTGTCGAAGCCGACCTCGCGCTGGTTGATCAGCGACTTGCGGTCGACGAAGACGTACTCGATCGGATCCTCGATCGTGATGATATGCCGCGCGAAGTGGTGGTTCATGTAGTCCACCATCGAAGCGAGCGTCGTGCTCTTGCCCGAGCCGGTCGTGCCGGTCACGAGCACGAGCCCGCGCTGGAGCGCGGCGAGCGCCTTCAACTGCTTCGCCGGGAGGTTCAGCTCCTCCATCGACGGGACCTTCTCGGCGACGTGGCGGAAGACGAGGGTGAGACGCCCCTGCTGGCGGAAGAGGTTCGCGCGGAAGCGGCCGACGTCCTCGACGATGTAGGAGCAGTCCACCTCGCCGGTCCGCTCGAACTGCGGGCGCAGCTTCTCGGGCACCACCTGCTGCGCGAGCGCCTCCGCGAACGCGTCCGGCACGCGCGATTCCGAGACGAACTTGATGCGCCCCTGCACGCGCATCGCGGGGCAGCCCCCCGCCTTGATCACGAGGTCGCTTCCGCCGCCGCGGACGAGGATCCGAAAGAGCTCGCGCGTATCCATGGGGGCTCCGCTTCCGCCCCGGGGCGGAGGTCAGAGCCGCTCGAGGACCGCCTGGACCAGCGCGGGCAGACCCTCCCCGGAGACTCCCGATATCGGGATGACCACCGTATCGACCGCCGCGCGCAGATCCTTGAGCGGCCCCTCCGCCGACCCGAGGTCGGTCTTGTTGGCGGCCACGACCTCGGGCCGCTCCGCGAGGCCGTGCCCGTAGGCCTCGAGTTCGGCGCGGATGGTCCGGTAGGCGGCGACCGGATCGCCGGCGAAGAGGTCCACGACGTGGACGAGCACCCGGGTCCGTTCGACGTGGCGCAGGAACTGGTGGCCGAGGCCGTGCCCCTGGCTCGCCCCCTCGATCAGCCCCGGCAGGTCGGCCAGCGTGAAGGAGCGGTAGCCGGGCCCGGCGACGATGCCGAGGAAGGGGGTCAGCGTCGTGAAGGGGTAGTCGGCGATCTTGGGTCGGGCGCGGCTGAGGCGCGAGAGCAGCGTCGACTTCCCGGCATTGGGAAGGCCGACCAGCCCCGCGTCCGCGAGCAGCTTCAGCTCCAGCCGGAGCCACCGCTCCTCCCCCTCTTCGCCGGGGGTCGACTCCCGGGGCACCTGGTTGGTCGCGTTCTTGAACGACTCGTTCCCCTTGCCCCCCTTGCCGCCCTGTGCCACGAGCAGCGTCATCCCCTCTTCGGAGAGATCGCGCAGCGTGAGGCCCGTATCCCGCTCGCGCACGATCGTCCCGACGGGAACGTCCACGTAGAGATCCTCGCCACTGCGTCCCGAACAGCTCTTCCCGCGCCCGTTGCCGCCCTCCGGCGCGCGATAGTGGACCTGGTCCGCCATGTCGGAAAAGGTCGCGAGTTGGGGGGAGGCCCGCAGATAGACCGAGCCGCCGTCCCCCCCCTTGCCGCCGTCGGGGCCGCCGCGCGGCACGTACTTCTCGCGGCGGAACGAGACGCAGCCATCGCCCCCCTTGCCGCTGCGGACGCAGATGCTGTGCTCGTCCTTGAACATTCCTGTCGGGGGGGCCGGGGGGGGCCCGCCCCGCCTCCGAGGGCTAGCCTCCCGCGGTGGCGTCCGCGTCCAGGGGCAGGATGCGGACGCTCCCGTTCGGGCGGTACTCGACGCGACCCGCGCGCAGCGCGAAGAGCGTGTAGTCGCTGCCGACCCCGACATGGCGCCCGGGCTTGAACTTGGTCCCGCACTGGCGCACGAGGATGGAGCCGGCCGTGACGACCTGCCCGCCGAACGCCTTCACCCCGCGGCGCTGCGCGTTGGAGTCGCGCCCGTTCCGCGTCGCGCCCTTGCCCTGCTTGTGTGCCATGGCTCTTCCCCGCTCTCCTAGCCCTGGATCTTCTCGATGCGCACCTGCGTGTAGCGCTGGCGGTGGCCGATCTTGCGGCGGTAGTTCTTCCGACGCTTGAACTTGCGGAAGACGAGCTTTCGCCCCTTCACCATGCCGAGCACCGTCGCGATCACCCGCGCGCCGGGCACCGTGGGCGTGCCGACCTTCGTGCCGCCCTCGCCCCCGACCATCAGCACGCGGTCGAAGACGAGCGACTCCTTCGGTTCGGCATCGCTCAGGTCGAGGAGCACCACCTCGCCCTGCTTCACGGTGTGCTGGCGGGTCCGGTCTTCGATGACTGCGTACATGGGGGAAGCCCCATACTGTAGTGGCCCGCGCCGAATGGTCAAGGAGCGCGCCGGGGCCCTAGGGCCTGTCTGAAAACCCCACCTGGAGTCGGGCGGCTGCGGCTGCGCCGGGACTGCGTCGCGCCGGCTCGCCGCATTTCTCCGTTAATGCGGGTCGCCGTCGCTCCTTGCCCGGCTTGTCCTCGCTCGCCCTTGGTCCGACGGCGGGGTTTTCAGACAGGCCCTAGCCCTCCACCACCCAGCCCCCCGGCGGCAGGGCCGGGTCCGCCTCGACGCGGACGCGTCTCCCCGCCGCCTCGAGCCGGCCCAGCGCCTCCCCGCGGATCGACAGCAGGAGCTTCGATGCCGCCGGCTCGAGCCGCACCCGCAGGGAACGGGGGGAGGGGCGCGAGGCCACCTCCCGCACCACCCGCAGCGCGGCATCCAGGGGTTCGGGGACCGGGCCATGCCCCCCGCAGTGCGGGCACCCCCCCCCGCCCCCCCCCGCTCCGCCCCCGGCGCGACGCCGCGTCAGCACATAGACGCCGAAGGGACCCATACGGCCCCGCGTCACGCGCGAGCGGTCCCGCTTCAAGTGTTCGTGCAGCGCGCGTTCCACCTCGCGCACGCGGGGCCGATCGCGCAGATCGATGAAGTCGATCGCGATGACGCCGCCGAGATCCCGCAGGCGGATCTGCCGCGCGATCTCGGCGGCCGCCTCGAGATCGGTCTGGAACGCGGTCTCCTCCAGACCCTCCTCGCGCCGCGTGCGTCCGGAATTGACATCCACGGTCACCATCGCCTCGGTCAGGTCGAAGACGAGGGAGCCGCCGCTCGGGAGCGGGACGCGGCGGGCGTGCACGAGATCGCAATCGGCCTCGACGCCGAACGCATGGAACAGCGGCACCGGTCCGGGATGGAGCTGGACGCGGGTCGCGAGCCGGGGGTCGATCGCCAGCAGCGCGGACCGGGCGCGGGCGAGCGCCTCCGGCGTATCCGCATGGATCTCCTCGATCTCCCGGTCGGCGAGGTCGCGCAGCGCCCGGCCGACGAAGTCGCCCTCGCTGTGCAGCAGCGCGGGGGGTGCCGCGCTACGCGCGCGTGTCTCGATCGCGAGCCAGAGCTTGCGCAGGAGACGCAGGTCGCGCATCAGTTCGCGCTTCGTCGCGGTGGCGGCGGCGGTGCGCACGATCAGGCCGGCCCCCGCGCGCCGCTCCAGTTCGCGGCCTAGCGCGCGCAGGTCCTCCTTGCCCTCCCCCTCCATGCGCCGGCTCACGCCGCCGGCCTCGGCGAACGGGAGCAGCACGAGAAAGCGGCCGGGCAGGCTGACATGGGCCGTGAGCACGGGCCCCTTGTCGCCGATGGACTCCCGCGTGACCTGGACGAGCACCGCGTCCCCCACGGAGAACCGGTCCTCGAGGCGCGCGGGCGCGCCCGGGGCGGAGGGCAGGCAGTCGCTCTGGTGGAGGAAGGCGTTGCGCCCGAGTCCGCAGTCGACGAAGGCCGCGCCGATCCCGCGCTCGAGGTTGACGACCTGGCCCAGGTAGACGTTGCCGACGGGCTTGGGCGCTGCCGCACGCTCGCGGCGGTACTCGACGAGGCGGCCCTCCTCGACGAGCGCGGCCCGCGTCTCCTCGGGCTCGGCGGCGTTGATCAGAAGCACGCGGGACATCGGGCACCGCAGCCTACCGGGCGGGGCACCACGACGCCAGCGGGCGCGGCGCGGCCTGCGCAGCACCTCGAGCGCCCAGACGAGAGCGGGGCGGCCCTGGGGCCGCCCCGCATGCGATCGGCGGTCGGTCGAAGGCCTAGGCGCCGGAGCTTTCCTTGGCCGCGTCGCCCCCTGCGGGCAGCGCGTCCTCGGGGAACATGTCCGACCAGTCCTTCTCGAGGCGGCCGCGGTATTCGCGGATCGCCTCCTTGATGGACGCCTCGATGTCCTCCGAGCTGAGGATGATCCGCGGCGTCAGGAAGACGATGATGTTGGAGAGGGACTTCTGGCGCTCCTTCACGGAGAAGAGCCACTTGATCACCGGGATGTTCTTCAGGCCCGGGATGCCGCGCTCCACCTCGACGTCGGTCTTCGTGAGCAGCCCGCCGAGGACGGCGGTCTCGCCCGACTTCACGATGAGGTGCGTCACGATGGTGGACGAGCTGACCCGCGGCAGCAGGATCGACACGCGGTTCGACCCCTCGCCGCTCGCGAACTCGTCGAAGCCCGGGAGGACCGTCGACGTGCCGACGAGCTGCTCCGCCTCGGGAATCACGGTGACCATGAGCTTGTCGCTGTTGGGGATCACGTGCGGGATGACGAGGAGCTGGAAGCCCTGTTGCACCGGGGACTGGGGCGCCTCCTCGATCGAGAAGGTGAGCCCGCCGCTCTGGTTGCTGGACGCCGACGTGCGGGCGTAGCGCACCGTCTCGCCGACGAAGATCGTGGCCTCCTGGTTGTCGAGCGCGATCAGCTTGGGCGCCTGGACGATCTGGCTCGTCCGGTCCTCCTTGAAGAGGCGCAGCGCCATGCTCACGCCGCTGAAATCCAGCGTGCCGAAGGTGCTTCCCGCGGAGGGGAGCAGGCCGGTGGCCGGATCCGGCACGCGGGTGCCGTTGGTCGGATCGCCCGCGGCGGCGCGGTCGAGGTCGCTGAAGACGCCGAAGGGCAGGCGCGTGGGCGTCGAGGCCAGCGAGACCGCCATTGTCCACCCGTCCTCGCCCGGATCCACGCCCAGGTCGAGCAGATCCTGGTTCTGGGTCGTGATGAGCTTGACGTCGAAGAAGATCTGGGGCGGCTCGACGTCGATCTGCCCCACGAGCTGGATCAGGTTGTCGAGGGCGGGCTTCGTGCCCCGCGCGAAGATCGAGTTCGTCACGCGGTCATACTGGATCGTGCCCCCCTCGACCTCGACCGCCGACTTCAGCGCGTCGAGGATCGGGAAGTCCTCCTCCGGCTTGATCGAGCTGGGCGCGACGATCTTCTCCTTGGCGTACTCCGTCTTCAGGTAGGCGCGGTAGGGGCTCGGGGGCCGGATGTAGCGCAGCCGCAGCACGCGCGTCTCGAGCTGCTGCTTCAGGTCCTCGCGCGGGATGATGCGCAGGATGCCCCGGTCCTCCTCCACGACCGCGTACCCGAGCGTCTTGACGATCTGCTCGAGGGCGTCGCGCCACGGGATGTTCTTCAGCGTCACCGTGACGTTCCCCTGCACGGCGGGGGAGACGACGATGTTCGCCCCGGAGTAGGTGGCGAGCACGCCGATGACCTTCTTGACGTCCTCGCTCTCGAACTGGATGGTCACGCGCTCGGGGCGCGCCACCTTGATGAGCACGGGGCTCACGCGCTCGAGGATGCACTCGCCCTTCTCGGCGGCCAGCTCGAGCGCCATCAGCCAGTGCAGGTCGACCTTGAGCGTGACGGTCGCCGCGGCGGCCTCCTTGCTCAGGACGATGTTGACCTTCGTCTTGTTGCGGATCAGGTCGACCACGTCCGTCAGGGCGCGGTTGCGCACGTCGAACCGGACGATGCCGTCGCCGATGTCGAGTTGCGCCATGTTCGCATCGGTGGGCTTGCTCTGGGCAAGCGCCGGAGCCACCAGGCTCCCGAGCAAGGCGAGCGCCGCGAACCAGAGGGTCGCACCTCGCGTCCTAGGATTGTCCATCGAAATCTCCTCCTTACGTCCGCGGGGGGTCCCGCGGTTGATCATCTTCCGTTCTGGGTCCGCTTGATCTCGACGCCTTCCGTCTCGAAGATCACGTAGTTCTCGCCGATCTCGAAGACGATGACGCGTCCGTCGCCGTCGAGGGCGTCGCCCTCGATGAACTGCTTGCGGTTGATCACCGCGATGCTGACCGCGTTCGGGGCGTAGAGGATCGACGAGATCTCGATCGATCGCTTCTCGAAGCGCTCGATCACCTGCGACCGCCGGAGCAGGTCGTTGATCTCGACGACGAGCGAGCGCGCCTCCTCCTCGACCCAGTCGCCGCCGCGGCTCACGTCCATGAAGTTGCGCACCGTTTCCTCGACCTTCTTCCACTCGCGCGCCTCGAAGGCCTTGAGCGCCCGGCCCCGGATCTCCTCGACCATGCCGAGGGTCATCCGCGGCTCCTCTTCGCGCACCTTCGCGAGGCGCTCTTGCAGCTCGAGGAAGGGCACCTGCACCTCGGTGCGGAAGCGCTCCTGCAACTCCCGGACGCGGATCAGGTTCTCGAGGCGGACCTGGTCGAGCAGGCGGGCGAGCTGGGCCATCGCCTCGCGGTTCTCCTTCACCTGCTGCGCGAGCCGGAAGAGGTCCTTGATCTTGCGCAGATGGTCCTCGATCTCGATCCCTTCCTGCAGCGTGCGGACCATCTCGATCAGGTTGTCCACCATCTCCTGCTGGGCGGCGCGGTCCATGCCGTCGTCCACGTCCACCTGCACCTGCCGGCGCACGTTCTCGAAGGGGTCGCGGCGGCCGAGCGAGGTGCGGAGCGTGTAGGTCTCCTTCTCCTGGATCTTGATGCGGCTGAGCCACTTCTTGACCTCGGGATGCTCGCGCTTCTTCTCGTAGCTCTGGATCGAGACGATCGTGTTCGCGATCTTCTTGCTGTAGGTGAAGGTCGTGAGCGCGAGCTTGATCCCGTGGCGGACCTTCCCGTCCTCGTCGGCGGTCTCGCCGGCGTTGATGGAGTACTCGGTCACGTTGATGATGCGGTCGTAGTTCTCGACGAAGTTGATGAAGCGCAGGAACTCGTCGACGGTGCCGCGCAGGGCCAGGACCTGGGAGACGCTGTCGATGGGACCCTTCGCCTTGCTGTCCGTCCGCGAGCTGTTGGGCGTGATCTCGCTGATGCGCACGCCGCTCTCGACGGCGAACCGCTCGAGCACCTCCCAGAAGGTCTCGATCTCCGACTCCTCCGGGAGGAAGGTCACTTCCTTGTCCGCCATCTCGCGGTCGCTGATGACGCGGTACTCGCGCGCCGCGATCTGCCCGATCTCGCGCTCGGCGTCGGTGATCTGGGCGCGGAGCTCCGTCGTGCGGGTCTCCTCCGAGCGGACGGCATTGAGGTCCCGCCAGATGAGGAACCCGAGCCCTCCGCAGAGGAGGACGGTGATCCCGATCGTGGTGATCAGGAGCTGCTTTTCGCTGAGCCGGTTCACGTGATCCTCCCGTCCCCGATCACTTCTTCTTCGCGTCGTGCTGGTAGCCGAGGGGCTGCAGCACCATCGTGTAGTTGAATCGGCCGCCCGAGGAGGGCTCGAGGCCGTCGTCCCAGCGCACTTCCTTGAAGTTGGGCTGGGAGATGCTCTTGAAGTCCTGGAAGAAGGGGTCCTTCCGGATCGCATCGCGCAGGCTCGTGACGCGGCTGAACTCGCGCGTCTCCGCCCACCCGCTGAAGCTCATCGAGCCGCCGCTGTCCATCTGGCCGCGCTTGAGCTGCCGTCCGGGCCGGGCCGAGAGGTCCTTCAGCCAGACGTAGTAGGCGGTGCGATCCCCCTTGTTGTGGAGGATGTCGAGCAGTTCGTCGAGCTTGCGGCTGTGCAGGATGCGGTCCTTCGCGACCTGCTGGATCGCCTTCCGCCGCGCCTCGTAGGCGTTGATCTCCGCCTGCAGCGCGAGGCTCACGTCCGCCTGCGCCTTCTTGTTCGTGTACTCGGCCTCGGTCGCCTCGCGCACCTCGCGCACGCCCTTGAGCGTGCTGTAGTGGACGAAGCCGTAGGCGACGAGGCCGCCGGTGACGATGATCGCACCCGCGACGATGGCGATGAAGCGCCCGATCGGGGTCGCTTCGGTCCGGCGGTACTCCGGGGGGAGGAGGTTGATCTGGATCACGGCCTAGAGCTCCTGCACCCGCGAGGCGAGGCCGATGGCGACGGCGAGCTGCCCTGCGTTGTTCTTGACGACGGAATAGTCCACCGCGCCCTCGTGCACCTCGATGCCCTCGGTCGGGTCCCAGCGGTGCATCGGCCGGTTGAGCGTGCGCTCGAGCGCCTCGTCGATGCCCGCCATCCGGGCGCCCCCGCCGCTCAGGTAGACCTCCTCGACCTCGCGGTCGAACTGGTTCTCGAAGTAGTCGAAGGAGAGCAGGATCTCGTTCGCGAGGTCGTCGAAGGAGGGCATCACCGCCTCCATCACCTCCTCGGGGTGGTCGCCCGGCTCCCGCTTGCGGTGCTCGGCGCTCTCCACGTCGAGCCCCAGGCGCTTGGCGATCGCGTGCGTGAAGTCGTCCCCGGCGAGGTAGATCTCGCGGGTGAAGTAGGAGGTCCCGCCGTAGAAGATGTTGATGTTGGTCTTGTTCGCGCCGATGTCGAGCAGCGCGATCGCGCGGTTGTTGTCCTCCTCGAAGAGGGCTCCGCCGCGCGCGAGCTCGAAGGCGTTCCCGACCGCGAACGAGTCCACGTCGATGATCGTCGGCTGGAGGCCGAGCCCCGAGAGCAGGCTCACGTGGTCCTCGATCAGCGCCCGCTTCACGGCGACGAGCAGCACGCGCATCTCCGCGTCGGCCGTCTCGCCGGATCCGTCCTCGCGGAAGGGCTGGCTGTCGAGCACGACGTCGTCGACATCGAAGGGGATGTACTTGTCCGCCTCGTAGCGGATGGCGTTGCGCAGATCCTCGTCCGGCATCCGCATCATCGAGAGGTAGCGCACGATCACGGACTTGCCGTAGACCGCCGTCACGACCCTCTTGGTGTGGAACGCGTTGTCCCGCAGCACCTCGAGGATCGCGTCGGGACGCTGGTCCTCGCTCAACACCTCGGTCTGGCCGTACCCGGTCATCACGAAGCCGTGCCCCTCTCGCGTGAGCTCGACCGCCTTGATGACCCGCGATCCGATGTCCAGACCGATCAGGGACTTGATCTTTCGCCTGAGCATGTGTGTCCGTCCGTGATCCCTGCCGCCGTGCCACAAATGGCAGGAGGCTCAGAACCCATCGGACTTTTGCCCGCCCCGACTTGACCGGCGTTTCGGAGGGCCCCCCCCGGCGCGGCCGCGACGGGCCCCCGCGCCCCCCCCCGATCCGGAACCGTGGCCGGCCCACGGGTGGGGGATCAGGCCAAGCCCAGGAGCCCCGCCGACTCCACCGCGAGGGAGGAGTCGACCTCCTCGGACGTGGCGAATCCGAGGGCGGTGCGGGCGATGACGGCCGCGTCGCTGCGGCTCACGCTCCGGACCACGCGCTTCACCTCGGGCACGAGATTGGGCGCGACCGAGAAGTGGCGGATGCCCATGCCGAGCAGCAGCAGCGTGTAGGGCCGTTCGGCCGCCATCTCCCCGCAGAGGCTCACCCGGACCCCGGCCCGGATCCCCTCCTTCACGACGTTGCGCAGCAGGCGGAGGATCGCGGGGTTGCTCGGCCGGAAGAGGTTGGCGACCCGCTCGTTGGTCCGGTCGACGGCGAGGGCGTACTGCGTGAGGTCGTTGCTGCCCACCGAGAAGAAGTCCACCTCGCGCGCGAGCAGGTCGGCCATCAGCGCCGCGCTCGGGATCTCGATCATCGCGCCCACCTTCAGGTTGGCGTCGAAGGGCACGCCCGTCCGCCGCAGCTCCTCCTTCACGTTCTCGAGGATGCTCCGCGCGCTCCGGAACTCGGTGACGGAGCCGATCATCGGGAAGAGCAGCGAGATCCTCCCCTCGTTGCTCGCGCGCAGGATCGCGCGGAGCTGCGTCCGGAAGAGCTCCGGGCGCGCGAAGCAGAGGCGGATGCTGCGGCAGCCGAGGAAGGGGTTGGGTTCGCCCTGGAAGCCGACGCTCTCGCCGAACTTGTCGGCGCCGAAGTCGAAGGTCCGGATCGTGAGCGTGCGCCCCTTCAGCCGCGAGAGCGCCTCGCGGTAGGCGGCGAGGTGCCCCTCCTCGTCGGGCACGCTCTGGCGCTCCGCATAGAGGAACTCCGTCCGGAAGAGGCCGATGCCGTCGGCGCCGTTGCGCACCGCCTGGTCGACCTCGAACGGGAACTCGATGTTGCCGAAGACGCCCACGGGCCAGCCGTCGGGCGTCTCCGCCGGGAGCGCGGACATGCGGCGCAGCACGCGGGCGCGGCGGTGCAGCAGCTCCTGCCGCTCGCGGTAGCGCCGCAGCGTGTCGGGATCGGGATCCACGATCAGGATGCCCTGCTCGCCGTCGCAAATGAGGGGGGTGCCGGGGGGAACGGTGGCGCCGAGGGGCCCGAGCCCGCAGAGCGCGGGGATGCCGAGGGACTTCGCGATGATCGCCGTGTGGCTCGTCGAGCCGCCGTGCTCGGTCGCGAAGCCGAGGAAGCTCGTCCGGTCGAGCTCCGCGGCCTCGGTCGGCGTGAGATCCTCCGTGACGAGGATGACGGGGTTGTCGGGCGTGGGCTGCTCGGACTCCTCGTCCTTGCGCAGGTGGCGCAGCACGCGCTTCTGCAAGTCCATGAGATCCACGTAGCGCTGCCGGAAGAACTCGTCGGTGAGCTGGCGGAAGACCTCGATCCACCGGTTGAAGACGACCGCGACGGCGTAGTCCGCCGGGGAGGGGCCGTTCTGGATCGTCGTCTCGATCTCGCGGATCAGCGTCGGGTCGGAGAGGAACTCGCGGTGGCTCTTCGCGATGGAGCCGATCGCGTCCGTCAGCCCCGCCCGCGCGGCGATCGCCTCGAGCTCGGCCCGCGCCGCCTCGAGCGCGTCGCGGTAGAGCTGCAGCTCCGCCTTGACCCGGGCGCGCTGGATCGTGCGGCGCGTCGGCATGCTGCCCGCCCGGCGCAGGTGGAACGCGGGCGCGATCGCGATGCCGGGGCTGACCGGGATCCCCTGGATGCTCCTCATGCTCCCCCCGAGGATACTCGCCGCGCGCATGAATCCCCGCGGACCGGGGCCCGTGGGCCGCGAAGCGTGGCCGAGGACCGCACCCCGGCCGAGCGCCTCAGAGGTGCAGATCGAACTCGCGCTCGAAGAGTTCGCGCAGCGCCTCGATGGCCTGGGGGGCCCCGGGCCCCTTCGCGACGACCGTCAGCAGGGTCCCCTGTGCCGCCGCGAGCAGCAGCAGCTCGACGATCGACTTCGCATCGACGACGAGGTCGCCGCGGCGGATCAGGATCGTCGTGTCGGGGAAGCGCAGCGCGACCTCGGCGATGATCCCCGAGGGGCGGGCGTGGAGCCCGTGCGGGTTCCGGACCTTGACCTGCGCTTCGACCTCCGGGCCGTCGGTCGGGCCGCTCACTTCCGCGACCCGTCCAGCTCCTTCAGAAGGCCGAGGAACGACGCGGGCGTCGTGCAGCCGAGCAGGCGCTTGCACTGGTAGGCGTCGCGCACGATGCCGACGACCTTCTGCATCGCGGCGAGGTGGGCGGCGGGGTCCGAGAGCGGCGAGATGATCAGCACCACGATCCGCACGCGCTCGCCGTCCACCGCGCCGAAATCGATGCCGCCCGGGATGCGGCCGATCGCCATGAGGAGGCTCTTCACGTGCTCGCTCTTGGCATGGGGGATCCCCACGCCCCTCCCGATCCCGGTGCTCCCCTGGGCCTCGCGCTCGAAGACCTCGGCGCGCACCTTGGTCGCCTTGGCCCTCGTCAGGGCCTTGGCTACGACGAGCGCGTCCACGAGCTGCGTGAGCGCGTCGTCCTTGTCGGCGGCCTCGAGCTGGCAGAGGATCGCCTCGGCGCGCACGCACTCGTGCAGCAACATCGGCGTGCTATTCGCCATCCGCTTCCTCCAGCATCTCGCGCACGACCTGCTCGTAGGTCGCCTCCTCGTCCTGCGCCTCCGCCTTGGACCCGTCGGCGATGCGGGTGCGATCCCGGTGCGCCTTGAGCCGCGCATGGAGACGCCGGATCTGCTTCTGGAGCTTCGCCTCGGCGCCGTCGATCGCCTGGAACATGTCCTCGCCGTCCGCCTGCGCGATCAGCTTGGACTTCTTTCCGAGGTAGGCGGCCAGCTCGACATGGTGCGCGAGGCCGTTCACGTTCATCGTGACGTCCACGTGTCGGATGCCGACGAAGAAGTGCTCGAGTTTCGAGAGGCGCTCCCTCGCGTAGTCCTGCATCGCAGGAGTCACGTGCAGGTGGCGCCCGACGATGTTCACCTTCATTGGAGATCCCTTTCGATGCGCGGGACGCCCGGCGAGCCCGGGTAGGCGACTTCCATCAGGCATAGGCCGTGCGCGGCGAGGCAGGGCCCGGCGATGGACGGATCCCGAATGGCGAGGCCAGCGGGGATCGCCCCCGGGTCGAGCCCTCGCTGGCCGGCCCGGAGAAGGGTGCCCGCCAAGTTCCGGGCCATGCCGTAGAGAAAGCCGTTGCCCACGAAGTGGAGGTGAATGTAGTCCCCCTCGCGCGCAACGTCAAGACGGCGCAACTCGCGCACGGTCCCGGATCGGGGCGATCCGGCCTTCTGGAATCCGAGGAAATCGTGGCGGCCGAGCAGCGCGCGCGCCGCCGCCCGCATGGCGTCGAGGTCGGGTTCGTGGGCGATGCGCAGCACATAGCGACGGTCGAAGGGGGAGTCGAACGCCCCCACCCGGAGCGTGTAGCGGTAGTGCTTGCTCACGGCATCGCGGATCGGGTGGAATTCCTCGCCCACCGCGCGCGCGGAGAGCACCACGACATCCTCGGGCAGGTGCGCGTTGAGCGCGTGGGGCACCTTGCGCTCGCCCAGGTCCCGCGGCGTCGAGAAGCGCGCCACCTGCCCTCGCGCGTGCACGCCCGCATCGGTGCGCCCGGCCCCGAGCACGGCCGTGGGCTCTCCGTTGAGCCGCTCCGCCGCCACCTCGAGCGTGCCCTGCACGGTCGTCGCCTCCCGCTGCACCTGCCATCCGGCGTAGGCGGTCCCGTCGTAGGCCAGCGTGATCGCGAAGTGGCGGAGGGCGCGGGCCACGCCGGCTACGGCCTCACACCCACTCCCGGCGCTGCCGGGAGGAGGGGATGCGCAGCGCCTTCCGGTACTTCGTGACCGTGCGCCGGGCGATGTCGAGCCCCTCCTCCTTGAGCAGGTCGGCGACCTGTTCGTCGGAGAGGGGGTTCGTCTTGCTCTCGCCGCCGATGATCGTGCGGACCTTCTCCTTCACCGACATGCGCGAGAGCGATTCGCCGTCGCTCGTCTCGGAGCCCCCGGTAAAGAAGTACTTGAGCGGCACGATGCCTCGGGGCGTCTGCGCCCACTTGTCGGCGATCGCCCGGCTGACCGTCGAGACGTGGATGCCGACGCGGTCGGCCACCTCCTGCATCTTGAGCGGCCTCAGATGCGAGGCGCCGTACTCGAGATACTCGTGCTGCGCGTCGAAGATCTCGCGGCAGACGCGGTTCAGCGTGCTCTGGCGCTGCTGGATCGCGTCCACGAGCCACTTCGCGTTCTCGAGCTTCTTGCGCACGTAGTCGCGCACCTTCGGGTCGTCGCTGCTCGCGAGCATGTCGCGGTAGTGCGGGCTGACGCGGATGCGCGGGAAGAAGCTCTCCTCGAGGCGGACCTCCCACCGGCCGTCGATCCACTCGACGATGACGTCGGGGTTGACGTAGGCGTTGCGATCGCCGCCGAGGCCCGCCCCCGGGCGAGGGTCGAGCCGGCTCAACTCCTCGACGAGGCGATTGAGCTCGGCGACGGAGATGCCGAGGTCGCGGGCGACCTTGGGCCGCTTGTTCTTGTAGATGTCCTCGAGGTGGTCGCGGAGGATGCGTTCCTTGATCTCCCGGTCGGGGTCCGCCGGGTCGAGTTGCAGGATCAGCACCTCGGAGATGCTTCTCGCCCCGACGCCCTTCGGTTCGAGCCGCTGGACGAGTTTCAGCGCGCGCTCGGCCTGCTCCAGCGTGAATCGGCCGCGCAGCTCCGGGGTCTCGAGGATCTCCTCGAGCGTGTAGGGCAGAAGCCCCCCCTCGTCGAGGTTGTAGATGATGTGGCGGCCGATCGTCCGCATCTCCTCGTCCGTTTCCATCATCACGAACTGGTCGAAGAGGGCGTCGGGCAGCGAGGTCGCCCCGGCCGCCGTGTTGTTCATCGCCTCGAACTTGGCGTCGTCCTCCCCCCCGCCGGAGGCGCGCCGCGGCCCGAAGTCCTGCCAGTCGCGCTCCGCGGCCGTCTCGAGCGCCTCGAGCTTCTCGAGCGTGTCGGCGACCGCCGCCATCTCCTGCTCGGCCTCGCTCGCCTGGCCGTTGGTCGCCTCGGATGGCGCGCCCGTCTCCGTCGCCGCGGCGGGCGTGGGCTCGTCGTCCTCGCGCTCGAGCATCTCGTTCTCCTGCAGCGCGGTCTCGACGAGCTCCTGGAGGCTCAGCGCGGGGAGCTGCAGGATCTCGATGCTCTGGATGATCTGCGGCGCGAGCTTGAGCTGGAGGCTCAGCTTCTGGGCCAGCGATACATCAAGACGCATGCCATCCCCGTAACTTCATGACGGAGACGATTATACGTCGATGGCCCCCGCGGGCAAGCACATCGCGGACCAAACGGCACGAATCACGCCCCGTTCCGGGTCACGCGGGAAACTCGCCGCGACCTCGCAACGCGTCGCCGAGCACGGCCGCGTTCATGTGCACGATCTCGCCGCCGCTCGGGATGCCGCGGGCGATGCGCGTGACGAGCGCGACCTGCCCGAGGAGCTTGCGCCGCAGCATCGCGGCGGTCGCCTCGCCCTCGAAGGTCGGGTTCGTGGCGAGGACGACCTCGCCGATGCCGCCGGCGGCGACGCGATCGAGCAGCGAGGAGAGGTTCAGGTCCTCGAGCCCCACGCCCTCCGCCGGCGCGACGTGGCCGCCGAGCACGTGGTAGAGCCCCGTGTACTCGCCGGTCGCCTCGAGAGCTTCGAGGTCGCGCGACGTCTCGACGACGCACAACTGCGCGCGGTTGCGACGGGGGTCGGCGCAGGTCGCGCACGGATCGCTCTCGGCCACGTGGCCGCAGAGCCCGCAGGGACGCAGCGTCTCCACGGCCCGGAGCAGCGCCTCCGCGAGCGCCTGCGCCGCCTGCGGCGGCTGGCGCACGATCCAGTAGGCGATGCGCTCGGCGCTCTTGGGGCCGATGCCCGGCAGCTCTTCGAGCTGGGCCACGAGCGCCTTGAGCACCGACATCGCTAGCCGAAGGGCAGCCCGAGGCCGCCGGTGACGCGCCCGGTCTCCTCGTCGGCCATCTTCTTCGCCGCGTCGAGCGCGGTGCGCACCGCCGCGACGACGAGATCCTCGAGATCCTCGACCTCGTCGGGGTCCACGACCGAGGGCGCGATCTTGATCTGCACGATCTGCCCCGCCCCGTTCGCGAAGGCGACGACGGCCTCGCCGCCCGCCTTCCCCTCGACGATGCGGTCCTTCAGGTCCTCCTGAACGCGCTTCAGGTCGGCCTGCATCTTCTGGGCCTGCTTCATCAGGCCGCTCATGTCACCGAAGTTCTTGGCCATGTTCGTCGCTGCGCCTCACATGTTCGATCTCGCCCTCGAAGGTCGAGAGCACTTCCTTCACGCGCGGATGCGCGCGGATGCGCGCGATCTCCGCTGAACTGGGCGCGCCCGAGACCGGCGGTGTGCCGCCCGGCGGGGCGCGCAGTCGGGGGGGCCCGGGGGGCGGGAGCGCCAGCTTCGCGGGCGCGGGCTTCGGCGGCGGTGCCGCGGCGGGGGCCGGGGCCTGGGCCGGGGCGACGACCGCGGGTGGCCCGACCGGGAGCCCCTCCACGCGGGCGACGAGCCGCTCGAGGTCCTCGACGTCGCCGAGTTTCGCGAGCGACAGCAGCGCGAGGTCGAGCGTCGCCCGCGCCGCGCGCGAATCGCGGGCGAGCGCCTGGTGGCGCGCGACGATCTCCGCGGCGGCGAGACACCACTCGACGCCGTCCTCCCCCGCGAGCGCCGCGGCCACCGCCCGCGCGTGGAGGTCCCCGTAGAGATCCTTCAGCAGCTCCTGCGGGTCGGCCCCCGCGTCGACGAGCGCCCCCGCCCCCCCCAACACGTCGCCCAGCGACCCGGCGCGGGCGGCGTCGAGGATCCGCGCCCGCGCCGCGCGCGGGATGCCGCCGACGATCGCCATCAGGTCCGCGACCGCGAGCGGCCGCTCCTGCGGCGCGCTCGAGAGCATCTGGTCGAGCAGCGTCTCCGCGTCGCGCAACCCGCCGGTCGCGCGCGAGGCGATCTCGCCGAAGACCTCGTCCTCGACGCGCGCGCCCTCCTCGGCGGCGATGCGCCGCAGCTTGCGCTCGATGTCGGCCGGCGTGATGCGCCGGAAGTCGAAGCGCTGGCAGCGGGAGCGGACCGTCTCGATGACCTTCTGCGGGTCGGTCGTCGCGAAGACGAACATCACGTGCGGCGGCGGCTCCTCGAGCGTCTTCAGCAGCGCGTTCCAGGCCGTGGACGAGAGCATGTGCGCCTCGTCGACGATGTAGATCTTCTTCGGCGACCGCTGCGGCAGGTAGCGGGCCGAGTCGACGAGCGGCTCGATGTTCTCGATCTTCCGGTTGCTCGCCGCGTCGAGTTCCATCACGTCGATGTCGCCCCCGGCCGCGATCGCGACGCACGCCTCGCAGGCGCCGCAGGGGGCGGGGCCCGGGCTCCTCATGCAGTTGACCGCCTTCGCGAGGATGCGCGCCATCGTCGTCTTGCCGACGCCCCGCGGGCCGCAGAAGAGGTAGGCGTGCGCGAGGCGCCCCGCCGCCATCGCGTTCTTGAGCGTGGTGGCGACATGCTCCTGCCCGAGCACGTCCTCGAAGGACTGCGGCCGGTACTTCCGCGCGAAGACGAGGTAGCTCACGAGCCGCCTAGCCTAACCCCAAGCCCCCCTGAAACTGAACTCCGACGGGACAGGGCTCCTTCCACGGGATCCACGGCACCCGGATACCATCTCTTAGGGCTGCTTCCTTCCGGATCTGACCCGGTTCGTGAGGCACCGCTGCATGGGACGCGGCGATCAACGCCCCGCCCCGCCGGAAGGGCACAATATAGCGGAGGGCGCAACGTTGGGCGCCCGGGAGGTCTGCGATGCGAACTCTGGGACTGCTGCTGCTCGCCGCGGTTGCGCTGGCCGGGCCCGACGAGGAGGCGCTCTTCGCGAAGGCGCTGCTCGCGCACGAGCGGAGCCGCGATCTGGTGGTCGCGGCGGAGATCAAGCACGAGAAGCCGGAGGCGGCGGCATGGGGGGGGCCCGGGGGGCCGCTCGGCGGCGTGGTCATCCAGACCAACGTCGGCGGGGCGAGCGCCCCGCCCTTCGAGGGCAAGGTCGAGGCGTGGCGCGACGCGGACGGGGCGACGGTCGTCGTGGGCGGGGAGCCGACCGCGCTGCCGCGGTTCGCCATGCACGTGACGAAGGAGAAGACGATCAAGCAGGTGACCTTCGAGGGGGAGCAGCCGCCGGATCTCGGCCAGATCGAGGCGGAACTCGTCGCGCTGCTCGACACGAAGCGCTTCGCCAAGCACATGGAGAAGGCCCACCTGACCGCGACGAGAGACGACGCGACCGGCGACTGGATCTTCAAGGGCGAGGTGCCCCGCAAGGTCGTGCGGCCCGCGAGGGGCGGCGGCGGATTCGACCTCATCACGCCGAGCAAGGTGCTGACGGCGGAGGCGGTCTGCCGCGTCAGCGCCGAGGGGCGGTTCAGGGAGATCGAGATCAAGCTGACGCGCAACGACCCCGAAGCCGAGATGATGCGCATGATCCAGAAGCAGGGGCCGCCGGGCCTCCCGGTCGCGCCGGGCCAGGGCGGCGGCGCCGACGACGACGACGACGACGACGAACACGAGACGAAGGGGGGCACGACGACCTACTCGCTGAAGGTGCAGGCCGAGAATGCGCCCCCCGGCGAGCGGCTGCGCGAGGCGGCGAAGGCGGTGGCGCCGCGGTAGCGCTGTCGTGTGACACGGGGTTCCGGGCGTCCGACGACCCGTGCCCGTCTGCGTGGCGCCACGGGGTTGCCAACAGGGCTTGGCGATTGGGGATTCGGCACGCGCAGGGCGCTCAGTCGATGGATCGGAATCCCGCGCCGAGCAGGTAGTCGGCGGTCTCATCGAGTTCAGGGGAGGGCGGAGCGAAGACAACGGTCCCATCCCTCCCACGCGTCAGAAGGACGCGATAGACATTCCTCCGCAGGGCCTCGGGGTCATGCACGCGGCCCCGAGTCCCGCGTGAGTTCTCAATCGACCACGCGCCGTCGCTCCGAAGTAGGTCTGAGCCCCACGCAAGCAGCGTGGCGTCGAGTTCAAGCCCCTGCGATGAGAATTCCGTGGCGACCGCGTCAAGTTGGCAACAGGACTGCGCGTCGCTCGGCTCGGCGTTGTACCACGGGCCTACTCGAAGTCGCTTGGTTGTCTGGAAGCTATTGTCGACACCGAATCGTGGGAGCCACTTGTCCTTCGCAGAGGCGAGCATCCCGAAGCGGAAACTGCGCGCCTCTTGATAGCGCTCCCGGAGATAGGACTTGCCGTGTTCCAAGTTCCGCGTGAGAAGGAAGCGGTGGCCCGCTGAGTACAGCTCTTCTCCGATACGCCCCGCCTCGGCAGGATCGGTTCCTTCGAGCAATTGGCGGACGAACTGGTGGACGCGAGGAGTGAGGTGGAAGCGGATGGAGGTGTCGAGGTTCAATTCGGGCCTCCACTCGACGGGCGCCCCGCTGCCACGAAACTGCTCGGAATAGTCCACGCTGGCGTGAACCCGCCACGCGGTGGAGGTCGAGGACCCCTCGATCGCCGCTCTCCACAGGCCGATCCCACCCTCCTCGCCAACGTGAATGGCTTGCCCATCGCCGATCAGCGCCACGATGACGCACCACTCCGGGATGCGAGAGGCAAACTCCAACAGGTGCTCGGGCTCCGACCGGCCCAACGCGCTGCGCTGCACATGCGCGACGCGCTCCGCATCGAAGGCACGCTGCGCCTCGTCGAACACAATGACGTGCTCGGGAGGCGTGCTCGCCCGACGCCGCGAGTACTGCGCCACGTAGTTCTTCATGTGTTGCACGAAGACGCGTTCGCCGCCGGATTCACCCTTCAACGCGTGCTGGAGCACTTCCACCAGCGGTTGGTTGCCCGACAAGTACACCGCAGGGGCTTGCGCTCGCCGACCCTCGCGCGGGACGGCCAATTCGTCGAGCCACCGTGCGTGGACTAGTTGGAGGCCCACAAGGGTCTTGCCTGCACCCGGGACGCCGCTGAGAAGGACGAGATGCCTGCTCTTCGTCCGCGCCGCGTTCCGCGCGATCTCGCTGATGACCCGGAGCGCGGGCTCCGTCTTGGCGCGCGCCCGCTTGATGAAGGGCAGTTCCCGGCCATGGTAGAGGTCCCGCGCGGCCTGGACGATGGAAGGGAGCGGTGCATAGGCATCCGGATCCAAGAACTCTCCCACCGTCAACTTGCTGTCTCGGCACTCCGCGGCAAGCCGGAGCAACAGGCGATGGACACCGGCCGGACCGACCACGTGCACGCCCTGCGACAACGCGGACTGCTCGCCGCCTCCGGACGGGACGAGGACCGGAATGACTCTTCGCTGGTCGCAGGCGCGGTGGAAGTTGCGCAGGTCACGCGCATACGCGAGCACCTGGTCGAGCCCCGCCTGGGTTGCGAACGGGTATCCCTTCAGCTCCAAGACGACAACCACCCCGTTCTGGAGCACGATCACGTCGGGGCGTCGCGAGTCGCGCGGCAGCTCGTACTCGAGGATGGCTGCGTACTCGGCGGCACGGGTATCCGCTCGCAAGACCGCTCCCGCCTCGCGTTGAAGCCATGGCACGGACTTCGCCCATGCCACTCGCTGCTCGTCGCCCGCATCCCGGACAAAGAGAGCTAGGCGGTCCGTTATGACTCGCGAGGCCGTACCCTCGAACGTAGGGAGGTCCGAGGTCCATCCGCAGGGCTCAAACGGATCGCCGTCCGGGGGCAAGGGGCGGGGCTCCATCCGAGGGGCGTATCATACGCCGAGCCAGGTTCCCGGCGCCTCCCTCCCCCCGCGCCCCCTAGACTTCCCCCCCCATGCCCGACATCATGTCCCCCGCGAAACGGAGCGCCCTCATGGGCCGCATCAAGGGGCGGGGTACCGGGATCGAGAAGGCCGTCGAGCGTGCGCTCCGGCGCCGCAGGATCTACTTCGCTTCCCACGTCACCGGTCTCCCCGGCCGGCCCGACATCGTCTTCCGGAACGGCCGGCTCGCGGTGTTCATCGACGGCGACTTCTGGCACGGGTGGCGCTTCCCGCTCTGGGAGTTCAAGCTCGCCCCCTTCTGGCAGCGGAAGATCCGCGGCAATCGCGCCCGGGACTCGCGCAACTTCGCGGCGCTCCGCCGCGACGGCTGGAAGGTCCTCCGCCTCTGGGAGCACGAGATCGAGGCGGACGTCGAAGGCGCCGTCGACCGTATCTGGCGCGCCCTCCGCGAAAGGCGTGCAAGAAGCCCCGCCCCGCTACACCCTCCGGCCCGGCCTCAGGCCTGACCCCGGCTACCAGCGCTCGGGCTGCGAGGGCCCCGTCCGGCGCGACGGAGGCCTCGGAGCCGCGACGGGGGCGACGATCGTGCGCTCCCCCACCTGCGGCGGCGGCGCGACCGGAGCGCTCGTCGAGGCCGCGGCACCGGTCGCGTTGCCGATGACCTTCTTCAGCACCTGCGGGTTGTAGGCGTGGGCGAGGGCGGTCTCCATCGTGATCTTGCGCTTCTCGAGCAGGTCGCAGACCGCGTCGTCGAAGGTCTGCATCCCCTGCGCCGACCCGGTCTGGATCAGGTTCATGATCTGCGGCGTCTTCGACTCGCGGATCATCGCGCGGACGGCGTCGGTGGCCACGAGGATCTCGATCGCGGCGACGCGACCGCGGCCGCCGTACCGGGGCAGCAGGTTCTGGCTCAGGATCGCCTGCAGGTTGTCGGCGAGCTGCGTGCGGATCTGCTGCTGCTGGCCCGGCGGGAAGACGTCCACGATCCGGTTCACGGTCTGGATCGCGCTGGTCGTGTGCAGCGTAGCGAACACGAGGTGGCCGGTCTCCGCGGCGGTCACGGCGAGCGAGATCGTCTCGAGGTCGCGCATCTCGCCGACGAGGATCACGTCGGGATCCTGCCGCAGCGCGCGGCGGAGCGCGTTCGGGAAGTCCTTGCTGTCGCTGCCGATCTCGCGCTGGGTCACCCAGCACTTCTTGTCGCGATGGATGAACTCGATCGGGTCCTCCATCGTGACGATGTGCCCGGAACGCGACCGGTTGACGTGGTCGATCATCGCCGCCAGCGTCGTCGACTTGCCGGCCCCGGTCGGCCCCGTCACGAGCACGAGCCCGCGCGACTTGTCGGCGAGCGTGCGGCAGATCTCGGGCAGCATCAGGTCCTCGAGGCTCGGGACCTCCTCGGGGATCCGCCGCGCGACGAGGCCGATCGTCCCCCGCTGGGTCAGCACGTTGACGCGGAAGCGAGACAGGCTCGGGACCGCGCACGAGAGGTCCAGGTCCCCGTCGCGCTCGAATCGCGCGAACTGATCGGGCGAGAGCAGCGCCTGCACGAGGCTCGCCGTGTCCGCGGGCGTCAGCGGCACGTCGCTGGCCGGAACGATGTCCCCGTCGATCCGGAGCCCCGGCGGGCTGCCCACCTTGATGTGCAGGTCGCTCGCGCCGCGCTCCACCATCAGCCGCAGCAGCAGGTGGATGTCGGGCCTGTCGAGCACATCCCGCGCCGCGAGCAGCTCCGAAATGACCATGGCCTCGGCTTGATCGTCGCTCCGAGGTGCCTGCGGCGCCCGGATATCCATCCCTCCGGCCATAGGCATGCCATCGGGATTCGGCGCCTGCGGCTTGAGTCGGAGGCTCGGGTAGAATCCGGGGCTCCCACACGGAGAGGTGTCCGAGCGGTCGAAGGAGCACGATTGGAAGTCGTGTGTGGGCGAAAGCTCACCGTGGGTTCGAATCCCACCCTCTCCGCCAATCAGGGGCCCCGCGGCGGGGCCCCTGTTTGGCGGCTATGAGCACGGGGGGGCGCGGGGGGACGGAGCGGAGCGGAGTCCCCCCGGACAAGCCGGGGGCGCGGGGGGGCGGAGCGGAGCGGAGCCCCCCCCGACAATCCGGGGGCGCGGGGGGGCGGAGCGGAGCGGAGTCCCCCCCCGGGCAGTCAGTAGGAGTCGGGGGGCCGCTGGAACCCTTCGGTCTCTCCCCCGGGCCCCCTCACGATCCCCTGCTTCACGTTGAAGGCCTTGGTCGCGAGCAGGTTGTCGTTGGCCAAGATCTGGAACTCGTACTTGCCCGGCGCATGGAAGACGAGGTTTTGGATCTGCAGCGCGAACTCGCAGGTGCGCAGCGGGCTGTCGATCTCGACCTCCGGCGTCTTGCCGTTGCCGATCTGCTTGCCGTCGGCGGTGTGCAGCAGCCGCAGTTCGAGCGCGTACTTGCCGCAGGCGTCGGTGAGGTTCACGTAGACGGCGATGCGCGGGTAGCGCATCGGGAACTGCGCGATGTGGATGTCCTCGAAGATGCCGATGAGGCTCTTCTTGTTCGTGCCGAGTTCATGGATGATCTGGTCGCAGATCAGGATCGCCTTGACCAGGGGCCGCGCCGCCATGGCGCCATTCTACGGTAACGTGGGCGCCACCATGATGGGCATGAACGCAAGCCACTACGACTGGCCCCGGCCGCTGATCGACCGGTCCGGCGACCGGGCCGAGGATCACGCGACGCGCCTCGAAGAGCGGCTCGACCGCGCGCTGCTGACGATGGAGGCGCTCTGGACGCTCCTGCGCGACGGACTCGGCGTCACCGAGGCGCAGCTCGCCGATCGCATCACCGACCTCGACCTGCGCGACGGCGTGCTCGACGGGAAGGCCCGGCGCCCTCCGCTGCACTGCCCAGGCTGCGAGCGGCCCACCGCCCGCCGGTTCCCCCGCTGCCTCTACTGCGGGCAAGCGCTCAAACCCGACCCGTTCGCGTAGCGGCGGCGACGGCGTCCTCCTCCGACCACGTGCCGGCATACGCGCAGGCGCGCAGTTCGGCGCGCAGCGCGGAGGCGGACCGGGGCCGGCGGAGGGGGTCCTTCTCGAGGCAGCGCATGATCGCGGACTCGAGATCGGGGGGGGTCGCGGGGGCCTGCTCCCGCAGCGGCACCGGCGGCGTGTGCAGGTGGTGGCCGATGAACTCGCCGGGCGTCTTCGCGCGGAAGATCGGCTTGCCGCAGAGCAGGTAGTAGCCGACGATCCCGAGGCTGTAGAGGTCGCTCGCGGGCTGCGCCGGGTCGCCGCCGATGACCTCCGGCGCCATCGTCTCCGGCGTGCCGCAGACCGAGCCGATCTGCGTCAGCGCGGGGTCGGCGCTGCGGAAGTCCTTGACGAGGCCGAAGTCGACGACCTTCACGACGTCGTGCTCCCCCGCGCGCTTGCAGAGCATGATGTTGCCCGGCTTGATGTCGCGGTGGACGAGGCCCAGGTCATGCGCCTCCTGCAGCGCGCCGCACGCCTGCACGAGGATGTGGATCACGCGCGCCGGCGGCAGCGGCCCGCCCCGCTCGACGAGATCCTTCAGGCTGACGCCGTTCAGGTACTCCATCGCGTAGTAGAAGAGCCCGTCCGGCGTGCGGCCGTAGTCGTAGATGCCGACGGTGTTGGGGTGGCTCAGGCGGCTCGTCTCGCGCACCTCGCGCTCGAAGCGGCGCAGCGTCTCGTCGCCGGTCAGGTCGGGCCGCAGCAGCTTGATCGCCGTCGGCCGCCGCAGCATCGCGTGGGTCGCCTTGTAGACCTCGCCCATGCCCCCCTCGCCGATCTTCTCGTCGAGGCGGTACTGGCCGAGGCTCTCCGCCTCGCGCACCTGCCGGCGCAGCGCGAAGGTGACATGGCTCGCGAAGGCGGCGACCGCGACGGCGAAGAGCATCACCCCCGTCGTCCAGACGAGGACCGCGAGATCGTTGGCGCCGACGTCCTTCAGGACACCCGTGGGCGCGCCGAACGGGGAGTGGCCGTGGGCGAGTTGGATCGCCGCGACCGCGAGCGCCACCGGCAGCGAGAGCATCAGCGTGCAGCGGACGCTGCTCGGGACGACGACCGCGCGGGCCAGCATGAAGACGCCGGTCACGGAGAGCAGCGTCGTCGTGGACGGGCCGTCGTAGGTCAGCGCCCAGATGCCGAGCGTCGTGCCGGACGCGAGGTAGAGCGCCGCCGCGTCGAAGGTGACGAGCGCCCGCTCGCCGAAGGTGCGCGTGCGCAGCAGCGTGAAGAGCAGCCAGGCGAGCAGCAGGCTGCCCACGTGGAGCAGTTCCGCGGGACGGGTGATGGTCGCGAGGCTCCAGGCGCCGGTGGCGAGCAGCACGAGGTGGTCGAGCAGCAGGAAGGCGAGCGCCCCGCCGGCCATCACGGCGTAGAGGAAGCGCAGCCGCTGCTGCATGTAGGCGCTCGACTCGCGCGCGTAGTCGCTCTGGCCGAGGTGGAAGCCGGGGCGGGCGGCGGTGGCGGTCGGCGTGGACGACATCACCCGAGGCGGCGCGGCACCTCGATCTTCAGCACGCGCGCGAGAAAGGCGAGGCGGTCCGCGGCGGCGTCGATGCGCTTGCTCGTCGGCGTGCCCGCGCCATGCCCCGCCCTGGTCTCGACGCGGATCAGCACCGGCGCCGTGCCGGCCTGGCACGCCTGCAGGCGCGCGGCGAACTTGAAGCTGTGCGCCGGCACGACGCGGTCGTCGTGGTCGCCGGTCATCACGAGCGTCGCCGGATAGGAGACCCCCGGCCGCAGGTTGTGGTAGGGCGAGTAGGCGCGCAGCACCGAGAACATCTCCGGATCGTCGGAGGAGCCGTACTCCGAGACCCACGCGCTCCCGATCGTGAACCTGTGGAAGCGCAGCATGTCCATGACCCCGACCTCCGGGATGCAGGCCCCGAAGAGGTCGGGCCGCTGCGTCATGCAGGCGCCGACGAGCAGCCCCCCGTTGCTGCCCCCCTGGATCGCGAGGCGGGCCCGGGAGGTGTACCGGTTGTGGATCAGCGCCTCGGCGGCGGCGATGAAGTCGTCGAAGACGTTCTGCTTCTTGTCGAGCATGCCCGCCTGGTGCCACTCCTCGCCGTACTCGCTGCCGCCGCGCAGGTTCGGCAGCGCGTAGACGCCCCCCATCTCCATCCAGACGACGTTGCTCGTGCTGAAGAAGGGGGTCTCGGTCGCGGCGAAGCCGCCGTAGCCGTAGAGGAGCGCCGGGTTGTTGCCGTCGAGCTTGAGCCCCTTGCGGTGCGTGAGGAACATCGAGACGCTCGTGCCGTCGCGGCTCTTGTAGAAGACCTGCCGGCTCTCGAAGTCGGAGGGCTCGAAGTCCACCTTCGGCTGCCGGAAGACCGTGCTCTTCCCCGCGGCGAAGTCGTAGCGGTAGATCGTCGTCGGGAAGGTGAAGCCGGTGAACGAGTAGAAGGTCTCGCCGTCGGTGCGCCGCCCGGTGAATCCGTCGGCGGTGCCGATGCCGGGCAGCGGGAGGTCGCGGTCGAAGCTCCCGTCGAGGCGGTGGAGCGTCACGCGGCTCGTCGCGCGGTGCAGCGTGCGCAGCACGAGCCGGTCGCCGACGAGGATCACCTGCTCCAGCGCCTGCTTGCCCTCCGGGATCACCTCCCGCCACGCGTCCCGGACGGGGTTTCCCGCGTCGACGGCGATCACGCGCCTCCGCGGCGCGCCCAGTTCGGTATTGAAGAAGAGCGTCTCGCCGTCGTTGCCGATGAAGTCGTACTGCGCGTCCCAGTCCATCAGCAGGTCGACGACGGGGCCCTCCTCGCGGAGGTCCCGGATCAGCACGCCGTTCGACTTCGTGTCGCCCTTCCAGACATGGATCAGCAGGAAGCGCCCGTCCTCGGTCGTGATCGGCCAGAACTTCCACTCCGGGTGGTCGGGCCGCTCGTAGATCAGCAGGTCCTCGCTCTGCGGCGTCCCGACGCGGTGGAAGTAGACCTTGTGGTCGTCGTTGACCGCGGTGAGGCGCTGCTCCGCCGGGGTCTCGGGCATGCGCGCGTAGTAGAAGCCGCTCGACGCGCCGTCCCACGCCGCCCCGCTGAACTTGATCCAGTCGAGGCGGTCGGCGGCGAGGTCCTTCCCGCTCTCCACCTCGCGCACGGCGAACTCCTGCCAGTCCGACCCGCCGCGCGAGATCCCGTACGCGAGCAGCCTGCCGTCCGGGCTCACGAAGTGCTCCGTGAGCGCGATCGTCCCGTCCTCGCTCAGCGTGTTCGGATCGAGCAGCACGCGCGGCGCGGCATCGAGGGCGTCCGCCACCATGAGCACCGACTGGTTCTGGAGCCCGTCGTTGCGCAGGTAGAAGTAGCGCCCCCCCTCCTTGCGCGGCACCGAGATGCGCTCGTAGTTGAAGAGCTCCTCGATGCGGTCGCGGATGCGCCCGCGCGCCTTCGACTGCCCGAGGAACGCCGACGTCACGACGTTCTGCGCCGCGACCCACGCCTTCGTCTCCTCGGCGTTGTCGTCCTCGAGCCAGCGATAGGGGTCGGCGACGCTCACCCCGTGGTAGAGGTCGACATGCTCGACCGTGCGGGTCGGCGGGTAGGCGGGCGCGGCCCCCCGCGCCCCCCCCCCATCGCCCGCGCGGCGGCACCCCGCTGCCAGCAGCAGCGCCATCCAGAGGCAGATCCTCATGGCTAGCCGTTACCCCACGCGAGCAGTTCGAGCACGAGCTCCCCCTCGCGCTCCATGCGCACGAGGCCGTTCACGGGCAGCTCGACGCAATGCCAGTACTTGAAGCGCCCGCCCTGCGGATCGACGGCCGTCATGACGATGCACTCGAACGTCTGGCCCGCGACGGTGAGCGTCTCCTTGCCGTAGCTCTCGGCGGGCAGGTCGCCGGGCGGCACGAGCTCCTTCTGGCGCGGCCGGCGCAGCTGCGGGCCGGGCATCTCGCGCCCGGCCACGGAGACGACCTGGTCGAGCACCACCTCGTCGTCGCTGACGGAGGCGACCGTCAGCTTCAGTTCCATCTCGCGCCCGTTGGGTCCCGGGCGGCGGAACTTCAGCCACTCGCCCGCCTTCGCGTCCCAGATCGGATGCGGCGGTCGGGCGGGCGCCGCCTCGGCCGGAGCGGGGGGGGGCGCGGGGGGGGCCGGCGGCACCGAGGCGACCTCGGGCGTGGCGGGCTTGGGGACGCCCCACTCGATCGCCTCGAGCACGGTGCTCTTGCCGATCTCGACCTTCAGCAAACCGTACGCGGGCACCGCGTTCGTGAAGGTGCAGGCGATCTCGGTGCCGTCGGGCCACTTGAGCTTGGCGCGCACCATCGCGACGGTCGCCTCGGCGACCTTGCCCTCGAAGAGGTCGTGGCCGAGAAGCTGTCCCATGCCCTTGAGCACCTCGAGCACCGGCTTTCGCTCCATCTGGTCGGGCAGCGGCACGAGGTCCCCGCGCCCCTTCTCGATCTCCTTGGCAAAGAAGACGGTGCCGCCCTCGATGCGGCTCACCATGACCTTGATGACGCTCTCGCCCTCCTGCCCCGGCACCAACGCGCGATAGCGGACCCATTCGCCCGCGGTCGCGTCGGCGAGCGTATCGAGGCCCGGCGCGGCCGCGGTCGGGTTCTCGGGCGTCGGGGTCGGCGTCGGCGTCGGCGCAGGCGCCGGAACCGGCTTGGGCGTCTCGGTCTTGGGGGTTGCCGGCGTCTTCACGAGGGAGCGCACGACCTCGATCGCCTTCGCGAGCTGCGGGTCGCGCCCCTGCAGGCGGTCCTCCGCCGTCTCCTCGACGAGGATGTCGGGCTTCACGCCGAGCCCCTCGAGGTTGGTCCCGTCCATCCCCCAGAAACCTGTGCGCGGCACGCGGAAGCGGCTGCCGTCGCTGAGCGTGATGTCGTTGGTACCGATCACGCCTCCGGCGGTCGGCACGCCGACGATCTGGCCGAGCCCCGCCGCGCGGAACATGTAGGGGAAGACCTCGGCGTCGCTGAACGACCGCTCGTTGATCAGCACGACGACCGGGCGGTCCCAGTAGAGCTGCGGCTGCGGCACGCGCGGTCCGCCACGCATCTGCACCTCGGCGAGCGGCCTGCTCTGCAGGATCGAGATGAGCTGCTGGTGGATGTTGCCGCCGCCGTTGTTGCGCACGTCGAGGATGAGGCCGAGCTTGCGCTTGTCGCGGCTCCACGAGGCGATCGCCTGCTGGAACTTGAGCAGATTGCCCGGATCCATCTGGCTCAGGTGGATGTAGGCGACCTCGCCGTCGGCCCCCTTCGTCGCCTCCTGCACGCGCTTCGCGCAGGTCGACACCCAGTTCTGGTACTCGAGGTCCGCGATCTGGTTCCAGCCGAGCGGCTTCAGCGAGAGCGTGCGCTCGTCGCCGAGTCCCGCGGCCGACGCGGGGCGGTAGGCGATCGCCGTGTCCTTGCCGACGAGGCCCGCGAGCACGAGATCGAGGTTGGTCTTCGCCTGCAAGGTCTCCTTGCCGATGCGCGTCACCACGTCGCCGACGCGGAGGCCCGCCTTGTCCCCCGGACCCCCCGGGATGACCCGCTCGATGAGGCGCGCGCCGCCCTCGGCGGGCGTCTCCGCGAACTCCACGCCGAGGTAGCCCGTCTGTTCCCCGGGCGGCGTGACGCTGCTGCCCGGCCGCGAGCCGCCGGAGATGCCCAGGTGGCTCGCGCCGAGCTCGGCGAGCATCTGGCGGATGACGTTCTGGAACTCCTCCTTGTTCTCGGTGTCGATCGCGATGTCGCGGTACTTCGTCTTCATCTGGTTCCAGTCGACCTTGTGCATCTTCGCGTCGTAGAAGCCGTCGCGCAGCGCGGTCCACGCCTCGTCGAAGAGGTTGCCGAGCTCCTGCTTCAGGTCGACCTCGACGGTGCCGACGAAGGGCACGCGCTCGCCGCCGCCGATCGACGTCGGGGCGGGCACGCGGAAGATGCCGTTGTTGTCGCCGCCGCGGTCGGCCGCGAAGAAGATCGTGCTGCCGTCCGGGCTCCAGCAGGCCGTCGTGCCGTCGCGCGAGATCTGCATCGTCTGGCCCCCCTGCGCGCCGACGACGAAGAGGCCTCCGGACTGGCCGGAGCCGGGCTGGAAGGACTCGAAGACGATCATGCGCCCGTCGGGAGAGAACGAGGGCACCTGGAAGAAGGCGGCGCCCTGCGTCACCTGCCGCACGCCGCTGCCGTCGGCGTTCATCACGTAGATGTCCTGCGTGCCGCCGCGGCCGCTGTCGAAGACGATCAGCTGCCCGTCGGGGGACCAGCTCGGGTCGTCGTCGGGGGCGGGCTCGCGCGTGAGCTGCGCCTCCTGCCCGCTCTCGAGGTGGATCGTCCAGATGTCCTTGTTGCCGTTGATCTCGCGGCAGAAGACGAGCCGCTTGCCGTCCGGCGACCAGTTCTGGAAGAACTCGTCGGCGCGCGAGTTCGTGACCGCGCGCGTCTGCCCCGTGCGGAGTTCGAGGATGTAGATGTCGTTGTTGCCGCTCTGGTTGCTGAAATAGGCGATGCGCTGCCCGTCGGGGCTCAGGCGCGGCCACTGGTCGTTCGCCGGGCCCTGCGTGACGCGGCGCGCGTTGCCGCCGGCGCTCGGCATCGTCCAGATGTCGCCGCGCAGCGTGAACGCGAGCGTGCGGCCGTCGGCGCTCACGTGCACCTGCTCGCCGCCGCTCGTGATCGTGCGCACCTCGACGCCGCTGTTGCGCACGTCGCTCTCGATGTTGATCTTGAGCGGCGTCGGCTTCTCCGCGGGCGCGGTCAGGTCGGCGGTGAAGAGCTGGCCCGCGAGCTCGAACACGGCGGTCCTGCGGTCGTAGGCGAGGCAGGGCCGCTGCAGGTCGTTGCCCTGGTACTTCGTCACCGCGGTGCGGGGGCCGCCCTCCGCCGGCATCGCGTAGAAGTTCGCGACGCCGTTCTCCTCGGCGACAAACCAGATCGTCTTGCCGTCGGCCGACCAGCAGGGGAAGCGCTCGTTGCCCGGCGTGCTCGTCAGCCGGCGCGGCGTGCCCCCCTTCGCGTCGACGACGTGGATGTCGTAGTTCGCCGAGCCCTGGTAGTTGTCCCAGTAGATGTCGTTGAAGCCGCGCACGTAGGCGATCTTCGTGCCGTCGGGGCTGTAGGCCGCCTCGCGCGCGCCGTCCCGCGTGATCCGGCGCGGCGTGCCGCCCTCGAGATCCACCTCGTAGAGGTCGGTGCGTCCGCCACCCGGGTCGCGGTTGCTCATGAAGAGGATGCGCTTGCCGTCCGGCGACCACTCGCAGAGGATCTCGACGCCCCCGTGGAAGGTGATCTGCTTCGGCAGGCCTCCCGCCATCGGCACGACGAAGAGGTCGTAGCCGCCGTTGCGCCTGCTCGAGAAGGCGACCGACTTGCCGTCGGGGCTGACGCGGCAGAGCGTGTCCTGGTCTTCGTGGATCGTCAGCCGGTCGGCGTTGCGGCTGCCGTCCGTCGGGGCGATCCAGAGATCGCCGCGGTAGCAGAAGACCACCGACTTTCCATCGGGCGTGAGGCAGGGATAGCGAAGCCCCTTCGCGGCCGGCTCGGCGGCGCCCGCGAGCGCGGGCCAGAGAAGGAGGGCGGCGAGCGAGAGATAGCGTCTCAGGGTCATCGTCAGATCTCCGGGGGGCCCGGGGGGGTGGAAACCCGTCGATTGTAGGGCCATCGGGCCGATCGGCCAACCCGCCGCGCGGGCGATCCCTAACCCGATGCGCCCTAACGGGTTCCGAGCACGACCGCGACGGCCCGGTCGAGCTGGAGGTCGGGCCCCTCCGGCGCGAGGTCGACGGGGAAGTCCGGCACGCAGCCGTTGAGTTCCATGTTCTGCCCGCTGCCGCGCAGGTACCAGCCGCGGAAGGGCAGCCGCAGGAACCCGAATCCCATGATGCCCGTGCCGCCGGTCGAGATGACGCCGCCGGCGGTCGGCATGCCGACGATCCTGCCCCGGCCCAGCGTCTTGATCGCATGCGCGAAGATCTCCGCGTTCGAGAAGCTGTTCTGGTTGCAGAGCACGACGATCGGCTTGCTCCATCGCGCGTAGACGAGCCGGTCCTGCGGATACCCCCGCGCGCCGCCGCGCGGCACCGTATACGCGTGGTCGGGCTGGCAGAGCACCGTCAGCAGGTGGTCGGCGGTGAAGCCGCCCCCGTTGTCGCGCACATCGATGACGAGCGCCTCCTTGCCGCTGCCGACCCGGTAGATCTCCTCCTCGAACTGCGCGAAGCTGGGCCACATCATGCCGCGCACATGGAGGTAGCCCACGCGCCCGCCCGAGAGCTCCTCCGTGCGCGCGCGGTTGCGCTTCACCCACTCGTCGTAGGCGAGTCCGCGCGCGGCCCCGAAGGAGATCGGGCGCAGCGCGACGGTGCGCTCCGTGCCGTCGACGCCGCGGACATGCAGCACCACCTCCCGGTCCGGGTGTCCCGTGAAGCGCGCGTCGAGATCGAGCGCCGGGTCGAGGCGTTCCCCGTCGAGCGACAGCACGACCTCCCCGACGAAGAGACGGCTCTTCTCCCGCGCCCCCGGACCCCCTTCCATCACGCTTCCGACCCGCAGCCCCGGCCCGACGAACCCCCGGTCCCACCGCACGCCCAGGTGCGCCGTCTCCGCGGTCCACGGGGGCGCGTCCGCGCGGTCGCGCTCGTTGGTCCAGAAGCCGAGATGCGAGCCGTTGAGTTCGCCGAGCATCATCGAGACCACCTGCGTCAACTCGCGCACCGTGAGGCTCTCCCCCGCGAGGTCGCGATACTTGCCGCGCACCGCGCTCCAGTCGACGCCGCCGAAGCTCCCGTCGTACCACCAGTCGCGCATGATCCGCCAGCACAGGTCGTAGGCGGCGCGGTGGCGCGCGCGCAGGTCGAACTCGCGCACGGCGCGGAACTCGAAGGTCTTCGCCTGGCCCGTCGCGGAGACCGACTCGGGCCGGCCGGCGCGCCGCCAGACGATCTGGTTCCCCTCGGCGAGCCAGCGTCCGCCCTCGCCGGCCGAGGCCACAAGCAACTTCGGCTTGTGGTCATCGGGGGGCTCCACCGTGTAGAGGCCGTCGCGCCCGTCGATGACGGCGCGGAACGCGAGCTTCTTGCTGTCGGGGGACCAGAAAGGGACCGTCGATGTCTCGTCGGGCAGCACGATGCGCCGGATGCGCTCCTCGATGGAGGCGAAGTCGATGACCACCTCCACCGGCTTCGGCGGCTCCTTCTTCGCCTCCTTCGCTTCCTTCGCTTCCTTCGTTTCCTTCGCTTCCTTCGTTTCGGGGGGGCCCGGGGGCTTGCGCCCCTTCATCGTCTCGAGCGCCTTCTCCAACGTACGGTCCCGGGCGCTGTTGTCGTCATCCGCCTTGCGGAGCCAGACGAAGTGCAGGCTGCTCTCGCGATCGTGGCGGCGGCCGGTGAAGGCGAGCATCTTCCCGTCCGGCGACCAGACCGGGTTGCTCTCCCAGTCGGGGCGGCGCGAGATGTTCCACGCGGCGCCGCTGCCGTCGGCCGCGCGGATCCAGATGTCGCGGTTGAAGTCGCTGTCCTCGATCGCGTAGGCGACCCACTTGCCGTCGGGGGAGAACTGGTAGTCGGGCTCGTTCCACGACGAGAAGACCTCGCGCAGGTCCTTGCCGTTCTGGTCCATCGTCCAGAGGTCGCCGCGCAGGTTCGTGAAGGCGATGCGGCCGCCGGGCACGAATCGGGGCGCGCCCTCCGGCTGCGGGTCGTCGGTGAGACGCTCCAGCTTGAACTCGCGGTTCTGCCACCAGTGGAGCTTCTCGTCCCCGCGCCGCGCGCGCCAGAGGTCGGGCTGGCCGCCGAGGTCGCTCGAGAAGAGGATCGAGCCGTGGTCGGGCGCGAAGACCGGCCCGCGCTCCTCCTCCGGCGAGTCGGTGATGCGCCGCGGCTCGCGCAGTTCGGTGTCCATCACCCAGAGGTCGCCGCCGGCGATCAGCGCGATCTCGCGGCCGTCCTCGCTGAAGGCGACCTCCGTCGCGGTCGTCAGCAGCTCCCGGCGCGTGGGCGGCAGCACCTCGTCGCCGCCGCGCCGGATCGAGAGGCGCTGCGGCTTGGCGCCCGGGCGCAACTCGAGCCGGTAGAGGTCGGCGAGGCGCCGGAAGACGACGACCGACCCGTCGGCCGAGATCGCGGGCCAGAGCACCCCATCCTGCTCGAAGGCGGTCAGCCGGTCGCGCTCCCCGGTGTCGAGATCGAGTTGCCAGAGGTCGCGCACCCCCTTCTCCTCGCGCACGAAGAGCAGGCGGCGCCCGTCCGGCAGCCAGAGCGGCCAGCGCTCCTCGGCGGCACCCGTCGAGAGGCGCCGGAAGGAGTGCGCCGCGCTGTCGAAGAGCCAGAGTTGCGCCGCCTGCGACCCGACATACCCCTTGCGCCACCAGGCGACCCCCTCGCGCACGAAGAGGATCTGCCGCCCGTCGGGGGAGACGTTCGCCTCCTCCCCCGCGTCGTCGAAGAGCAGCACCGGTGCGCTGCCGTCCAGCCTCTTCAGGAAGTTGCGGCCCGCATCGCGCCACGAGTGGTCACGCAGGCCGTGGATCAGCAGCGCCGCGTTGCCCGGGAACCAGTCCTGCCCCCGCGCCCCCTCGCTATGGAAGGTCACCTGCGTCGCCGCGCCGCCTGCGGCGTCCATCCAGTAGACCTGCATCACCCCCGACCGGTCGCTCGTGAAGGCGATGCGCCTGCCGTCGGGGGAGAAGCGCGGCAGCGTGTCCCGGGCCGGGTGGAGCGTGACGCGCCGCGCCTCGCCGCCCTCGGCGGGCACGCTCCAGATGTCGTCGCGCCACGAGAAGAGCAGCGTCTTGCCGTCGGGGCTCAGCGCCGGCGCCTCGGCGAGCCGGATCTCCTCCGCCCGCGCCAGCGCGCAAAGCAACAGAATCGCAACGAGTGCCCTCACGGGGCGGAGACTCTAACACGGCGCGTCCGGTGGGCGCGCGGCAAGTAGGAACAGCACAGAGACGCAGCGCGGCTTGACGCCGCAACCAAATCAGCGACGGCCGAAGGCCGCGCTGCGCTTAGTGAGGAGCTGCGCGATCCGGGTGACGCGCACGAGGCGGAGGGCTACGTGCGTTCCTCTCCCGCCGCAGAGGATGGCTGCGATGCGGCCAGAGTGGCTCGGTTCCCGGCGACGTACGAGGGCAGCAGCAGAATTGGCGCAGGGAGCGCGAAGTCTGCGGGTTAGTAGTACAGAGGCACAGAGCCGAGGTGAGGCGCGCACGGAGGATGGGGTGGTCGAGGAACTCCCGCGACGCGGGATGCGCGCTGCGCGACGAGCGGGACCGAATCCCGAAGGGTGTTCGGGTCTAAGGGGCCAACGCGTTCGGAGGCGCGCGAGGATGTTGCCGCGCGCGCCTTTCAGGATGCGCCGGACCACAGCCTTCGTCTCGAGCTAGGTAGAAGGAACCCAGGGAACTAGGAACCGAGGAAGGGGCGGACTCGATCCATCCGAGTCCCGGAACGCTCCCCCTTGCTCTCATGGGTTCCTCCCTTCCTGGGTTCCTTATCAAATCCGATACCCTCGGCCCTGATCGCTCGTACTCCTTGCCCGCAGAGTCCTCGCCGCTTGCGCGAAGCCCGACCAGCCACTGAATTCGAGCGGGGAGAACGAAAACCACGGAGACGCGAAGGCACGAAGAAGCCCCCGCAACCCGGTGCGCGCGCTGCGCCTCTGTGTCCCTGTGTCTCTGTGCTACGTCCTGCGAGCGTTCCCGCTAGCCGAGCACCCGCTGCAGCGCATCGAGAGCGAGGTCGAGTTCGTCGCGGCTGATGACCAGCGGCGGCGCGAGGCGGAGCGTGTGGACGTGCGTCTCCTTGACGAGCACGCCTTCGCGCTGGAGCGCCTCGCTGAAGCGGCGGGCGCCGCCCGCCGACGGCTTGAGTTCGATGCCTGCCCAGAGGCCCGCGCAGCGGACCTCCTTCACATGGGGGGACTTCAGCGCGCGCAGCCGCGCCTCGAGGTGGCGGCCCAGTTCCGCCGCCCGCTCGATGAGCCCTTCGTCGATCAGCACGTCGAGGGCCGCCTCCGCAACGGCGCACGCGAGCGGGTTGCCGCCGTAGGTCGAGCCGTGGCTGCCCGGGTCGAAGACGCCCATGAGTTCATCGTCGGCGAGAAAGGCCGAGACCGGATAGAGGCCGCCGCTGAGCGCCTTGCCGATCGCGACGCCGTCGGCGCGGATGCCCGCCTGCGTGTGCGCGAAGAGCGATCCCGTGCGCCCGAGTCCGGACTGGATCTCGTCGCAGACGAGCATCACGTTGCGCTCGTCGCAGAGGCTGCGCAGGCGCTTCAGGAAGCCGGGCGGCGGGATCAGCACGCCCCCCTCGCCCTGGATCGGCTCGACGAGGATGCCGACCGTGTTCGGGCCGATCGCCTTCGCCACGGCGTCGGCGTCGCCGTAGGGGAGGATGCGGAACCCGGGCGTGTAGGGCCCGTACCCGCCGCGCGACCCCGGGTCGGTCGAGAAGCTGATGATCGTCGTCGTGCGGCCGTGGAAGTTGCCGTCGAAGACGAGGATCTCCGCCTGCCCCTCGGGCACCCCTTTCCTCATGTAGCCCCAGCGGCGCATCGCCTTGATCGCCGTCTCCACCGCCTCCGCGCCGGCGTTCATCATCAGCACCTTCTCGTAGCCCGAGAGGTCCGAGAGCTTCTTGCAGAAGGGGCCGAAGCGGTCGTTGCGGAACGCGCGCGAGGTGAGCGCGAGCCGCTGCGCCTGCTCCGAGAGCGCGGCGACGATGCGCGGGTGGTTGTGGCCCTGGTTCACGGCGCCGTACGCGGCGAGGAAGTCGAGGTATTTCCTGCCGTCGATGTCCCACACCCAGACCCCCTCGGCGCGTTCGAGCACGACGCTGAGCGGGTGGTAGTTGTGCGCGCTGTACTTCTCTTCGAGCTGGACGTGCGTGTTGCCGGCGGAGGTGGTCTGGCCCATGCGCCTACTCTACCGCACGAAGGGTCAGGATCGGCACCTCCGCCGGCGCGTGCACGCGCAGCGGAAACCAGTTGCCGACGCCGTTGCTGACCACCAGCGTGCTCTCCCCGCGCCGGTAGGGCCCCGACCAGTACCGGTAGAGCACCGGCCCGGCGCCGAGCGCCTCGTTCAGCATCAGCAGCCCTCCATGGGTGTGGCCCGCCAGCACGAGCGGGAAGTCCTGCAACTCGTCCCACGCGTGCGGGTGGTGCGCGAGCACGATCGGGAACGCGTCCGGGTCGCGCAGCGAGCGCAGCGTCGAGGCGTCCCCGCGCCAGTCGAGGCCGAGCAGCTGCACCGGCCGCTCCCGCACGCGCACCGTCTCCGCCTCGTCGACGAGCAGCGGCAGCCCCTCCCCCCGGGCCCCCCTCAGGAACCCCTCGCGGCTGTCGATCAGGTCGTGGTTGCCGACACACATCTGCAGCGCCGTGCGAGGCACGAGGCGCCGCACCGCGTCGGCCGCCCGCGGCAGGTCGACGAGCGAGAGGTCGATCAGGTCGCCACTCAGCAGCACGAGATCGGGGCGGGCTCCATTGACGAGCGCCACCATCTCGTCGAGCGCCTCGGGCCGCGTGAACTTCCCGACGTGCACGTCGCTCACGTGCGCGACGGTCACCCCGTCGAGGTCGCGCGGCAGCCCCGGGATCGGCAGTTCGAGGTCGCGACGCCGCAGGTGCGTCTCGCGCCGCAGCGCGAGCACCGTCAGTGCCGCCGTCGCCACCGGCGGCGCCGCGAGCAGGAAGCGCCGCCGCGACGGATCGAAGCGCAAGGCGCGGCCGCCGAGCGCGAGAAGGCCCGAGATCGGCAGGATCAGCAGGTGCCAGAGATAGACCGACGCGAGATAGGGCACCGGCAGCCACAGGTGCGACCGGCGCGCCGTGGACGGGAAGAGGAGGATCCACGCGACCTGCGCGAGCATGCCGGCCATGAACAGGCCGAGCAGCCACCTCCCCCACCGCACGCCCCTGAGCCTTCCGTGCGCCCACCGCCACCAGAGAAGGTCGGGCAGCACGAGGAACCCCAGGATGAAGAACGAGAAGGACACCGGCCGCGAGTATAGGGGAGAATGGCGGCGCGGATGAAACGCACGCTTGCATTGCTTGCATTGTTGCTGCTCGCCGTCTCCCTCGTCGGCGTGAGCGTCTACCGGGGGGAGCGATCGGATGGGGGCGCGGGGGAAGGCGCGCGCCCCCGCGCCCCCGCCGCCCCGCGCGCCGACGCGGTGGAGAGGCCCTCCGCCGACCGCGACGCGTACGTCACCGGCGTGCTGGTCGAGGACCTGCCCTCCGACTGCGCCGACCGCGGCGGCGTGCGCGCGTTGCTGATCGGCGAGGGGGCGTTGCTGCGGGAGGATCGCCTGCCCTCCGGCGCCTTTGTCCTGCGCTACGCGCGTAGCGGCGGGAGCCATACGCTGCGCCTCGGCGGGGAGCGTCTCGTCACGCAGGAGTTCGGGCTGCCGCACGAGCGGACCGACCTCGGGGAGATCCGACTGCGGCGCTCGGTCTCGTTCGGCGGGCGCGTGCTCGACCTCGACGGCCGCCCCCTCGAGGGCGTGGTCGTCACGGCGTCGCAGGAGGGCGCGCTCACCGAGGGCGCTCCGACCGGACCCGACGGCGCGTTCAGGGTCGAGTTTGGCGGCGGCGCCTCGCTCGCGACGCAACCTGACGGGACGCTCTACCGCGTGCTGCTCTACGCGCGGCGCGGCAGCACCTGGGGGGGCCCCTACTACGCGACGCGGCGCGGCTTCGACATGAACGAGGAACTCCGGATCCGGCTGAGCGAGGATCCGGTCCTCCGCCTGCTCAGCGGCGAGGGGCGGGCGCCGCTGCGGGAGGCCACGGTGGTGTTGCGGCAGCGCCCGCCGGAATCGGGTGTCGATCCGGGGATGGCCTGCGCCCGCGCCATCAGCGACGGCGACGGGAGGGTGACGCTGGCTTGGCCGCCGTGGGTCGACGAGGGGCACCTCGAGGTCTGCACGCTGGAGGGAGAGTCGACCTTCCTGACGGCGCTGCGCTCCGATGTGTTCGCGAGTGCTGTCTACACGCTCGCCCTCGACGAGGGGAACACGGTGCGCGTGAGGCTCCGCGTGGTGGACGACACCCCCCCGACCGGCGTGCGCGTGCGCGTCGACGGGGTCTGGTCGCCCTACGGCGTCACCGAACGCGGCCCCGAGGGGGGCGCGACCGACCTCACGCTGATGGCGACGGCGCCCGAGAGCGGCGAGATCGAGTGGCGCTTTGTCGCCGAACGCCAGCCCGGAGGATGCTTCCTGCCCCACCGCTGGATCTGCGAGGACAGGCGCGGCGGGGCACCGCGCCTTCTCCAGTGCGACTACGAAGACTCCGAGCCCCCTCACGTGCTCCCCGGCGGCACCCTCGACCCGATCCGCCTCGGCGACGCGCCGCAGGGGGCCGACCTGCTGCTGGTGCGCTTCTCGTCGTCGACCGGGAGGCCGCCCCTCTGCCTCTTCGCCTACCCCGGGGGCGACGGCACGTCGCTCTTGGCCAACGGGGCGGGCGACCGCTGGCGCTACTTCGTGCGCCATGTGCGCGAGGAGTGGGCCTCGCACGAGACGCTCGACCTCTCCTTCGTGCTCGCCGGTCCGCGCATCGCGAAGGTGCGCCTTGCGACGAGGGAGTTGATCCGGGCGGTCGACGCGGGCGAGGAGTTGTCCGTGTCCGTGCCGGCGGAGGCGGCGGTGGGCCGCGTGCGCATCGTCGACCCGGAGGGCGCCCCGGTGCCTTCGGCCTACGTGCAGGTCTCGCCCCCGGGCCCCCTCGCGTTCGCCCTCACTTCGTCGAGCGTGACCGACGCGGAGGGCCGTGCCGAGTTCCCCTACGATCCGGGCGCCGGCGTCTGGCGCCTCATCGCCGTCGACCGCCGCACGCAGGCGGGGGCGCTCGTGCCGGAATGGTTCGACGGCGGCCGGGAGCGCACGGTCCATCTCGAGCGCGCGAAGTCGATCGCGTTCCACATCGCGCAGGAGGGCGATCGCCGGATCCGGGCCCAGATCCTGAGCCCGAGCTTCGAGCTGGCCCCCTTCCACGACCTCGCACCGGACCGCAACGGCCTCTGCCGCACCCCGCCCATCGCGCCCGCCCTCTACCGGCTCCATGTGTACGCCCACCCGGGGGGAGCGCTGCTCCCGGGCGGCCTGCCGCTCGACCAGATCGAGGAGGGCTCCACCCTCACCCTCCGCTAGCGGGACAAAGGGGTCAGACCCCGTTGTCCCGCCGTTGTGCCGGTACCATGGTCGGATGCTCGCGCGGAGCATCGCCGAACAGGCGTTGCGCCTTCCCCCCCAGCAGCGCGCCGCCTATCTCGACAGCGCCTGCGGCACCGACCGCGAACTCCGCACCACGGTGGAGGAACTGCTGCGGCGGCAGGAGTCGGCGACGATCCTCCCGCAGGCCCCCGAGCCCCCCGAGGATCGCCCCGCGCCGGAGGCCCAAGTCCGCCGCATCGGCCCCTACACGATCCTGAAGCCCCTCGGCGAGGGCGGCATGGGCATCGTCTACCTGGCCGAGCAGAGCAGCCCGCGGCGCACCGTTGCGTTGAAGGTCGTGCGCCCCCACCTCGCGACGCCGCGGCTCCTGCGCCGCTTCGACCTCGAGGTACAGACGCTCGGGCGACTGCAGCACCCGGGCATCGCGCAGATCCACGAGGCGGGCGTCGCCGAGACGCCGTTCGGCGCGCAGCCCTACTTCGCGATGGAACTCGTCGAGGGGCTCACGCTGGTGCGCCATGCCGACGAGCGCGGGCTCGGCACGCGCGAGCGCCTCGCGCTGGTGGCGCGGGTCTGCGCGGCGGTGCAGTATGCGCACACCCGCGGCATCATCCACAGGGACCTGAAGCCGGGCAACATCATCGTCGACGCGAGCGGCCAGCCGAAGGTGCTCGACTTCGGCGTCGCGCGCGCGATCGAGAGCGAGGCGTCGAACACGATGCAGACCGAGGCGGGGCAGATGGTGGGCACGCTGCCCTACATGAGCCCGGAGCAGGTCGCGGGCGACCCCGACGCCGTCGACACGCGCACCGACGTCTACGCCCTCGGCGTGATCCTCTACGAGCTGCTCGCGGGGCGGCTGCCGCACGAGTTCGCGACGCGCTCGTTCACCGAGATGGTGCGGACCGTCGGCGCGGGACCGACGGTGCCGCTCGTCTCGGTGCGGCCCGACCTGCGCGGCGACATCGCGACGATCGTCGGCCGCGCCCTCGAGCCGAGCCGCGACCGGCGCTACCAGAGCGCCGCGGAACTCGCGGGGGACCTGGAGCGGTTCCTGCGGAGCGAGCCGATCCTCGCGCGGCCGGCGAGCCCGCTCTACGTGCTCGCGAAGTTCGCGCAGCGCAACCGCGCGCTCGTCGCCGGCGCGCTCGCGGTGCTGCTCGTGCTCGCGCTCGGCGTCGCGGGCACGATCTGGCAGATGGTGCGCGCGACACGGCAGCGCGACCGCGCGATCTCGGCGGAGTCGCTCGCCGAGCAGCGGCGCCTCGAGGCGCAGGAGGAGGCCGACACCGCCAACGCGATCAACGACTTCCTGAACAGCATGCTCGCGTCGGCGGACCCCGAGGAGAACAGGAACCGCGACCTGACGGTGCGCGAGATGATCGACCTCGCGGTGCCGCAGATCGGCGACCGTTTCAGGGGGCGCGCGGCCGTCGAGGCGCGGCTGCGCTCGACGATCGGCAGCGCCTATCAGCACCTCGGCGAGTACGAGAAGGCGCTGCCGCAGGCGGAGCTGACCCGAGAGCGATTGGAGGGGGCCTTGGGGGCCGACCACCGGCTGACGATCGGCGCGACGCGCAACGTCGCGTCGATCCACGCCGATGCGGGGCGCCTGGGCGAGGCGGAGGCGCTGTTGCAACGGGTGTTGCAGCGCCTGGAAGCGCTCTTCGGCCCCGACGACGAGGACACCTTCTTCACGAGGGCCGACCTCGCGCGGGTCTACGCCGACGAGGGGCGGCTGGTGGAGGCGGAGGCGCTCTTCCGCGACAGCATCGAGCGCGCGCGCCGCGTCGTCGGCCTCGCCCATCCGCGCCTTCTGGTCCTGCTGCACAACCTCGCGACGACGATCAAGCAGCAGGGCCGCCTTGCCGAGGCGGAGGTGGCGCTGCGCGAGTCGCTGGCCGCCCGCGAGGCCGCCTACGGGCCCGACCACCCGGAGACGCTCTACTCGATGAACAACCTCGCCGCCGCGCTGGTCGAGCGCGGGGCTGCGGAGGAGGCGGAGGCGCTGCTACGCCGCACGATCGCCGGCCGCGAGCGCGTGCTCGGCCCCGACCACCCGAGCACGATCACGTCGCGCAGCAACCTGAGCCACCTGTTGATCACGCAGGGGCGCCTCGCGGAGGCGGAGCCGCTCGTGCGGGAGAGCCTGCGCGTCAACCGGGCGCGACTCGGCACGAGTCATCGCAACACTCTGGTTGCGATGAACCAGCTCGCCTATGTGCTCGAGGAGATCGGCAACATCGCCGAGGCGGAGGCGCTCTACCGGGAGGTCGTCGAGCTCACCGAGCGGTCGACGGGCTTCGTGCATCCCGACTCGTTCGGCCCGTTGAACAACCTCGCGAGCCTCTTGCAGCGCGGGGGCCGCCTCGAGGAGGCGCTGCGCCGCTACGAGCAACTCGACGCCGCTGCCGCGAAGGTGCTGCCGCCGGGCCACTACTACGGGGCCCTCTTCCAAAGCAACCATGCGGAGTGCCTGCTCGATTGCAAGCGCTACGCCGAGGCGGAGCCGATGCTGCTCGCCTGCCACGCACTGCTGTCGCGGACGCTCGGCCCCGCCCACGCACGCACCGTCAAGAACCTCGGCCGCCTCGCCCGGCTCTACGACGAGACCGCCCGGCCCGGCGACGCCGCCCGGATCCGCGCCCTCCTCCCCCCCCGCTAGCGGGACAAAAGGGTCAGACCCCGTTGTCCCGCTCGAGGGGGACTTCGAGAGAGGCGATGGTCGTATCGTCGTCGAGGCTGTCCGTGCCCGCGAATCGCAGTAGCGCGTCGAACAGGCGGGCGACGTCGTCGGCCGCCGAGCCGGAACTGCGCACCACCTCCCGCACCCGGTCGAGACCGAAGCGCTCGCCGTGGATCGAGGGCTGCTCGACGATCCCGTCGCTGAAGAGCAGCAGCCGCTCCCCGGGACCGAGATCGAGCAGCGCGGAGCGGTAGACGGTCTCGGCGAGGATGCCCGCGGGAATCCCCCCCTTCGCCTCGGGCCGCTCCGCGTCGCCGTTCGCGCGCACCTTGAGCCAGTGGCCGTGGCCCGCGTCCGCGTAGACGACGCGGCGTCCGGTCGGGTCGACGACCCCGACCCAGAGGCTGACGAACCGCCCCTTCGCCGAGTGCGTCGCGAGGTAGCGGTTGACGGCGCCGAGCGCCTGCGCCGGGTCGGGGGACTGGAGCAGGGCGCCATGCAGGTGCGACTGCGCGGCGGCCATCACGATGCCCGCCCCCGCGCCGGCGCCGGTGACGTCCCCGAGGCAGATCGCCACGCGCCCCCCGGGCAGCGCGAGCGCATCGAACATGTCGCCCGCGACGACGAGGCCCGGGCGCATGCGCATCTCGTACCGCAGGCCGTGGATCCTTCCGCTCGACGGCGGCCCCAGCAACTCCTGCGCTTCGCGGGCCGCGCGCAGCTCGGTCAGCAGGTCCCGATGGCGGCGCTCCGTCTCGGTGCGGCGCAGTCGCGCGAGCGCGAGCCCGTGCAGCAGCGCGAGCGCGGAGCAGAACTCCAGCGCCTCCCCGGCGATCGGCGGCTCGCCCGCGCGGGAGTCCACGTAGACGAAGGCCGTGACGGCGTCGCCCTCGTGGACCGGGACGCAGAGCGCGGCGCGGATGCCGAGCTCCACGATGCTCTGCCCCCACTCCCCCTGACCTTCCCCGCCCACGATGGCGGCCTCCCCTGCGGAGGCCGACCGCACGAGCGACCGGCCGACCGAGAACTCCGCCGGGAGCCCGGCGCGCGTGCGCGAGGCCACGATCGCGACCTCCTCGTCGTTGCCGAGGCGCGCGAGCACCGCCGCACGCGCCCCGCCCGCCCCCGCGAGCGCGCAGGCGGCGATCACGCCCGCCAGATCCTCCTCGCTCGGCGCGGCACCGATCTCCTCGGCGCAGCGCAGCAGCAGCCGGAGCCGCTCGGCCGCCCCGCCGGCCACGGGCGTCCGCGGCGCCGCACGCGGCGCGGGCGGGCCGTCATCCAGCGTGCGCACCACCGTCGCGTGCTCCGCCCGGGTGCGGATGCGGAAGACGAACGGCCCGAGGCGCAGCAGGTCCCCTTCGCCGAGGGAGACGGGCGTCCGCGCATCCAGCCGCGCGCCGTTGAGCATCGAGCCGGCCTGGCTCCCGAGGTCGGTGTAAAACCAGTGGCCGCCCTTCTCCGACAAGAGGCCGTGGTTGCGCGAGACCGTTGGGTGGTCGAGGAAGAGCGGACACTCGAGCCCCCGGCCGATCTTGACGGCGCCGCCGCGCCTCGCGACGAACCGCGCGACCGGCGGGCCGTCGAGGGGCTCGAGGGTCAGCGCATCTTCCATGCGAGCCCCATGCTAGCGGCGGCCTCCCACGGGAGGAGGACGAACCGCGAAGGCGGGCCGAAGCAGGGGCCCCTCGCCTCGCCGCGCGCCTACTCCCGCATCACGGGATAGAGCAGCCAGCGGTCATCGGGGAAGGGCGTTCTCGCGTAGAACCAGTCGAGGCGGGCCCCCGGATCTTTCGCGAAGGCCGCATCCTTCAGCTTCTCGCTGAATTCGCGCCGCAGCGTCTCGCTCTCCGCGAGCATCGCCTCCGCCATCGCCTCCATGACGTAGTCGTCGGCGTACTCCGTCCGCTGGAGGCACTCGAGGAAGAAGCCCCACGCGAAGAAGGAGTCGGGTGAGGCGGGCTCGAGCAGCAGCATCGCGAGGTTGCCCAGCGGCTGGTCGGTGGGCACGCGCACGCTGCCCGGCGCGAACCGCTCGCGGCGGCGCTCGGCGCGGAAGGAGGCGCGCACCGTCACGTGCCCCTCGAAGGCCTGCCCGGAGAGCGCGGGTTCCACGATGCGCGTGGCCTCCACCTCCACCTCCCGCGCCGCCTCGAGGCGCTCGAGCCGGATCCCGTGCACCGCGAGGCGCTCGATCACCTCGCTCCACGCGGGCGGGACCCAGTAGGCCGCGGGCCTCGACGCGGTCGCGGCGGGCTCGCTCTCCACCGGGTTCGGGATCTCGAGCGTGACGGGACGACCGGTCCAGAGCGTGCGCAGGCCGCCGCTCACCGGCGAGGGAACCAGTTCGCAGGCGACGCCGAGGAACGTCACGCGCGCCGGTTCGCCCTCCGGCACCCGGAACGCGAGCGGCACCGTCCCGGGACGGCGCCCCCGGTCGGCGGCGATCGCCGCGCGCAGCGCCGCGCCCCCGTGGCCCAGCGTCCGGAGCGCGCTCTCCAGCAGGACATAGGTGCCCAGCACGCGCTGGTCGAAGGGCTTGAGCGAGTGGTTCTCGACGAGCAGCGTCGGCAGGTGTCGCGCGTCGCCGTAGCCGTTGGAGAAGCGCGGTCCCATCGTGGCGCCGCTGTTTCCTTTCGTCAGGTCCCTCGCGTCGAGGGGAAACACCAGGGGTCCGGGGACGTGGCCCATCGCCCGCAGCCCGGCGGAGAGCGCGGGGGTGAGCGTCGCCTCGAGCCACGCGGCGATGGCGGGCGACCAGGCGTGGCGCCCGTTGTGCCCCCACGTGATGTCGTACTGGTAGTCGGCGCCGTTGGTGACATGGATGTCGAAGTAGAGGTCGGGGTCCCACGCGTCGAGCGCGCGCACGACGGCCCGCATCTCCGGGGAGTCGAGCTTGGCGTAGTCGCGGTTCAGGTTGAGGTTGCGCGAGGTCGTGCGCCAGCCCGTGAGCGCGGGGCCGTTCTGGTTGATGCGCCCGGGGCCGAACCGCTCGTGGCCGTCCACGCTGAAGATGGGCAGGAAGAGCAGGTTCGCCCTCTCGAGGAGCGCCTGCTTCCCGGGGAGGAACGCGAGGTCGCGCAGCAGCATCATGCCCGCGTCCTTGCCGTCGACCTCGCCGCTGTGGATGCCCCCCTGCGCGAAGAGCGTGGGGCGCCCGTTCGCCCGGAGCTCGCCCGCCGTCCCCGCCCCCTCCTTCGACATCACGCAGAGCCAGAGGTCGCGCCCCTCGGGGCTCGTGCCGATCGAGACCATCTTCAGCCGCGGCGTGGCGGCGGCGAGGCGCCGCAGCCACGCGACCGTCTCGTCGTAGCGCGGCGTGGCGGCAAAGCCGCTCGCCTCGGTGGGCGTGATCCAGGGGTCGCCGGCCGGGCGCACGAGCGCGCGGCTCGCGCCGTTCCACGGCGGTTGCGGCGGGAGGACGGGCCGGCTCTCGGCGCCGGCGCGCGCGAGGGCGGGGAGCAGGAGGAGTGCGAGGAGGCGGCGCATGGCCGCATTCTAGGCGTCACGCCGGGGGGGGCGGGGCTTCGGGGGCGGGAGGCGGCGGCTGGGTCTTGATGTGGATGTCGCGCTGCGGGAAGGGGATCTCGATGCCCGCGCGCTGGAACGCGGCAAAAAGCGCGTAGTACAGGTCGCTGACGATGCGCGGGTACTCCCAGGGATCCTGGACCCACGCGAGCGCCTCGAAGTCGAGCGAGCTGTCGCCGAAGCGGAGGAAGCGGACCTCCGGGGGAGGGCGGGCGAGCACGCGGCCGTGCGAGCGCACGGCCTCGAGGGCCACCTCCTTCACGAGCGCGACATCGCTCCCGTAGGCGACGCCGAAGGGGATGTGCGTGCGCAGCTTCGGGTCGGTGTAGACGTAGTTGACGACGTTCTGCGTGATGAAGTCCCGGTTGGGCACGAGCATGTAGATGTTGTCGCGCGTCTGGACGGTCGTGGCGCGGATGTTGATGCGGCGCACGATGCCCTCCGTCTGCCCGACGCGGACGACGTCGCCGACCCGCAAGGGCCGCTCGAAGAGCAGGATCAGCCCGCTGATGAAATTGGAGACGATCTCCTGCAGGCCGAAACCGATGCCGACGCTGAGGGCCGCGACGATGTAGCCGAGGCTCGTCAGGTCGAACAGCTCCAGCGACGCGACGTAGACGCCGAGGGCGACCAGCACGTAGCCGACGAGCGTCGTGATCGTGTACTGAAGCCCCCGGTCGAGGCCGGTGCGCTGCAGCAGCAGGTCGTAGAGCGCCCGCTTGATCGCCCGCACCGCCGCGAGGGCGAAGAACAGCAGGAAGACCGCGACGAAGAGGTTCCACCAGGTGACCGGCCGCTCCGACCCGGCGCCGACGAAGGGCAACGGCTCGCCGAAGAGCGTGCGCACTTCCGCGAGGCTCGCCCCGGCGAGGGCGAGCGCGGCCCACGCCGAGAGGAAGAAGAAGAGCGTGCGCAGCACGAAGCGCGTGACGAGTTCCGCGCTCTCGCGGCGGCGCGCCCCCCCCTCGCGCTCCTCGCCCGCCTCGGGGCGCCGGATGCGCGAGAGCGCGAGCAGCATCGCCACGCGGTAGACGAGCGCCCCCGCGACCGAGACCGCGAGCACGATGCCCGAGAGCCCCGCGATGAGCCCCGCGAGGATGTCGTAGCGGAAGACATCGAGCAGCAGCAGGCCCGGCACGAGCAGCACGACGACGGGCTGCAGGACGGCGACGGAAAGGCGCAGGAAGCGGCCCAACCGCCCCTCGCCGGAGGGAAGCAGGGCGAGCAGGTGCCGCCGCCGCAGCAGCAGCGTCACGAGGACGGCACCCGCCGCGATCTTGTAGCCGAGCAGCAGGCACTCCGTCGCCCCCACGTTCCCGTAGCCGAGATGCGTCAACGCCTGGTGGAAGGGCAGCACGACCAGCGAGAGATAGAGCAGCAGCCGCACGCCGACGCGCATCCGGGCGAGCGCCCTCGGATCGCCGCGCCCGAGGAGCCCCGGCCTGTCGCCGTGGCCCAGGAGCTGGCGATTGAGGGCGCCGAGCAGCCAGAAGCCGCCGAGGATCCACCCGAGCGACGAGAGCAGGGCCTCGACGCCGAGGGGCAGCGCCGGAAGCAGCAGCGTCGCGCCGTGCGGCAGGAGGAACAGGAAGAGCGCGATCAGGAACGCGCGGAGGAAGCGCGCCAGCGCCTCCGCCGCACCCGCGACCTCCTTGTCCTCCCGGCGCGCCTCGAGCGACCGCAGTCGCGCGCGCAGTCCGCGCCCCGCAAGGAAGAGCGCCAGCGCGAAGGCCAGCGCGCCGCCGAAGTAGGTGAGGGCTCCCGCGCCGTGTCCCGGCGTCGCGAAGTACCGGCCGACCGCGCCCACCGAGTCCACGACGAACGCCGGGAGGGCGGCGAGATCCCCGACGCCCCGCCGGACCGCCTCCCACGTGATGTGGCTCTCCCCGCGCAGGAAGAGGTTCTCGCGCCGGAGCAGGAAAAGCGTCGCGCGCTCCGTCTCGTAGGTCTCCTCCCGGATCCGGAGGCCCTTGCGGATCTCCTGCCCGATCAGGTCGAGCGCCTCCTGCGACAACCCGAGCAGGCGCTCGCGCTCCTCCGCCAGCGCCTGCCAGCGCGACGCCTCCTCCTCCCCCCCCCCCCGCCCCCCCCCCCCCGCCCACCCCCCCCGGCGCGCCCCCCCCCCCCCGGCAAACAGAAACCCCCGCCAAGAAGAGCGCCCCGGCCCGACACCGCCGCGACGCCCGGGCCGCCCCCCCCCCCCCCCCCCCGGCGCCCCCCCCGCCCCCTCCCCGGGGGCGCGCCCCGCCGCCCGACGGGAATCGAGATCCCCCTGCATCGTCTCGCGCCGCTGCGCGAGCCGCCGTCCCTCGGCCGCCAGCGACCGTTCGCGCGCGCCGAGCGCATCGACCTCCTCGCGGTAGCCCGCGCTCCCGGTGGCCCGCTCGAGGCGCCGGAGCATTCCCGCGACCTCCTCGCTCGTCGGCGCCGCGAGGCCCTCCCGGTAGATGCGCTCGAGCCTCGCCTGCTCTTCCAGCGCCGCGGCGCGCGCCGCCGCGAGCGTCGCCCCGCCGCGCGTCCGGTCGGCGACCTCCTGCCGCGTCGCCTTCTCGGCGGCGCGCAGCAGCTCGTTCTCGAGCTCCTCCGCGAGGCGCAGCCTCTCGTGCGGCGTCTTCGCCTGCGCGAGTTCGGCCTCCTTGCGGCGGATCGCGCTCTCGGCCGCGCTTCTCCTCCGCGAGGCGCTGGTCGAGGAGCTTCTGCACGGCGTCGGCGAGCGCCTGCGCCCGCTGCAGGCGCTTCTCGGCGGCCGCCGCGCGCGCGCGCGCGATCCCGGTCTCGGCGGGCGCGTCCTTCGCGCGCTGCTCCAGGAACGCCGCGCGCATCGCGTGGTGGACCGCCCCCTGCTGCCGGACGCGCAGGCGGCGCTGGAGCAGGTTGTACTCCTCGTCGGAGAGGTCGCCGCGCGCCTCGCTCGCGGCCTTGATCTCGGCGACGGTCTTGAGCGCCTCCTGCCGCCGCTTCTCGTTCTCCTCGGTCTCGGCGGGCAGCTTCTCCTGCGCCTCGGTCCGCGCGCGCAGCGCCTCCGTGGCCTGCGCCGCCGCCGCGCGGGCGGCCTCCAGCGCGGGCAGGTAGGTCTGCTGCAGCGCGTCGTGGAGCGGAAGCGACTGCCGCAGGCGCGCGAGGGCGCCCGTCTCCTGCGCGACATCGAGCGACTCGAGCGCGCGCGTGGCGGCGGCGAGGTCGGCCTCGGCCGCGCCGAGTTCGTCCTGCAGCGTCGCGGAGGCCTGCGCCTGCCTCGCGATCTCGTCCAGCAGGACGAGGTGCCGCTCGAGGACCTCGATCGCCCGGTTGACGACGGAGACGAGCGCCGCCTTCTCGCCCTGCTGGAGTTGCGCCGCCTCCTTCTGCAACTCGTCGAGGCGCACGCGCACCGCCTCCGCGGAGCGCATGTCCACGCCGCCGGGGTTCTCGGGCAGCGGCTCCTGCGCCCGGACCGCGACCGCGATCACGCACGTCCACGCGCAGAGATAGACGAGTGCCCTCACGCCGGGCGGATTATAGGGGAACGCGGGGGGAGGGGGCGGGGATCGGCGCCGCAGGGCCCGCTCACGCGCCGGGTTCCGCGCTGAGGCCCTCGAAGAAGTGGCGCACGTTCGTGCCGAGCGTGCGCGTGCGGTAGCCGCCCTCCTGCACGACCAGCGTCGGCAGGTTCAGCTCGCGCAGCATGCGGCCGTTGCGTTCGAAGTCGCGCGCCGTGAGCGTCCACGTGCCGGTCGGATCCCCCTTGGCCGGGTCGAGCCCGAGGGCCACGATCAGGAAGGCGGGACCGAACTCCCGGACGATCCGGATCGCCTTCGCCAGCGTGCGCGCGTACTGGTCGCCGTTCTGGATCTCCGGCAGGGGCAGGTTGACGTTGAACCCCTCGCCCTTCCCGGCGCCCCGTTCGTCCGCGAATCCTGTGAAGTAGGGATAGGCGAACGCCGGATCGCCGTGGATCGACACCGTCAGCACATCGTCGCGCTCGTAGAAGATGTCCTGCTGGCCGTTCCCGTGGTGGTAGTCGAGGTCGAGGATGGCGACCTTGCCGTGGCCGGAGAAATAGTGCGCGGCGACCGCCGCGTTGCAGAAGTAGCAGAAGCCGCCGAAGCTCCGGCGCTCGGCGTGGTGGCCCGGGGGGCGGACGAGGGCGTAGGCGAGGCGCCGGCCGGCGAGGAGCAGGTCGGCCGCGCTGAGCACGCAATCGACGCCGCGCTTCGCCGCGGGAAAGGCGTTGCGGTTGATCGGCGTGAACGTGTCGATGCAGTAGTAGCCGGCGCGGATCGACAGCTCCTTCGGCGGCCGCGCCACGTTCCGGATCGGGAAGACGTAGGGGTAGACCGACTTGCCCGGCGGCGTGCCGGCGCACGCGCGCTCGATGTACTGGACCAGTTCGGCGTCATGGACCGCCCGGATGTGGCGCAGCGGATACTCGCGCACGGGCACGAGTTCGAACCGGCCGGTCGGCATCAGCTCGCCGAGGATCGCGCGGATGCGCGCCGGCGCCTCGACGTAGCCGCGCTCCTGGATGTGGTGGATGTCATGCTTGTCGTTCACCGTCACGGGGATCTTCTCGGGCGTCCGCGTGGCGGCCGGCGGGTGGGCCTTCCGCGCCGGCGAGTAGCGCGGCGGCCGCAGCCGGACCGGATCGTCGCGGAACGACGCCACGACCTTCCGGATGTAGGCCTCGTCGCAGAGATGCGCGTACTTGCGCTCGAGGATCGCCCGCACCGCGCGCCTCGCGAGCGCCACGCCGAGCCCCTTGCCCCGGTCGAGGGCGTCGTACATCAGGTGCGGCAGGTTCCTGTCGCTGCCCCCGGGGACGGCCGTCTCGTAGGCCGTGCCGACGATCGGCAGCGCGCCGTAGGACTCGTAGAAGCGCAGCCGCGCGCCGTTCTGCTTGCGCAGCACCGGATCGGGGCAGCGGTCCGCGTCGTCCGGCAGGCACTCGAACAGCAGGGCGGTCGCGCCGAGCGCCAGCGACTCCCCGCGGACCCTCTCGTAGAGCGCCGCCCCGATGCCCCGCGCCCGGGTCCCGGGCGCGTTGGCGATGTAGTCGAGATAGCAGAACGCGAGCGCCGGATCGTGCAGCAGCAGCGCGAAGCCGCAGACGTGGCCCTTCGCGTTCTCGGCGACGAAGAGGATCGAGCGGAAGGCGAAGCGGAAGGGGTCGCGCAGCCTCTCGGGCAGCCCCTCCGCGTCCTTCGCGGGCGCACCGGGAAACTGCGCGACGAGGATCTGCTGCACCTCGCGGATCGCGCTCCGGTTGCGCGGCAGCACGTCGTCGTAGATGCGGCGGATGCGGAACATCGGGGAGGACATGGTACGCACGGCTCCGACAGGGGCGAAGGAGGGGGGCCCGGGGGGAGGCGCGCGCAGATTCGCGCACCGCGGGGACGGGAGGCCGCCCTCCGGCCCCCGCACCCCCTCGGCATGGCATTTGTGCAGGCCCCGGCATGAGACAACAGGGCAGGCCTCCCCGCCCCCGGATGCAGGTGGAAAGTCGAGAGACGAAGCTCGATCGCAAGCGCCGCCTCACGGCGAAGCGCGCGAACGACGGCCGCGCGAACGGCGTCGTCGAGATCCGGGGGCCCGTGGGTCCGGACCTGGAGCGTGTGATCCGGTCGGATGTGGACGGTGCGTTCGCGCGGGTTTCGCGGCGCGACCCCGAGGCGAGGATCCTCCTCATGGCCCGACGCGGCGAGGACCTCGTCATCGAGACCGAGAGCGAGAAGCTCGCCCAGCACATCGCCGACACGCTCCGGAAGAGCCGGCACATGGAGATCGAGCGTGCCTACGTCGACGGGGCGGCCTGCCGCTTCCTCGTCTGCCACCCCGCCCGGGAGCGGCGCTAGCATGCGGATCCACTGCGATGCCTGCGGGGCGGAGATCCGGAAGGAGGCGGCGGTCGTCGCGCGGGCGGGCGACAAGGACAAGGAGGTCTACTACTTCTGCACGCTCGCCTGCCTCGAGAGCATGGCGCACCTCGAACTCGTCGCGGACCCCGCGCGCGGCGAGGATGCGACGACGCCGCCCTGACCCGGGCGGTCAGAGATCGAAGCTCGCGCCAAGCGCGGGCACTTCGACGCGAGCGAAGCCCGCCGAGCGCATCGCCTCCGCGAGCGCCTCGGACTGCTGCTCCTCGCCGTGCACGCAGAACGCGACCTGCGCGTCGCGCTGCGTGGCCGCGTAGTCGAGCAGCTCGCTCCGGCCCGCATGGTGCGAGAGCCCGTCGAGGCGCAGCACCTCCGCGCGCACCGGCACCCAGTCGCCGAAGATGCGGGCGCGGTCGGCACCGTCGGCGAGGCGCCGCCCGAGCGTGTGTTCGGCGCAGAACCCCACCATCAGCACCGTGTTGCGCGGGTCGCCGACGCCGTGCTTGAGGTGGTGGAGCACCCGTCCGCCCTCGCACATGCCGCTCGCGGCGATCACGAGGCAGGGCCCGGGCCGATGGTTCAGCGCCTTCGACTCCTCCGCCGTGCGCAGGTAGGTCAGGGCCTTGAAGCCGAACGGGTCGCCGGGACGGTCGTCGGCGAGGTAGGCCGCGGTCTTGCGGTCGAAGCAGTCCGGGTGCACGCGGTAGATCGCGGTGACGTCGATGCTGAGCGGGGAGTCGACGTAGACCGGGAAACGAGGGAGGTTCCCCTCCGCCCAGAGTTCGTGCAGCAGGTAGGTCAGCGTCTGGGCGCGCCCCAGCGCGAACGCGGGCACGATGACGCGGCCGCCGCGGCCCACGGTCTTCTCGATCGCCGCGAGCAGCTGACGCTTCGCCTCCGCGACGCTGCCGCCGTGGTCGCGGCCGCCGTACGTGCTCTCGGTGAGGAAGACATCCCCCTGGGGCACCGCCTCGGGATCGCGGAGAATGGGGAAGTTCCTCCGGCCGATGTCGCCGGTGAAGACGACGCGCTTCGAGGTGCCGTGGCCGCGCTCGGTCACGGTCGTGACCGCGCTGCCGAGGATGTGGCCCGCGTCCGCGAAGCGGAAGCGCACGCCGGGCAGCGCCTCCAGCTCGCGGCCGTAGGGCACCGCCACCATGCGCGCGATCGTCTCGCGCGCGTCGTCGGGCGTGTAGAGCGGCTCGACCTCGCGCTCGCCCGTCGCGCGGCGGCGGTTGAGATAGGCGGCGTCCGACGCCTGGATGTGGGCGCTGTCCATCAGCATCACGGCGGTGATGTCCCGGGTCGCGGGGGTGCAGAAGACGGGACCCGGGAACCCCGCCTTCACGAGGGCGGGCAGCGCGCCGCTGTGGTCGATGTGGGCATGCGAGAGCAGCACCGCGTCCACGGAGCGCGCGTCGAACCCGAGGGAGCGGTTGCGCGCCTCGGACTCCCTCCGCGGGCCCTGCACGAGCCCGCAGTCGAGCAGCAGGCGCCCGGAGCGCGTCTCGAGCAGGTGCCGGGAGCCCGTGACGGACCGGGCGGCCCCGTGGAAGGTGATCCTCATCGCAGACGGCTACGGGCCACCTACCCCGCCGCGAGCAGCGTGCGCAGCCGCTCCATCGCGAGCGGCACCACCTCGCGGAAGATCGACGCGTCCATCGCGAAGCGCAGCCCGGCGGCCCGGAAGAGTTCGGGCAGCGGACGGGTGCCGCCCAGCTTCAGCGCGGAGCGGTAGGCCTCGACGGCGGCCTTGGGGTCGCGCCGGTAGTTGCGCCAGAGCTGGATCGCGCCCAGTTGCGCGATGCCGTACTCGATGTAGTAGAGCGGGTGGGCGAAGAAGTGCGGCACCGCCTGCCAGCCGTCGGCGGCGTACTCCATGAGTCCCGACCAGTCGATCCCGGGGGAGAAGCGCAGGCCCAGCTCCACCCACTTCGCGCGGCGCTCGTCCGCGGAGTGGCCGGGGTGCTCGTAGATCCAGTGCTGGAAGGCGTCGATCTGCGCGACGCGCCCGAACGAGAGGACGATCCCCTCGAGATTCTCCGCCTCCAGCGCCCGCGCGGTCGCCGCGTCGAAGACCGCGGGCATCTGCTCCATCGCGAGCAACTCCATGCCCATGCTCGCCACCTCGGCGAACTCGGTCGGGCTGTTGCGGTCGTCGACGAGCGGCAGGTCCCGGCTCGCGATCGTGTGGAAGGCGTGGCCGCCCTCGTGCAGCAGCACCTGCAGGTCCCGCGGGCTGCCGACGGCGTTCGCGAAGATGAAGGGCAGCCGGATGTCCTCGACGCCCCAGTTGTAGCCGCCCGGCGCCTTGCCGGGCCGCGACATCAGGTCGAGCAGGCCGTTCCGCACGAGGATGTCGAACTCCGAGTCGAACCGCGGATCGACGCGCTGGAAGAGGCGGCGCGCGAGGCCGACGAACTGGGGCTGATCGCCGAAGAGCGGCGCCGCGCCCCGGCCGAGCAGGCTCACGTTCATGTCGTAGGGGCGCAGCGTCGGCACGCCGAGGCGGCGCCGGCGCACCTCGCGCAACTCGTTCGCGAGCGGCGAGACGACCTCCTCGACGGCCTCGTGGAACTGGACGCACCCCTGGCGCGTGTAGTCGAACCGCAGCAGTTGCGCGAAGCGGAACCCGATGTAGTCGTCGAACCCGGCGTTCCGCGCGCACTGGCCGCGCAGGCCGAGCAGCGCATCGAAGATCGCGTCGATCCTCCCGCGGTCCTGCGCGCGCCGGCGCACGAGCGCGAGATAGGCGCCCTCGCGGCGCGCGCGGTCGGGATCGAGCAGGACCGCCACGCACTGCTCCCGCGTGAGCTGCTTGCCCTCGAAGGGCACGAGCGTGGCCCCCTGCACCCCCTCCCATTCCGTCACCTTCTGCTGCTCCTCGCCCGCGAGACGCGTGTTCTCCTCCCGGAAGATGCGCGCCTCCGTCTCCTTGTTGCGCACGAAGACCTTCAGCTCCTCGGGCAGCCCGCCGCGGTGCGGCGACTCGAGGAAGCGGCGGTTGAGCCGGTCCTGCAGGCGCTCCCACGCGGGCCACACCTCGCTCTGGAACCGGCGCAGCCGCTCCTTCGCGGCGCCGTTGCCGGTCTCGCGATGGCTCGCGCTGCCGCACCGCGCGTGCGCCCCGGAGACGAGCGACGAGACCTCGCTCCAGTCGTGCAGGTAGCGCGTCAGGTGCGGCGGGCCCTCGATCGGGCGCTTCAGCAGGCGGTCGACCGCCTGCTCGATCTCGGGCACCTTCTCGGGGTCGAAGCCGGGCGGCACGAACCGGCGGGGCGGAGTGGCGACGTCGGGGGAGGTCGGGAGTTCCATGCGGCGACCAGTATGACCGGGAGGCGGATTTTTGTGGGGCGGGGGGGCTTTTTAGCGTCGGCCGGTGGGACTATGATCCCGCGCTCAGGAGGATCGCATGCGGAGAACTCTTTGTGCTTTCGTGCTCGCCGGCGCCCTGCTCGGCATTCCCGGCTGCGGCTCCGGCGGGGGGCTCGACCCCGCGGCGATCGCGCTGCAGCTCCAAGGGTGCACGGGCACGGGCCTCGTCGAGTTCTACGCGATGCTGCTGCGCTTCCAGACCGTGCTCGACCTGATCGAGGGTCGAAACACCGCCTATCCGGGGTACACGGTCATCCTGTTCGCCCCGTCGCCCCCTCCGGCCCCGGCGTTCACGCGGCGGTTCGAGGTGCAGATCGACCTGAACGCCGATAGCGCGAGCGACATCCTGCTCGAGGGGACCGCCGTGTTCAGCGATGACCCCGCCGACGGCCTCGATCCGGGCGCCACCGCCGACGTCACGGTCGACGTCACGGGCCCCGGCGCGGCGACCGGCACGGGGACGCTCGCGATCACGATCGTGAGCGCCACGCAGATGACGGTGAGCGGCACCTACACCGACACGCGCAGCGGCTGCACGGCGACCTTCACGATCGACAACGCGGCGCCCGTGACGGCCTTCCTGCCCGCCGGCCCCGCGCTCGGGGGGCCGATCGTCGGCTTCGGGCTGAGCGGCACCCTGCAGGCGCTCGTGCGGGCGGGCGGCAACACGCTCGCCGCCCTCGTGGACCTGCTCGCCGGGTCCGGCCTCGTGAACTTCTCGAACGTGCGGATCAACGACCTGCCGTCCCCGGACGCGACCATCGACGGCTTGCCGAGCACGCCGCAAATCCTCGCCGCGGCGAACTGCGTCAACAACCTCGTCAACGGCTTCCTCGAGGTGGGGTTCGCCTTCGAGGACATCGTCGCGGCGATCGAGGCGGGGCAGACGACCATTCCCGGCGGGAGCTTCTCGTTCAACCCGCTGAACGGGTCCTTCTCGGCCACCTACGACAACGACACGGGCGGGACGAACACGATCACGGGCACCGCGATCTTCTCTCCGATCCCGACGTCGTCCTCCTACACGGGCACGGTCACGGTCACCTACAACCTGACCGTCTCCGACGGGAGCTACTCCGCCTCCAGCCTCGCGGGCGCGCCCTTCGTCGCGTCCTTCGTCGACGGCGCCTTCGTGTCGTTCTACGGCGGCGCGACGGTGACGGACGCGGACCTCTGCACGGGCACGCTCAGGGTGCCCTCGACCAATCCCCTGAAGCAGCCGCAGGACACGGTCGGCATCGTGGACGTGACGGCCGACCTCGACGGGCTCCTCGTCACGATGCGCATCCTGCTCCTGGAAGGCCAAGCCTCGCTCGAGACCGTCACGATCGGTGGCGTCTCGGTCCCGCCGGAGCTCTTCTTCGGCGTCGTGGGAGCGCCGCTTCCCGGCTAGGGCCTGTTCCGGGCATCCTCCCGCCCGCGGGAGGATGCCCGCGCACGTCCGTCGCGGCCCCGAAGGCGCCCGCAGGGCCGCGGCGGCAGGAACGCGCCGGGGCCTCCGGCGAGTTCCCGCGCGCGGTCGCGGGGCCTACCTGAGATCGAGCGCGGCGAGGAAGTCGTCGAGGCGCTTCTGGACCGCCGCCTGCTGTTCGCGGTTCTCCGTCAGCGCCCGCCGGAACTGGTCCAGTTGATCCTCCTGGTCGGTCATCGTCTGGATGTAGCGCGCGTGCAGCGGGCTGTTCTCGGGCAGCCTCGCGAGGTTCTGGCGGATCCGCTCCTGCTCGGTCCCGATCTCCTTGATCTTGGTCTCCACCGTCGCGGTCGCGCTCGCCGTGGCGGCCAGCTCCGACTTCAGGCGGATCACCTCGGCCAGCGCCTTCAGGACCTCCGGACTGAGGTTGCGCTGCTTGAGGTAGACCTCGATCTGCTCCGTGCGCAGGTTCGAGAGGCCGATCGCCTGCTCGAGCCGCCTCTGCTCCTCGACCTTCAGCGTCGCCGCCTTGCCCGGCTCGATGTCGATCGCGAAGCGGTAGGCCTCCCGCGTCCGCTCCGCCGGTGCCGCGGGGGAGACGAGCGTCCAGTCCGCCGCGAAGGGGTGCTCGACGAGCAGGTGGCGCGCCCTCTTGCCGCGATGGCGGATGCGGTACTCGCGCTCGCGGCGCTGCTCCCGCGTCGTGACCAGCGCGCCCCGGAAGAGCCGCACCGCGACGACCTGCTCGGGGGCGGAGGCGCCGACGGGCTCCACCTCGAGGTCGAGGTCGAGCGCGTAGGAGAGCAGCCGCTCGCCGCCCGCCGCCAGGTCGTCGATCAGCGCGTCGCCGGCGTAGGTGCCGCCGTCGAAGACGGTGATCGGCCCCTGCATCAGGCTGAGCCCGGTGGTGTTCTTGAGGCGCAGGCCGTTGTAGGGGTGCCTCGGATGCGACGCCTCGTTGTAGATCGAGAGCTTCTTGCCTTCGACATCCGCGCTGACGATCGGCAGCAGCGCCGACTGGCGGCGCGGCAGCGTCACCGGCGACTCGATCTTGTACTGGAAGAGTTCGCCGACCTCGCTGCCCTGCGCGGCGGGATCCACGCGCAGGCCCTCCGACTCGGCGGCGCCGCCCTTGCTCTTGAGCGCGGCACGGCCGCGGCGCGAGCCGAACGCCGCGCCGGGGGCGGGCGCGGCATCGGCGGCCCCCCCGTCCCCCCCCGATTCGGCCTCCTCGGCGTCCATGTCCTCGGCATGCTTCCTCGGCCTCAGCCCCTTGTGCAACTCGAGTTCCACGACGGGCCGCTCGATATAGAGCGGCTCGTAGAGGTCCATCAGGAAGGAGATCGGCCGGCCTGAGACGAGCGTCAGCGCGATGCCGCTCCAGTCCTCGTCGGAGGTGTTCTCGACGATCGCCCACCCCTGCAGGTAGGCGGGCTGCCCCTCCTGCAGGACGAGCCGATAGCTCGTCTTCCAGACCGGGCTCGACGCGATGTAGGAGACGCGCACGCGCCGCTCGCCCTCGCCGGTGAATTCGAACGCGACGGGCTTCTTCTCGGTGTCGTGGCCGAGCGCGACGGTGGCGAGCGCCTGCCGGAACTCGCGGTCGAGTTCGGGGCGCGCGAAGCAGATCTGCTGCATCTGCGAGAGCGGCAGGCTGATCAGTCCGGTGTCGTTGAGCAGGTTGATGAAGTCGGTCTCGTAGGCGGGACGGTTCTCGCCGCTGCCCGGGACCATCCGGCGCTCGATGCCGACGATGATGCCCTCCGAGCCGCCGCTGAGGACGACGCGCTCGCCGCGCACCTGCGAGAGGATCTGCGCGAGCGTCGGCGCATCGGTCAGGTCGATCGGGAAGGAGCGCAGCGCCTTCGCGATCGGGTCGCGGCTGCCGTAGGTCACGCTCCGCACGCGACCGCCGTCGAGGTCGCGCAGCACGACGCTCTTGAGCAGGTCGTTGATGTCGGCGGCGTCGAAGCGCATCTCGAGGCGCGCGTCGCCCTGCACGGTGCCGTCGCGCTGGAAGTAGCCGACGCCGCTCGTGAAGAGCACGACCTGTCGCAGGGGGAGTTCCGCCTTCGCCTCCCCCTCGGCGCGAGCGACCGCCGGGGCGAGCGTCAACGCGACAAGCGTGAGAGCGATGATTTGGGGTCCGGGGTTCATCCCCCCAGTCTACGCGCGGGGCGCAGCGCCGCTCGATGTGGCAACCGGCCCTGCGGGTCAGCGGTACGGCCCTCGTCAGGTTCGGATCTAACAGAACGGACGGGGATGAGGAAGCCAGGAAGGAAGGAACCCATGAGCCCAAGGGGGCGCTGCGCGGCTTGGCGCCGCAACCGAACGAGCGCAGGCCGCTGCACTCGTCATGTTGAGCAATGACCACGAAGTCGCGAAGGCACGGAGAACGGGAAGAGACGAGTCGGCGCGCAGCGCGCGTACCGGGTAGCGGGATAACCTCAGTGCCTTCGCGACTTTTTGGTTTTCGTTCTTGCCGCTCGAACCAGAACGGTCGAGCCGTGCGCTCCCCTCGTTTGAGTGGATGTGAGTCGTCTTCTCCCCGTGCCGATGGGTGACCCGTAGGAATTCGCGCAAGATGCGAAGACTCCGCTCGTTTGTAGTACATGGGGAACGGCTGTCGGGCAGCCTAGGTCGCGGCGTCCGTGGCGGGGGTCGTCAAGCGATCGGGGAGGCCTTGTCGAGCCGCGGGTGACCGGTGCGGAAGTCGTCCGCGCGGGCGCCGGTGCCCTTGTGCATCCCGTCGAGCTTCTCGAGCACGCCCACGAGCGCGTGGACGGCGGCGAGCAGGTCGCCGGTGTGGCCCGCCTCGCTGATCGTGTGCATGTTCCGGATCGGGAAGCCGATGCTCGTCGCCGCGGCGTCGATGCTCGCGAAGACCCCCGCCATCGCGTCGGTCCCGGTGTCGCGGCCGACCACCTTGTGCTGCAGCGGGATCCCGCGCTCCGTCGCGACCTGCGCGAAGAGCGTGTTGAGCTGCGCGCTGACGATGCTGCCGCTCGCGAGCGTGAAGCCCTTGCCCATCGCGTTGGGCGTGAAGCGCTTGTCGCCGACGCCGGGCGCCGCGACGAAGTCGTGGGAGACATCCACGCCGATGACGACGTCGGGCGCGAACTCCTGCGCGAGCACGCGGCTGCCCATCCGGCCGATCTCCTCGTAGGCGGCAAACGCGCCGAGGAAGCGGATGTTCCTGAGCCCCTTCCCCTCCGCGAGCAGGCGCAGCGCCTCCGCGACGACGAAGCAGCCGAGGCCGTTGTCGAGGTAGGCGCCGACGAAGGTGTCCTTCGAGAATCCGCGCCGGATCGGGCGGTCGAGCAGGATCGGATCGCCCGCGCGGATGCCCAGCGCCTCGACCTGCTTGCGCTTCTCCTCGCCGTGCACGTGCAACTCGAGGAAGAGCATCTCGGGCGTGATGCCCTTGCGGCCCGCACGGAGCTCGTTGTCGGCGAAGTGGATCGCGCCGATCGCTTCGATCGTGCCGCCGCGCAAGAGCCTCCACCGGCCCGGCGACTCCGGATCTTCGCTGAAGAGCAGCACCTCGTGGCCGAGCAGCGTGCAGGGCAGGAAGGAGTCGCTGTTGACCCAGATCTTGCCGTCGTCGCCGATGCTCCGCACCTGCAGGCGGATCTTGTCCGCGTGGCCGATCGCCATCACGGTGAACGCCTCTTCGAGGCCGGGGGCGGTGTCGGCGACGAGTCCCGCGTTGCCGCGGAACCGGTGGAGCGCCCAGCCCTTCGGCATGAAGGATTCGATGCGCGGGGCGAGCACGCCGCTCGTCATCGCGCCTTCGAGCCCGATCGGGCTCGGCGCCGCGAGCAGCTCGCGCATGAATTCAAATTGCGCGTCGGGCATCGGCGACGCCCACGGAGCACTCTTGTTCTTCTTGGCCACGCGGGAAGGATAACTTGGCCCCCATAGCTCGCGAAGCGAGCGACGGGGGCCCGCGATCTTGCGCCCGCTGGGGGGGGGGGGCGGCCGGGGGGGGGGCGGCGGGGGGCGGGGCGCCCCGGCGGCGGCGGGCGGGGG
>CAZMXP010000001.1:171870-204585 GCA_964570285.1 uncultured Planctomycetaceae bacterium
GCCCCCATTCCACCCTCCCCCCGCGACGGGGGCCCGCGATCTTGCGCCCCCCCTTTGCGCCCCCCCCCCGCGGCCCCCCCCGCGTCACCCGTCCCGCACCGTCAGCGACGCCCGGGCCACCACCACCGGCGAACGGTCCGCCGCCTCGAACATGCGCTGGAAGCGCTTCACCTCGGGCAGGTCGCTGCGGAAGAACTCGGCGGCGAACCGGCTCCCCAGCGTCTGGAAGAGCAGTTCCGCCTCCACGAGGAAGGCGTCCTGCCCCTCGGGGATCGGCACGACGTAGTGCACGAGGTCGACGCCGCCCGCGAAGTTGCCGTCGCCGCCGACGCCGACCGGCGCGATCCCGTCCGCGACCCCGCGAGCGGAATCCCAGCCCCGCGGCAGCAGGCGGTTGTCCTTCGCGACGCCGGTCGCGCGGAGCATGCTCGCGGAGTGCGCCCCCTGCCCGGAGTCGAGCACCATCTCGTAGATCTGCACCTCCCCCGGCGCGCGCACGACCTCGCGATGGGGCTCCAAGGGGCCGCCGGCCGCCTCGCCGGAGAGCGGGGCGCCATCGGCCCCGAGAAGGCGGCCCGCCGCGTCCACCTCGCCCGAGGCGAAGAGCACGCGGCCCGCGGGGTCGCGTACGCGCACGCGCAGCCAGGCGCGGCGGCTCGGGTGGGCGGTCGGGAAGCGGTGGCCCGCGAGGTTCTCGACGCGCACGGTGATCTCGAGCCCTCCGCTGTGAGGTGCGATTTCCGCGACGGCGAGGCGTGCGGTCTGCTCCTGAAGCTGGGAGAGCGCCGCGAGGCGCGTCGCCTCGAAGGCGGCCGCCGGCGCCTCGACCGCAAGCTCCTCGCGATGGTCGCGGAAGATCGCCGGCAGCAGGGTGTTGCCGCCGACGAAGAGGTGGCGCCCGTACGGCTCGCGCGGCGACAGGCGGGGGATGTCGCCGCCGTGCGTGCTGCGGGCGATGCGCGTCTCGATCGGGGCACCCGCGTGGCTCGTCGTGGGCATGTGGCAGTGCTGGCAGCTCTGCGCGTCGCGGAACGACGAGTTCCGCCACTCGAGGTAGGGCGTCTGCTCGGGAACGCGCCGCCCGTCCGGATCGAGGATCACCGTGTGGCAGGTCGCGCAGAGCGCCGAGTCGGCCACATGGGGCCCCTCCTTCGGGCTAAAGCCGGTGATGCGGATCATCGGCAGGATGTCGGGCGCCGCGTGCGGGCCGAAGATCTCGCGGTCCTCGCCGATCGCCAATCCCCCGTTGAAGCTCGCAGCCTCGCCGAGCCCGTCGGGGAGGATCTGGTGGCAGAGCGTGCAGGAGACGCCGTCGCGCGCGAGACGCGAGGCGTCCGTGTTCCCGCCCAGGGCCGCGATCGACACGCCGGGCGCGCCCCTCTCGCGCGCTTCGACCGAGGCCATCGGCGCGTGGCAGTGCAGGCACTTGGCCTCGATCTCCTCGCGCCGCTCCGGGTCGGCGGCGACCTCCGCGGCCACCGCGGCGAGGAAGAACGGGTCCCGGGCGGCGTTGGCCATCATCGTCCCCTGCCAGAGGTCGAAGGGGGCCACGGGGCGCCCCTGCACGTCGCGCATCGCGCCCGCCGCGTCGGAGTTGCTGTGGCAGAGCGCGCAGGTCGAACTGCCCTGGAAGCGCTCGGTGCGCACCTCGCGCACCTCCTCCCTGGCGAAGAGCGCCCCGACCGCGAGCAGCAGCACCGGGAGCAGGGCGCGGAGGCGCATCGACCCATCATACTGTCGGCGCGGGGGCCAGCCGGTGAACAGGATGCCGCCAGAGAGCGCGGCCCTCCCGCCCCGGTCTGCGCCCCGGCGCGCGGCCCGGCGCTTGCAACTCGGCGGCGATGCTGCGAAGAACCCTCGGCCTCTGCCTGCTCGCCACGGCGGCGCTGGCCACCCCTCCCGACGACTCCGCGCTCGCACGCACGATCGCCGCCTACCTCGACGAGGCGGAACTCGTCGTCACGGCCACGAGATCCGCGGGCAAGCGGTTCGACTCCCCCGCGACCTCGCTCGCGATCCCCGCAGAGACCATCGAGACGCGCGGCTACCGCACAACCCCGCAGATCCTCTCCGGGACGCCGGGGGTGATGGTGCAGGAGACCGCGCCGGGGCAGGGGTCGCCCTACATCCGCGGGTTCACGGGGTTCCAGAACCTCTTCCTGATCGACGGCATCCGGCTCAACAACTCCGTCTTCCGCCCCGGCCCGAACCAGTACTGGAACACCGTCGATCCGCTCACCTTCGAACGGCTCGAGGTCGTCAAGGGCCCCTCGTCGGTGCTCTACGGCAGCGACGCCATCGGCGGCACCGTGCAGGCGATCACGAAGAACCCCTACGGCCCAGGGGGCCTGCTCCTCTACCGCGGATCGACCGCCGAGAACTCCCACACCGGCCGCGCCGAGGGGAGCCTCGCGCTCGGCGCGTCCACCGGAGCGCTGGGCGGACTCACCGGCCGCCACTTCGGACACCTCGTCGCGGGCGGCGAGGTGGGCACCCAGACCGGCACCGGCTACGACGAGTGGGCGGGCGACTTCAAGCTCGAGCACTTCCTCGACCCCGACACGCGCTTCGTGCTCGCCTATCAGCAGGTGCGGCAGAACAACGTCCCCCGCACGCACACCACCGTGGCCGCGGTCCCCTTCCACGGCACCGCGCCCGGGACCGAACTGCAGCGCGACAGCGACCAGGAGCGATGGCTGGTCTACGCGCAGATCCACAAGGAGGAGATGGACGGCTTCCTCGAGGCCCTCCATGCGAGCCTCTCCTGGCACGACCAGTCGGAGTCGCGCCACCGCATCCGGCCCCCCAGCGGCTCGGGCGCGGCCAACCGGGAGGACTTCCAGGGCTTCTCCGTCGGCACGCTCGGCCTCTGGCTCCAACTCGAGAGCGAGACCGGGATCGGGCGGCTCACCTACGGCGTCGAGGCCTACCACGACAACGTCAACAGCTTCTCGTCGGCCAACCCCGTGCAGGGACCGGTCGCGGACGAGGCGACCTACGCCCTGCTCGGCGTCTACGTGCAGGACACCCTGCCCGTCGGCGAACGCTGGGAGGTCGTCTCCGGGGTGCGCTTCACGTGGGCGAAGGCCGAGGCCGACTCCGTCAGCGACCCGGCGACCGGCGGCACGATCGCGATCGAGGATGACTGGTCCGCCGCCGTCGGCAGCGTGCGCCTGCTCTATCGCCTCGTGCCGGAGCGGTGGAACCTCTACGGCGGCCTCTCGCAGGGATTTCGCGCCCCCAACCTGAGCGACCTGACGATGTTCGACAGCGCGCGCAGCGGCGAGTTCGAGATCCCGGCCCCGGGACTCGAGCCCGAGTACTTCACGAGCGCGGAGATCGGCCTGCGCGGGCGTCCCGGGCCCCACCGCGTCGAGTGCGCCGCCTTCTACACCTGGATCCGCGACCTCATCGACCGGTTCCCGAACGGCGAGACGGCGCCGGGGGGAGAGACCATCGTCACCAAGGGCAACATCGGCGACGGCTACGTCTACGGCCTCGAGCTCTCCGGCCGGGCGCAGGTCGCCGAGGGGATCTTCCTGCTCGCCGACGTCACCTATCTGATGGGCGAGAGCAACACCTACGCGACCTCCGCGCCCGTGCTCACGCGCGAGTACATCACGCGCCTGATGCCGCTCACCGCGCATCTCGGCGTGCGCTACGAACCGCGCGAGGATCTCTGGCTGGAACTGCTCGCGACGATGGCCGACAAGGCCGACAAGCTCTCCCCCGGCGACATCCGCGACACGCAGCGCGTCCCTCCCGGCGGCACCCCCGGCTACGCCATCCTCAGCCTGCGCGGGGGCTACGACATCGGCAAGGACACGCGCCTCTCCGTGGCCGTCGAGAACCTGCTCGACAAGGCCTATCGCGTCCACGGCAGCGGCCACACGATGCCGGGCACGAACTTCATCCTGACCCTCACGAAGCGCTTCTAATAGAATTCGCGCCTGTGGCGCGAATTCTACTGATTGGCGCGATCGCGATGATCGGGGGGTGCGGGGGGGGGGCGCCGCGAGGAACGACTGTCTTTGCCGCGGCGAGCCTGACCGACGTGCTGACGCGCATCGCGGTCGCGTATGAACAGGAGACCGGATCGACCGTGCGGCTCTCCTTCGGCGCGAGCGGCGCGCTCGCGCGGCAGATCCAGCAGGGGGCGCCCTGCGACCTCTTCCTGTCGGCGGCGCCGGAATGGGTCGACGTGCTCACGGTGCGCTCGCGGCGCGACCTCCTCAAAAACCGTCTCGTGCTGGTCGCCCCCTCCCCCGGGCCCCCACCCGATCGCACCCCCCCGGGACGCATCGCGATGGCCGACCCCGAACGCGCCCCCGCGGGGCGCTACGGCAGGGAGGCGCTGGCGAGACTGGGCTGGTGGGACGGCGCGCGTGTCGTGCCCGCCGAAGACGTGCGCGCGGCGCTTCGCCTCGTCGAACTCGGCGAGGCGGACTGGGGCCTCGTCTACGCGACGGATGCGCGCGCGTCGGGACGGGTCGCCGTGCGCCTGGAGTTCGATGCGGCGGCGGTCTATGCGGCGGCGCTGCTGACGGCCGAGGGCGAACCCTTCGACCGGTATCTGGGGGGCCCGGGGGCGCAAGGCCTCTTCCGGGAGGCGGGGTTCCTGCCGGCGGGGCCATGAGCGACGCGGAGTGGTCGGCGCTGCTGCTCTCGTTGCGCGTCGCGGTCGCGAGCGCGCTGCTGACGCTCGTGCCGGGCATCGCGATCGGCTGGCTGCTCGCGCGGCGGCGCTTCTTCGGGCGGACGCTCCTCGATGCGGTGGTGCACCTGCCGCTCGTGCTGCCGCCGGTGGCGATCGGCTACCTGCTGCTGCTCGCGCTCGGGCGCCGCACGGCGCTGGGCGCCTTCCTCGACATCGCGTTCACGTGGAAGGCGGCGGCGGTCGCGTCGATGGTGATGGCCTTCCCGCTGATGGTGCGCGCGGTGCGCCTCGCGATCGAACTCGTCGACCGGCGCCTCGAGGAGGCGGCACGCACGCTCGGCGCGGGACCGTGGCGCGTCTTCCTCACGGTGACGCTGCCGCTGGCGCTGCCCGGCGTGGTCACCGGGTTCCTGCTCGCGTTCGCGCGCTCGCTGGGCGAGTTCGGCGCGACGATCAGCTTCGCCGGCAACATCGAGGGGGAGACGCGCACGCTGCCGCTCGCGATCTACTCCCACGCGCAGACGCCCGGCGGCGACGCGGCGGCGCTGCGCCTCGTCCTGCTCTCGCTGCTGCTCTCGCTCGGCGCGCTGCTCGTGTCGGAGCTGCTCGCGCGGCGCGTCGCGCGGCGGACGGGGGCCGGCTGATGCTGGAGATCGACGTCGAGACCGCCCGCGGCCCGTTCTCGCTGCGGGTCGAGGCCGCCCTCGACAGCGGCGTGACGGGCATTCTCGGGCGCTCGGGGGCGGGCAAGACGACGCTGCTGCACCTGATCGCGGGTCTCGCCCGTCCCGGCCGGGGCCGCATCGCGATCGACGGGGATGCGCTCTTCGACAGCGCGGGCGGCCTCGACCTGCCTCCGCACCGGCGCCGCGTCGGCATGGTCTTCCAGGACGGCCGCCTCTTCCCCCACTACACCGTGCGCGGCAACCTGCTCTACGCGCGCGGCGACCGCGGGGAGTTCGGCGCCGTCGTCGATCTGCTGGAACTCGGACCGCTGCTCGAGCGGCGGCCCGCGCACCTCTCCGGCGGCGAGCGGCAGCGGGTGGCGCTCGGGCGGGCGCTCCTGAGCGCGCCGCGGCTGCTGCTGCTCGACGAACCGCTCGCGAGCCTCGACCAGGTCCACCGCGCGCAGATCCTGCCCTACCTGACGCGCATCCGCGACCATGCGCGCATCCCGATCCTCTATGTCAGCCACGAGATCGGGGAGGTCCTGCAGCTCACGGAGAACCTGCTCCTCCTCGAGGCCGGCCGCGCGACGGGGCCCGCCCCCTATCGCGACCTCACGCAGCAGCGGGAGGGGTTCCTGCAACTGCTGCCGATGGGCATCCGCAACCTGATCGGCATGGAGGTCGTCGCGGAGGACACCGAGCGCGGCTGCGCGCGCCTGCGTCACGCGCCGTCGGGGCGCACGCTTCTCGCGCCGCTCGGCATCGCGCCGCAGGGCGCCCGCGTCGTCGTGGAGGTTCGGGCGGAGGAGGTCGCGCTGAGCCGGGCACCGGTGGCGGGCCTCTCGATCCAGAACCAGCTTCCCGCGACCGTGGTGCGCCACGCGATCCACGGGGGCACGGTGCTGGTCGAGGCCGATGCGGGGTTCCCGCTCAGCCTCGAGATCAGCCTCGGCGCCTTCCGCGAACTCGGCCTCGCCGACGGCGCCCGGGTGCACTGCCTCGTGAAGTCCAACGCGGTCCGGCGCGTCTCCGGCGGCGGCGCGTAGGATGGGGCGGATGCCGCCGCCCCGCCCGCTGGCGCTTCTCGCGCTGCCCCTCCTCCTCGCCGCCTGCGGGCAGGAGGCGGCCCGCGCCCCCGCCGCCAAGCCACCGGCGGTCGCGCGCAAGCCGCGCGTCGACCAGGAGGAGCGACGCCAGCGGCTGCTGCGCCGCCTCGACGCGCAGCGCCTCTTCAACATCGACTGGCCGGCAGGCTCGATGAACGCGGTGCAGGCGGTCGCGGCCCTGCGCGAGGCGACCGGGCTCAATCTCGTGCTCACGCCGGAAGCGAGGGAGCAGGCGGGGGCCCTCGCGCTGCCGTCGGCGCTCGTCGCCCACGGCGAGACGACCCGCTCGGTTCTGGACCGGTTCCTGCCGGCGGTGCGGCTCCGGTGGGAGGTGCGGAGCGGCGTCATCCTGCTCCGCCTCGAGGAGGAGTCGCTCCCGGTGCACGCGCCGCCGGAGGAGCCGGAACACGAGGAGCCCTCCGACGTGGTGCGCATGCGGGAGCTGCTCGGGCTCCGCCGCATCGACCTCTCCCTCGACGACGGCTCGCTGGCGGAGGCGCTCGACTACCTCGCGTGGCAGACCGGGCTCCGTTTCGAGCGCGAGGAGTCCCTCGCGGAGGTCGCGAAGAGCCGGAGGGTCTCGCTGCACGCGACCGACGTCACGGTCGCCGACGCCCTCGACCTGCTGCTGCTCGAGGCGTTCCCCGACGACAGCGCGACCTACGACGTCACGCCCGACGGCGTCAAGCTCCGCCTGCGCGCCTAGGCACCGACCGGAGCGTCTCGCCCGTGTAGACCTGCCGCGGGCGACCGATCCGGAACGCCGGGTCGCGCCTCATCTCGATCCACTGGGCGATCCACCCGGGCAGGCGCCCGAGCGCGAACATCACGGTGAACATGTTGACCGGGATGCCGAGCGCCTTGTAGATGACGCCGCTGTAGAAGTCGACGTTGGGGTAGAGCTTGCGCTTGACGAAGTACTCGTCGGAGAGCGCGATCTCCTCGAGGCGCATCGCGATCTCGAGGAGCTGGCCCGAGCCGCCGAGGCGCGAGAGCACCGTCTCGCACGCCTGCTTCAGGATGCGCGCGCGCGGGTCGTAGCTCTTGTAGACGCGGTGGCCGAACCCCATGAGGCGCGTCGTGTCGTTCTTGTCCTTGGACTTCGCGAGGAACTTGTCGGCGCTCCCCTCGTGCTCGGCGATGTGCTCGAGCATCTCGATGACCTTCTGGTTCGCGCCGCCGTGCAGCGCCCCCCAGAGCGCGCTGATGCCCGCCGCGATGCCCGCGTAGAGGTGCGACTGCGAGCTGCCCACGAGCCGGACGGTGCTCGTGCTGCAGTTCTGCTCGTGGTCGGCATGCAGGATCAGCAGCACGTCCAGCGCGCGCGCGACGTCGGGATCGACGTGGTAGTCCTCGCAGGGCGTCGCGAACATCATGTGCATCAGGTTCGAGCAGTAGTCGAGGCTGTTGCGCGGATACATGAAGGGCTGGCCGATCGACTGCTTGAACGAGCAGGCGGCCAGCGTGGGCATCTTCGCGATGAGACGGATCACCGCCGCGCGGCCGTCCTCCTCGCTCACGGGCTCGTCGTAGAAGGTCGCGAGCGCGCCCACGGCCGCCGCGAGCACCGGCATCGGATGCGCCTTCTTCGGAAGCGCCTCGAAGAAGCGCTTGAAGTCCTCGTGCAGCAGCGTGTGCCTCGTCACCTCGCCGCGGAACGTCGCGAGTTGCGCCGCGGAGGGGAGCTCGCCCTCGATGAGCAGGTAGGCCACCTCGAGGAAGGTGCTCCGCTCGGCGAGTTCCTCGATCGGGTAGCCGCGATAGCGCAGGATCCCCTTCTCGCCGTCGATGAAGGTGATCGCGCTCTGGCAGGCCCCGGTGTTGCCGTAGCCCGGGTCGAGCGTGATCAGCCCCGTCTCCGAGCGCAGCTTGCTGATGTCGACCGCGCACTCCCCCTCCGACCCGACGATCACCGGCATCTTGAGGGTCTTTCCCATGTAGCGGAGCTCGGCCACCTCCGCGTTCGCGTCATTCTTCCTGCTGTCGTCGTGCACGGGCTCTCCTTCGGCGCGTAGTCCCACCCCTATCGTATCCGCGCGTCGATGTTTCTATCGAGGGGGCGGCGCCTCCCCCCCCGAGCCCCCCCCGCCTCCGCCGGAGGTTCAGCGCAGCTCGATCCAGAGGGCGTGGCTGGCCCAGCCGTCGCTGCCGAGCGCGCCGGGAGAGCCCTTCGCGGGGCAGGCCTTCGTGAGCTCCCGCAGCAGCACGTCCGCCCGCGACCCGGCGGCGGCCTTCAGCAGAGCCGCCTTGTCGAGCGGCCTCTCCGTCGCGAAGACGCGCACGACCATGCGCCCCTTCCTGCCCGCCTCGGTGGTGACCTCGAAGTTGAAGGGCAGGTCGGGCGCGAGCGGCGCATCCGAGGCGGCGACCAGCCGCGTCTGGCCCCCCTCCATCGCGGCGAACGCGTACAGGTAGGCGGGCGCGCCCACGTAGCCGCGGCAGGTGAGCTTGCCGCCGGGCGCCCGGCGCCCCTCGCCGCCGTCGAGCACGGTGCGCAGGCGGAAGGGGGGGCTCGGGTTGTGGATGCGGTTGATGCGCGTGTACTCCGAGTGCCTCTGCACGACGAAGTCGCGGAGCATCGTGGCGATCTCCTGCGGCGTGCCCTTGCAGGTGCCCACCTGCTGCGAGAGCGGCGTGAAGAGGCTCGCGACGAAGGTGCCGTCCACGAGCGTGGGGACGATGACGTAGTCGAGCTGGTCGGCGGTCCCGCTGGTGACGAGGCGCACGGCGTTCTCCTTGCCGAGCAGGCCGAGCACCGCGTTCACGACGCCCTGGAGCTGCTGGATCAGCGCCGGGGTCGCGCTGTTGAAGAAGCAGAGGCCGATGGAGGGCCGCGGCTGGGGCACCGGGACGGTGCGCGGGATGAGGCGGTCGCCGCGGCCGACGGTGCCCTCGTCGATCGTCGCGCTCGCGTAGGCGAGCGGCGAGCTGTTCTCGCGCGGGATCATCTGCAGCTTGCCGCTCAGCGTGACGCGCCCCCTCGGCGTGGACGCGCCCTCGGCGTAGGCGTCGTAGACGACGCGGGCGTTCTCCTGGTAGAGGCTGTCCATGCCCGACACGAGCGCGGTCTGCCCCGCCGTGCCCTGGTAGTAGAAGGTGTCGGGCTCCTCGGGGCGCCAGATCCACGCGACCGCGACGGCGGGACGCTGGAAGGGCGCGTCCTCCGGCGCCTCGGCGAGGGAGAAGGGGAAGCGGCGCATCGCCCCCGCCACCTGCGGCGACTGGCCGGGGTTCTGCTGCTGCACCAGCGGGCGGACGCCGTCGAGGATCTGCTCCCAGCTCTGGCCGTTGGACGAGCGGATCGCGTCGCGCAGGTAGCGCGAGAAGAAGCAGCCCTCGCCGTCGGTCATGCCGGTCTCCCACGACCGGGCGGCGGAGAGGAAGACGAAACGCTGGTCGATGTCGAGACCGGCCGCGATGCCGGTCGGGGCCGAGCGGTTCGCGTCCTCGGCCATCTGCACGAGGTCGCGCCCGATGCCGACCTCCTTGCGCATGCCGAAGAAAAAGCCCGGCGCGTCGATGCGCGTCTCGCCCTCGTCGCCCGCGCGCACGGCGGTGCCGCTGTGGCAGGAGTCGAAGATGACGGTCACGTTCTTCGTCTTGAACCTCGCGAGGAGCTGGGCGATGCGGTCGTCGGTGAGCACGAGCTTGAGGTGATCCGGCGTCGTCATCAGCGCGGGGGAGACGTCGGCCGTCGCGAGCGCCTCGTCCCAGCCGTCCTCCTCGTCGCCGTCGAGGTCGGGCACCTGCGTGCCGTGGCCGCAGTAGTAGAAGAGCACGGCGTCGTCCGGGCCCGCCTTGTCGGCGAGGGCCGTCAGCTCGCGGTCGAGCCGTGCGCTCGTCGCGTCGAGGTTCTGCACCAGCGTGATCCGGTCGGGGGAGAAGCCGAAGGAGGCCTCGAGCAACTCCTTCATGCGCTGCGCATCCTTGTCGCTCGCGGGCAGATCCTGCCCTCCCGCGCCCGCGGGCGGATAGTCGGAGATGCCGACGAGCAGCGCCCAGCGGTTGCCCGCCACGATCGTGAAGGGGATGTCCACGAGCGGCTCGGCCTCGTCGTTCCAGTAGACGCGGAAGCGGAAACGGCCGCCCGACTGCGCCCAAGTGCGGCCCGCGACCGTGAATCCCTGGCCGATGAGGTTGCTCTTGCCGTCGCCGACGAACGCGTCGCCTCGGAAGAGTTCGACGCACGGGCCGCCCTGGTCGACGCAGATGGCCGGGGTCGTGCGCTGGCCGACCGGGATCGGCGCCTCGCTCTGGAAGACGACGCGCACGCTCGGGCTGTCGGCATAGAAGGTCGTCGTCGACGCCTCGGGAAGCCCCTTCTGGTCCCAGTTCTGGCAGAGCTGGGCGGTCACCTTCGGGCGCCCGGTCTCGTCGGCGATGCCGAGCGTCAACGGGAGCAGGAGCAGGCAGAGGAGTGTGGTTTTCATGGCTCTCCGTCGGGTAGGAGCGGGATCCAGCGGGGAAGTCTACACCCGGCAGCAGAACTGCCCGAAGTCGGGCGGATCCGGCCCTCGAGACGCCTCGACGGGAAAAGGGGGGGGCGCGGGGGCGGCGACAGCCCATGGAGACGCGCGGCCCCCACCCCCTCTGGTACGCTGGCGGAAATTGGAACTGCCCCGACGCACCCGCGGCGACGAACTCCTCAAGCCCGGCGAGTTTTCCGCCCTCCGCGACCGCCTCCGCCTGCTCTCGGGCAGCCACGACCTGACGACCGTCATCGCGTGCGCGTTCGACCACCGGACGCGGCTGCTGCCCTTCGTCGGCGCCGACCTGCGCATGGCGCCGGCGGGCGTGCGCGCGCTCGGCGCCGCGATGGTGGATTGCGGCTTCCCGAAGACGCGCATCGTCCTGCAGCAGTGGAACCGGAACTTCCGGCCGAGCGAGATGCGCGTCGACGGCCGCGTGCCCGACCTCTTCCTCGTCTCGAGCATGTCGCTGCACGGCGAGCGCTGCGCCGAACTCGTCGCGGATGCCGCCCGCATCGATCCGGCGCACCGGCCGCTGATCGTCGTCGGGGGCCCCCGGTCGGTCTACCAGCCGTGGGACGCCTTCCGCGCCGACCCGCGCGATCCGCCCGGCGCCGACGTGGCCGTCAGCGGCGAGGAGTTCGTCTGGCTCTCGCTGCTGGAACTGCTGCTCTCCGAGCATCCGGCGTCACGCGGGACCGCCACGCTCCGGCAGACCTTCGTGCGCGCGCGCGAGGCGGGCCTGCTCGACTCGATCCCGGGCCTCTGCTACGCACGCACCGATCGCGACGGGGTCGCCCGGGAGGTCGTCGACACCGGGGTCCAGCGCCTGCTCGGCGACCTGGACGAACTGCCCGCGGCGCGGCTCGGCTTCACGCTGCTCGAACCGCCGGGCAAGGGCCGGGGCCTCTCGTCGCACGCGCTTCCCGCGTCGCGCGTGCGGCGGTTCAGCCCCGTCGCGTCGCTCGTGCTCACCTTCGGGTGCAAGTTCAAGTGCCCCTACTGCCCGATCCCGGCCTATAACCAGAAGCAACACCGGCTCAAGAGCCCGGCCCGCATCGTCGAGGAGATGACCTCGCTGCACCGCGAGTACGGCTTCGGGCTGATGTTCGGCACCGACGACAACTTCTTCAACGACCACGCGCGCACGGTCGAGATCGCCGAGGCGCTCGCGCGCGCGACCTTCGACGGCAACGTCCCGTTCCGCAAGCGCGTCCGCTGGGGCACGGAGGCGACGGTCCACGACACGCTGAAGCTGCGCGACCACATCATCACGCTGCGCACCGCCGGACTGCGCGCGATCTGGATGGGCGTCGAGGACCTGACGGCCACGCTCGTCAACAAGGGGCAGTCCAAGGGCGCCACCGTGGACGCCTTCCGGCTGCTCCAGCACCACGGTATCCACCCGATGCCGATGATGATGCACCACGACAGCCAGCCCCTCTACACCCGCGGCCGCCCCTACGGACTCCTGAACCAGGCGCAGATCCTGCGCGACGCGGGCGCGGTCTCCTTCCAGGTGCTGATGCTCTCGCCGGCCACCGGCAGCAAGCTCTACGAGGAGACCTTCACGAAGGGGATCGCCTACAAGAGCGTCGCCGGCAAGGCGATCACGCCGCACATGACGGATGCCAACTACGTCATCGCGTCGCAGCACCCCAAGCCCTGGCGCAAGCAGATCAACATGCTGCTCGTCTACATGTTCTTCTACAACCCGCTCCGCCTGCTGAAGGCGATCGTCTTCCCGAAGAGCAGCCTCTATCTCGCCGACGCGCTCGCGCAACTCCACGGCATGTGGGGGATCATGCACACGCTGCGCCGCACGCTCCCGTGGATCTGGCGCCTGCGCAGGGGCCCCATCGTGCGCCACACCGCCCCGCCGATGAGCCGCGTCCCGATCCGCAGCCCCGACGGCGCGAAGGCCGACCACGCGCTGCTCGCGCAGTCCTGAGGGGCCGGGCCGCCGCCGCCCGCACGGGTCGTCCATCCGGATCCGACCTGGAACGCGAGAACCCCGCGTCGCTCGCCCCCTGGACGACGAGCGGGACCGAATCGCGAAGGGTGTTCGGGTCTCAGGGGCGAACGCGTTCGGAAACGCGCGCGTTCCGCGCTGCGATCGCACGCACAAGGCCACCGGGGACTGCGCGGTGCGGCGGACCACAGCCTTCGTCTTGAAGGAGGGGACGAGGAACCCAGGAATCTAGGGAACGAGGAAGGGGCGGATTCGAGCCATCCGAGTCTTGGGATGCTCCCCCTTGCCCCCTTGGATTCCTCCCTTCCTGGCTTCCTCATCAAATCCGAAACCCTCGGTCCTGATCGGCCGAACGCCGACGCGAGGGCGCGGCGGCACCAGCGCGCCTGCGACCGGGCCCCCGGACGGAGTCCTACTCCGGCTTGACGATGAGCCCGAGGAAGACCCCCATCGCCCCCATGCCCGCGACGTGGTCGATGACCCACGCCTTCGTCCAGTCGAGCGGGAAGTTCATCCAGAGCCAGTTCTGCGCGTCCATCGCGATCGCGAGGAAGAGGCCGAAGCCCAGCACGAAGAGCACGCGTCCGAAGTAGCTCCGGATCGCCGCGCCGCGCAGCATCATCGAGACGACGAGCGCGATCAGCACGCAGAGGCCCGCGCCGAACGCGAGAGTCTTCGGGGGCATCGCCTCCTTGCCATTCGGGTCGTAGCTGATCCACGCGATCGGCCCCGCCTCGTACTTCTTCGCCCACGCCTTGTGGGCCTCGCTCTCCGTGTCCTTGTGGTCTGCCTGACGCAGGCCGGGGATCCAGTAGACGCCGCGCGCCGTGCCCTGCAGCGCCGCCGCCACCGCCGCCTCGTTCGCGAGCACCGGCTCCTGCTCCAGCTTGTGGATGTCGAGGAAACTCCACGCCGCGTATTGCCAGACGAACAGCACGATGCCGCCCACCAGCGCGCCGATCAGGATCTTCTTCATGCTCATCTCCGTGGGTCGCAGACCCGTGAAGCCGGTAGCCTATGCGAAAGCGGTCGTCCCGGGGAGTCTCTCCTCCCGCGCGCCGCGCCCGCGGGGGGAAATGCTGTGGCCCCCCCCTGCTAGATTCTTTCGCAACTTTCGAAAGGAGGCGCGCTCGTGGCCAAAGGTCAGGTAACCAAGGACAAGAAGAACAAGCCCAAGCTCTCGACGAAGGAAAAGCAGGCCAAAAAGGCCGCCAAGCGCGCCGCGAAGGGCATCAAGTAGCCGCTGCGCGCGAGCGGAAAGCCCCCTCGATGCGGTCGGCCAGCCGGGCCAGTTCGGCGCGTCCGGCTGAGCCTGCCGCCCCGGAGCCGTAGCGTGCGGCGACGAGGGATTCGAGGGCGACTGCGGTTTCGTTGGCCAGCCCCGGGTCCAGCCCGGCGGAGGCGAGGCGGGAGGCGAGGTCCGGCCCGATGACGGCTGCCGTGGCGCAGCCCAGTTGTGCCGCGAGGTAGTCGGCGAACGCCTCGGCCAGGTTGACGTCGGCCTGGGCCAGTTCCGCCGTCCAGCGGGCGTGGGCCCCGCGCTGCCGTTCGCGCTCCCGCGCGTGCGCGCGGCGGCGCGACCCGTACCACCAGAGCGCGACGGCCATCGCGATGCCGGCGAGCATCGCGATGTAGGGGCTGGTGCGCCTGCGGACGGCGACCGGCGCCTCCTTCGTCACGACTTTCAGGGGGATCGGGGGCGTGGTGGCTACCGCGTAGCGCCCCGGGGGCGCAGGGTCGAAGTAGGCCCAGCGGATCGGCGGGATCGCCGAGAAAGCGCTTCCGGTCGGGGCGATCTCGTAGGTCGCCGTGAGCCTGCCGGGGGCGCGGCTTTCCGTCTGGCCGTAGACGTGGAAGCCCTGCAGGTCGTCGAGGCGCAGCGCCGGGATCGTCTCGAGATTCGAGTCGCCGCTGCTCTGCACATGGAACGTGAGCCTGAGCGTCTCGCCCTCCTTCACGAGTTCGCGATCGGCCTCCGCACGGACTTCAAAGCGGCCGATTGCGCCCAGGAACCCCCCCGGCACGCCCTCGACCGGCAGCGGCTCGACGGTGACCCGGCACGGCTCCCCCTCCACGTACGCGTCGCGCCGGTCCTTCGGGACGCGGCCGTGGAAGAGGTCGTCCTCGAAACTCGTCGCGTAGCAGAAGCGCAGGCTCGGCGCCGCGACGAGGAGCGTCCCAGGCGCCGTGGGCAGGTAGCGCCGCTCGACCTCGACGACGGTGAAGAGGCGCCCGCCGATCGAGATCTCGGGCCGTGCGGCGGCCGCGATGGCGGCATCGTTGACGACCAGGCGCAGGGTCGGGCGGCCGGGCGCCGCGGGGGGGTCGGCGAGGCGCTCCGCGCCCGCGAGAGCCGTCCACCAGGGGGCGGAGACGGCCACGGGCAGGTCGAGCGGCTGCCGGAAGAGTTGCACCGCCTGCGCCCGGAACCAGTCGCGGTCGATTCCCACGCGGAGGACGACCCGCAGCGGCTCGTTCCGGTAGCAGCGCTCGGAGGAGCAGAGGATCTCGACGAACGCGCGGGCGGGCTCCGCCGCCGTCGCGACGGCGGCCCCCACGCAGGCGAGCGCGAGCGGGAGGAGCGCCCTCACCAGTCCCTCTCGACTTCGGCGCCGGCGGCGGCGCGCCGCTCGCGGCGAAGCTCGCGCTTCTGCTCTTCCTTCTTCACGAGCAGGTCGAGCAGCGCGCGCACCGCCTCCTCCGGCAGCGCCGCCTCCTCGAGTTCGGGCCTCGCCTCGGGGGGCGGGGGCTCCGTCTCGTCGGGCGCCGGCTCCGGCGGGGGCGGGGGCGGGTCGGGACGGTTGCGCCTCTCCGACTCGCGCTTGCGTTCGCGCAGGCGCTCGAGCCTCAGCAGCGCGCGCTCGACGTTGCGGCGCGCCGCGGGCCAGTCGGCCCGGCTCGCGGCGGCGAGGCGCCAGTGGGCGAGGGCATCCTCGGCGTCGGCCACCATGCGCTCGAAGAGGGCCGGCGGCGCCCCCGGCTTCGACGCGTCGGGCTCGAGCCCCTCCGAGCGCGCGAAGGCGACGTTGCCGCGCACGAAGTCGTCAAACCCCGGCGTCGCGCCGCGCCGTGCGGCCTCTTCGGCGTCGTCGAGCCTGCCGTCGCGCAGCGCCGCGAGCGCGCGTGCCGCGAGGATCTCGCTCTCGCCTTGGCCGCAACCGGCGGCGACGAGCGTGCCGAGCGCGAGGAGCGCGACGAGCAGCAGGCGCGCCCCGCTCATCGGCGCCTCCGCTCCCCGAGGCAGCCCTCGCCGACCCAGAGCAGCAGCGCGCAGGCGAGCGGCCACTGGAAGCGGTCCTTCCGGCCCCCTTGTCCCCCGTTCTGCTCCCCCCCCTGCCCCCCCCCATCGCCTCGCCAGGCGCGTTCGCGCGCACCCGGCAGCATGCGCTCCTCGTAGAGGCGCACGAGCGGCGACTCCGCGTCGCTCGCGTCCACAAAACCGCCCCCGGCCGCGCCGGCGATCGCACGCAGCGAGCCGGCGTCCATCCGCGAGACGACCTCCTCGCCGTCCCGGCTCTTCAGGAATCCCGAGCCGTCGACGGCGATCTTGCTGCCGAGCGCGGTGCCGAAGCCCGCGGCATGCACGGCGACCCCGCGCTCGCGGCACGCCTCGGCGGCCCGGACGCCGCCGCCGCCGAGGTCCTCGCCGTCGGTGACGAGCAGGATCGACGCGGGTCGCTCGCCGCGCGGCGGCAGCAGCGCGAGCGCGGTGTCGAGGGCTGCGCCCAGATCGGTCCCGCCGCGGCCCACCGCGAGCGGGTCGGCGAGTTCGAGCATCTCGGCGAACGATCGCCGGTCGTCGGTGAGCGGCACCCAGAGGCGCGCCTCGCCGGCGAAGAGCACAAGTCCGAAGCGGTCCTCCGCCGCCCGCTCGACGAGCGCGCGGATCTCGCGCTTCGCGGCCGCGAGCCGGTCGGGCGCGAGGTCGCGCGCGAGCATCGAGCGGGAGACGTCGAGGCAGACGACGTGGTCGATCGGCGGCGGCGCGCCCTCGGTGGCGGTGCCCCACACCGGCCGGAGCATCGCGGCGATCGCGAGGAGCAGCGCCAGCGCAAAGAGCGCCGGCCGCCCGCGCCGCCGCGCCCCCGCGAGCGCGACCGACCGCGGGCCCAGTTGCGCCGCGAGCCGGCGCGCGGCGGCGCGGTCGAGCCCGGCGAGGAGCAGCCAGGCGGCCGGCGCCGCGAGCAGCCACGTGAGCGCGTCGGAACGCGCGAACCACGCAAGCAGGCTCACGGCGCCACCCTCAGAAGCGTCGCCTCGCCGCCGCGCGCGAAGAGCAGCAGCGCCACCGCCGCGAGCAGCAGCGGAAGCTGGCGCTCCTGCACGGCGTGGCGCTCCTCCTCGAAACCGCTCCGTTCGAGCGCGTCGATCCGCGCGTAGGCGGCCCCGAGCGCGTTCGCGTCGCCGGCGCGGAAGAGCGCGCCGCCCGTCGTCGCGGCGATCCTCTCGAGGGCGCCCAGGTCGGGGGGGGCGCGGGGGCCGGAGGGGGCTTCGCCGCCGACGGCGATCGCGTAGACGCGCACGCCCAGCGTCCGGCAGAGCTGGGCGGCGTGCACCGGCGCGATCTCCCCGGCGGTGCCGCGGGTCGCGACGTTCTCCTCGCCGTCGGTCAGCAGGATGACGACCGGCGACGCCGCCGCCGCGCCGTCGAGGATCTGCGCCGCGCGGGCGACGGCGGTGCCGATGCCGGTGTAGTCCTCGGGCCCCTCGCTCGTGACGGTCGAGAGCCGCGCGAGGATCACGGCGAGCGCCTCGTGGTCGAGCGTCGGCGGGCAGCGCAGGTCGGGGTAGCGCGCGAACGAGAGCAGGCCGATGCGGTCGTGGGGGCGCGCGCGCACGAACACCGTCGCCGCCTCCCGCGCGAGGTCGAGACGCGTGCCGGCCCTCCCGAGATCGGGCGCCGTCATCGACGACGACGTGTCGACGCAGAGCAGCATGTCGATGCCCTCGGTCGCACCCGCGAGCCGCACGCGCTCCGCGGGCCGCGCGAGCGCGACGACGACGCCGCAGAGGCCGAGCGCCCAGAGCAGCGCGGGCAGCCCGAGCAGCCGCACGCGCCACGAGACGGGCAGCGGGCCGAGCGCCGCCGGCGCGAAGCGCACCGCGCGCCGCCGGCGCCTCAGGCGCCACGCGAGCGCGAGGAGCGGCACCGGCAGGAGCCAGAGGAAGCCCGGATCGAGCAGTTGCATCCCGGTCAGCCGTTCAAACAGCGCGCTCACGACGCCACCCCCTCGCGCACGAACGCCTCCGCGCTGTCGAGCAGCGCGGAGAACTCCGTCGCGGCCGGCGCCACGCCCGCGAACTTCACGAGGTCGCAGCCGCGGAGGATCCGCCCGAGGCGCGCCCTGTCGCCCGGGCCCGCGAGGATCTCCTCCGTCGTCATCTCCTCCGCCCGGATCGCGAAGCGGGCGGACAGGTAGGCGCGCAGCACCGACGACAGCTCGACGTAGGTGCCCGCCTCCCGGAGCGCGCGCAGGCGCGCGAGCGCGAGCGAGGCCGGGTCCTGCGCCCCGGGGAGGGCGCGCGGCCCCCGCGGGCGGCGCAGGACCGCGACGAGGAGGGCGACCGCCGCCGCCAGCAGCAGCCACGGCCACCACGCTCCGCGGTCGCGACCGGGCAGGTCGGGAAGTTCGGGGGGGCCGGGGGCGGCGGGGTCGAGCGCCCGGCGCACGCGGAGCCGCAGCGGCTCGGCGGAGACGAGGCGGTCCTCGCCGCCCGCCTTCGGTCGCGCGACGAACTCAGGCGCGGCGATCGACAGGTCGGCCAGCGAGAAGGCGTAGCCGACGTAGTGGCGCCGCTCCTCGAGGCGCCGGGCGTCCTCGCGCCGTTCGAGGCGGTCGAGCCTCAGCACGAGCGGGGCGAGCGCCCGGTCATTCCACGCGGCGGGGAGCAGGTCCTTGCTCCAGACGCGCTCGACGGTCAGCGGGAAGGCGGCGCCGAGCACCACCTCCTCGCCGCCCGCCGTGACGCGCAGCAGGAGATCCTCCGCCGGGATCGCCGGGCCGCCCCCGCAATGGCCGAGCAGGCCGCAGGCCGCCAGCGCGAGCGCCCGCCGGAGTCTCACTTCTTCATCCCGCGCAGTTCGCGCATGCGGAAGAACTTCATGATCGGGCCCGCGATCATGTCACGGCCGCGCACGCGGGGCACCGGCACGTCCATCCGGTCCACCTTCGCGCGCCCGATCGCCTGCTCGGTCCGGAGGCGCCAGTCGGCGACGCGCCGCCGGTACGCCTCGCGCACCTTGCGGCTGCCCCAGTCCACGAGCGCCTCCTCCCCGCTCTCCGGGTCGGCGATGCGCATCACGCCCGCCTCCGGGGGCGCGAGTTCCGGCGTCAGCAGCCGCACGGCGATCACGTCGTGCCGCCGCGCGCAGAGCGCGAGCGCCTCCTCCCAGCCCTCGCACAGGAAGTCCGACACGAGAAAGAGGATCGCCCGGCGGCGCACGGCGCGCGCGGCGAACTCGAGCGCCGCCGCGGGCGACCCCCGGGCGGTCCCGCCCGGCAGCGCGAGGCAGTCGCGGATGATGCGCAGCGCGTGGGCCGGCCCCTTCTTCGCCGGCACGTAGGAGGAGACGCCCTCGTCGAAGCTGACGAGGCCGACCTTGTCGCCGTTGCGCGTCGCCGCGAACGCGAGGCAGCCGCAGACGCGCGCGGCGAGCTGCCGCGCCGACCAGATGCCGAACCCCCCCTGCATCGACGAGGAGAGGTCGAGCAGGAAGAGCACCGTCAGCTCGCGCTCGTCGACGTACTTCTTCACGAAGGGGCGGCCGACGCGCGCGGAGACGTTCCAGTCCACCGAGCGCGGGTCATCGCCGACGGCGTACTCGCGCACCTCGTCGAACTCGATGCCGGCGCCCCGGAAGACCGAGAGGTAGCCGCCCGACATCACGTCGGTCGCGAGCCGGCGGCTCTGCACGTCGATCCGGCGCACCTCCTCGAGCAGCTCCTTCAGCTCGGTCTCGCGATCGCGCTCCTGCTGCTTCACGGCACGCGCACGGTGTCGAAGAGCTTGCGGATCACGTCCACCGACGTGAGCCCCTCGGCCTCCGCCTCGTAGGTCGTGATGACGCGGTGGCGCAGCACGTCCATGCCGACCGACTTGATGTCGTGCGGCGTCACGAAGCCGCGCCCCTCCAGCAGCGCCCGCGCACGCGCGGCCCTCACCAGGGCGATCGACGCGCGCGGCGACGCCCCGTAGAGGATCTGCGGCTTCAGCGACGCGAGCCCCGCCTTCTCCGGCTCCCGCGTCGCGAAGACGAGATCGACGACGTAGCCGAGGATCTTCTCGTCGACATAGACGAGGTCGACGATCTTGCGCGCGGCGAGCACCTGCGCCGGCGTCGCGACGGCGCGCACGACGGGCAGGTCGCCCAGCGTCGCCATCCGCTCGATGATCCTCCGCTCCTCGGCCTTGTCCGGATAGCCGACGACGACCTTCAGCATGAAGCGGTCGATCTGCGCCTCGGGCAGCGGGTAGGTGCCCTCGAGCTCGACGGGGTTCTGCGTCGCGAGCACGAGGAAGGGCGCGGGCAGCGGGCGCGTCTCGCCGGCCAGCGTCACCTGGCGCTCCTGCATCGCCTCGAGCAGCGCCGACTGCACCTTCGCCGGCGCGCGGTTGATCTCGTCGGCGAGCACGAAGTTCGCGAAGACGGGACCGTCCCGCACGGTCCAGTCCCCGCTCTTCGGGTTGTAGACCTGCGTGCCCAGCAGGTCGCCGGGCAGCAGGTCGGGGGTGAACTGGATGCGCCGGTAGGTGCCGCCGAGCGCGCCCGCGACCGACTGCACCGCGAGCGACTTCGCGAGGCCCGGCAGCCCCTCGAGCAGCACGTGGCCGTCGGCGAGCAGCCCGACGAGCAGGCCGTCGATGAGCGGCTTCTGGCCGACGATGACCCTCTCGACCTCGGTGACGACCTCGCGCAGGAAGGCGCATTCGCGCCCGATCCGCGCGGCGACGGCGTGGGTGTCGGTCACGGGCGGCGGCTACTCCCGGTCCGGTCGCAGCAGTTCGGGGTCGATCCGGCGGAGCGCCGCCTCGAGGCGGGCGGCGTCCTCCTCCCTCTTCGACGTGCGGAGCTTGTCGAGCAGCATCTGCGCGGTCTCGCCGGGCGTGATGCCCATGCCGTCGCGGTCGCCGGCGGCATCCGGCGAGGTCTCCAGCGAGGCGAGGATCGCCGCGAGCGCCTCGTCGTCGCGCGCGAGCGAGAGCAGCAGCCGCGCGCGGCCCGCGTGGGCGAGCGCGAGCGCCGCGCGGTCGAGGCCCTCCCATTCGAGGGCGCGCGCGTAGCTGGCGAGCGCCTTGTCGAGATTGCCCTGCTTGCGGTGGTGTTCGGCGGCGGCGATCGCCGCGGCGGAGGCGAAGGGCGCCGTGCTCCCCCGCGCCCCCTCCTTCTGCATCCACTCGCCGTAGGCCGCCTCGAGGGCGTCGGCGCCCTGCATCTTCAGCAGCCGGTCGCGCAGCCGCTCGTGCAGCGCGGCCGAGTCGGCGAACCGCTCGAGTCCCGAACGCAGCACGCGGTCGGCGCGCCAGTCGGCGCCGAGCCAGTCGAGCAGGTCGTAGTGCCACGCCACCTGCCCGTCGGTGCCGAGCGGGTGGCGGAGCAGCATCGAGTAGGCGGCGTGCAGGTCGGTGATCCAGCTCGACGGCCACTGCTTCTGCTCGCGCACCGCCGACTTGATCGCCTTCCAGCGCGACTCGGCGAAGACCGTGAGCACCGCCATCGACATCCAGCCGCGGTCGTCCTGCGGCAGCGCCTTCACCGCGGGCTCGGCGCGGGCGTAGCCGCCCTCGACGTCGCCCCCGTAGTAGGCGGCGAGCGCGAGCACCGCGTGCACGCGCCAGTCCTTGCTGCCGAGCCGCTCCGCCTCGAGCGCGCAGCGGCGCGCGTCGTCGTGGAGCATGCGCGCGAGCATGCCCGCGCTGCGCGGGTCGCTGTAGGTCTGCGGCGCCTGCATCGCCAGCGCCAGCGACGCCTCGGCGATGTCGAGCTGCAGGCCCGGCTCCTCCGGCCGCGCCTCCGCCGCCGCCGTCTTGCTCTCGATCTGCGACGCGAGGCCGGGACCGCGGTACCAGCCCGCGGGCGCGGGATAGGTGCCGCCGACGCCGGGCGCGGAGGCGCCGCCGGTGTCGACCACCTCCGAGCGCTCCGCGAGGCCGCCGTGCACGACGGCGAGGTAGCGGGCGAGCGGCGAGCCCTCGCCGAGGCGCCGCAGCGTCGCGAGCAGCGCGTCGCGGGTCGCCGCGTCCATCGGCACGCGCAGCGCGTCGGCGACGAGCCGCGTCGCCTCGGGGCTCGCGACCTTCGTGAGCGCCTCCTGCGCGGCGCGGCTGAGGTCCACGTCGAGGCCGAAGAGCGCCTGCCGCAGCAGCTCGAGCTGGTTGTCGCCTCCGGCCTTCAGCGCCGCGTCGAGCAGCGCCTTGCGCGAGGAGGCATCCCCGTCGCGGTAGGCCGCCTCGACGGCGGTCCGGTCGCGCACGTCGCTGCTGCCGACGCGTTCGAGCACCGGGCGGTCGCCGCGCACGATCGGCGGCAGCGGCGGGCGCTTCGCGATGCCGTCGCGGATCGCGTCGAAGACCGACGCGGTATCGTTCATGTAGAAGACGTCGTAGCTCTCCTTGCCGTCGAGCTCGACGCAGATGTGGCGCGGCGCGACGCGCTGGCCGTCGCAGAACTTCTCGAAGATGGTCGGCTCGATGGCGATGTGCTCGCCGCAGGTGACGCCGCCGAAGCGCGGGCAGGGGATGCGCCGCCCCTCGTCGTCGTAGTCGCGCGGGTTGTGGCGGTAGACCGACGCGATGACCGTCACGTAGGGCTCGTAGAGCGCGGCGATCGCCGGGTCGCGGTAGCGCACGCCGGCGTAGTGCTCGCTCGCGATCTCGCCGTCCATGTTGATGCAGACGAGGATCGGGTGGCCGGTCTCCTTCGAGACCTTGACCGCGTCCTCCCACGTGCGCTGCCACGTGAGGCAGCAGGGCTTCTTCCAGTCCTCCGCCGTCGGCGCGGGCCACATCTGCTCGCGCCCGATCCTGGGCCCGTTCGGGTCCTGCCTTGTGCCAAACCCCTCCTGGGCCGCCGCGAGCGGGAGGAGGAGGAGGAGCGTCGTCAGGCGCGCGTGCATGCCCCCCAGACTATCGCAACCGCCAGCTTCGCGCCCCCGGAGCGGGTAGGATCGGGCCCATGACGACCGGCCGCCTGATCCCCGCCCTGCTCGCGCTCGCGCTGCACGCCCGCGCCGACGGCGAAGCGGCCAAGCCGCCCGCCCCCGCGGCGGAACCGCTGCGCGATCCGGTCGCCCGGCTGCTCGACGCCGACGGCGACGGCACGCTCGCGGCGGAGGAGCTGAAGGGCGCCGCGGCGGCGCTCCTGTCGAAGGACACCGACAGGGACGGCACGCTGAGCGGCGCGGAGCTGAAGGCGGGGGGGCTCGGGGGGGAGGAGGAGGCGCCCCGCCGCGGAGGCATGCTCGCGCGCCTCGACAAGGACGGCGACGGCAAGATCGGCCGCGACGAGGCGCCCGAGGGGCTGAAGGCGCGGTTCGACGAGTTCGACAGGAACGGCGACGGCTACCTCGACGAGGAGGAGCTTCGCGCCATGCGCGGGCGCGGCCGTGGGCGCGGCGGGCGCGGAGGCCGGGGGGGCGCGCCCGGGCAGGAGGACCCGCGGCCCGAGGGGATGGGACGCGGCCGACCGGGGCCCTCGCTGCTCGCGCTGCTCGATGGCGACAAGGACCTCGCACTTTCGGCGAAGGAGGTCGAGAACGCCGCGAAGGCGCTGCTGACCCTCGACAAGAACGGCGATGGTGCGATCAGCCGCGAGGAGCTCGCCCCGCCTCCCCGTCCGCTCGGCGGCCTCGACAAGGACGGCGACGGGAAGGTCAGCCGCGAAGAGGCGAGCGAGCGCGTGAAGCGCCGCTTCGACGAGCTCGACCAGAACAAGGACGGCTTCCTCGACGAGGCGGAGCTGAAGGCCCTCGACGCCATCCCGGGCCCCAGCGACCGCGAGCCCGCTACCTCGGATTGATCGCGTCCCGCGGGAACGCGAGCTGGACGCTTTGGCCGTCCCGCTCGATCTCCATCTGCAGGATGGCCCCCGCGGCCCCCTCCAACAGCGCCCCCAGCTCGGCGGGGGCGATCCCGGTGACGCGCTTGCCCCCCACCGAGATCAGCACGTCGCCCGGGCGCACGCCCGCCTGCTCGGCGTTCGAGCCCGCCTTGATGCCCTGGATCACGTAGCGCCCGTCGTCGGTGCGCATGATCTGCGCGGGGAAGCCCCCCGCGGCGCCGCCCTCGGGCTGGATCGTCGCCGCGATCTGCTGCGCGCGCTGCTGCGCCTGCCGGATCTGCTGCTGCGAGAGGTACTGGTCAAGCTGTTGCATGTTCTGGTGCGCCATCTCCACGTCCGAGACGAGGTACCACGCGTAGCCCTCGACGTAGTCGGCCTGCACCCCTTGGCCGTTCACGTAGAGCGCGCCGACGCTGAGCGCCGCGTCGCGGTTGCCGAGCAGTGCGCTCTTCTTGAACCACTTCATCGCCTCGGCGAAGTCCTGCTGCGTGCCCACCCCCTCGCGGTAGCAGACACCGAGCAGGTTCATGCCCGGGTGAAAGCCCGCCTCCGCGGAACTGCGGTAGAGCTTGAACGCCTCGCCGGGCGCCTGCCGCACGCCGAGCCCCTCGCGCAGCAGGTAGGCGAGCAGGAACATCGCCCGCGGCTCACCCTTCGTGGCGAGCGGCGAGAGCAGGTTCAGCGCGCGCTCGTACTGCTCGCCGTTGATCGCCGCCTCCGCCTCCTCGATCGCCCGGTCCACGTCCCGACCGAACGCGGGGGGCGCGGGCGGGCCGGGAGGCCCCGGCGGCGTGGCGCCGCCCCCGCCGATGCGGAAGCTCGTGTGGAAGGCGAGCGACTCCTCCTCGACGCGGCGGTCGGCCCCCTTCGGCACCGTCGTCTGGAGGAGGATGACGTTGCCGTCAAGCACGAGCGCGAGGAGCCGCCCGCTCTCGGGGACGTTCTCCCGCGTCCTCTCGAACCGCGTCGTGAAGAGCGGCGGCCCCCCCTGCGGCTTCTGCACCTCGCTGCCGAAGAACTTCGCCCCCGCCTGCTGCATGCCGGGCCCGAGCGCGCTCTTGAAGAATTCCTCCCCGTCGCGGTAGGGCGCCTGCGGGATGATCGTCACGAACGCGAGCGCCCCGCCCGGGTGCGTCCAGCGCACGGTGTTCTGGTCCTGCCCCGCACCGCGATCCCACCCCGGCGGCGGCACGAGCCGCCAGAGGCCCGACGGATGCTTGAAGCCCGCCTCCGGCTGCGGCGCCCCCGGCCCCCCCAGCACATCCCGCACGACCACGAGATCGAGCTTCTGCGCCCCGCGCTGCACCGTCAGCTTCACGCGCGAGCCCACCGGCCCGCGCAGCGACGTCATCTGGCTTGCCAGTGTTCCCTTCGGGACGGGAACGTCGTCGACTGCAAGTATGACATCCCCCTGCTGCACGCCCGCCTTCGCCGCGGGCCCGTCCGGCGCCAGCGCCTGCACGACGAGCTGTCCGTTGTCGTCGGTGTAGAGCTGGATGCCGACGCCGCCCGCCGCCGCGGGGGGAGGAGGCTGGGGGGGCGCGGGGGGGGGAGGCGCGGGGTCGTCGGGCAGGTCGTCGAAGGGGTTGTCCGCGGGCTTCGACAGCAGGAACTCGTTCTTGCCGGTCTTGAACACGAGGTTGCCCGCGCGCAGCGTCGCGGTGAACGCGAAGGACTGGCCCTCCGGCGTCTGGAAGGTGCCCGAGAGCGCGCCCGCCGCATCCACGCTCGCGGTCACGGCGAAGCTCTTCGTGCCGAGGGTGACGGTGCCGGTGAGGCCCGCGCCTCCCTCCGCGAGCACGAGCGTGACCTTGTCGTTCTTCCACGTGCCGGCATAGGAGTCGGCACGGGCGCAGAGCACGAGGAGAAGCAGCGCGAGGGTGGTTCTCGTCATGCGCGGGATGATACCCGCGCGCGGACATGGACCAGAGCCCACCCGGCGAGCGCGAGGGCGGTGCAGAGCAGCGTGGCCGGCTCGGGCACCGGGGCGCCCCCCCGCCCCGGAGGGCCCGTCAGCAGCACGAGCAGCGAGAAGCCGCCGCGGCCGTCCATCCAGAGGAAGGGGGCCGGGGGGCTGTTGACGCCGGGGAAGAAGCCGACCACGCCGGGGCTGAACGGGGAGAGGAAGCTCCACGGGACCGGCGCGGGCGTCAGCATCCCGAAGGTGCCGAGGTCGAGGACGCGCACGTTGATCGAGCCGGGAGCGATGAGGCCGAGCGCCGCGGCATCCACGTCCTGCTTGCGCACGAAGACGAACTGGGGCTGGACGAAGAACTGCCCCTGGAAGTGGCCTCCGTCGAGGGTCTGCTGGCGGATCTGGAGCTGGCCGGTGCCGGGGAGCGACGGCTGCAGGGTCATGCCGACGTACCAGAACTCGGAGCTTCCGCCGCTGAAGTCCACCTGGATCGGCTGGATCGACTTGAGGTTCAGCGCGACGATCTCGATGGGGACGCTCTGGTCGGTCGGCGGCAGCGCGGACCGCTCGAAGGGATCGGGGCCGCGCGTCACGAGCGTGTCCTCGTTGTCGAAGAAGCCGAAGGGGGTGGGACCGAAGGGCTCGCCCCAGATCATCACGAGCCCCCCGAAGGGCTGCGAGCCCGGCGCGAAGAAGTCGGCGGGGATCGGCAGGATCGCGAAGTCGAAGTAGCTCTGCTGGCCGGGAACGATGCTGAAGATGCTGTCGCCGGCAAAGACGGGATCGGCCGAGGCGACCGCGCCCAGCGAGACCAGGGCGGCACACGCAAATGCAGCTACGCGCTTCATGTTGTCAACTCCCGCGATGCGGAAGCGTGTCGGCCTCCGTGCCCATTGTGAGGCGATCGCAGCGGAGGTGCAACGGTGGCTTCGCGGCTACGCACGGTTTCGTGTCGAATCGCATGGACAACAAGGAGCCATGTCGAACCAACGCACCGGCCGATGGCCAGCCCCCGCGCCCCCTACACATGCACCGGCACGCCGTCGGCCTCGACGGGCACCTCGGGGCTCTCCTCCCCCCCGCCCCGGTCGCGGAAGAGGTTCAGCGCGCGCGCGCGCGCCACCTCCTCGTAGGCGGGCTCCGGATAGCCCGGGCGCACGAGCGGCTCCCCCAGTTCGTAGTCGTGCAGGATGGCGCGGACGGCCGGGATGCCGACCAAGTGGAACTCCTCGATGCGGCCCCGGCCCCGGTCGAAGTGTTCGAGGATGCGGCGGAGCACGCGCTCCACGCCCTTCCACGGCACGCCGTCCTCCACGAAGAGAAGGTCCACCTCGACGTGCGAGAGGACGTCGTGGGCATGGGCGCGGGCGGCGAGCGGAAGGAAGCGCCGGTAGCTCGCGTCGGGGTGCGCCGTGAGTTCGTCGTCTTCCGCGTCGCGGAGCATCGTGGGCATCACCCACTGGTGGGGCGCGATGACGAAGCCGCATCCTCCCGCGCCGCCCCGGAGGCGCGCGCGCTTCAGCATGCGCCGGAGCCCGCGCAGCAGCAGCCTCCGGCGCTGCACGCGGTCGCGGCGCGCGATCAGGTCGAGCAGTTCGGGCGACTGGAGCGCCACGGCGCTGACGGCGAGGGGCCATGTCACCGGCGCGCCACCGAGCGGGTGCATGCGCTCGACGAGGCGGAGGCGGACGTCGGCGCGGTCGGGCGGGTCTGGGTGCCAGCGTACCGACCAACCGCGCGACCCGAGTCGCTCCCCCACGCGGCTCGCCAGCGCCGGCGGGAGGGGGATGTCCGGAACGAGATGCACGCTGGTCGGCACGGTCCTCTCCGGGGAGAGCCCGAGGTGGCGCCGGATGCTTGCCATGTCGAAGAAGGCGAGGAGGAGGGAGGCCGGCCCGGCCGCCCACGCCGCCGCCGTCGCCAGGGCGTCGGTCACGGGGGTCGAATCGCCTGCCGCACCGCCGATCGCACGCTGGCCGAGCGCGAGCCCCACCACCAGCGCCGCCGGACCCCACAGGCAGATCGCCTGCATCACGAGCCACGCCCCGAGGCTGGAAGAGGTGAGTCCGCGGGGCCCGTCGCGCATCAGCACGCGCGGACGCGTGACTCGCCCGGCGGCGGCGAAGAAGAGGTAGCGCAGCGGCCCCGCGGCCAGGATGGGCAAGGCGACCCAGACCGGCGCGAACGCGAAGCAGGCGGCCACGACGGAGAGGTAGGCGGCCAGCGCGAGGCCGACGCGGAGCGTCGTCGGGGCGTCCGGGCTCCGCGCCTTCAGGTAGAACCGCACGCCGAGGTAGACGGCGAGGATCGACCAGGCGAGCACGAGCAGCAGCAGCGACCAGTGCACCGCGGTGAGCAGCAGGAGCAGGACGTAGGAGCCCTGCCGGACGAAGTCGCGAAACGGCGTCGTCGAGAGGAGCGTCCATCCCACGAGGGCCACAACGAGCAGCGACGCCACGAACGCACCGGTGCGCAGCATCGAAGGGAGGCGCCGTGGCAGCGCCGGCTCGCCGCGGAGGTCGACGCCCCACATCGAGAACACGGACTCCAGCGCCTCCTCGCCTCGCTCGCCGAGTTCGCACGCCAGTTCCACCGCGCGCTCGTCGAGCACAAGCCAGATCCAGATCGCCAGCGCGAGCGCGGGGAGCCAGAGCAGCTCCGCGAAGTCGCGGCCCGAGTCCCGCCCGAACACCTCGATCAGGCCGAGGCCCGCGACGAGCAGCGCGCGACCCGCGAGCCACGGCGCGCGATGGAACGACCGCCGGAGGAGCCTCGACGGCGACAGGCCGGACATGCGCGCATTCTATGGCGCGCGCCGCTGCCCGGCGCGGCCCCGCGGGGCCCGCCTCCGGCGGCACGGACGGGGCGATCCCCGCTACAATCGCGCGGCGCCCCATGCGCCTTGCGCTGCCGCTGCTCCTCTCCCTGCTGCTGCTGCCTCAGGGGCAGCTCGCGCGCGGCGGGCCGGACGTCGCGGAGCGCGTGGTCGCGGCGGCGGAGGCGGGCGACAGCCAAGCGCTCGACCGGATCGCCGGCGAGGGGGGCGACGCATGGCTCGTCGTCGACGCGCTCTTCGCGCGGGCGCGGCTCGACGCGGCACGGGCGTTCGCCGCGCGCCTCTCCGGGCCCGCCCACGAGCGCCTGCCGGCCTATGTCGAATCGCTCGTCGGCGCCGAGATGGACGGCGCCGCGCGCGAGGCGCTCGGGAGGGAGGGGCCGCCGCCCGCGGGGCTCGCGGCCTGCCCCGTCATCGAGGTGCTGCTGCAGCAGAAGCGCGGCGACCTGCTGAACCGCGCCCGCAACCCCGCGGAGGCGCTTGGCTGCTACGCGCCCGGGGCGGCCCGCGCCGAGGAGATCGGCTGGCTCGCGCGGGCGCTCGACCTGAGGCGCGGCGCGCTGGTCGCCGCGCAGATGGCGGGGGACATGCAGCGCGCGCTCGACCAGGCCGAGGCGATGGCCCGCGTGGCGGCCGCGCTCGGCGACGAGGTGCAGCGCCTCCGCGCCTTGCAGGCCATCGCGGCGTTCAAGGGGGAGCTCCCCGGGCGCCAGCGCGAGGCGATCGCGGACGCGTTGGCGCTGCTCCCGCTGCTTTCGGGCGAAAGCCGCGAGCACCGGGAGATGCGCGCGAAGGTGCTCAATAACATGGGCCAGCTCGAGACGGGACTGAGGCTCCTCGAGGAGGCTCGCGCGCACATCCGCGAAAGTCTCGAGATCAAGGAGGGGCTCGGGGACCAGCGCCAGATCCCGGCCTCGCTGATGGCACTGGGCTCCGTCGAGCGCTTCTCGGGAAACTACTCGGAGGCGGTCACGCTCTACGACCGGGCGCTCGCCCTCGCGCGCGCGGAGGCGGAGAGGCTCGCCGCGACGGACCGCACCGAGGCGGCGCGGCTGCTGCAAGGGGCCGCGATCATCGCCTACAACCTCGGCGAGATGCACCGGCAGGCGGGCAGGTACGGCCCCGCGATCGAGGCGCTCGAAGCCTCGATCTCCGCCGCCGAACGCATCGGCGACCTCCGCTCGATCGGCGACGCGCTGCGCGAGCGCGGCTACATCGAGCGCATCCTCGGCCGCTACGACCGCGCGCGCGAGGCGTACGGAAAGGCGTTGCAGCTCTACCAGCGGATCCGGATGGTGCGGGAAGCGGCGATGGTCCACCACGCGATCGCGACGTCGCTGATCTTCGAGGAGCGCTACGAGGAGGCCCTCGCGCCGCTCGAGGAGTGCATCCGGATCTGCGACGAGGCAAAAGAGCCCGTCGGCGGCGCGATGGCCCGCGCGTCGCTCTCCTCCGCGCTCGTCTATCTCGGCCGCCGCGAGCCGGCCGCGCGCCTGCTCGACGACGCGGTCGCGGCGTTCGAGGCGGTCGGCCGCTCCGCACCGCCGATCCTCCACGCGGAGTTGCTGATCAACCGTTCGGTGCTGCGGCTCGGCAACGGCGACGCGGCCGCGGCGGAAGCGGACATCGAGGCGGGGATGGCGCTGCTCGATCCCCTCTTCCGGCCCGACATCGCCGCGCTCGGCTGGCAGACCCGCGCACGCCTGCGGCTGAAGCTCGGCCGCCATGCGGAAGCGCTGAGCGACACGCGCGAGGCGCTCTCGATCCTCGAGGCGGGCCAGCGCGGGCTCGCCGACCAGGAGGCCGCCGGCGCGCGCGAACGGTGGCGCAACCTCTATGCGCTCGGCCTCGAGGCGGCGGTCGCGGCCGGCTCCGCCGACGAGTGCCTCTGGTTCATGGAGCGGAAGAACGGCCAGATCCTCGCGTCGACGCTCGGCTCCCGCGAGGAGGTGTTCAAGGGACACGTCCCGCCCGAGGTGCAGGAGGCGGAGGCGCGCGCGCGGCTCAAGGTCTCCGATGCGCTGGCGACGCTGCGCCGGGCGCTCGCCCGCGGCGAGCGCGCGCCGATCGCGGACGCGCGCTGCGCCTACGAAGAGGGGCGCAAGACGCTCGAGGACGCGATCCTGCGGGTCCAGCGGTCGGCGCGGTCGCTCGCGGACGTCGGCTTCGCGGAGCCCGTCGCCCTCCCGGCGCTGCAGGCGCGGCTCGGAGCCGACGAGGCGATCGTGCTGATCGCGCTGACCGACGAGCGCGCCTTCGCGCTGCGCGTCCTGCGCGGCGGGGCCGCGATCGTCGACCTCGGCGAGCGCGCGGCGCTGATCGACGCGGCGGGGCGCTTCTCGCCGGAAGAGCGTACGGGCGACCCGCAGCCGACGCTCGCGGAGTTGCGCCGCCTGCTCATCGAGCCGCTCGCGCTGCCGGAGTCGGTGCGCCGGCTCATGCTCGGGCCCCCGGGCCCCCTCAGCCATGTGCCGTTCTCGGCGATCGCCCACGGGCGGGTCGTCTCGTTCCTCCCGTCGGCGACGACGTGGATCGTGCTGCGCGACGGCGAACCGAGCGCGGGGGAGGGCGTCCTCGGCATCGGCGACCCGGTGCACGAGGGCCTCCCGGCGCTGCCCGCGACGCGCGGCGAGGTGGAGGCGGTCGCGGACGTGCGGCTGCTTGGGGAGGAGGCGAACGAGAAGAGGGTGCGGGAGATCGTGGCGACGCGCCCGCGCTGGCGCGCGGTGCACTTCGCCTGCCATGGCCGGATCGACGTCGAACGTCCGCAGTTCTCCTGCCTCGCGCTGACGCCGGGCAAGGCGGACGACGGGCTGCTGACGGTCGCCGAGGTGAGCGCGACGAGGATTCCCGCCGATCTCGCGGTCCTCTCCGCGTGCGAGACCGCGCGCGGGCGCGTCTACGAGGCGGAGGGCGTGCTCGGCCTCGCGCGCGCGTTCATGATCGCGGGCACGCCTCGCGTCCTCTGCTCGCAGTGGAAGGTGGACGACGCCGCGACAAACGCGCTGATGGTGCGCTTCTACGAGCTGTGGAAGGGCGGCCTCGACCCCGCCGACGCGCTCCGCGCCGCGCAGGCGCACGTGCGCGAGCGCCCCGGGTGGAGCCACCCGCGCTACTGGGCGGGGTGGATGCTCTGGGGGCTGGGGAGGTGAGCATGCGCGAGATGAGACGCCCGTCCACCCATCGGCGGACGGGAGCCTGAACGTCGGCTTGCAGGAGGCGCGGAAGGGTCTGCTCAGGCTCGTGCGTAGCGGATTGGATGAGGAACCCATGAGAGCGAGGGGGCAAGGGGGGGAGCGTGCCTGCGGCGTGTCGCGCCGCTCCACCCGGTTGATCGACTCCGGCTCTTGCTCGGTTCCTAGTTTCCTGGGTTCCTTCTTCCAACCTCAAGGAGATGGAGGAGCGGATCCGGCAGTCGCAGGCCGCCGCACGGGTCACTTTCGGCAATGACCACGAAGGCGCGAAGGCACGGAGAGAGTGAGGGGACGAGCCTGCGCGCATAGCGCGTACCGCGTCGCGGGAATCTCTTCGTGTCTTCGAGCCTGCATGGTTTTCCTTCTCGCGCTCGAACCGGAACGGAGATGCGGGCCGCGGCGGCATGCCTACACCTCTCAAGCTTGGTCGAGGGGTAGGATTCGCGCGGGCTGCGCTGACTTGGAGGGTAGAAAGTTCAGGCCCCCGGCCCCCCCCGAGAATGGCGCGTTCCGGGAGGCGCGCGCCTCGCGAGGGCGCTTCCATGCCGCGCTAGGATGGAGACGGAGAGAAGAGATGACACAACAGAGAGCGACCTCGGCAGGCGGCAAGGGCACGACGAACCGGGACTGGTGGCCCAACCAGCTCAACCTCAAGGTGCTGCACCAGCACGCGCCGAACACCGACCCGATGGGTGCGGGGTTCGACTACGCCGAGGAGTTCAGGCGGCTCGACCTCGCGGCGGTGAAGGGCGAACTGCGCGCGCTGATGACGCAGTCGCAGCCGTGGTGGCCCGCGGACTTCGGCCACTACGGGCCGCAGTTCATCCGCATGGCGTGGC
>CAZMXP010000002.1:0-34396 GCA_964570285.1 uncultured Planctomycetaceae bacterium
TCGGCGGCTGTTCCGGCAGCGGGACGCCGTTCGACACCACGGTGCTCGAGATCTTTTTCGAGACGCAGTCGCTGCCTCCCGGCGGCGCGGGCCAACTCTTCAACGAAGTGGTCCGGTTCGGATCGAACGGCGGAGCGGCGCTCCCCGATCGCTTCGAACTCGACAAGGGCGTCCTGCCTCCCGGCGTCACGCTGATCCGGGATCGTGCCGACAACAACTTCGACGGCATCCCCGACGCGGACGGCGCCTTCACCGGACATGCCCGCCTGCTCGGCTTCCCGCGGCAGCGCGGCGACTACAGCTTCCGCATCAAGGGGATCTCGACCGGGCTCCTGAGCGTCGTGGTCGCGCAGGCCGGTGCGGAGCAGCCCGACCTCTCGGTGACGGCCGACTTCGCGCTGACGATCGGCGAGGGTTCGATCGCGATCCTGAACCCGACCGCGGCGGAAGGGACGAGCGACCCGGCGGTGCCGGCCTTCCCCGAGGTGATCGACTTCGTGAACCCCGCGAACCCGCAGGCGTTCTTCTCCTTCGCCTTCCAGGTCGCGGGCGGCTCGGGCAGCAACCTGCTCAGCGTCTACATGCCGCGCGAGTTCGAGCTCTCGACGTTCGACACCACGGTCGTCGACGGCACCGAGCCGGTCAACCACGACACCGACGAGTCGGCGGGCAGCGGCGACAAGTTCAGCAACGACTTCGGCAACGGCGGCATGTTCATGCTGGCGGCGGGCTTCACCAAGATGCAGATCGGCGGCTTCCAGTCGCCGCGGGGCCCGGTGCCCTCGATCACCCAGCACGGCAACCCCGTCGCTCCGACCGCGGGCCGCGACCCGGCATGGTTCCAGAAGACGGCGCTCGCGGGCGGTCCCGCCGTGAGTTCGCGCCGCACGAAGGGGGTCAACGACTTCCCGGGTGGCGACACGAGCCTCGGCACGGTGCTGCCGGTGATGTTCTCGGACTACTTCGACGCGCTCTACGAGGGGACGAACGCGGGCTTCGTGGATCCGCCCGGCGGCCCGGTGCTGACGCGCCGGAAGTACCCCTTCACCGACGCGGAGTATGTCAACGCCTTCCAGGTGCCCGCCAACGCGCTGACGGGGCTTCGCTTCCGGCTCATCGCCGAGGCGATCGACACGCGCGGCACGGTCACGAAGGACGACGACGTGATCGCCCGCAAGGCCTATCTGGTGGCGGTGCGCATCCCCGACATCGTGATCGACACGGTGGTGATGGCGGCCGGCCAGGCCGGCGTCGAGTACACCGAGTTCTTCAACGCGAGCGGCGGCGTGCCGCCGCTGTCGTTCGGCCTCGAGTGGGTCGACGGCACGATCGAGGCGGATGTGGCGATCTCCGGCTCGACGGGGGGCGACCCGCTGACGAAGCAGATCTTCGGCATCGAGATGGACCGGAACACCGGGAGGACCTTCGGCATCCCGCGCGCGACGGGGCTGGTCGACCTGACCTTCCGCGTCTTCGCGGCGGTGATGAACCCGGCCCAGGGCGGCGCGGGCTACGTCTGGACCCGCAACGACCGGGAGTTCAACGGGACCAACCCCCTGACCGGCCTCGCGGGCATCCACAAGACGGTGGCGACCCTCTTCGGCCCGCCGTCGCTGCCCTTCATCGTGAACACCTCGCTGAAGCCGGGCATCGACGGCCAGACCTACCCGGGCGACAAGCTCACCGGCGGGGGCGGCGTCGCGACGGTGGTGCCCGAGGCGGTGGGGTTCGTCGGGACCTATCCCTCGGCCCAGGTGGTTCGCACCTACGGCTGGACCTCGAGCTACCTGCGCGATGCGAGCTACGGCGCGGGCGCGGTGGGCACGGTGGACCCGGTCCGGCCGATGCCGAACGCGCTGGTGCTCGACGGCAACGCGCTCTCGCCGACGAACGGCTCGATCACGGGCACCTGCTTCGACCGCGGGTTCCACCCGGTGACCTTCGTGCAGTCCGACAGCTTCTACGGCCCGGCGACGGCGCCGTCGCTGGCGAACCGGCAGATGCGGAGCACGACGCTCCCGCTGTCGGTGTCGCCGGACAAGGCGACCTACTTCCGCGGCGTGCAGTCGAGCGAGGCTTCCGGGGGCACGAACACCGGGCTCCAGGACTCGACGGCGCAGATGGCCGAGGTCCGGATGGTGCCGATGTTCCACGCGGGCTCGGTCTACTCGATCAACACCGGCGAGCCGAGCAGGCGGTTCACCGGCATGCCGTTGAACGCGGACTTCTTCCCGGTGATGCTCCCGAACGGGGGCTCGGACAGCGAGAACCGGAAGTCGATCCCGTCGACGTCGGGCACGCGCCCGGCGGAGTCGAACAAGGAGACGCGCTGGTTCCAGTACGGCACGGAGGCCTGGAAGCACTGCCAGCAGGAGACCTGCTGGATCCAGTCGCCGGCCGCGGACCACGCTCGCGTCTTCCTCTGGGGCGAGACGACGATCAAGTCCTTCTCGAACGGCACCTGGACGCAGAAGTACCAGCAGCCCGCGACGAGCAGCACCGCCAACAGGCGCGGCGTGCTGATCGTGAACCCGCTGACGGGCGACTTCTGGACCGTCTGCCAGCTCGATGCCTTCAGCTCGGGCACGACGCAGGGCACGCAGTTCGGCGCGGAGGCTGTGGTTGCGATGCAGTCGACGGGGGCGAACTTCGGCTACCCGTACTACGAGGCGGCGGCCTACTGGAAGATGTGGTACTACGGCACGACCGACACGAGGCACGACCGCGAGGTGCTCACGGTGGGTCTCGGTACCTACCTGGACGACTACGGCACGAGTGCCAACACGGGCAACGCCTGGTACAAGATGCCCCAGGGCCGCAGCGCCGTCTCCGTGGCCATGTCGGCCGACGGCATCTGGTGCGCGACCGCGCTGCCCGGCGGCAACATGCAGCGCATCCTACTATGGCGGACGGACAAGCAGCCGATCTCGGCGGCGATCCGCGCGAACGGCTACGTGAGCTCCCTCTCGGGCACGGATGCCAACAATGCCGTGCTCGACAACATGTCGGTGATCTTCAACCTCGGCGGACAGTCGTTCAGCGGCAAGGTGCTGACGACCAACCAGCGTCACCTGCTGCCGGACTCGCTGATGTTCGTCAAGGACGGCCTGCTCTTCCTCAACGAGACGCAACTCGACTTCGTCTTCGGCATCAGCCTCGTGAACGGCTCGCTCTCGAGCAAGTCGATCGCGCTGGCGGCCCGCGTCGAAATGGAGGCGGGGGTCACGGGGAAGGGTCCCAACTACGATTCGATCCTCCCGGCGGAGGGTCAATTCCCTCCGGACCAGGACTACCTCCGCGGCTTCGCGGGCATCGCGGGTTTCGCGGTGCAGTTCTCGTTCGCCGGCAACGACCCGGTGGCCGGAGCCGCAGCGCGCGGGCCCGACAGGGTGGCCTTCGTCGCGGGTGACGTGCTCTTCTGGGGCGCGTTCACCGATCTGGCGGCGACGACCCCGCGCCAGGGCTACGCCGTCGAGAGCAACCGCGACAAGTCGCTGCTCTTCCTGACGATCGACGCTCCGGCGGCGACGGGCCTCAGCCTCTCGACCTCCACGCTCAAGGATCTCACCGGCAACAGCCCGCAGATCTACGGCGACCTGCTGACGCCCGGCCGCTTCGGCGAGGAGCACGACTGGCTCGTGGTCTCCCCCAACGGGCAGTACGTGGCGGTCATCCGCGACCACCTCTCGGGCTCGACGAGCACCGCCAACGACTACAACGCGGGCTCCTTCGGCTTCTACTGCACCTTCCACTTCAGCTACTACAGCGGCACCACCTGGGCGCCGGACGACAACCTGCTGCTGATCTCCACGACCGGCGCGGACATGGACAGCGGCACCGGCGGCACGCAGCACGTGCTCGTCGTGGGCACGCAGACCTTCACCGCCGGCGGCGGCGACCCGACCGGCCTTCCGGCCTGGGCGAGCGGCAAGGGCTACCTGAACTCGGTCCACCGCCGCATCAACGGGCTGACCTTCTCCCCCACCAGCAACTCGATCTTCTTCAACTTCTCGGGGCACAACAGCTACTCGACGAAGATGAGCGGCTACTCCTACGGCTGGTCGATCAACCCGACGACCACCGGCACCTTCGGCTTCGGCACGCAGGTGAGCATCCGCCTCGACTTCCGCACCTCCGCTGGCGGCGCCCAGAACTTCGTCGGCGGCGGCGCGACGATGGTCAACAACCTCTCCGGTCTCGCGGGCCTCGGGACCATCGGCAACACGGCGGCGCCTTGGGCCGACACGACGAACTCCACGCAGATGTTCTGGGACACCTTCAAGAGCCACAGCGGCAACTTCCTCTACTTCGTCATCGATCAGTTGACGAGCCGCAACCACATGGTGGGCATCCGGATCACGGCGTCCGCGATCCCGGGGGGCACCTCCCGGAACGCGTTCGTCGCCTTCAGCCCCCACGCGGCGACGATCGGCTTCGAGCAGTGGGACTGCAACTCGTTCCAGTACGACCACCGCTATGCCGCGGTCCCGGCCGGGGTCGTCAACTTCGCCACGGGCCGTGACGGCGCGGGCATCATGTTCATCATCGGCAGCGCGAGCGCCGCGGGTGCGACCAGCGCTGTGGACCTCGAGGTCTACGTCTTCGACGCCGACCGCGGGACCGACCTGGTGGTGCTGACGGCGGGCGTCACCGACGGCACCTCGAACGCGATCAACCACATCTATGCCTCCGCCGACGGCAATTACCTCGTCGGGCAGCGCTCCAAGACCACGGGGAACAGCCGCGACAGCCGCGCGACGCTCAACGGCAACAGCGACCTGTTCGTCGTGACCAACGTGCATGCGGTGCTCGGGGGCGCGAGCCCCATCGGCTTCATCGTCAGCGCGGCCCAGTCCCACGGCTCCACCTACGCCTTCGTGGGCGAGGGGACGACGGCGGGACCGCAGGCGCTGGTCTACAGCTCCGCCGCGAGCGGCGGCAACTCCACCTGGAAGGACCGCACGCTCAAGATCGGACTCCTCACGCCGGGCGGTACGCCCACGACGCTCGACTCCGCGGCCTCGACGTACGTGGTGCTCGGCGCCGGCCGCAAGCTGGATGACGACGCGACCAACAGCGGCTAATCGAATACTCCGTGGCAGGCTTCACGCCTCCACGACTCTCTCGAGTCGGGCGCCCCGCGAGGGGCGCCCGATCTTTATTGTCAGCCCGACGGGGCGCGGACTCCTCGGCTCAGGACTGCGAGCAACAACCGAGTTCGCGCTGCGCGAAGTGCCGCCTACCTGAAGCTCGCAAAGGGCGGCGCCCACGCACCGCCGACACCTGCACGGCAAGAGGGGCGAGCGCAACACCGCAGGGCTGGTCCGCCGAGGGGTAGCGCAGGCACCGGGGCGCTCGTTCGAGTGGCGTACCACACGCCCAGGAGGGCGCGGAGGGCCTGCAAGGTCGCGACTCGAGGCGCGCGTCTCCACCGCGGAGCGGTTCATCGCGGTCGGTGCACCAAATGGGGCGATTCTTCTGGACTCGTTCACCAAGATCGACGGTTCTCGATGACACATCGACCGGATGGCTAGAAATCGCAACCGCCGTCCCCCCTCGGCTCCCCCCATGTTAGCTATTCAGCGGATTTTCCTGCGAATCGAGCCGGGATCGTCGTTGCCGGATACTAGATTTCTGGTATGACAATGCCGGTCATGAGGTTGCCGCAGACGCTCCCGCTACGCGGTGGACTTGGCGCACGTGCTCTCGCCACGCAGCGACGTGGGTGCGGATCCGATCGCCGTGCTGCCGCCACGCATCGAGCGCCCTGAGGGCAACTCGCAGACCGAGAGAGTCAAAACCAAGAGAGAGTTTTGGAGGTAGATCGCATGTCGAGTTTCGCGAAGTCCGTGGCGTTGTGTTCCGTGCTTGCGTCGGCGGTCCTCTCTGCCGGATGCTCCGGCAGCGGGTCGCCGTTCGACACGACGGTGCTCGAGATCTTCTTCGATACGCAGGAGTTGCCCGCCGGCGGCGCGGGCCAACTCTTCAACGAGGTCATCCGGTTCGGATCCAATGGCGGAGCCGCGCTCCCCGATCGCTTCGAACTCGACAAGGGCGTCCTGCCCCCCGGCGTGACGCTGATCCGCGATCGCGCGGACAACAACTTCGACGGCATCCCCGACGAAGACGGCGCCTTCACCGGACATGCGCGCCTGCTCGGCTTCCCGCGGCAGCGAGGCGACTACAGCTTCCGCATCAAGGCGATCTCGACGGGGCTGCTGAACGTGGTCGTCGCACAGGCGGGTGCGGAGCAGCCCGACCTCTCGGCCACGGCCGACTTCGCGCTCACGATCGGCGAGGGTTCGATCGCGATCCTGAGCCCGACCGCGGCGGAGGGGACGAGCGACCCGGCGGTGCCGGCCTTCCCCGAGGTAATCGACTTCGTGAACCCCGCGAACCCGCAGGCCTTCTTCTCCTTCGCCTTCCAGGTCGCGGGCGGCTCGGGCAGCAACCTGCTCAGCGTCTACATGCCGCGCGAGTTCGAGCTCTCGACGTTCGACACCACGGTCGTCGACGGCACCGAGCCGGTCAACCACGACACCGACGAGTCGGCGGGCAGCGGCGACAAGTTCAGCAACGACTTCGGCAACGGCGGCATGTTCATGCTGGCGGCGGGCTTCACCAAGATGCAGATCGGCGGCTTCCAGTCGCCGCGGGGCCCGGTGCCCTCGATCACCCAGCACGGCAACCCCGTCGCTCCGACCGCGGGCCGCGACCCGGCATGGTTCCAGAAGACGGCGCTCGCGGGCGGTCCCGCCGTGAGTTCGCGCCGCACGAAGGGGGTCAACGACTTCCCGGGTGGCGACACGAGCCTCGGCACGGTGCTGCCGGTGATGTTCTCGGACTACTTCGACGCGCTCTACGAGGGGACGAACGCGGGCTTCGTGGATCCGCCCGGCGGCCCGGTGCTGACGCGCCGGAAGTACCCCTTCACCGACGCGGAGTATGTCAACGCCTTCCAGGTGCCCGCCAACGCGCTGACGGGGCTTCGCTTCCGGCTCATCGCCGAGGCGATCGACACGCGCGGCACGGTCACGAAGGACGACGACGTGATCGCCCGCAAGGCCTATCTGGTGGCGGTGCGCATCCCCGACATCGTGATCGACACGGTGGTGATGGCGGCCGGCCAGGCCGGCGTCGAGTACACCGAGTTCTTCAACGCGAGCGGCGGCGTGCCGCCGCTGTCGTTCGGCCTCGAGTGGGTCGACGGCACGATCGAAGCGGATGTGGCGATCCCCGGCTCGACGGCGGGCGACCCGCTGACGAAGCAGATCTTCGGCCTCGAGATCGACCGGAACACCGGCCAGACGTTCGGGGCCCCGCGGGCCTCCGGGCTCGTGGATCTGACGTTCCGCGTCTTCGCGGCGGTGATGAATCCCAAGCAGAGCAGCGGGAGCTATGTCTGGAGCCGGAACGACCGCGAGTTCAACGGCACCAACCCCCTGACGGGGCTTGCGGGCATCCACAAGACGCTGGCGGTCCTCTTCACCGTCCCGACGCTTCCGTTCCTGACGAACACCTCCCTCAAGCCCGGCATCGACGGCCAGAGCTATCCGGGGGACTCGCTGGTCGGTGGGGGCGGCGTCCCGAACCTCGTCCCCTACCCCGTTGACTTCGCCGGAACCTATCCCTCGGCCCAGGCGGCGCGGACCTATACATGGACCGCAAGCTATATCCGTGACGCGAGCCACGGCGCAGGGGCGGGGAGCGTGGACCCCGCGCGCCTGCTGCCGCACGCGCTCATGCTCGACGGCAATGCGCTCTCCCCCACGAACGGCGCCATCACGGGATCCACCTTCGACCGCGGATTCCACCCCTGCACCTTCGCGCAGACCGACTTCTACGTGGGGGACGCGTTGGCACCGAGTCTCGCGCTCCACGCGCAACGGCGTGAGTCTACGCTCGGTCTCTCGGTCTCCCCGGATGCCGCGGCCTATCTGCGCGGCGTGCAGGCCAACGAGACCGCAGGTGGTACGCCCTCGGGACTCGCCGACGCGACGGCCCAGATGGCGGAGGCCCGCATGGTGCCGCTCTTCCTGAGCGGTTCGGTCTACAGCGTCAACACGGGGGAGGCGCCCCAGCGCATGAGCGCGCTGCCGCTCAACATCGACCTGCTTCCCGTGATGATTCCCAACGGCGGGTCGGATGCCCACAACAACAAGGCGATCCCGTCCATTTCCGGGACACGGCCGGCCGAGTCCAACAAGGAGACCCGCTGGTACTACTTCGGGACCGAGGCGTGGAAGCACTCCCAACAGGAGGTGCAGTGGCTTCAGGCTCCCAGTGCGAGCCATGCCCGCGTGTTCCTCTGGGGCGAGACGACGCTGAAGTCCTTCTCGAACGGGACGTGGACGCAGAAGTACCAGCAGCACAGCACGACCGGGAAGCGCGGAGTCCTCGTCACCAATCCGCTCACCGGGGACCTCTGGTCCGTCGGCGTGCTGACGAACAACGATCCAGACCATGGCACGCAGTTCGGGGCAGAGGTGGTTCTCTCCACGGCGAGCACTTCGTCCACGGGGAGCACCCCCGGCTATGACAACCCCGGCTACTGGAAGTACTACTACTACGCGGTCCGCGACACGACCCATGACCGCGAGGTCCTCCTCCAGGGCCTCGGAACCTACATCGACGACTACGGGACGTCGGCGAACAGCTCCCTCGCCTGGTACAAGCAGACGCAAGGGAGATCCGCCATTTCGGTCGCCATGTCTTCGGACGGCGTCTGGTGCGCGACGGCGCTGCCGGGCGGCAACGAACAGCGGATCCTCCTCTGGCGCACCGACAAGAAGCCGATCCCGGCCGCCATGCTGGGCCAGCCGTACATCCAAGGGCTGGATGGCGCCGATGCGAACGGTTCCATCGACGATCTTTCCTGCATCATCAATCTCGGCGGCGAGAGCGCCTCGGGCACCGTGATCGCATCCGACCAGCGGTACCTCTATCCGGACTCGCTGAAGTTCGTCCGCGACGGCCTGCTCTTCCTCAACGAGACGCAGGTGGACCGCGTGTTCGGCATCAGCCTCGTCGACGGATCGCTCTCCAGCAAGAGCCTGAGCGCCGCGAGTCGCACCACGGTCAACGGGGCGGGCACCGGCCCCGTGCCCCTCGGCTTCGCGACCACGGGGCAGTATCCGCCGGACCAGGACTACCTGCGAGGTCAGAACGGAAGCCAAGGGTTCGCCGTGCAGTTCTCGTTCGCGGGAAACGAGCCCGCGCCGGGGGCCACGGGGCCCGACAAGCTCGCCCTCGTCGCGGGCGACCTGCGCAACTTCTCCGTCCTGACCGACCTCGGATCCCAGCCGCGGGACGGCTATGCGGTCATGTCCAACCGCGACATGTCGCTGCTCTACCTCGAGTTGGCGGCCGGACCGGGGTTCGACCTCGCCGCGGCGAGTCTCAAGGACCTGACCGGCAACGACGCCGACATCTACGGCGATCTGCTGACGCCCGGTCGTTTCGGCGAGGAGCATGACTGGCTCGAAGTCTCGCCCGACGGCAAGTATGTCGCCGTCGTCCGCGACTTCCAGAGCGGTGCCTCCTTCGAACGTACCGTCAGCACCTTCGGGTACATCTCGAGCTTCCACACCGGCATCTCCAGCACAAGCACGTCGAGCGAGTCCTGGCAGGCCAACGACGACATCCTGCTCATCTCGACGTCGGGAAGCGACATGGACTCCGGGGCCAACGGCACCCAGCACGTGCTTTTCATCGGAAGCAAGAGCCTCACCGTGAACGCCGGCGACCCGGCGGGCATGCCCGCCTACGCGACCGGCAAGGGATACCTGAACGCCCGCCATCGGCGCGTCAACGGGGTTGCGTTCTCCGCGGACAGCCGCTCGCTCTTCTTCAACTACGCGTCCCACAACACCTATCACACGAAGTACACCGGGGGCAGCAACGGCTGGGCGCTCAACCCGACCACCACCGGCACCTTCGGCTTCGGCACCCAGGTGAGCATCCGCCTCGATTTCAGGGCGGGCGACGGCACGGCCATCAACTTCAGCTCCGTCGGTTCCAACATGGTGAACAGCCTCTCCGGGCTCGCCGGAATCGGCGCCATCGGTCCGACGACGCCGCCGTTCGGCGATACCTCACCCTCGAATCAGATGTTCTGGGCGACCTTCAAGAGCCCGAACGGCAAGTTCCTCTACTTCATCAGCGATGAATTGACTTCGCGGAACCACATGGTCGGCATCCAGATCACGGCGGCGTCCGTGCCCGGGAGCAGCCGGACGGCTTTCACGCCGTTCAGTACGCACCCCTCGACGATCGGCTTCGAACAGTTCGACGCCAACGCGTTCGGCTACGAGAACCGGTTCGCCGCGGTGCCCGGCGGCGTCGTCTACCCGCCGAGCGGCCGCGACGGCAGCGGCATCCTGTTCGTGATCGCCAGCGCCTCGAGTGCTGGCGCGACGAGCGCCACCGACCTTGAGGTCTACGCGATGGACACCAACATCGGCTCCGACCTCAGGGTCCTTACGAGCGCCGTGACCGACGGTACGGCGAATGCGATCAACCACCTCTACGCTTCCGCCGACGGGAACTTCCTCGCCGGCCAGCGGAGCAAAACGACGGGCAACAGTCGCGACAGCCGGGCGATATTGAACGGCGACAGCGACCTCTTCGCCGTGACGAACGTCCACGCGGTACTTGCTGCCGGCGCCCTCCCCGGGGCGCTCGTCGTGAGTGGAGGCTCTTCCCACGGATCGACGGTCGCGTTTGTCGGGGAAGGGACGGCGACTGGGCCGCAGGCTATCGTCTACAGTTCCGCCGCGAAGGGCACGAACTCGACCTGGGACGACCGCACGCTCAAGATCGCCCTTCTCGTGGCTGGCGCACAGCCCACCACGCTCGACGCAGCGACGTCCCACTACGTGGTACTCGGAGCGGGCCGCAAGCTCGACGACTCGCTCGCGGATTGACCCTCAAACGACCACTCCGTGGAGATTCGACACCTCCACGACTCTCTCGATCCGGGCGCCCCGCGAGGGGCGCCCGGTCACTTTGTGCGGGTCCCGCGCAAGCGAGGGGCGGCGGGCATCTTGCACGGGCCTGAGCAACAAAAGGCCGTTGGGTTGCCGGAAACAGCTTGTCCGGCAACACCTCGCATGATAAGAAGGATACCGTCAGCGATATCGTTTCGTGTGACTCCCCCGGCTGGTCGTCGCGGTTGTGCCCCTGGGAATGGGGCGGAACGGGAGAGGGCCCCGCCAAACTCCGATTCCGGGCGAAGCGGTCCCGGGAGGGAGGATGAGCACCGGGCTGGGCCGCGCGCGACGTACCAGAGGAGGTTGATCGCATGCCCGGTATCCGCAAGTCCGCGCTCGTTTGGGCCGTGTTGGCGTCGGTGGCGCTCAGCGCCGGCTGTTCGGGGAGCGGCGCGCCGTTCAGCACGACCGTGCTCGAGATCTTCTTCGAGACGCAGGAGCTACCGCCCGGCGGCGCTGGCAAGCTCTTCAACGAGGTGATCCGCTTCGGGACCGTCGGGGCCGCGGCCCTTCCCGACCGCTTCGAACTCGACAGGGGCGTCTTGCCTCCCGGAATCTCGCTGCTCAGGGACCGGGCCGACCTCGACAGCGACGGCCTGCCGGATGCCGACGGCCCCTTCACGGGCCACGCCCGGCTGCTCGGCTTCCCCCGCCTGGGCGGCGACTACAGCTTCCGGATCAAGGCGATCTCGACCGGGCAGTTGGGGTTGGCCCTCGCGCAGGCGGGAGGGGATCAACCGGCCCTCGCGGCGGTCGCCGACTTCACCCTGTCGATCGGCGAGGGCTCGATCGCGATCCTGAGCCCGACCGCGGAAGAGGGGACGACCGACCCTGAGGTGCCCGCCTTCCCGGAGGTCATCGATTTCGTGAACCCCGCGAACCCGCAGGCCTTCTTCTCGTTCGCCTTCCTCATTGCGGGCGGATCGGGCCACGAGCTTCTCAACATCTACCTGCCCCGCGAGCTCGAACTCTCCACCTTCGATACCGCCATCGTCGACGGCACCGAGCCGGTCGGTTTCGACTCCGACGAGTCGGGAGCCAGCGGCGACAAGTTCGAGAACTACTTCATCGATGGCGGGATGTTCGTCTTGCAGGCGGGCAGCGGCAAGGTGCAACTCGGCGGCTTCCAGTCGCCGCGCGGCCCTGTTTCGTCCATCACCGCGTACTCCGGGGGGCCGGGCCTCGACCCCGCCTGGTTCCAGAAGGCTCCCGGGGACGGAGGACCGGAGGTGAATTCACGCCGGACCCTGCTCGGCGACGAGTTCCCCTCGGGCGATACCTCCTTCGGCACGGCGCTTCCCGTGCAGTTCTCCGACTACTTCGATCCGCTCTACGAGGGGACGAACGAGGGTTTCGTGGATCCGCCGGGGGGCCCGGTGCTCGTGCGCCGGAAGTACCCCTTCCAGAGCGGCGAGTACCTGAACGTCTTCCGGGTTCCCGCGAACGCGCTCACGGGGCTGCGGTATCGCGTTCTCGTGGAGGCGATCGACACGCGCGGAACGCCCACCAAGGACGACGACGAGATCGCGCGCCGGTCGTACGTCGTGCAGGTGCGCATCCCCGACATCGCGATCGACACGGTCGTGATGGCCAATGGCCAGTCGGGCGTCGACTACACGGAGTTCTTCAACGCAAGCGGCGGCGTGCCGCCGCTCGCCTATGACCTCGAGTGGGTGGACGGCACCGTCGAGAGCGATCTGGCGACCAATGGCGCCACGGAGGGCGATCCGCTGACGAAGCAGCTCTTCGGGATCGACATCGACGAGGCGACCGGGATCACGTTCGGTCTCCCCAGGGCTTCGGGCACGGTGGACCTGACCTTCCGCGTCTTCGCCGCGGTGATGAACCCGGCCCAGGGCGGGTTCGACTACACCTGGACCCGGAACGACCGCGAGTTCAACGGGACGAATCCGCGCACCGGTCTTGCGGGGATCCACAAGACGATCGCGGTGCAGTTCGGGTTGCCCTCCCTCCCGTTCCTCGTCAACACGTCCCTGAAGCCGGGGATCGACGGCCAGCCCTACCCGGGCGACAGGCTGACCGGTAGCGGGGGAGTCGCCAACCTCGTCCCCTACCCGGTGGACTTCGTCGGCACCTACCCGTCGGCCCAGGCCGCCCGGACCTACACCTGGACCTCGAGCTACATCCGCGACACGAGCCACGCGGGAGGGGCGGGCACCGAGGATCCCGTGCGCCCGCTTCCCAACGCGCTCTCGCTGGACGGCGATGCTCTCTCCCCGTCCAACGGCAGCATCACCGGCTCCACGTTCGACCGCGGCTTCCATCCCTGCACGTTTGTCCAGACCGACTTCTACGTCGGGAAGGCCACGGCGCCGGGCGCGATCGGGATGGCGCAACGCGTGACCACCACGCTCGGACTCTCCGTCTCCCCGGACGCCGCGACCTACTTGCGCGGTGTCCAATCGAACGAGGCCGCCGGGGGAACGCCCGCGGGCCTGCTCGATGCGACCGCCCAGATGGGGGAGGCGCGCATGGTTCCGCTCTTCCTCAGCGGTTCGGTCTATGGCATCAACACCGGGGAGGCGCCGGTGCGTCTGAACGGCCTCCCCCTCAACATCGACCTGCTCCCGGTGATGATCCCCAACGGCGGCTCGGATGCGCACAACCACAAGGGGATCCCCTCGATCTCCGGCACGCGGCCGGCCGAGTCCAACAAGGAGACGCGCTGGTACTACACCGGGACCGAGGCGTGGAAGCACTCCCAGCAGGAGGTGCAGTGGCTGCAGGCGCCCAACGCGAGCCACGCCCGGGTCTTCCTGTGGGGCGAGACGACGCTGAAGTCCTTCTCGAACGGCACGTGGACGCAGAAGTACCAGCAGCACAGCACGACCGGGAAGCGCGGCGTGCTCGTTACCCATCCGCTCACCGGGGACTTCTGGTCGGTGGCCGTGCTATCGAACAACAACCCCGACCACGGCACGCAGTTCGGGGCCGAGGTGGTCCTCTCCTCGGCGAGCACCTCGTCGACCGGCAGCCGCCCCGGCTACGACAACCCCGGCTACTGGAAGTACTACTACTACGCGGTCCGCGACACGCCCCACGACCGTGAGGTCCTGCTGCAGGGACTCGGGAGCTACATCGACAACTACGGCACCAGCGCCAACAGCTCCAATGCGTGGTACAAGCAGACGCAGGGCCGCTCCGCCATCTCGGTGGCGATGTCGGCCGACGGCATCTGGTGCGCGACGGCGCTGCCCGGGGGCAACGAGCAGCGCATCCTGCTGTGGCGCACCGACAAGAAGCCGATCCCGGCGGCCATGCTCGGCAAGTCCTACATCGTGGGGCTGCCCGGCGAGGACCTGAACGGCTCGATCGACAACCTCTCCTGCATCGTCAACCTGGGTGGGGAGAGCGCCTCCGGGACCGTGATCGCATCGAACCAGCGCTATCTCTATCCGGACTCGCTGATGTTTGTGCGCAACGGCCTGCTCTTCCTCAACGAGACGCAGGTGGATCGCGTGTTCGGCATCAGCCTCGTCGACGGATCACTCACGAGCAAGAGCATCGCCGCGGCGAGCCGCATCCCCGTCAACGGGGCGGGCACCGGACCTGTGCCCGGCAACTTCGCGGGCGTGGGGCAGTACCCGCCCGACCAGGACTACCTGCGCGGGCAGAACGGCAGCCAGGGCTTCGCCGTGCAGTTCTCGTTCGCCGGGAACATGCCCGCCGGCGGCTCGACGGGGCCGGACAAGATCGCCTTCGTCGCCGGCGACCTCCGCAACTTCCTCGTCCTCACCGACCTGGGAGCCCAGCCGCGGGACGGCTACCTCGTCATGTCCAATCGCAACAAGTCGCTCCTCTTCCTCGAGCTGGCGGCCGGCGCGGGTTTCGACCTCGCCGCGGCGACCCTGAAGGACCTGACCGGCAACGATGCCGACATCTACGGCGATCTACTGACGCCGGGCCGATTCGGCGAGGAGCACGACTGGCTCGAGGTGTCGCCCGACGGCAAGTACGTCGCGGTCGTCCGCGACTTCCAGAGCGGCGCCTCCTACGAGCGCACGATCAGCACCTTCGGCTACATCTCGACGTTCCACACCGGCATCTCGAGCACGAGCAGCTCGAGCGAGGCCTGGCAGGCCAACGACGACCTGCTGCTCATCTCCACGGCCGGCGTCGACATGGACTCCGGGACCAACGGCACGCAGCACGTGCTCTTCATCGGGAGCAAGAGCCTCACCGCGAACGCGGGCGACCCCTCCGGCATGCCCGGGTACGCGACGGGCAAGGGCTACCTGAACGCCCGCCACCGCCGGGTCAACGGGCTCGCCTTCTCGGCGGACAGCAACTCCCTCTTCTTCAACTACGCCTCCCACAACACCTACCACACCAAGTACACCGGCGGCAGCAACGGCTGGGCGCTGAACCCCACGACGACCGGCACCTTCGGCTTCGGCACGCAGGCGAGCATCCGCCTCGACTTCCGGGCCTCGGACGGCACGGCGATCAACTTCAGCTCGGTCGGCTCCAAGATGGTGAACAACCTCTCGGGCCTCGCCGGCATCGGCGCCATCGGCCCCACCTCGGCCCCGTTCGGCGACTCCTCCTCCTCCGCACAGATGTTCTGGGCGACCTTCAAGAGTCCGAACGGGAAGTTCCTCTACTTCATCAGCGACCAGTTGACCTCCCGCAACCACATGGTCGGCATGCGGATCACTTCGGCCGACGTGCCCGGCAGCAGCCGCGCGGCCTTCGTGCCCTTCAGCCCGCACGCCGCGACGATCGGCTTCGAGCAGTTCGACGCGAACTCGTTCGGTTACGAGAACCGGTTCGCGGCCGTACCGGGCGGTGTCGTCTACCCGCCGAGCGGTCGCGACGGCAGGGGGATCCTCTTCGTCATCGCCAGCGCGTCGAGCGCCGGCGCGACCAGTGCCACCGACCTCGAGGTCTACGTGATGGACACCAACGTCGGCTCGTCCCTCCGGGTCCTGACGACGGACGTGACGGACGGCACGGCCAACGCGATCAACCACCTCTACGCTTCCGCCGACGGCAACTACCTCGTCGGCCAGCGCAGCAAGACCTCGGGCAACAGCCGGGACAGCCGTGCCACGCTCAACGGCGACAGCGACCTCTTCGTGGTCACCAACGTGCACGCGGTCCTCGCGAGCAACGCGGTCCCCGAAGCCTTCGCCCTGAGCAGGAATGCCTCCCACGGTTCGACGGTCGCCTTCGTGGGCGAAGGGACCGCGACCGGACCCCAGGCGCTCATCTACAGCGCGGCCGCCAAGGGGACCAACACGACCTGGAAGGACCGCACGCTCAGGATCACGCTGCTCGTGGACGGCGCGAACCCGAGCACGCTCGACGGCGCCAACTCCCACTACGTGGTGCTGGGCGCCGGGCGGAAACTCGACGACAACCTCGACGACGCGAACTAGCGAACGCAGCGCGGCTCTACGCCGCAACCGAGCGAGCGCAGACCGCTGCACGGGTCATCCTGAACAATGACCACGAAGGCAGGAAGGCACGGAGAGAGGGAAGCGACGAGCCTGCGCGCAGCGCGCGCACCGGGTCGCGGGGGCTCCTTCGCGCCTTCGTGGCTTTCGTTCTCCCCGCTCGAGTTCAGCGACTCGCCGGGATCCGCGCGGGCGGCGAGGGCTCTGCGGGCATGGAGTACGAGCGATCAGGGACGAGGGTCTCGGATTTGATAAGGAACCCATGAAGGGAGGAACCCAGGAGAGCAGGGGGGAGCACCCCGGGGCTCGGATGGTCGAATCCGCCTCCTCCTCGGTTCCTAGGTTCCTGGGTTCCTTCTTCCAAGCTCAAGACGAAGGCTGTGGTTGACCGCACCGCGCAGTTCCCGGTGGCCTTGGGCGTGCCATCGCACGCTGAAGGGAGCGCCCGGCCCCCGGTCCCGGCGCCGTTGCAAGTGTGACAAGCTGGCGGCCCCTGCCAGCCTCGGGTCGTCCGCCGCAAGTCCATGGCGAACAAGGACTTACGGCGCCATGCGCAGTCCCGCGAGGAAGTCCTCCTCGCTCATCACCCCGGCACCCGTCCACAGTGTCTTCTCGCCATCCGGAGTGAGCACCGCGTAGAACGGCAACGCCACGGTACGGAAGCGCTCGCGTTGCAAGTCCTGACTTCGTTCGCGCAGGGCCGCTTCGTGATGGTCCGTGTGCAGGCGGATCTCCACGAAGCGCCCGAACTCCTTCTGGATCGCTCGTTCGATGAAAGTCCCCGACTCCATCTCGCGGCAATTGGGTCACGTGAACCCGGTGAAGTGCAGGAAGATCGGCAGCCCCCGCTCCCGGGCGACGGCGACCCCCCGGTCGAAGTCCTCCTCCACGACCGCGGGGAAGGCGGCGGCGTACGCGTAGTTGCCGAAGTTGGGCAGGAAGCTCTCCAGCTTCAGCAGGGGGAGCTTGCCGCCGAGGAGCCCGCTGCCGAGGTAGGCGGTGAGGGCCAGCATCCCCCCCGCCGCGAGGCCGCGGCCCCGGGTCAGGGCGCCGCCCGCGAAGAGCAGGTAGATCCCCGCGGCCAAAAAGCTCACCGCCCAGAGCACGAGGAAGAGCGTGCGATCGATCAGGAAGGTGCCGAACGCGAGGTCGACGTTGCTGACGAACTTGAGCACGAGCCCGAGCTCCAGGATGCCGAGCGTCACCTTGAGGTGCTTCATCCAGATGCCGCTGCGCGGCATCTTCGCGATCGCCTGCGGGCTCAGCGACAGCAGCACGAACGGGATCGCCATCGTCAGGCCGAAGACGGCCATCATCAGCGTCAGCAGCGCGAGCTTCCCGGTCGTGCTCCCCCACACGAGCAGCAAGCCGACGATCGGCGCCGTGCAGGTGAAGGAAGTGATGACGAGTGTCGTGCCCATCGCGAGCACGCTCAGGTAGCTGCCGGTCCCCGACGCCTTCGCCCCGAGGTCATTGACGAACGCCGGCAGGCGGATCTCGAAGAGTCCCACGAGACTGAGCCCGAACACGAGGAAGAGCAGCGCGAAGATCGTGTTGACGATCCAGTTCGTCGCGAAATTCAGCACGTTCTGCGCGCCGAAGGCCGCCGAGCCGACGAGAAATCCGATCGCCGCGAAGACGAGCACGATGCCCGCCCCGTAGGCGAGCGCCAGCGGCAGCACCTTGCCATGTCGCGCCTCCGCCTGCTTCGTGAAGAAGGAGATCGTGATCGGGATGAGCGGATAGGTGCAGGGCATCGCGAGCGCGACGAGCCCGCCGAGGATCGACGCGATCAGCAGCTCGAACGGGGTCTTCTTGTCGAGGTCGTCGGCGGAGCCTTGGGCGATCGCCTTCGTCCCCCGGACCCCCTCGCCTTCCTTGGGCGGGACGGGCGGCGCCATGCCCGCCTCGACGCCGAATTCGACAGGCAGATAGGCAACCTCGTTCGGGTCGCACATGGTGTCGGTGCAGGGCTGCCAGAAGAGCAGCACGCGGGTGCGGAGGGTGCCCTCGAGCGCGGGCGTGAACGGGATCTCGAGCTGGACACTCCCCTCGTGGTGGTCGCCCTCGAGCATCACGCGCCCGCCGCCGATCCACCGTCGCTCCGGGCCGCCCGGCAGCAGTTCGGCGGTCAGCGGGCTGCCCACCTCCACCTTCGCGCCGTAGACGTGGTAGGGGGGCTCCACGGCGAGGTCGACGACGATCGCGTTGGCGATGCCGACGCGGGCGGGGAGATCGCGCAGGCGGGCGGTCGCGGTCACGCGGCCGGCGAAGGGCCCCCACGGGTTCAGCTTCGTCTCGGCCGCCGCGGCGATCCCGTTCCCCGAGAGCGTCGCCTTGACGACGCGCTTGCCCTTCGAGGCGAGCCGCATCGGCAGCCGCACTTCGAAGGGCTTCTGGTAGACGCCCTCGCCGTCGGGTACGGGGAAGATCGCCTCGCCGAACTCCGCGTCGCCATCGGCGGTCAGCCTGAGCCCTTCCAGCGCCACGGGGGCGCCCTCTTCGGGTGTCACCGTCGCCACGAGGTCGATCCACTGCCCCACGGGCGCGTCCACGCCCTCTTCCGACCGGTCCGAGCGGACCTTGAGCCCGGGGGCGGCGACCGACACGGCGCCGAGCGCGAGCGTCAGCCCGAAGGCGTACAGGAAAACGAGGCTTCTCAAGGGGTTGACCTCCGCGTCGCGATCCCGCCACGAGGGACGTGCCGGGAGGCAGCGCACGGACTATAGTACGCCGCCACCGGTGCCGATATCCGCCGAACTTCGCGCCCGCCTTCGCCAGATCCTCGCCTGCCCGACGGCCCCGTTCGCCGAGGGCCGCGTGCACGAGGCGATCCGCTCCGCCGTCGCCGCCTCGCCGCGGCTGCGCGAACGGTTCGATGCCCACGGCAACCAGATCGTTTCCTACGGGCGCGGCCGCCCGCGCCTCCTCTTCGCCTGCCACACCGACCACCCGGCACTCGTCTCGAACGGCGACGGCACCGCGACGATCCGGGGAGGCATCAAGCCCGACCAGCTCGTCGGGGCGAAGCTGCGGCTGCTGGGGGGCCGGGGGGGGAGCGTGAGCGTCTCCACGGCGCGCAAGGGCGGCGTCGTCGCGCTGAAGGGCGGCCGCGGCATCCCCAAGGGCACTCCGCTGCTCCTCGACCTGCCCGACGTGCGCTTCTCCGGCGGCAAGATCCGTTCGCGGGCGATCGACGACCTCTGCGCGGTCGCCGCCTGCCTCGCGACGGCGGACCGGCTCGCCGCCGCGAACTGGGATGGCAGCGTCGGCTTTCTCTTCACGCGCGCGGAAGAGGTGGGCTTCGTCGGTGCGCTCGGATGGACGCGCACGACGTCGCTGCCGCGCTCGACGACGATCGTCAACCTCGAGATGTCGAACGCGCGCCCGCACACGCCGCAGGGGCACGGCCCGATCCTCCGCGTCGGCGACCGGATCACCGTGTTCGCCCAGCAGGTGAGCGCCGAACTCGAGGCGGTCGCCGTCGCGCTGCGCGAGGCGGAGCCGGACTTCCGCTACCAGCGCGCCCTGATGGACGGCGGCGCCTGCGAGGCGACCGTCTACGCCCACGCGGGGTTCCGCACCGGCGCGCTCTGCCTGCCGCTGCGCAACTACCACAACCACCTCCCCCGAGGCGGCATGGGCATGGAGTATGTCGACGCCGACGACGCGGAAAACCTCGTCCGCTGGATGACGGCCTACGCGCGCGGCTTCGGCACCATCCGCGGAAGCCGGGGCCTCTCTCGCCGCCTCGGCGCGCTCTGGACGCGCGGCGCGAAGGAGCTCCGGCGCACTGCTGCCGAAGGGAAGGGGCGCTGATGGGCGACGACCCGGTCATCCTCGTGCACACCGGTGGGGCGGTTCTGCCCGCGGCGGACGTCGCCGTGCCCATCCTCGACCACGGCTTCCTCTACGGCGACTCGGTCTACGAGGTGGTGCGCACGGCCCGCGGGAGGCCCTTCCTCTTCCGCGAGCACATGGAGCGGATGCGGCGCTCGGCCGCGCTGATCTACTTCGACCTTCCGTGGGGCGATGCGGAGGTGCTCGATCGGCTGCTGACCCTCGAACGCGCCCTCGGCGGCGGCGAGAACTACTTCCGCATCATCGGCACGCGCGGCCCCGGACCGATCTCGCTCCTGCCCGACGGCTGCGACCGACCCGGGCTCTATGTCATCGGGCAAAGCCTCATCCGCTACCCCGAGCGCATGTACAGCGAGGGGTGCAGCGTCGCCGTCGTGCCCCGGCTGCGCAACGACGCGCGCGCCCTCGACCCCCGCGCGAAGACGGGCAACTACCTGAACAACATGCTGGGGCTGATCGAGAGCCGGCGTCTCGGCGCCGACGACGCGCTCTTCATGAACGCCTCGGGCCACATCACCGAGGCGACGACCGCCAACGTCTGGATCGTCGAGGGGAACGACGTGCTGACGCCGCCGCTGGCCGAGGGCCTGCTCGCGGGCATCACGCGCGACTGGCTCTTCGCCACCGGCCTGCCCGTGCGAGAGGCAACGATCGACCGCGCGAGGCTTCTCGGCGCGGAGGAGGTCTTCCTTTCGGGGACGATCAAGGGGATCATGCCGGTGGGCGTCATCGACGGCGAAAGGGTGGGGGCAGGGGGGCCCGGTCCCCTGACCCGCCGCATCGCCGCCCTCTACGACGAGGCATTGGCACGCGCCTAGCGTCATCCCCGAGGTCGTCACCCCCCGGATACGGATTCGTCACGCATGGGCCGCATCGCCGCTACCTTCGCCATCCTCGGGCTGCTGCTGCTTGTCGTCGCGCCCGTCGGCCGGATGGTGTGGGAGAGCCTGCACATCGACCAGGTCGAGACGACCGACGGGAGGCGCTACCGCGGGCAGATCAAGGACAGCGACAGCGGCGGCGTGATGGTGCGCGTGAGCGGCGAGACGACCTCGCGCGCGTTCAAGCGCGCCGACGTCAGGAGCGAAGGGCGCGTGCTCGGCCTCGACCAGTACCGGGGCGTGCTGCGCGGCCGCGGCGAGCGCGACATGCTGCTCGCGACGCTCGCGCTCGCCGGCGCCTCGACGCTGCTCGCGCTGCTGATCGGACTCCCCCTGGGCGTCCTGCTCGCCGCCTACGACCTGCCGGGCCGGCGCCTCTGGGAGACCCTCTTCACGCTTCCTCTCGTGCTGCCGCCGGTGCTGCTCGCGATCGCCACCTACCGCGACCTGCTTCCGGTGCGCCCGGAGTTCCTGCGGGCGGTCCTCGTCTTCGGCCTCTCGCTCTTCCCGCTCGTGAGCCTGATGACCGCGCGGGCGGTGCGTGCGCTGGGCGCCGACGCCCTCGACGCGGCGCGGGTGCAGGCCGCGCCGGGCGAGGTGCTGGGCCGCGTCCTTCTCGGTCCCGCGCTGCCGGGGGCGATGGCGGGGGCGCTGCTCGTCTTCGCGTTCGTCGTCGCCGACTTCGCGGTGCCCGACTTCCTCGGCGTCACGACGGCGCAGAACACGATCACCGTCTACGCGAACGCCGTCTTCCGCGCCTGGAGCAACGACGGGAACGCGGGCGCGGCGACCGCGGCCAGCATGCCGCCCACCCTCTTCGCGCTGCTCGCCTTCGCCCTGCTGCTGCGCATCGAGGCGAAGCGGAGCGCGCCGACGGTCGGCAGCGCCTTCCGCGAGATCGAGCCCCTCCCGCTCGGGCGCAAGCGCCCGCTCGCGCTTCTCCTCCTCCTCGCGCTCCTCCTCCTCTCCCTCGCCTGGCCGATGACGCGCCACCTCGAGATCGCCGCCGGCAAGCACTTCGGATCCCCCGCCGCGAGCGCCGGCGCCGCGGCGACGCAACTGGCGCCCGACGCGGCGCGCGCCCGCCCGGCCTCGCTCGCCGACGGGCTGCGCAAGGGGCTCGCCCATGAGCGCGTCGGCGAGAGCACGCGGAAGTCGCTGATGCTCGCGGGGGGGGGCGCGCTTCTCGCGGTGCTCCTCGCGCTGCTGCTCACCGAGGCGGGCCGCGGCAACCGCGCGCTCGACCGCGCGCTGCTCGTCGTGGCGTTCCTGCCGGTGGCGGTACCGCCGATGGCGCTCGCCGTCGGCTGGGTGAGCTTCTTCGGACCCAAGTTCTGCGGCCTGCGCTACGCGCCGGTGCTGCTGCTCGGGGCGCGGCTGCTGCCCTTCGCGACCTTCGCGGTGAGGGCGGCGCGGCAGCGCGTCGACGACCCGATGCTCGACGCGGGCACGATGGCGGGGCTTGGGCCGGTGGCGCGGGCGGTGCGCGTGACGCTGCCGCTCGTCGCGCCGGGGGCCGCGGTCGGCTTCCTGCTCGCCTTCCTGTTCGGGCTGCGCGAGGTGGACGCGATCATCTTCACGAGGACCGGGAGCGAGACGCTGCCGGTGCAGCTCTACAGCATGATCCACTACGGCTACGATGTGCAGGTGGGGGGGCTTTCGTTCCTCTGGATGGCGGGCGTCGGGTTCCTGCTGCTGCTCCTGCTGCTGCTCCTCGGCCGCCGTTTCCGGCTGATGCCGTAACCCCGCGGCGGCCGCCGCCGTTAGGATGGGGGTGGCGCCCGGCCCGGAGAGGATCTCATGCGCAAAGCCATCTCGCTGCTCGTGTTCGGTTCGTGGCTGCTCGCGGACTCGGTCGTGCTCCGGAGCGGGCTCGTGGTCGAGGGCGACGGGCCCGCGACGGAGCGTGACGGCCAAGTCGCGCTGCCGCTGGACGGCAAGACGCTGACCTTCCCCAGCGCCGAGGTGCGCGAGGTGCGCCGCGGCGAGACCGCCCGCGAGGAGTACGCCTCGCGCGCCGCGGCGCTGGCGGAGGGGGACGCCGCGGGCTGGTACCGCCTCGGCCTCTGGGCCCGGGAGAGGCGCCTCTCCAAGTGCACGGAGGCCTTCGAGCGCGTCCTCGCGATCGACCCCGACCACCGCGCCGCGCGCCGCGAACTGGGCTACGAGCGGGTCGGCGGGGAGTGGGTGGGCGCCGACGAGGCGCAGCGCCGCAAGGGATTTGTGCTCTGCGGCGGCAAGTGGATGCTGCCCGCGGAGGCCGACCGCCTCATGCGCGACGGGCTGATGGCGGAGGCGCCCGTCACCGCCGACCACATCCGGCGCGCCGAGGAGATCGTGCTCGCGCTGCTCGACGACGACGCCGCCGTGCGCGCCGCCGCGGTGGAACTCGTCGCCGAGGTGCCGCAGGCCGCGATGCTGCGCCCGATGCAGAAAGTGCTCTACGCGCCCCAGCCCGAGATGCGCATCCTCGCGATCAAGACGATCGCCCGCACCGGCGACCGCACGGCGCTGCCGTGGCTGATCCGCTCGAGCATGTACGACGCCTCGCGCGACGTGCGCAACGCCGCCTTCCGCGCGCTCAAGGGCTACGACGACGCCGACCTCTTCTTCCCCTACGCGCGCGCGCTGCACTCCACCTCGCCGCAGGCCCGCATCATGGCCGCCGAGGCGCTCGGCGAACTCGGCGACCCCCGCGGGACCGGCGTGATCCTTCGCCGCATCAGCATCGGCATCGGCGAGGCCGGCCGCGCCAACATCATGGTCGGCAAGCAGCAGTCCTACATCCAGGACTTCGATGTCGAGATCGCCCAGTCGGCGGCGATCGGCGACCCCATCGTGCAAACGATCCGGGACGGCATCATCCTCGACTTCAAGATCCTCGGGGGCTCGGGGGAGCGCTGGATCGTCGAGGAGAACAACGCGTACGCGGGGGCGCTGCGGAGGCTCACGGGCCGCGACTTCGGCCAGGACTGGAAGGCCTACGAAAAGTACGCGGCCGAGACGAAGTAGCCTGCGCGCGGGAGGGTGGTCGACCTGCGCGTCCGCGGGGGGGGGCCGTGCTACGCTCGCCACGCGGGCCGAACTGGTCGACCCCCCCGTTCAAGTCACAGGAGCAGGACTCGGTCATGGCCACGAAACGAAAGACCGCACAGACGCGGAGGCGGGCCGCGGCCGCAGCGTCGCGCACGCTGAGAAACCCGAAGGCCACGCGGGCGGGCAAGTCGGCCGCCGGGAGCGCGCTGGCACAGACAGGGCGCCCGGCGCGCACGAGGAGGAAGGCCGCCAGCGCCGCGGGACGGGCGCTTGCGCGCAACGCGACGACCCGCGACGGTCGCAGGGCGGCCGCGAGCGCGCTCGCACAGGCCCGCAAGCGGAAGCGGCCGTAGCCCGCTGCGGTGCCGCGGCCCTCCCGGCCCGGCGCCGCGTCTCACACGGCGACATCCGCGAGATGGATCGTCGCCTCGCCCTTGTGGACGAGGGGAAGGTTCGTCATGCCGAGGACGACGCCAGCGCGAGGCGCCCTCACGCGGGCGACGGTGTCGCCGAAGGCGTCGCGCAGCAGGGCGACCACCTCGCTGGCCTCCACCGCCGCGCCGAGTTCGACGTTCAGGTGGAGGATGCCGCCCCGGGGGGCGCGGACCCATGTGGAAGAGGTGACGACGCGCACCGGGGGGGAAGGCGCGGGGGGTTGGGGGGCGTCGATCATGCCGAGGTGGGCCATCGTGCGGAGGGTGCCCGTGACGCCGACGCGGATCGCGCTTTCGTCGAAGCGGCTGGGCTCTCCCGCCTCGTAGACGAGCATCGGGATTCCGTGCTCGCCGGCGGCGTGGCGGAGGGAGCCCGCGATCTCGCGCGACGAGAGCGCGTAGGGGGCGCCGAAGGCCAGCGCGAGCCCGCGCACGGCGTCGGTCTCGAGATTGCCGCGCACGTGGGGGAGATTGCTGCGGTGGTTGCTGCCGGTGTGGAAGTCGAGGCCGTGCGTGCAGCGGAGGACGATCTCCGTCATGAAGAGGGCGGCGACGCGGCTGGCGAGGCTGCCGCGCAGGGAGCCAGGAAAACTGCGGTTGAGGTCGCGGCGGTCGGGGAGGTAGCGCGACTGCGTCAGGAAGCCGAACAGGTTGACGATGGGCACGGCGACCAGCGTGCCGCGCAGCGAGTCCACGTCCAGCGCCGCGAGGACGCGCCGGACGATCTCCATGCCGTTGAGTTCGTCGCCGTGGATGGCGGCGGAGAGCCAGAGGCGCGGACCCTCCTCGCGGCCGTGCATCACCGTGACCGGCAGGCTGACCTGCGTCTGCGTGACGAGGCGCGCCACGGGGATCTCGATGCGGCGCGCCGCGCCGACCGGGACCTCCGTGCCGGCGATCTCGAAGGGTTCGCGACCCCGCGTCCGCATGGACGTCATGGAGATCCTCCGGTGCCCGACCGCGGCCGGTCCCCCCGCGCCCCCCCCCGACGAGCTCGACAGGACTCGGTGGGACGTCTAGGCCTTGGCCTTGGCCACCCGCGTCTTCGGGATGCCGTAGACGGGGTCGCCGGACTTCCACTTGCCCTGCTCCTTCATCTTCTCGAGGCGTTCGCCGCGCGAGAGGACGTTGCGGATGCGGGCCAGGCTGCCCTTGAGGCGGAGACTCTTGTGTACGGACATGGTTACCTCGGTAGCGTCCAGAAGTAGCTCTTGGGGAAGTGCTTCTTGCCCGCCACATCCTGCTGGTTCCTGATCTGGTCGAGCAGCTCGATCGCCTTGGGATCCTGCTTGGGGTCGCGAAGCCAGGCGCCGACGGTCACGACGATCTCGTCGCGCCCGGGGATGCGCTGGAGGGACACCTGCCCCGGGAAGAGCGTCTCGAGATTGTTCATCGTGATCTTCGCGTTGATCTCGCCCTGTTCGGTCGCCTGGTAGGTGATCAGGCGGATCGTCCAGACCGGCGTCGCGCTCTCCGCCGCGGCACCGGTTGCGGCGTGCGGGGCGGGTCGCGCGACCACGAGCCCCAGCACGAACGCCAGCACGACGAGCAGCCCGCCGGCCACCGCGGCGACGAAGATCTGGCTCCTGCGCAGCACGAGGTCGGTCGCCTGGGCCCTCGGCGGCGCGTCGGCACGCGGCGCGGTCGCGGACGCATCGGCGCCCTCGCCGGCGGCGTTGCGGCGGAGGAATTCGAGGAGATCCTGAGGCTTACGTTCCATCGTGGGCCCCCTTGGGGGGCGTAGGTCGGCGGGGAATCCCCCTTTGTAGCCTGCCCGACAGGGGTCGTCAACGCGCCAAGCGGATCGCCCAGCGGATCGCCGCCCGCATCGACGACGGGTCGGCGAGCCCCTTGCCGGCGATGTCGAAGGCGGTGCCGTGACAGGGCGAAGTCCTTACGATCGGCAGCCCGAGCGTGATGTTGACCGCCCGGTCGAACGCGAGGGCCTTCACCGGCGCCAGCCCCTGGTCGTGGTAGAGCGCCAGCATGCCTGCGAAGCGTCTCCGGCGGGCGAACGCGGTGTCCGCAGGCAGCGGCCCCTCGACGTCGAGGCCGTCGGCGCGCAGGCGCTCCACCGCGGGTTCCACGAAGTCGCTCTCCTCGGTGCCAAGCAGGCCGCCCTCTCCCGCGTGGGGGTTGAGCCCGAGCACGCCGATGCGCGGGGCGACGCGCCCGAACGCGCGTGTCAGCGAGCCGTGCAGGAGCCTCACGGCCGCCTCGACGCGGTCGGAGGTGAGCGTGCTCGGTACCGCGCGCAACGGGATGTGCGTCGTCAGCAGCGCGACCACGGGTTCATCGTCGTCCCACGCGAACACCATCAGGGGCTCGGCGACGCCGAACGCCCGGCCGAGCAGCGGCGTGTGGCCGTCCGCGGCCCCGCCCGCGAGCGCGCAGGACTCCTTCGAGATCGGCGCGGTCACGAGGGCGTCCTGCCGTCCCGCCTTCAGGTCCGCGAGCGCGCGATCGAGCGCGGCCAGCGAGGCCTTGCCGCCTGTGGCGGTCGGCCCCGGCGGCGACGGCGCCTCACCCTCGTAGGGCACCGCCACCACGCGCTCGGCCCCCGCGAACGACCCCGGATCGCCGTAGAAGGTCACCTGCGCGTCGACACCGGCCGCGGCCCGCAGCGAGACCTCGGGCCCGATCCCGAACGGGTCGCCCGCGGTCACCGCGAGCCGGAGGATGCGACCCTTCGCGCCCATGCCTCGACCGGGAAGAGCATCGCCGCAATGACGAGGAATGGCAACGCCAGCGGCCGCGGGACGGTACGCTCGCGCCGCGGGGGCGCGAGCGCCTCCTCCGCGGGGCGGTCGACGCCGCCCGGCCCCCCGGCCACGCGGGCGAGACGTGCCAGGTCGGCGCCTCCCGGCACGCCCTCCACGCTCGCCGACGCGGGCAGGATCATCCTCCGCTCGCCCGCGCCTGCCACCCGCAGCGTCGCGACCGCGGGCGACGCGCGGTGCGGCAGGGCCGCCTCGTAGCGGTCGGCGCGACGCGCGAGCGCGAGCGGCAGGCCCCCGACGCTCGCCCCTACGTCGATGTCGGTGCGCGCGGCGCCGTCCTCCCCGCGCAGGCGGACTACGAGGCGTTCCCCCCTGACCTCCGCGTCGAGTACGAAGGGCTGCCCGCCCCCGTCGGGCAGCAGGGAGCGCGCGAGTTGCGCCGCGATGCGCGCGAACTCGGCCTGGGCGCGCATCGCGCTCCCCCCCTCCCCCTCGGGATCGACCGTCAGGGCCGCACAGGTGCCGAGGCCGACGCGCCGGTAGGCGAGCAGCGGAGGCCCCCCCTCCCCGGCCCGCGCCGCGCTCCACGCGGCGAAGCGCAGCCTGCCCTCCTCGACGCCGCCCACTTCGGGCAGTGCCGCGTCCGCGATGCCGCGGAAGGCCTCGCGAGGTGCGGCCGGGTCGGGGACGATCCGGACCATCGGCGGGGGAGCCGGGGGCTTAGGCGGTTCGGGGGGGGGCCGGGGGGCCGCCTCGGGCTCCCGGGGAGGCGGTGTCGCGTCGCTCTTCCGGCCGCGCAGGTCGCGCTCCGTGGCGACGCGCTTGGCATCCTGCGCCACCACCTGCGGGATCTCGTAGGCGTGGAGCGCGCTCGCGTACCGGCCGCGTCCCCACTTCGCCAGGTTGCCAAGAAAGCCCGCGTCGATCTCGAAGCCGATGCCGACGGTGGAGAGCGTGATCCTCTGCTCCGCCATCGCCTCGACGAGGGAGCGGAACTGGCCGCTGTCGGTGGGGACGCCGTCGCTGATCAGCAGGAGGTGCCGGATCGGCGCGCGCTCGCGCTCCAGCAGCGCGGCCGCGACCGTGAGGCCCGCGAACATCGACGTCCTGCCCGCGGCGGCGAGCCCCGACAACTCGCGGCGCACGATCGAGGGGTTGCCCGCGGCCACCGGCGCGAGCAGCACGCCCGCATCGTCGCCGAACGCGACGACGCTGACGCGGTCCTCCGGCGTGAGCGCCTCCGCCGCCGCGACCGCGGCCTCCACCGCCTGCTTGATCTTCTCGCCGCGCATGCTGCCCGAGCGGTCCACCGCGATGCAGAGCGAGATCGGATAGGCCTCGGTCTTCTCCTCGATGATCTCGATCCGCGGTTCCGGCGTCGGCTCCTTGGGCGGCGGCGGGGGAGGGGGCGCCCTCGGCTCGACGTCGAGCGGCAGCAGCAGCGAGAGCGAGGTGCCCATCAGCCGCGCGAGCCCTTCCCCGTCGAGCCCGCCCACGAAGAGCAGCCCGCCGCCGCGGTGGGCGACGAACTCGGCGAGGGCCTGCGCGCGCGTCTCGAGCGCCTCCGCCGGCGCGTCGGGCAGCACGATCACGAGGTCGCAGGCCGAAAGATCCCACGGCCCGGAGGCCGCGGCCGTCCGCACCTGCATCCCCTGCGCGGCCAGCGCGACCCCGAGGAGGCGATCCCGCGCCGCCTCCCCGAGGCAGAGCACCCGCGGCACCCCGGGCACCTCGATGAGCAGGCCCGCGACGTTGTCGTCGGGGCTCATGTCCCCCTCGACGAGCGCCTGCGCGTAGTAGCGCCCGGGCGCGAGATGCAGGTCGCCGAGGCGCACGACGTTGACCCCCGCCGCCAGCGCCACCTCGCGCTTCGCCGCCGGATCGCCGTCGATGTAGAGCGTGAGAAGCGTGCCCGTCGCGGCGGCGGCCACGACGGCGACCTCGAGTGAGATCGGATCCTCGGCCATGACCCGCTCGCGCTGGCGGAGCCCGTCGAGCGAGACTTCCGGGGGGGGCGCGGGGGCCCCGGGGAGCGCGTGGGCATCGACGAGGACCCCCTGGCGGCGCAGCGCCGCCGCCGCCTCGTCGGTGCCCGGCGTCGTCGGCCGGCCGTCGCCCAGCAACGCGACGCGCAGCGGACGGTCGGCCCCGGCCCGGGCGGTCGCGAGACGCAGCGCGCCGGCCATGTCGGTCCCGTCGGCGGGGTCGGCCTCGAGTGGGCCCGCCGCGGCTCTCGCGTGCGCGGAGAAGGTCACGAGATCGAACGGCGCGGGCGCACGGGCGAGGAACTCCTCGGCGAGGCGCACGCCGCCCGTGCCGACCGACGACGACACGTCCGCGAGCACGAGCACGCTCCCCTCGACCCACTCGCGCTCCTCGACGACCGGTTCGAGGAGCACCGCGAAGAGCATTGCCGCGAGGAGCAGCCGCAGCGCGACCGGCACGGCGCGGCCCCCGGACCCCCTCCGCATCCACGGCGCGACAAGCAGCACGAGCAGGATCGGGATCGCCAGAGGCAGGCGCTCGGGGGCCGCGAATCGCAGGTCGGCGAGCCGGCCGAACGACTCGAAGAACGCCGTCAGCGGATCAGCAGTGGCCGGGCCCATACGGCGTTGTCCAGCTCCGGCGAGTCCGCCTGCCCCTTGGGCATCAGCTCCTTCGGGACCAGCGAGACCCCCAGCGTGAGCGATTGGACGCCCGTGATGTCGACGCGGATCTTCTGCGGAGGCTTGCCGCCGAACACCGGAGGGGTCTCGAAGAGCCGCTTGCCGTCGCCGGTCACGGTGAAGACGACGCTTCCCTGTCCCGCCGCCCGGCCGTAGCCCGGGCCGAGCACCTCGTCGTCGATGCCGCACTCCGCCTCGAAGCGCGCGTACTTGCCCTCGATCTCGTAGCGGATCTCGGTGGTGGGGCGCACGCCGATGCCCTTGAAGTAGCGGCGGCCTTCGAGGGTGATCGGCGCGCCGTCCGGGCTCCTGTCGAACCGCACCGGGCAGACGAAGTCGAGCAGCGCCTCGCGCGCGGGTCCGTCGGGCAGCGGGAAGAAGGGCTCGCGCCGGATCGCCGCGGGCGTCAGGTCGCTCAGGTGCACGAAGCTCCGTCCCTGGAAGGAGAGCGAGACGAGGTTGGCGACCGAGACGCGCAGCAGCGGCCCCGAGGGGAGGGTGCCGCTGACGACTCCCGCGGCCACGCGGAAGTCCTCCGTGAGCACGATCGCGCTGCCGTCGGCGAGGCGGGCGACCACGTGGAGCTCCTGCGGGCGCGGGATTTCCGGGTTGTCGACGAAGAGCGCCGCGAGATCGCTGTACGGGATCTCGCGCCGGGCCGTGCCTTCGCGCTCCATCTCGACGTGGGTCGCGAGGAACGCCGCGACAAACCCCTCGATGCGCGCGCCGGAGAGGCGGTAGGCGGCGTCCCGCTCGGCGATGCGCACGAGGCGGGAGCTGCCCGGCACGTCGGCGCCCGCGACGCGTCGCACCGCGCGCACCTGCTCGATCCGCAGGTCGAGAAAGCCGTCGGTGCCGCGGAGCATCGCGCTGCGGACGCGCAGCGCGCTCGCGTCCGGGCCGTTCTCGATGGCCCCGCGGAGGCGGCTGCCGTCCGTGAGTTCCACCTCGAAGGGCCAGGCGCCCCCCGGCGGCGCCGCCGGGGCGGGCAGCGTCGCGACCTCCACGACCTGTCCCGCGGCGACCTGGATCACCTGCCCCTCCGCGGAGTGGACGGAGACCCCCCTCTGGTCGGCGGTCAGCGAGATCCCGCGCAGGGGCCCGCCGTCGCCGAGGGTCGTCACGACGACATCGGCCCGGCCCGAGGCGAGAGGCAGCGAGAGCAGGACTACGGCGAGGAGGCGCACGCCGTGATTATAGGGTGCTAGCTTGCCCGGGGTCCGGGGCCGGGCTACGATTCGTCGTTTCCGGTCGTCGTTTCCGGGTCGCACGAGGTCGCCCGCGGGCCCCAGGACGGGCGCGGGTCCAGGCATTGCTCCGGGACATGGTCCGCACAGGATGAAGATCGCGTTTGCCGCATTGACGGACGTAGGACTTGTTCGGCAGAACAACGAGGACTCCTTCCTCGTGCTCGACCTCGCAAGCCGGAGACGCTTCGTCCCCGCGCCGCCCTCGTGCGAGGGGTCGGCGGAGCCGCGCACGGAGGGGATCCTGCTCGCGGTGGCGGACGGCATGGGGGGCGCGCTGGCGGGCGAGGTCGCAAGCCGGATGGTCGTGGAGGCGCTGGCCAGCTCGGCCGCCGAGATCGGCGCCGAGGCCGGCGACGAGGAGTCGCGCGCGACGCTGATGAAGGGCATCGGCAGCGCGAACCTCGCGATCTTCGACCAGGCGCAGGCGAACCCGCAGCAGCGCGGCATGGGCACGACGCTCACGGCGGCCTACCTGCACCGCGGCCGGGTCGGCTTCTTCCAGGTGGGCGACAGCAAGGGCTATCGGTTCGTCCGGCTGGAGGGGCGGCTCCACCAGATGACGAAAGCGCACTCGCTGATCGACACGCTGGTCGACGACGGCGTCATCAGCACCGAGGATGCCGAGCAGCTCCAGGGGGGCAAGAACATCATCCTGCGCGCGATCGGCGCCGAGGCCGAGGTGAAGGTGGACTACACCGAGGGGGCGGTGGCCGAGGGCGACATCATCCTGCTCGCGAGCGACGGGCTGCACGGGTGCGTGAAGGCGAAGGAGATCGAGGAGATCGTGCGCCTCGCGGTGGACCCCGGCAAGCTCTGCGAGGACCTCGTCCGGGCGGCGCGCGACCACGGCGCCCCCGACAACGTCACCGTGATCGCGGTCTCCGTCCTCGACCTCGAGGGGGAGGCGCCCCCCCCGCAGGGGATCCTCGGGAAGATCGGCGCGCTCTTCAAGCGGGGGAAGTGACGAGGGGGCCGCGGTCCGGGGACCACGCGGCGAACTCCGCGGCGCCGCCTTCGTCCATAGGGGGGCGGGACGCGGGGTCCGACGAGGAGCTGGTCGCCAGCGCCCGCGCCGGCGATGCGAGGAGCTTCGCGTCGCTCTTTGATCGTCACCAGGACCGCGTGTATCAGATGGCATTCCGCATCCTCGGCCACAGGGAAGACGCGCTCGACGCGGCGCAGGAGGTCTTTCTGGCCATCCACCGCGGGCTCGCCGCCTTCGAGGGCAAGTCGCGGTTCACGACATGGCTCTATCGCATCACGGTGAACCGCTGCCGCGATGAACTCCGCCGCCGCGCCTCGGTCCGGCACACGCGGCCCCAACCCCTGCGTCCCGGGGAGGCCGATCCGGTCGCGCCGGGCCCCGGGCCGGCCGCGCGCGCGGCCGACGTCGAGTTGCACGGCGTGCTCGAGCAGAGGCTGAGGGAGCTTCCCGACGAGCTGCGCGAGATCCTCGTGCTGCGGGAGATCGAGTCCCTCGCCTACGAGGAGATCGCCGACGCTCTCGCGATTCCCGTGGGCACGGTGCGCTCCCGCCTGCACCGCGCGCGATCGCTGCTGGCGGAGCGCCTCGGGGCCGGCGGCGCGAAGGAGCGCGGATGAGCGAGTTCGAGTCCCCCGGCGAGGAGCTCTCCGCGCTGATCGACGGCACGCTGGCGGAGCCGCGCGCGTCGGAACTCCGCGACCTCCTCGCCCGCGATGCCGCGCTGCGCGCCGAGTACGAGCGCCTGCGCGGCGCCGTCGAGGCGCTGCGCGCGCTGCCGGCGGTCCGTGCGCCGGAGGCGCTGCGCTCTCGCGTCTTCCGCCGGCGGCGGCGGCTCTTCCGCTGGTCCGTTCCGGTCGCCGCCGCGCTGCTCCTTGCCGCGCTTCTCTGGTGGCGCGACGACGCACCGGTGCGGCCGCAGCAGCGCGCGCTCGCCCCCGAACCGGATCCGCCGCCTCCCGCCGCGGCCGCCGACGCGTCCGCCTCCTCCCCTCGGCGCTCCGTCGAACTCGGCGAGCCGCTCGCCGATGCCGGGCAGCGTGCGGCCTACCTCGCGGCGCTCGCCGACCTCGACGCGTCGGCGCTGCGCGAGCACATCCTCGCCGCGGGCGATCGACACGCCGCACCCCAGGCGGAGCTGCGGCTCACGGTCGCGGACGCCGACGAGGCGGGCGCGATCCGCGCGCTGCTCGAGCGCGCCTTTCCTCCCCCTCCGGCGGCGTTCGGCCTCCGCCCGGAGGGGGGCTCGCCGCTCGTCTTCGCGATCGATCCCGGGGGTGCGTCCGCCGACTCGGTGAGGGCGTGGGTGGGGCTGCTCGATACGGGCCCCAAGGTGCGGGGCAAGCTCGCCTCGGCGAAGGCGAACGCGGAGGGGTCCGGGGAGGCCCCCCGCGCCCCCCTGACGATCACCCTCGTCTTTCCGGAGCGGTAAGAGCCACTCCGACGATCGGCCTACGGCTTCCCGCCGTACTTCTCGAGCCGGTAGCGGATCTGGTCGCGCGTCATGCCGAGGAGCTGCGCCGCGCGGCTCTGGTTTCCCCCCGACATCTCGAGCGCCTGCCTCACCAGGTCGCGCTCGAGCGCCTCCATGTCGAGGCCCTCCTCCGGCAGGCGGAAGGGGGCCCCGGCGCGCGACTCGCCCTCGACCCGCGGTTCGCTCGCGAAGACGAAGTCGCGAAGCTGCAGCGCCGGACCCGCGCCGAGGATCATCGCGCGCTCGACGGCGTTGCGCAGCTCGCGCACGTTGCCCGGCCACGCATGGCCCACGAGCGCCTCGGTCGCCTCGGGGGCGATGCTCTCGATCTTGCGGTTGAACTCGCGGTTGAACCGGTCCACGAAGTAGCGCGCGAGCGGCAGGATGTCCTCGCGCCGCTCGCGCAGCGGCGGGATGCGGATCGGGAAGGTGTTGAGGCGGTAGAAGAGGTCGGTGCGGAAGAGCCCCTCGCGCACGCGGGCGTCGAGGTCGCGGTTGGTGGCGGCGACCACGCGCACGTCCACCTGCAGCTCGATCACGCCGCCGAGCCGCTTGAAGGTCCGGTCCTCGAGCACCGTGAGCAGCTTCGCCTGCAGGCTCTGCTGCATGTCGCCTATCTCGTCGAGGACGACCGTGCCTCCGTCGGCGACCTCGAGGAGGCCGGGCTTCGCGCTCTTCGCG
>CAZMXP010000002.1:34406-72948 GCA_964570285.1 uncultured Planctomycetaceae bacterium
CGCCCCGCTCGTGGCCGAAGAGCTCGCTCTCGAGCAGCGGCTCGGGGATCGCGGTGCAGGTGATGGTCAGGAAGGGCTTCTCCTTGCGGTCGCTCGCGTCGTGCAGCGCGCGCGCGAGGAGGCCCTTGCCGGTGCCGCTCGCGCCGAGCAGAAGCACGGTGTTGGCGCGGCTCGCGGCGAGCTTCCGCATGAGCGCGACGATGTCGCGCATCGCGGCGCTCTCGCCGATGACGGCGGCGAGGCCGGACTCGGCTTGCAGCTTGCGCAGCGCGTGCACCTCGCGCCTCAGCCGCGTGGTCTCGAGCGCCTTGCGCACGTTGAGCACCATCTCGTCGGTCTCGAAGGGCTTGTTCACGTAGGTGAACGCCCCGCGCCGGATCGCCTCGACCGCCTTCTGGATCGTCGAGTAGGCGGTCATCAGGATCACCGGCACGCCGGGATGCATCTCCTGGATCGTCGTCATCAGCGCGAAGCCGTCGCCGTCGGGGAGGCGGTGGTCGAGGATCGCGCAGTCGATGCGGTGGCGCTGGCAGACCGCGATCGCCTCCGCGAGGTCGCCCGCCTCGTGGACGACGTAGCCCTCCTCCGCGAGACTCTCGCGCAGCGTGAAGCGGATCAGCCTCTCGTCGTCCACGACGAGCACGCGGTCGCGGCTCATGCGGCCTCCTCCCGCGCGGCGCGCGGCAGCAGCACGGTGAAGGCGGTCCCCTCGCCGGGGCGCGTGCGGATGTCGATCCTGCCGCCCATCGTCTCGACGAACTTCCGCACGATCGTCAGCCCGAGGCCCGTGCCCCGGGCCCGCGTCGTGAAGAAGGGCTTGAAGAGGCTGCCGAGGACCTCCTCGGGGATGCCGGGGCCGTCGTCCTCGACCGAGAGCCGCGTGAAGTCGGCGTCCTCGGCGCCGCGCACGACGATCCGCCCGGGCCGCGTGCCGAGCGCCTGCCCGGCATTGAGCATCAGGTTCACGAGGATGTTCTCGAGGAGCTGCGGGTCGGCGCGGATCGCGAGCTTTTCCGGGCAGTCGATCTCGAGCGTGTGCGTCCGGATGTGCGGCTCCTCGGCGAGCACGCGCACGATGCGGGCGACGACCTCGCGCAGCGGGAAGACCGCGTAGCGGGGGACCGTCGGGCGCGCGAACGTCAGGAGGTCCCGGATGGCGTCGTCGAGGCGGCGCACCTGGCGCTGGATCTCCGTGACCACCTCGTGGCGCGCGTCGCCCTCGGGGAAGGCGCGCCCGATCACCTTGACCGCGCCGCCGATGCCCGCGAGGGGGTTCTTGATCTCGTGCGCGATCGCCGCCGCCATCTCGCCGATCGCGGCGAGGCTCTCGCGCCGCGCGAGTTCCTGCCGGTCGCGGTCGCGTTCGGTGACGTCGCGGAAGATCGAGGCCCGTCCCGCGTACCGGCCGCGCACGTCGCGGAGCGCCGTCGTGGAGATCTCGGTGCGGATGCGCCTCCCGTCGCGCGTGATCCGCTCGCCGAACCGCGTCGGCAGCACCCCGTCCCGGTCGAGCGCTTCCCGGAGCGACGCGAGCACCCGGGCCGTGTCGGCCTCGGGGGGGTAGAGCAGCGAGATGTGCCTGCCGAGCGCCTCCCGCGCGACGTACCCGAAGATCAGCTCCGCGCCGTGGTTCCATGTCGAGATGCGATCCTCCGCGTCCAGCGTGATGATGCCGTCCGCCGACGTATCGAGGATGTGGGCGAGCAGCAGGCGCTGCCGCTGGAGTTGCCGCTCGTAGCGCCGCACCATCGCGCTGTAGAGCCGCGCGGCGACATAGGCGGTCAGGAAGGGGCCGAGGAGATCCTTCAGGTTCTCGATGGGGCGCCGCGCCTCGGGCGAGTAGCCCTCGAGCAGGTTCGCCCGGACGACCGACCAGAGCAGGTAGACCGTGCCCGCGAAGGCCGCGCAGAGCAGCAGCAGCAGGGCCTCCCGCCGGACGACGTTGCGGTCGTCGGTGCCGGGGATCTGGACCGCCTCCGGCACGTTCGAAGCGGCCCTCGGCGAAGCCGTCGTGGTCATCCGACCCCGCATTCTACGGGCGCGCCGGGTATCCTAGGGCGCGGATGCCCACCTTCGAGAGGGTTCTCGTCCCGCTCGACTTCTCCGACCTCTCGGCCACCGTCCTGCGCTACGGCGTCGAGATGACCCGCGAGGGGGGGACGACGATCCTCCTCCACGTGCTCGAGCCGCTCCCGCTCCACTTCGAGAGCGCCTTCGGCGCCTTCGTGAACACCGAGGGGCTCGCGCGCATCCGGGAGAACGCGGAGGAACTGCTGAAGGAGAGCGTCGCCCGCTACCCCGGTCGCAAGTTCGTGACCGAACTCGCCGACGGCAAGCCGGCCGCGCGCATCCTCGCCGCCGAGAAGCGCCACAAGGCGCAACTCATCGTGATGGGCACCCACGGCCGCGGCGGGCTGGAAGACCTCTTCCTCGGCAGCGTCGCCGCCCGCATCGTGCGCAAGGCGCGCTGCCCCGTGATGACCGTCCGCGAGTAGGCAGGCGCCTCCTCGCCGGGCCGGGAGGGGAGGACCCCCGCCGAGCCGCGCACCGCGTGCGCGCGGGGGACTGCCGCGGCGACGGGAACGAGGTCCGCGGCCTACTCCGTCGCGAGGCGGCGCACGGTGCGGTAGACGACGGAGGCGACCTTCTTCAGGTTGCCCAGGTCCACCTTGTCGAGCGTGTCGCGCGCCGTGTTCATCGTGCGGTAGTGGGCATTGAACACCGTCACCGCGGGCACGCCGGCCTCGTGCAGCGGCCAGTGGTCGGAGCCCTCCCGGTAGGCGTAGGCGTCGATGTCCTTGCCGAGCACGAGCCCCGTGTCGCCGAGCGATCCCTCGAAGGCCGCGAGCAGGTGCGGGTGGTGGGAGCGCCCGATCAGGAAGACCTCGCTCGAGCCGCTGTTGCCGAGCCCGTCCACGTTGATCATGCAGGCCGGCCGCCCGACCGGGCAGTTCGGCGTCACCACCGTCTGGGCGAACTGCCGCGATCCGAGCAGCCCCGCCTCCTCGCCGCCGAAGAGGCAGACCACGACCGGCCGCTTCAGCTTCCCCGCCTCGAAGTCGCGCCTGAGCTGCTCGGCGACCCAGAGCACGACCGCGACACCGGCCGCGTTGTCCGAGGCGGCGGGCCCGACGACGCCGTCCCAGTGCGCGGACAGCAGCACCCCCGGCTCCCGCCCCTCCCCGAAGACCCCCACGAGGTTGGAGGTGGAACCCTCGCTGCGCGACAGCTCCAGCGCGATGTCGCCCGCGCCCCGGGACTCGCGCAGGCGCTGCGCGGCGGAGGCGGTCACGTAGACGTACGGGCAGGGGAGGAGGCGGCCGGCGGAGCGGGCGAGCATGCCGGCGAGCGCCAGCTCGCGGTCGAGGCCGCGCTTCTCGAAGCGCTCGGCGATCGACGGAGGCAGCGCCCCCTCCCACGCGGCCTCCTCCCCGCGGGCGGCGAGCCTCTCGTCCGTCGCCGCCACCGCGACGACCGCGGCACCCGCCTCCGCGTAGCGCTTCGCCTCGTCGAAGGTCGCGCTCTCCGGAAGCAGCACGAGCGCCCCCTTGACCTCCTCCGCCGGGTGGTCCACGACGCGCGCGAAGGGCCAGGGCTCCGCCCGCATCGCCGACCGGTGGAACGGGAAGAAGGAATCCTCGAGCACCTCGCCGCCCAGGCGCAGCACGCGCGCCGCGCACTTCGCCTGCGACACGAGCACCGGCGGCCACGCCACGACCTTGAGGCCGCGCCGGAAGAGCTCGCCGCGCAGCGCGTTCGCGAGGTGGTAGGAGGCGTCGCTGCCCGCGCGCCGCCCCCCATGGACCGGATCGGTCAGCAGCAGCAGCGTCGCGGCGAGCGTCTCGGGCTCGCCGGTGCGCGCCGGGCTGATCTCGGCGCGCGTCGCGCGGTCGCCGTCGAAGACCCCGCGCGCGACCGGCTGCCCGTTCCGGAAGACGACCCACCCGTCGCTCGCGTAGTAGGGCAGGTAGGCGGTTCGGGCGTAGGCCTCGGGGCCGTTGCCGAGGAAGAGGGAGACGGGATGTTCGGGGGCGCGGGGGCGGGAATAGCTGATCAGGATGCCGTCCCCGGGCTCCTCGTAGCGGACGCCGCGCATCGTGAAGTGGCCCTCGCCGCGCGTGAAGGTCGCATCCTGCGCGCGCGCGCCCGCGAGCAGCTCGTCGCTCGCGACGCCGATCGAGAGCAGCGCGGCGTCGTCGGGAGGCGGCCCCTCCGCGACCTCGACGCCGAGGCGGCCCAGCAGTGCCGGGTCGCCGAACCCGACCCGGCGGCTCGCGGTCAGCACCGCCTCGAGGCAGGGGGCGACCCGCGCGCGCGGGATCGCCCGGAAGACGCGGTGGTCCGGATCGAGGTGGAGCGCGTGCACCGGCAGCGGGGTCGGGAAGGAGAAGAGGCACTCCTTCGACGCGACCGTCACGAGGCGCTCCTCGACGCCCTGCGCCGTCTCGACGCGCACGGGCACGCGGAGCGCGTACGCGGGCCCCTCCTGCTCCTGCACGATCGTGCCGACGATGCGCTCGCCGTTCGAGCGCAGGTCGCCGAACGCGAGGATCGGCGCGCCGGTGCGCGCGAGCCAGGGCTCGAACCACTCCTTCAGGTCGCGCCCCGCCCCCTCCGAGAGCGCCGCGACGAGGTCGTCCCAGCCGAGCTTCGTGCCGCCGCGGGTCGAGACCGCGTGGCGCACCGCGCGCAGGAAGGCCTCGTCGCCGATCTCGCGCGCGAGCATGTCGAAGACCATCGACCCCTTGCCGTAGCCGATGTCGTTCTCGAAGGCGTGGCTCTTCGCCGCGAAGGCGCGCAGCGGATAGTCGTTCGCCGGCCCCACCCGCAGCGAGAACGAGCGCGACACCTTGGCGCGGTGGCCCCCCCCCTGCCCCCCCCGTTCGGCCGAACCGTAGTTCGCGAAATAGGTCGTGAGCGCCTCGCACCAGTTGCCCTTCGCGTAGTCGACGTGCAGGTAGTTGCCGAGCCAGCAGTGGACGAGTTCGTGGTCGAGGTAGCCGCTCGGAAGCACCGTGCCCTTCGTCTTCGCGCAGACGTAGCGGATCACGGTGTCGCCGAGCAGCGTGAAGTTCGGGAAGCCGTAGCCGGTCGCGAAGAAGTTCTCGACGACATCGAAGCGGCCGTCGGGCACCGCCATCCCGAAGAGGGTCTGGTAGCGGGGCAACTCCTCCTCCAGCGTCGAGAAGAGCAGCGCCGCGTGCCGCTCGTCCTCCGCGTAGAGGTAGGTGCGGCAGGAGACGCCCGCGATCGTGCGCTCCTGCACGTTCCACGGCCCGGTGACGACGACGAGGCCGTCCATCGGGATCGCGCTCTCGTAGACCGCCTCGTGCATGCCGTCGCGCTCGGACTCGGCGAGGCGGCGTCCCTGGGAGACGGCGCGGTGGGGGAGCGGCACGCGGATGGTGATGCGGAAGGGGGTGGGGTGCGGGGAGGGGGCGAAGAAGCCGCGCACGAGGTAGCTGCCCTTCGTGCTGACGACACCCGCGGTCTGGTCCCCCGCCACCCACGTCGGCGCCGCCGACTTCTCGATCGCGTTGGGGAGCGCGCCCGCGAAGCGGAGCACGAGATCCTGCTCGCCCTCCGCGAGGTCGACGTCCGCCCCCTCGACGGTGACGCCGGGCACCGGGGCCACGCTGAGCCGGCCCGGCCCGGCGACGCGGACCCGGTCCGTGCTCTCGAAGATCCCCGCCCCCGGATCGAGGCGCAGTGTCACGTCGTGCCCGAGCACCCGGGGCTCGCCGGAGAGCGCCAGGGAGGCGGAAAGCAGCAGGCCGAGCAGCGTTCGCATGGGCCCATTCTAGGGCCTGAGAATCCTTGTCGGGGGGGTGGGGCGCGCTACGATGCAGTTCCCCTCCATGGCGACGAAACAGCTCGATACCCTCGAAACGGTCACGGTCCGCTTCGCCGGCGACAGCGGCGACGGCATGCAGATCACCGGCGACCAGTTCACCAACACGACGGCCATCCTCGGCAACGACCTCTCGACCTTCCCGGACTACCCGGCCGAGATCCGCGCGCCCGCGGGCACGCTCCCCGGCGTCTCCGGCTTCCAGGTCCATTTCGCGAGCAACGAGATCTTCACCCCGGGCGACCAGCCGGACGTGCTCGTCGCGATGAACCCCGCGGCGCTGAAGGTGAACCTGAAGGACCTGACGCCCGGCTGCATGGTGATCGTCGATACCGATGCGTTCGACGCGCGCAACCTCCAGAAGGCGGGCTACGCGAAGAGCCCGCTCGAGGACGGGTCGCTCGCCGCCTTCAAGGTCTACGCCGTGCCGCTGACGAGCTTCACCGAGAGCAACCTGAAGGAGGTGGACCTCTCGGTGAAGGAGAAGCGGCGCTGCAAGAACTTCTTCGCGCTCGGCATGATGTACTGGCTCTACAGCCGTCCCATCGAGAACACCCTCGAGTGGATCGAGGCGAAGTGGGGGAAGAAGCTGCCCGAGATCGCGAAGGCGAACCGCACCGCGATGAAGGCGGGCTACGCCTACTGCGACGCGAGCGAGGAGTTCCAGGTCCGCTTCGAGGTGCCGCCGGCGCCGCAGACCCCCGGGACCTACCGCAACATCATGGGCAACGACGCGCTCGCGCTCGGGCTCGTGGCCGCGAGCGTGCGCGCGCAGGTGCCCCTCTTCTACGGCTCCTACCCGATCACCCCCGCGAGCAACATCCTGCACGCGCTCGCGCGCTACAAGAACTTCGGCGTCATCACCTTCCAGGCGGAGGACGAGATCGCCGCCGTCACGTCGGCGATCGGCGCGTCGTTCGGCGGCCACATCGGCGTCACCGGCAGCAGCGGGCCCGGCATCGCGCTGAAGGGCGAGGGCATCGGCCTCGCGGTGATGGTGGAGCTGCCGCTCGTGATCGTGAACGTGCAGCGCGCCGGGCCGAGCACCGGCATGCCGACGAAGACGGAGCAGGCCGACCTCTGGCAGGCGGTCCTCGGGCGCAACGGCGAGGCGCCCGTGCCGGTGCTCGCGCCGCAGAGCCCCGCCGACTGCTTCGAGATGGCCTTCGAGGCGGTGCGCCTCGCGACCAAGTACATGGTGCCGGTGATGCTGCTCTCCGACGGCTACATCGCCAACGGCAGCGAGCCGTGGCGGCTGCCGGACTCGTTTGCCCAGCTGCCCGAGGTGCCCGTGCAGTACACGACGGAGCCCGAGGGGTTCCACGCCTACGGGCGGCACGAGGCGACGCTCGCGCGCCCGTGGGTGCGCCCGGGCACGCCCGGCCTCGAGCACCGCATCGGCGGCCTCGAGAAGCAGCATCTCACGGGCAACATCTCCTACGACCCGGCGAACCACCAGCGGATGACGAATCTGCGCGCGGAGAAGGTGGAGCGCGTCGTCGCCGACGTGCCCGATGTGCCGGTCTTCGGCGCGGAGAAGGGCAAGCTGCTGATGGTCGGCTGGGGCGGGACCTTCGGGTCGATCCACTCCGCGGTGCGCAAGGCGCAGCGCGCCGGCCTGTCCGTGTCGCAGATCCACCTCCGCTATCTGAACCCGTTCCCGAAGAACCTCGCGAAGGTGCTCGCGAACTACGAGCGCGTGGCCGTGGCCGAGCTCAACGGGGGCCAGCTGCGCATGCTGCTGCGCGCGAAGTACCTCGTGGACGCGATCGGCATCAACAAGGTCGAAGGCCAGCCGTTCAAGGTGCGCGAACTCCTCGCGCGCATCGAGGAGCTCTCCTCATGACGCCCACGACGCCCGCCGCACCGCTCACCAAGAAGGACTTCGTCAGCGACCAGCAGGTGCGCTGGTGCCCGGGCTGCGGCGACTACGCGATCCTCAACAGCATGCAGCAGGCGTTCGCCGACATGGGCATCGCCCGCGAGAACATCGTCGTCGTCAGCGGCATCGGCTGCGCCGCGCGCTTCCCCTACTACGTCGAGGCCTACGGCTTCCACACGATCCACGGCCGCGCCCCCGCGATTGCGACCGGCCTCAAGCTCTCGCGCCCCGAGCTCTCCGTCTGGGTCGTCGGCGGCGACGGCGACATGCTGAGCATCGGCGGCAACCACCTGCTCCACGCGCTGCGGCGCAACGTGAGCCTGAAGATCCTCTGCTTCAACAACGAGATCTACGGGCTGACGAAGGGGCAGGCGTCACCCACCTCCGCCTTCGGCAAGACGACCTACTCGACGCCGATGGGCACCGTGGACCGTCCGATCAACCCGATCTCCGTCGCGCTCGCCGCCGAGGCGACCTTCGTCGCGCGCACCGTCGACGTCGCGAGCGAACACCTGCGGGCGACGATGCTGCGCGCGGCGAAGCACGAGGGCTCCTGCTTCGTCGAGATCCTCCAGAACTGCGTCATCTTCAACGACGGCGTCTTCAAGAAGGTGACCGACCGCGACACCAAGGAGGAAAGCGTCCTTCCGCTGGAGCACGGCAAGCCGATGCGCTGGGGCAAGGACAAGGCGCGCGGCCTGCGGCTGCGCGGGCTGAAGCCCGAGGTCGTCACGGTCGGCCAGGACGGCGTCACCGAGGCCGACCTGCTCGTGCACGACGAAGGGGACCGCTCCCTTGCCTACCTGTTGTCGCGCATGGACAAGGCGACCTTCCCGACCCCGGTCGGCGTCTTCCTGAGCCAGAAGCTCGATTCCTACGAGCGCGGCGTGACCGGCCAGATCGAGAAGGCGCGCGCGAAGCGGCCCGGGGACCTGATGGAGCTGCTGCACGAGGGCGATACCTGGACCGTCCGGACCTAAGGTCAAGGGGGCGCGGGGGTTAGGGCAGCCCCAAAACCCGCGAAAGATTCGGCCCCCAAAAGGCCGAAAGGGTCTCCATGAGGAAAGAGGCCCTGAACAGCGTGCGGGCGGCCATCGAAGCGAACACGGAGCGCCGCTCCCTCGAGCAGCTTCAGGCCCAGGGCAAGCGCCACGTGCGCGTCGTCTCCGGCGAGAAGATCCTCGAGATCATCAAGGCGATCGTCGGCGACATCGTCGACCGCGAGGTCGGCGAGCTGAGCAAGCGCGACCGCGACCGGATCGTCCACGAGACGAAGACGCAGTTCGACCGCGTCCTGAAGCTGCAGAACGACCAGGACGCGATCGTGCGCGAGCAGCGCGAGCTCCTCGCCGAGCACAAGACGAAGGTCGAGCGGCTCGAGCGCGAGCGCGACGCGCTGCACGCGCGGCTCGAGAAGGACCGCGCCGAGCAGAGCGCCCGCGAGGCGAAGATCCTCGCGGAGTACCAGGAGCGGCTCGCCTCGCTCTCGCACCAGCAGGGCAGCCAGGCGCAGCTCGTCAGCGATCTCGAGGGCCGCCTCGCGAAGTCGAAGGCGACCATCCAGAACTACGACGAGAACATCGTGCGCCTCACGGCGCAGGCGGAGGGCGAGCGGCAGGAGAAGCTGCAGGCGCTCCGCGAGCGCGACGCCCTCCGCGACGCCCACGCCGGGGCGGAGCGTGCGGCCGCGGCGCTGGAGCACGAGATCGGGACGGTGCGCGCCCGCTGCGCGGCCGACCTCGAGACCACCCGCGTCGAGGCGGAGCGCGCGCTCGACGCGCAGAGGCAGGAGCTCCTGGGCCTCGCCGAGCGGAGCCGCAGGGACGGCGACCTGCTCGAACGCATGAAGGAGGCGCTCCAGGGCAAGGAGCTCGAGGTGCAGCGCCTCACCGGCGAACGGGACACGCTCCGGGCCGAGCTGGACGCGGCGCGCCAGCAGGCGGGCGAGTCGGCGGGCGTCTCCGCGCTGCGCGGCGAACTGGCCGAGATGAAGAGCTTCCTGCGCACGCTCGACGAGCGCGCGGGCAAGGTGGACGAGTCCACCGTGCAGACGCTGCTGGCGCAGCTCGCCCAGCGCGAGAGCGTCAACTCGAGCGCGATGGAAGAGCGCTTCAGCGCGACGCTGGACAAGACGATCGACCAGATCGCGAAGACGATGGCCGCCGCGACCGCGAGGCCGATCGACGTGGCCGTGGAGGCGACGGATGTCGTCGTCGACCGCCTCTTCGATCTCGACGGCGAGATGAAGACCAATCTCGAGCAGCTCGACGTCGAGGTCCGGACGAGCAAGTCGGGCATCGGCGGCAACCTCGCGCGCCTGAAGGCGATGCGCATGGGCGGCAAGGCGTCGGCCCCCGAGGCCCCCCCCGAGGAGCCTGCCGAGGGCGAGCCCGTCGCCCCGCCGGCCAAGAAGCCGGCAAGCAGCAGCATGGAACGTCTCAAAGCGGTGCGGGAGAGCTCCCCGGCCCGCAAGACCGAGTAACGGAAGCGGCCCCGAACAGGCCGATAGGCACCCCATACCCATAGGCAATTAGGAAGTCCCGAGGGGATTTCCGGAGAAGAAGTCGATGTCCGGAGAAACCAAGACCGTCCGCTTCAACCAGCCTGCCCCGTCGGCCGCGACCGGCGCCTCTCCCGCGAAGCAGGGAGCGGCGGCGGCCCCCGCGAAGGGCGGCACCAAGTCCACCAGCGCGGCCCTCGGGCGCGGCCTCGACGTCGGCACGGCGAACCTGCTCTCCGCGATGCAGGACGCGAGCGGCGAGATCGTGGTCAAGCGCGAGCGCAACGCGTTCCTCCAGATCCCGTCGGAGTTCGGCAGCAGCCGCGACATGCTGACGCGCCTGAACGTGCCGTACGTGTCGTTCCGCGACAAGCTCTACGTGCTCGGCGACGCGTCGTTCAACCTGGCGAACATGTTCGGCCAGGAGGTGCGCCGCCCGATGAGCGACGGCTTCATGTCGCCGAACGAGCAGGACGCGATCCCGATGATCCGCTTCATCATCGAGCGGCTCCTCGGCGAGCCGCAGGTCGAGGGCGAGCCCTGCTACTTCTGCATCCCGGCGCCGTCGATCGACCGCGACAACGACACCGTCTACCACGAGGGCATCGCGTCGAGCATCGTCAAGAAGCTCGGCTACACGCCGCACTCGATGAACGAGGCGCACGCGATCGTCTACAGCGAGCTCGCCGACCACGACTTCACGGGCATCGGCGTCTCCTGCGGCGGCGGCATGTTCAACGTCTGCGTCGCCTACAAGACGATCCCCGCGGTCAAGTTCAGCGTCGCCCGCGGCGGCGACTGGATCGACGGCCACGTCGCCAAGGTCATGGGCATCCCGCGCACCCGCGCGACGGCCATCAAGGAGGGCGACGTCAACCTGATGACGCCGCGCACCCGCGAGGAGGAGGCGGTGGTGCTCTACTACCGCAACCTGATCAGCTACGTGCTGCAGAACCTGAAGCAGCGCTTCCAGCTCGCCCGCGACGTCCCGCAGTTCAACGACCCCGTCGAGGTCGTGGTCGCGGGCGGCACGAGCCTCATCGGCGGCTTCGTCGAGGTCTTCGCCGAGGAGCTGCAGAAGATCGACTTCCCGCTCCAGATCGCCGGCGTGCGCCGGGCCGAGGATGCGATGACGTCGGTCGTGCGCGGCTGCCTCATCGCGGCGGCCCTCGCCGAGCAGTAGTCGCTCTGTCCGGATCCGAAACCGCGGGGGGCCGATCGGCCCCCCGCGTTCGTCTTGCGCCACGGAAAGTTGCGCGGCGGGAGGCGCCTCCGTACCGTCGTGCGATGTTCCTCGACGGGTGCGCGCTCTGCTACTCGATGAACGTCCACCCGGGCGAGGGGCTCGACGACGTGCTCGCGGCGCTCTCGGGGACGGTGGTCCCGCTGAAGGCGCGGCTCGGCGTGAAGGGCGACTTCGCCGTCGGCCTGCGCCTCTCGGCGCGCGCCGCGGAGGAGACCGAGACGCGCGCGGGCGAGCTCAAGGACCTGCTCGACCGCGAGGGGCTCGTCGCGGTGACCGTCAACGCCTTCCCCTACGGCGACTTCCACGCGGGACGCGTCAAGGAGCAGGTCTACAGGCCCGACTGGAGCGAGGCGCGCCGGGCGGTCTACAGCCTGCGGGCCGCGGTCGCGCTCGCCGCGATGAACCGACCGCGCGCCGAGGTCTCGGTCTCGACGCTGCCGCTGAGCTTCCGCGCCTTCCGCCCGTCGATCAACGCGGTGACCGGACGGCTGCTGGAGATGGTCTCGATGCTGCAGGGGGTGGAGCGCAAGTCGGGGGTCAAGGTCCGTCTCGCGCTCGAGCCCGAGCCGCTCTGCCTGCTCGAGACCGCCGAGGAGACGGTCGCGTACTGGCGCGACACGCTGCTGCCCGCCTGCCGCGCCAAGTACGGCCGCGGCGCCGAGGATCTCGCCCGAAGCTACCTCGGCGTCTGCCTCGACACCTGCCACCATTCGGTGCGCTGGGAGGAGCCGGCCCGCGCCATCGACCTCTATCGCGCCGCCGGCATCCCCATCGCGAAGATCCAGCTCAGCGCGGCCCTCGAGGCGCCGGACCTCGCCGCGCTGCGGCCCTTCGCCGAGCCGCGCTACCTGCACCAGATCGTGGGCCGCGACGGGACCGCGCGCGCCGACATCGACGGGCCCGCGATCCCCGGACCCCTTCGATGCCACTTCCATGTGCCGATCCATCGCGACGAAATCGGCGGCCTTCGCACCACGCGCGCCGAGATGCTCGCCGCCTACGGCCACGCGCGCGCGACCGGCGCCACTGCCTGCTTCGAGATCGAGACCTACACGTGGGATGTGCTGCCGCTGCGGGAGGGGGCGCTCCTCGACTCGCTCGAGGCGGAGTACCTGAGCCTCATGCCTTCCCCGACCAGCCGGTGACGCCGCGCTGCGCCGCCGTGAAGAGCGAGAAGAGGCCGCCGGTGTGGAGGAAGAGCACCTCCTGCCCGCGCACGAAGCGTCCCTCCTCGATCGCCTTCCGCAGGCCGGCCATCGCCTTCCCGGTGTAGACCGGATCCAGCAGCAGCCCCTCGGTCTCCGCGACCTCGCGCAGGAGCTGCCACTCCTCGAGGCTGCTCTCCGCGTAGCCGAGCCCGACGAACCCGTCGAGGATCTCGGCCCCCTCGCGCGACGGCGGCAGCGGGCCGAGTTCGGGCCAGCGCTCGACGGCGCGGGCGAGCACGGCGTCGATGCGCGCATGGAAGAACTCGCTGTCGTTGCAGACGCAGACGCCGAGCAGCGGGGTCTCGAGGCGGGCGGCGATGAGCCCCGCCGTGGTGCCGCCCGACCCGACCGCATGCACGAGGGCGTCGAAGCGCCGCCCCCGCAACTCGTCGCCCGCGGCGCGATAGCCCCAGAGCCCGACCTCGTTGCTCGCCCCCTCCGGGATCCAGTAGCCCTCGTCGGTGGGCCCGAGCGCGCGGTACTCCTGCCGCGTCACGTAGCGCACCTCGGCGCCCGCGACGAGGTCCAGGAGCAGGTTCCCCTCGGGCATCGGCTGCATCTCCTCGGTGCGCAGGTAGAGCACGCACTCGAGCCCGAGGCGCGCGCAGGCGAGGGCCGTCGCGCGGCAGTGGTTGCTCTGCACGCCGCCGCAGGTGAGCACGCGCCGCGCGCCGAGCGCGAGCGCCTCCCCGAGGCAAAACTCGAGCTTCCGCACCTTGTTCCCGCTGAGCGCCATGCCCGTCAGGTCGTCGCGCTTCACGAAGATGCGCGGCCCGCCCCAGCGCTCCGACAGGCGGTCGAGCGGCTCGATCGGCGTGTCGAGGCGCCCGAGCGCGACCCGCTGCGGCCCGCTCACGGGAGCGACTCCACCTTCACGGTGCGCTCTTCCCCGGTCGCAAGCTCCTTCACCTTCACGGCGCCCTCGCGCCACTCGTCGGGGCCGACGAGATAGACGCGGCGGGCGCCGGCGCCGATGGCCCCCTTGATCGCCTTGCCCGGCTTGTCCGCGACGAAGGGGGCCTCCGCGCGCAGGCCCGCGGCGCGAAGCTGGCGCACCACCTGGCGGGCGGGACCGCTCATCCCGGCGCCGATCGGGATCACCATCGCGTCGATCCTGGGGGGGTGCGGGGGCAGCAGCCCCTTCTGCTTGATCAGCTCGGTCAGCACGACGTCGCCCATGCCGAAGCCTAGGGCCGGCATCGCGGGCCCCCCGAGCTTCTCGACCAGCTGGTCGTAGCGCCCTCCCCCGGCCACCGCGCGCAGCGACCGCTCGCGGTCGAAGATCTCGAACACGATGCCGGTGTAGTAGGCGAGGCCGCGCACGATCGTCCGGTCGGGGACGACGTACTCGCCGATGCCGTAGTCGTCGCAGGCGGCGAGGAACGCGTCGAACTCCGGGTCGGACTCGAAGGGCGACGCGAGCCACTCCTGCACGCGCGGATCCTCGACCTGCCCGCGGTCGATGGCCGAGAGCGCCCTCTCGAGGTCGGGGATGCCGAGCTCGCGCAGCTTCGCCTCGGCGAGCCGGCGGTGGTTGGCGCGCACGTAGACGTCCTTCTCGGTGAGGCCGAGCCGGCGCAGCGCGTCGAGGGCCACCGAGAGCAGCTCCGCCTCGGCGGCCACCTCCGGCGCGCCGAGGATGTCCACGTTCCACTGGATGTGCTCGCGCAACCGCCCGCGCTGCTGGCGCTCGTAGCGGAAGAGCTGCGGCGTCGCGTACCACTTCACGGGCTTCTTCAGGGCGGCGGCGCGCTCGCCCGCCATGCGCGCCAGCGTCGGCGTCAGCTCCGCGCGCAGCGCGACCTCGCGCCCCCCCTTGTCGGTGAAGGCGTAGAGCTGTTCGACGATCTCCCCGCCCGACTTCGCGCGGAAGAGGTCGAGGCTCTCGAGCGGCGGCCCCTCGATCTCCTCGAAGCCCGCCGCCCGCGCCGCCGCGTGCCACGCGCGCTCGACATGGCGCCGCAGCGCCATCTCCTCCGGATAGAAGTCGCGGAAGCCGGGCAGCGCCTGGAACGCCATGGCCGCGATCCTATCACTCGGCCAGCAGGGCCAGCAGTTCCGGCTGATCCGCGAAGAGCGACCGCAGCGCGGCGCGATGGCCGGGGTTCGACCGCGCGAAGAGCCTCACGGCGGCGCGCACCTCCTCCTCCTTCGCGAGCCCCGGCGATCCGAGCAGCGCCTTCTCGAAGTCGGCGCGGGCCGCCCGGTCGTCCCCCCGGAGCACCGCCGCCAGCGCATCGAGCAGATAGGCCGTCGCGTCGTAGCGGCGCGAGAGCGGCAGCAGGTCGAGCCCCCGGGCCGCGCGGGCGGCGAGTCGGAGGTGGGGGGCGCGCGGGTCGCCCGCGACGAGCGCCTCGGAGAGCAGCAGCGCCTCCCGCAGCGGCGCGGCGACGGCCGCGAGGCGCTCGCGCCGCCAGCGCGCCTGCGCCTCCTCGATGCGCCGCAGGTGCGAGACCGCCTCCTCCCCCGGCTCCCGCTCGGTCTTCGGCCGGGGGTGGTCCGCGTCGATCCGTTCGACGCGGCCCCAGAGATCGTCGATGCGCGCGAGCACCTCCGGCGCCGGCAGCATCGAGACCGCGCGGGCGATCTCCCCGGTGACGCCGCCGCCGGCATGGACCTGCTGCAGCGACAGGTCGAGCAGCTCCCGCGCCACGGCGACCTCGCGGGGCGCCCGGCGCTCCGCTTCCGCGAGCGCGTCCCGCGCGAGGTCGAGCCTGCCGAGCCGGCGCCGCGCCCCCGCGAGCAGCAGGTGGGGCCGGTAGGGGCGGGGGTCGGCCTCGATCGCGAGATCGAGGATCGAGATCGCCTGCAGCGGCTCGTCGTCCATCACCAGCTCGGCCAGCGCGCACCGCGTGAGCGAGTGGTGGGGGTCGTGGCGGAGCAGCGTCTGCCGGTGGTGGGCGATCGCCTCCTCCCGGTCCATCCAGCGGGCGAGGTTGTACCGCGCGTTTGCGTTGTGCGGTTCGCTCGACAGCAGGCGGTGCAGGTCCTCGCGCGTGCCCCTCGTCAGCAGCGCCTCCGGATGATGCGCCTCCAGCCGGAGCACCCGATCGAGATCCTGCGGCCTTCCCGCGAACGCCACGTCCGCGGCCATGTGGCGCCCCGCGAACCAGAGCCCCCCGACCGCCGCGGCCAACCCGGCCCACGGCACCACGCGACCCCGGAGGCGCTCTTCGCGACGGGCAAAGCCCATCGCGAAAATGGCGAGGGCGAGCAGCGAGGGGTCGCGCAGCGGGAGATCGACCAGCGAGGCCGTGGCGAACGCGGCGAACGACGCGAACGGGGCCGGGGCGCGGCGCAGGCCGTAGAGCGTCGCGCCGATCCAGAGCAGGTGGGCGAGCAGCGCGGGGAATCCCCCCTCGGCGAAGCTCTCGAGATAGTCGTTGTGCACGGCGTGGACGATCCGGCCCCCCGAGATCGCGTGCTCGGCCAGCGGCCGCACCGGCGGGTACTCGCGCGCGAACCCCCCGCTGCCGAGGCCGAGCAGCGGCCGCTCGAGCCCCATCGTCGTCGCGGCGCGATACCAGACCTTGCGCACCTCGACGGTGTTGCCAGGTCCGACCATCACGCCGACGGCGACCACCGCGACCGGCAGCGCGAGCAGCAGCGGCTTCCGCCAGCGCGGCATCGTCCACGCGAGCGCGACCGCCCCGGCGAGAGCCCCGCCGCGACTCTCCGTCGCGACGAGGCCGGCGAGGAGCGTCACGAGCAGGGGCCAGCGATACCGGCTCCTCATCGCCCAGGGCAGCAGCATCGCGAGACCGGCGCCCGCGAAGTTGCGGTTCGCGAAGAACGAGTGCGCCTGCCGCGCGGGACCGAGCGCCTGCACGATCGCGTAGAGCGCCGCCACCCCCCCGAGCCCCCCCAGGACGAGCGCGGCACGGCGACGCAGCCCCCCGCGAAGGCCGCCCACCGCATGGGCGAAGAGCGCGAGCGCGACCAGCAGCGCGAGGTGCCGGACCGGCTCGCCGACCATCGGCGAGCGGAGCAGCATGACCGCGCGCACGGCCACGAAGAGCCAGAGCGCCGCCGCCGCGTGCGTCCAGGCGAGCCTCGGCCCGCGCCGCAGCATCCCGAACGCCACGCCGCACGCCGCCAGCAGGGCCGCGTACTTGACCGCGTGGAAGTCGAAGGCGACCGGCGAGAGGGCGACCACCCCGAGGACCGGCACGAGGAGGAGCGCCCGGGTCGTCACGCGAAGAGCGCTTCGACGAACGCGTGCGGATCGAACGGGGCGATGTCGCCCTGCTTCTCGCCGACGCCGATGAACTTGACCGGCAGCGCGAGTTCGTCGCGGATCGAGAGCACCGCGCCGCCGCGGGCGGTGCCGTCGAGCTTCGCGAGGAAGATGCCGGTGACCGGCGCGGCGTCGTGGAAGCGCCGCGCCTGCATCAGCGCGTTCTGGCCCGTCGTCGCGTCGAGCACGAGCAGCGTCTCGTGGGGCGCGCCGGGGATGCACTTGCCGAGCACGCGCCGGATCTTCTCGAGCTCGCGCATCAGGTTCTCCTGCGTGTGGAGGCGCCCCGCGGTGTCGACGATGAGCACGTCGGCGCCGCGCGCGCGCGCCGCCTCGGCGGCGTCGTACGCGACGGCGGCGGGGTCGGCTCCCGTCGCCTGTTTGACGATCTCGATGCCGAGCCTCTTGCTCCAGATCGTGAGCTGCTCGACGGCGGCGGCGCGGAAGGTGTCGCCCGCGCCGAGCACGACGCTCTTGCCCTGGCCGCGCAGGTAGCCCGCCAGCTTCGCGATCGAGGTCGTCTTGCCGGAGCCGTTCACGCCGACGACGAGGATCACCGTCGGCGGGGCCGCCTGCATGTTCAGCGCGAGCCCCGCCGTCCCGAGCCGCGCCGCGAGGCGCGACTTGAGGAAGTCGGTCACCTGGTCCGCCGCCGTGACCTCCTTGCGCTTCCAGGAGTCGCGCAACTCGCCCAGGACCGCTTCGGTCGTCCTGACGCCCACGTCCGCGGTGATCAGGAACTGCTCGAGCTCCTCGAGCAGGTCCTCGTCCAGCGTGCGGCCGTGCAGCACGCGCCGCAGGCCCGACGCGAGCGCGTCGCGCGTCTTCCGGAGCCCGTCGCGGAGGCGGTCGAAGAGGCCCATCAGAGGTTCCGGTCGCGGCGCACGCGGTCGAGGATGCCGTTGATGAAGCTGCCGGACTGCTGCGTCGAGAAGCGCTTGCCCATGTCGATGGCCTCGTTGATCGAGACCTTCGCGGGGATGTCGGGGCGGTGGAGCATCTCGAAGACCGCGAGGCGCAGGATGTTGCGGTCCACCGTCGCCATGCGGCGGATGTGCCAGTTCTGCGCGGCGCCGGAGAGGATCGCGTCGATCTCCGCCATCACCTCGATCGTGCCGACGACGAGCGCCCGGGCGAACTCGCGCACCTCGGCGTCCTCCGGCTCCTCGCGCACGAGGAAGGCGTCGAGATCCTCGACCGACTCGGGGCCCCGCGCGTCGACCTGATAGAGCATCTGCAGCGCGAGCTCGCGCGCGCGGGTGCGCTTCCTCACCGCCGGATCCTTCGCGCGAGCGAGATGGATTCGAGGACCGCCATCGCGGCGTCGAACCCCTTGTTCCCCGCCTTGCCGCCGGCGCGCTGCAGCGCCTGGTCGAGGTCGTCGGTCGTCAGCACGCCGCAGGAGACCGGGTGGCCCGTCTCGCGGGCGATCGCGGCGAGGCCGCCGACGGCCGCGTCGCAGACGTAGTCGTAGTGCGCGGTCTCGCCGCGGATCACGCAGCCGAGCCCGACGACGCCGTCGACCCTGCGCTCGTGCAGCAGCAGGCGCGCCACCCCCGCGAGCTCGAAGGCCCCCGGCACGCGTGCGACGACGACATCCTCGTCGGCGACCCCGTGCCGCCGCAGGCAGTCGAGCGCGCCCGCCTCGAGGCGGTCGGTGACCACGCTGTTGAACCGCGCGACGACGACGCCCACGCGCACGCCGCGCCCCGAGAAGTCTCCGACCAGTTCCTGCGCCATACCGGGGGCGCATTATACGGGGGGGGCGGGGGGGCGCGGAGAGACGCGCGCGTGCCGCTGCACGAGCATCACCCCGGCGATCACGAGCAGCGTGCCGCCCCAGTAGAGGGGGCCGAGGTCCTGGGGGTCGCCGAGCATCCAGACGAGCAGCGCGGTCGCGGCGGGCTGCGCGTTCGCGCAGATGGCGACCTCGACCGGTTCGAGGTCGCGCAGCAGCCGGTTCCAGAGGAGCATCATCAGCGCGCTCGTCACGACGCAGAGGTAGGCGAGGCCGGCCCACGCATCGGCGGGTATGGCGGCGAGGTCGGTGCGCAGCAGCGGCGGCAACCCGACCGGGGCCATCGCGCAGGTGCCGAGCAGGATCGACCACGCCGTCACGGCGCGGGGATCGTAGGCGCGCATCAGCGGCCGCGACAGCACGGTGATGACGACCCACACGGCGAGGCCGAGCAGGATCCAGAGGTCGCCGCGGCGGATCTGCGCGAACTCCGGTCCCCGCTCCCACGGGCGCAGCAGCACGAGCACGCCCGCAAGCGCCACCATCACCCCGAGCGCCTTCACCGCGGGCGGCCGCCGCCGTTCGACGGCGCTCTGCAGCAGCAGCACGCCGACCGGCGTCATCGCGTAGATGACCGCCGGGTGGCCCGGCACGGTATCGCGCAGCCCCTGGAGGAAGGGGTAGTGGTTGAGCGGGATCAGCAGCAGGCCGAGCCCGGCGATGCGCAGCCAGTCGGCCCGCCGGAAGCGCGGCCTGGGAATCAGGCTGCCGGTGAGTGCGAGCAGCAGCGCCGAGGCGCCGACGCCCCGCGCGAACGTGAGCGCCGCCGCGTCCGGAAAGCCGAGCGCCGCCTGCCGCCCGAGCACGTAGGTCCCCGCGGCGCAGAAGACGTGGAGCACCATCAACCGGTAGAGGCCCCCGCGGCTCACCGCGGAAGGCTACCGGCCCTTGCAAGCCCCCATCGCGCCGTCGCAGGCGGCGCACGCGCTTTCGGCGGCGAACGACCCCGCCTCGCCGTGGCGCTGGGACTCGGCGAGCATCTTCATCCCCTCCTTGCGCCCCTCGGCGATCGCCTCGCGCCACTCGTCGCCGAGGTGCATGCGTTGGATGCGGCGGCCGACCCAGCGCGAGAGGAGGTCCTGCAGTACCGCGAGCCGCTCCTTGAACGTGCCCCCGGCGAGCGCCCTGCGCGTCGCGTCGGGCAGGCCGCCGCCGAACGTGTCGGACACCCCCTTCCAGCCGTAGAACTCCGGGCGCGCCCGATAGACGAGCATCGCGTTGAGCGCGGGCATGCAGAGCGGGCAGGCATAGATGAAGTGCGTGTAGCGCTCGCCGAACCTCGACGGCTCGCGCGCGAGCAGCACGTCCATCGACGCGTTGTCGACGCCGTCCTCGTAGAGCCCTTCGAGCACCGAGAGGAAGATCATGTTCCGGAGTTCGTCGTGCGAGACCTTCGGGGGGGCATCCCCTGCCACGCAGAGGCCGAGCAGGAGCAGCAGGGTGAGTGTGCGGGGCATGGGGAACAGGATAGGAGGGGGCGCGGGGGGGGTGTATCCGGGGTGTAACGCCTGCGGCCGTTGTGGTAGAACCCCGGCCGCATGATCCGACGACGCGCCCTCCCTCCCCTTCTCGCCTCCCTGCTGGTCGCCGCCTGCGGAGGCGGCGACGGGGCGGGGGGAGGCGGCCGCGGCGGACCCGACCTGGCCGCCACGCAGCAGAAGCTGCTTGCCAGCGTGAACCTCGTCGTCGAAGGCAACGCGAGGTTCTCGAAGTTCGCCGAGAAGAGCCGCAAGTCCGAAGGGGGCGGCGGGATGGAGTCGCTCATGGTCACGTTCGAGGGCGAGATCGAGTTCACCGGCGACTGCTACTACGGAGACAAGGAGCGCAAGAAGGGCGACCGCGTCCCGTTCGACGCCGAGGTCGAGTATCTGAGGGATGGGGATGGCTGGAAGCAGCTGATCATGGGGCTCGACCTGCGCTGAGTCGCATGCTCGCGGTCGTCCACACGCGGGAGTCGCCCTGCGTCTGCCATCGCTTCTTCGTGCGCGAGGCGCGCGCGCTGGGCTGGAGGACGGCGCTCGTCGCGGTGGAGGTCCTGTTCGAGCGCCGTGACGTGATCGCCCGCGCCGACCTCGTCGCCGAACACGCCGATACCTACCGCGGCCGGGGCGACCTCCGCCCGCTCGTCCGCCATGCGATCGAGGCGATGGGCGGCCGACTGCTCGGCGCGGGCGCGGCCGCCGCCCACCTCTGCGATGACAAAGTCGCCGCGCGCGCTCGCCTCGAGCGGGCGGGCATCCCGGTGCCCCCTCCCTTCCGCGGTCGCTTCCCGGCGGTGGCGAAGCGCCCCTTCGAGCACGGCAGCCGCGGCGTGGCCCTCGTGAAGACGCCCGAGGCGCTGGCCGCGGTGCGCCGGCGCTGGCCGGGTGAACTGCTGGTCGAGGAGTACGTCGACGGCCGCGAGCTGGCCGTGGGGCTCGTCGAGCGGGGCCGACGGTTGCAAGTGCTTCCGATCGTCGAGACGCTCGTCCCGTTCTATGGCAAGTCGCACAAGTGGGGCGGCCCCCCGGGCCCCCACATCCTCGCCGCCACACTGGCAAGGCGCACGGAGCGCGGGATCGCCGCTCTCGCGAAGCGGGCCTTCCGCGCGCTCGGCCTGCGCGACTACGCGCGCTTCGACCTGCGGCTGCCCAGCGGCGGCGAGCCGCGCTTCCTCGAGGCGAACGCGCGTCCGAGCGTCGAGGAGGGGAGCGAGTTCAGGGTCGCCGCGGAACTCGCCGGCTACGACGGGCGGCGGCTGATGGAGCTCTTGTTGTCGCGACGAGAAAGCGCCGGGTGAAGCGGTAGCCCGTGCCCGACCGCCGGAACCGGCTCTTGCGCCGGCGCCGCAGCGAGTCGAGGTAGGCGAAGAGCCCCGGCTGGAGCCTGTCATAGTCCTTCGGGCGGAAGAAGCGCGCCGTGGATGCCACGGTGCGCAGCGTGAAGCCCGCGCGCGCGGCCTCGCGCACGCGGCGGCCGTCGGCGAGGTCGTGCAGCATGAAGAAGAGGCGGCCCCGCGGGGCGAGGTGGGCCGGCGCTTCGCGCAGCAGGCGTCGCAGGTGGTCGGTTCCGTCGAGTCCGCCCCACCGCGCGGGGTGGAAGGGTGTGGGGCCCGGGGCCTGCGGCAGCATCGCGAGGATCAGGTCGAAGCGGTCGCCGCCGCAGGGGCCGAAGAAGTCGCCGACGAGGAAGCGCACGTGGCGGATGCCGTTGCGACGCGCGTTCGCGCGCGCGCAGGCGACCGCCCGCCGGTCGAGGTCGCTGAGCGTCACCTCCTTGGCCCCGAGAAGCGCCGCCGCGAGCCCGTAGAGCCCCGAGCCGCACCCGAGATCGAGCACGCGATCGCCCGGACGCACCGGGATGAGTGCGAGCGGTTCGAGGCGCTGCGCGTCCGCGGCATGGACCCCCGCCGCGCCCTCGATGCGCAGCGTGCGGCCGCGCAGGCGGTAGGTGCGGGTCGGGGGGCGTGTCACTTGGCTCGGCGGATTCTAGCCGCGCGGCGGCGGGCCGGGTGCGCTCGCGCACCTGCGGTGCTGGTGCGCCGTGCCTGCGTGGCTCGCCCCGTCGCTTGGAGCGAGAGCTGAGCCGGGCCGCCCCCCTCCCCGTCAGCCCGGTTGTGGGCCCCGTGCGCACCCTCGCCGGCCCGGACGGCGCCACGTCGCTAGACGGGTAGCGGCGGGGAACTTCCTCAAGGCGACAGGCCCGGACCACCGCTTGAGCGCGCGCATCGACCGTGCGGCCCGGCATGCCGTCACGACCATGGGGGCGGTGGCCAAGTCCGGCGCTGCGCAGGAGGGCCTCCACCCGCGCTGGCGCAAGCCGCCCCCGTGCCTGTTCTCCTCTCGTATCGGATTGTGCTGCGCGCACGACGCGCGGAACGCGACGTCCGCGTCCAGGGTGACCGCTGCTCACTCTGGGACTTGGCGGAACGCGGTGCGGTGTGGCATTGCCGCCTTCACCCGCCGGATCAGAGGCGACAGCGCGCGGACACATGTGCTGGCGCTCTTGGTCTTCGAACACCCGCGCATGGGTGGCGGCGTGTTCGACCACGGAATCACGGGAGAGGGCGTGATTCACGTCGAACTTGGTCAGCGTGGGCGGTTCCGCAAAGCGCAGCAGGGTGGGCATGCCGGCCGTCGACGCGCGTCCCCCGCACCCCCTCAAGTTCGCGCCACGGCGCGGCGCAGGATCGAGCGGAGGTGCTCGCCCAGCGCATGGAAGAGCGTGAAGACGACCGGCACGAGCAGCAGCGTCACGACCGTCGACGCGACGAGGCCGCCGATCACGGCGGTGGCGATCGTGTCGTAGTGGATCTCGTCGTTGCCGCCCTTGAAGATCGCCATCGGCACGAGGCCGACGATCGTCGTCAGCGCGGTCATCAGCACCGGGCGGATGCGGTCGCGTCCCGCGACGCGCACCGCGGCCTTCAGCGGCAGCCCTTCGCGGCGGCGCTGCTGGACGCAGTCGATCAGCACGATGCCGTTGTTGACGACGATGCCCACGAGCAGGATCGCGCCGAGCCAGCTCAGCTCGTCCATCGGCTTGCCGGCGAGGTAGAGGCCCCAGACCGCCCCGGCCAGCGCCGGGAAGATCGCGCAGATGACCGCGAGCGGCAGCAGCAGCGCCTCGAAGAGGATCGCCGTCAGCAGGAAGACGAGCGCGCCGCCGAACTTGAGCGCGTCGCCGAGTTCGGAGAAGCTCGCCTGCAGCTTCGCCCAGCTCCCGCTCACCTGCGTGCGCACCCCCGGCGGCAGCGGCGTCTGTTGCAAGACCGCCTGCACCTCCCTGTGGAAAGCCTCGTCGTCGTCGCCGCCGCCGAGCACCTCCATCTCCGCGACGCGCCGCCCGTCCCTGCGCTCGATCATCGTCGGCGCGCTGCGGATGTCCAGCGTGGCGAGTGAGCCGAGCGGCTTGATGCCGGTCTCCGTCGGGATGCGCAGCGCGGGCAGGTCGCTGACCATCACCTCCTGGTCGGGGTCGAACTCGATCAGCACCGGGAGATCCTGCCCGTTCATGCGGAAGTCGCGGAGGCGCGCGCCGCGCAGCACCCAGCCGATCAGGCCGCGGATCGTCTCGGGCGCGACCTGCCCGCGGGCGACCGCCTCGGGATCGGCGCTGACGCGCAACTCCTGCATGCCCTCCTCGCGCGGCCTCTGCGTCTCGCGCACCGACGGCAGCAGCTTGAGCCTCGCCTCGATCGCCGCCATCGTCTGTTCGAGCGCGCGCGGGTCCTCCCCCTCGAGCGTGATCTTCGTCGCCCCCTGCGCGCCGGCGGTCTCGAGGCTCGTCCAGACGCCCGGGATGCGCGGCCAGTGCCGCTTCACCTCCTCCTCGATCTCCTCCCGCTTGCGCGTCGCGCTCGCGTGGCGCCACATCATCGCCATGCCCGAGTACCGGTCGAACCGCGTGTAGATGCCCTCGAGCTCGAGCGCCTCGCGCGCGCCCAGCACGTACTCCTCGTACTGTTGCATCGCCGCGTTGCAATCGGCCATGACGTAGTGGCGCGGCCAGCGCACCATCACGCGCACCGGCCCGCCGCCCTGGCCCATCGCCCCCTTCTGGCCGAGGCGCGAGAAGGGGAAGGCCACCGAGCCGATGGCGAGGACCGCGAGCGCGACGACGGCGAAGCGGCGGCGCAGCGCGAAGCCCAGCACCCGCTCGTAGCGCGTCGGGCCTTTGTCATGTTCAAGGGGCGCGGGGGCAGGCCTGCGGGACTTCCGGTCGCGGCGAAGGTAGACGGACCCGAGTGGCACCAGAACCAGCGCGACGACGATCGACGCAAGCAGCGAGTACGCGATCGGCAGCCCGATCGCGGAGAGCCAGATCTTCGCGTCGTTGCCCGACGAGAGCACGATGGCCGGCAGGAAGACGACGATCGTCGTCAGCGTCGCCGTGATGACCGCGAGCGAGACCTCGCCGGTGCCCGTCGACGCGGCGTCGGCGGGGAGTTCCCCCCTCTCGCGCCGCTTGAAGATCGCCTCGACGACGACGATCGCGTTGTCGATCAGCATGCCGACCGCGAGCGTCAGCCCCATCAGCGTGCCGATGTTGAGGCTGTCCCCGGCGAGGTAGAGCAGCGTCACCGCCATCGTCAGCGAGAGCGGGATCGCCGCCGCGACGAGCAGCGTCATGCGCAGCCGGCGGAAGAACGCGTAGAGGATGCCGACGGCGAGCAGCCCGCCGTAGAGCGCGTTCTCGTAGAGCGTCCGCAGCGAGTTCTCGATCATCTTGCCCTGGTCGAAGAAGGGGATCATCTCGAGGTCCTTGATCCCCTTCTCGAGGGCGAGGCCGTCGAAGGAGTCGCGGACGCGGCGGCAGGTCTCGACGGTGTTGGCGCCCGACCTCTTGTAGAGCGTGCCGACGATGACGGCGTTGCCGTTGTAGCGCGACCATCCCTGGTCGAGGGACTGGACGATCTCGACGCGGGCGATGTCGCTCAGGCGCACGCCCTCGAGCACCGGGAAGGCGCGGATCTCGTCGAGCGACGTGAAGGGCATGTCGGCGCGCAGGAACGCCTTGCGCTCGCCGCTGCCGACGTCGCCGAGGTCGGCCGAGAGGTTGTCGCCGCGCAGGCGCGCGAGCAGGTCGCGCAGGTCGAGGTTGCGGCGCGCGACCTCCTCCGGATCGAGGTAGACGCGCACGGTGCGCTTCAGGAGCCCCCACGCCTGCGCGCGCGCGACGCCCTCCACGGCTTCGAGGCGCGGCAGGATCTTCCGCTCGACCCAGTCGGAGAGGTCGACGCGGTCGCTGTCCGCGGTGCAGGCGAAGAAGACGATCGGGCGGTCCCCCTGCCCCTCGCGGCGCACCCGCAGCCGCTCGACGTCGTCGGGCATGTCGGCGCCCGCGCGGGCGACGCGGTCGCGCACGTCGCCCTCGACGGCCGCCGCGTCGGCGTCGCGCTTCAGATCCAGCCTGATCTCGATGCCGCCGCGCCCGCAGCGCGTCGCGATCGACTCGATGCCGCCGACGGTGCCGAGGGACTCCTCGATCGGGATCGCGACAAAGCGCTCCGCCTCCTCCGGCGACGACTCCCGCACCTCGGCCGTGACGCGGATCTCGCGCTCCTCGAAGCCGTCGGGCAGCATCTGCAGCGGGATGTTCGCGTAGGAGATGACGCCGAGCACCGCGGCGGAGATCGAGCCGATCAGCACGCCGACCGGCCGCGCGAGGATGCGCCGGATCCACTCCCTCACGCGCGCCTCCGCCCCTCGAGCCAGTCGTAGAGCACCGGCACGACGATCAGCGTCAGCACCGTGCTCGACAGCAGCCCTCCGATGACGGTGATCGCCATCGGCGCGCGCAGCTCCGCCGCCTCGCCGCCGCCGAGGCCGAGGGGCAGCGTCTCGGCGCCGGGGACGTGGGCGAGCAGCCCGGTGAGGGGCAGCAGGCCGAGGATCGTCGTCAGGGTCGTCATCAGGATCGGCCGCAGCCGCTCGCTCGCCGCGACGAGGATCGCCTCGTGCAGCGTCGCCGTCGTCGCGCGTCGCCGGTTCGCGCAGTCCACGAGCACGATCGCGTTGTTCACGGCGATGCCGACGAGCAGGATCGCGCCGAGCATGACGACGACGCTCAGCGGCAGGTCGAGCAGGTCGAGCGCGACGACGGCGCCGACGGCGGCGAGCGGCAGCGACACCATGATCAGCAGCGGCTGCCACAGGGACTCGAACTGCGCCGCCATCACCGCATAGACGAGAAAGACCGCCAGGCCCATCGCGAACATCAGCGCGTGCGCGCTCTTGTCGGCCTCGCGGCTGCGCCCGGCGACATCCACCTCCACGCCGTGGCGCTCGGCGATCGGCGCCGCGACCGCGGCGGCGCGCCGCGAGACCGACTCGAGCTCGAGCCCCTCGTAGTCGGCGGTGAGCACCGCGGCGAGGCGGCCTCCGACGCGCCGGATCTCCCCGGGTCCCTCGGCGACGAGCGGGGGGCCGTCGAGCACGGCCGACAGCGGAAGGGGGGGGCGCCCGGGGGGGGAGACGTCGATCTGCACGAGGTCGTGGAGCGTCTCGCGGTCGAGTTCCCGGACCCGCACGCGGATGTCCGTGCGCGCCGACCCCTCCACGAGGGCCGTCGGGATGCGCCCCTGGATCTTGCCGCGCACCTGCGCGGCCACATCCTCGGCCGAGAGCCCCTGGCGCAGCAGCAGGTCGCGGTCGAAGCGCAGCCGCACCTCGCGCGCGCCGCGGCCGTGGCCGACGCGCACCCCCTCGATGCCGGGCAGGCCGCGGATGCCGAGGGCGGTCTCCTCCGCGGCGCGGGAGAGCCTTCCGAGGTCCTCGTCCGACGCCCCGAAGAAGACGAGCCGCAGCGGCAGCGCGAAGCGGAAGAGCGACGACGGCAGGAACTCGGGCGCCATCACGTCGGGCAGCGTGCGCACGAGGCGCTCGACCTCGTGGCGGATCTCGCGCTCGCGGCCGGCGTCGCGCGCGTCGGCGGTCAGGTGGACGGTCAGGTGCGCGGTGTGCTCGCCCTCGTCGGCGGCGCGGTCGGCGCCGGCCTCGACGCCGACGGTCGTCGCGATCCATTCGATCGCCGGGTTCTCCCGGAGCTGCTCCTCGATCTCGCGCACCCGCGTCGCCGTCCGCTCGAGCGGCGTGCCCGGCGAGAACGAGACGCGCACGTCGAACTCGCCGGTCAGCGACTCGGGGATCAGGTCGGGCGAGAGCAGCGTCGCGCGCCAGCCGCCGTAGGCGAGCCCGGCGAGCGCGACCGCGACCACGAGCGCCCGCCGCCGCAGGCAGGCGCGCAGCATCCTCGGATAGCCGCGCTCGACGACGCCGTAGGCGGCCTGGAATCCCTTCACGAGCGGCGTCAGCAGGAAGCGCCACGCCCTCGCGTTCCCCCGGACGATTGCGGTCGCAATCGTCGCCAGAAGGAGGGCCGTGGCGAGCAGCGCGCGTCCGGCGAGCATGAACGGCGAGATCAGCAGGAGCCAGGTGCGCGATGCGACGCGGCGCGCGATCCCCATGCGCCGCCCCTTCAGCCACGCCAGCGCGTGCCGGTCCCCGACGAGCAGCGCCGCCCTCCCGAACCTCCTCCTGGGCTTCCTCGCTCCGCCGCTCCGGGCGAAGCGGGGAAGCGTGGCCAGCAGCGTCGGGATCACGAAGAGCGCGACGAGGAGCGACGCGAGCAGCGAGAAGACGACGGTCAGCGCGAGGTCGCGGAAGACCTGCCCGGCGATGCCCGCCTCCTCGACGAAGACGATCGGGAAGAAGACGCAGATCGACGTCAGCGTGGACGCGGTGATCGCGCCCGCGACGTCGCGCACGCCCGCGACCGCCGCCTCGAGGGGGCGAAGGCCGTCGGCGCGCCGCCGCTCGGAGGACTCGAGGACGACGATCGCGTTGTCCACCAGCATGCCGACGCCGAGGGCGAGACCGCCGAGCGACATCACGTTCAGCGAGACGTCCCAGAGGAACATCGGCGCGAACGTCGCGAGGATGCAGACGCCGATCACGCCGCCGGCGATGAACGTCGGCAGCGCGCTCCGGAGGAAGAGGTAGAGGATCAGCGTCGCGAGGACGCCGCCGAGGATCGCCGTGTCGCGCACCTCGCCGATCGCCCCCTCGATGAAGCGGCTCTGGTCGGTCAGCACGCGCAGCGAGACCCACTCCGCGAGCGCCTCGGAGAGGTTCTTCGTCGCGACGACCGCCGCGGCCATCTCCTGGCGGCCGTGCCCGCGCCGGGCATTCGCCGGCGCCGGCTCCGCCCCCCCGACCCCCCCGAACATCCGCTCCTTCACCGCCTTCGCGACCGCGACGAGGTTGCTGTCCGCCTTCTTGTAGACCTCCACGAGCACCGCCTCGCGCCCGTCGAGGAAGGCCGCCATCTCGCGCTCCTTCCAGCTCTCCTCGACGGTGCCGATGTCGCGCACGCGGATCGCGACCTCGTCGATGCGCCGCACGACCAGCGCGCCGATCTCCGACGGCGTGCGCAGCTCGTTGACCGAGCGGACGACGTACTCGATCGGCCCCTCGCGGATCAGCCCCGCCGCCTCGTTGCGGTTCGCGCCGAGCAGAGCGCGCTCGACCTCGCCGATGCGGATGCCGGTGCGCTTCAGGTCGGCCTCGCGCAGGTGGACGGCGATCTCGCGCTCGCGTCCGCCGCGGATCTTCGCCGCGGCGACGCCGGGCAGCTTCTTCAGCTCCTTCTCGACCTCCTCCTCGGCGAGGCGGCGCGCGAGCGCGAGGTCGCGCTCCGCGGTGCCCCTCGACGAGACGGCGATGCGCAGGACCGGGTCGAGGTTGGGGTCGTAGGGGAGCAGCAGCGGGCGCTTCGCCTCGTCGGGCAGCAGCGCCGCGTCGAGCTTCGCCTCGAGGTCGCTGCGCACCGCGGCCATGTCCGCGTCCCAGCGGAACTCGAGCGTGATGTCGGAGAAGCCGCTGCGGGAGACCGACGTCATCGAGACGAGCCCGCCGGCGGTCGCGAGGCGCTTCTCGAGCACCTCGGTGACGCGCTGGTCGACGTCGCGGGGGCCGCTGCCGGGGAACTCGGTGCGCACCGTCAGCGTCGGGTAGTTCAGGTCGGGCAGGAGCGACAGGTCGAGGCGGCGGAAGGAGACGACGCCGAAGAGGAGCACGACGGCGACGACCATCGCCACCGCGACCGGGCGGCGCGCGGCCCCGGCGAGCGGGCCGCTCATGGCGTGCGGATCTCGACGGCCGCGCCGTGGGTCAGCGTGTCCTGCCCCTCGACGACGACCGCGGAGCCCTCCTCGATCGCGTCGAGGATCTCGAGGCTGTCGCCGCTCTCGAGGCCGGTGCGCACGAGGCGGCGCACCGCCTTGCCCTCCTCGATCGTGAAGAGGTAGGTGCCTTCGTCGCCGTCGTGCAGCACGCACCGCTTCGGCACGACGAGCGCGCCCGCGCGGCGCTCGACGACGATGCGCAGGTTCACGAAGAGCCCCGGCTTGAACCCGGCGGCGGGCTCGACGCCGATCTTGCAGCGCACGGTCCCCGACTCGCGCTCGATCGTCGGCGCGACGAGGAGCACCTTCCCCGCCGTCGCCGCCGGCGCGGCGCTGCTGCCGACCAGCACGAGGTTGCCCTCGCTCACGCGCGCCGCCTCCCGGGCGGGCACCTGCGCGTAGACGACCAGCGAGCGCGGGTCCTCGACGCGGTAGAGCAGGTCGCCGACGCGCACGCGCTCCCCCTCGCGCACGTTGCAGAGCGTCACGACGCCGGCGATCGGCGAGCGGACGAGCGTCTTCCTCTCGCCCTCCTCGGCGCGGGCGAGCGCGATCTCCGCCTCCTCGACGGCGATCGCGCCGAGCCGGAGCGTCACCTGCGCCTTCTCGAGCGCCGCCTCGCTCGAGAGCAGCCGGGAATCGGCGAGGCTCTTCGCGAAGGTGGCGCGCTCGTGCTCCTCGCGCGAGATCGTGCCGTCGGTCATGCCGCTCGTCGTGCGCGCGAGCACCGAGTCCGCCTCGGCGACGAGCACCCGCGCCTGCTCCACGTCGCGCTCCGCCTGCCCCCGCGCGAGCTCCTGCTCCTCGATGCGCACGCGCTTGTCGCGCAGCCGGACCCCCGCCTCCTTCGTCGCGAGGGCGAGTTCGCGCCGCTCCAGCCGCGCGAGCAGCAGCGCGTCCGCCCCGTCGCCGCCGACCCGGTCCCCGAGGTCGCGCAGCCGCTGCTCGACCCGGCCCTCGATCTCGGCGGCGAGGTCGGCGCGGCGGTCGCTCTCCAGCGTCGCCTGCGTCTGGATCACCGCCTCGACCTCCCCGCGCACCGGAGCGACGGTGCGCACCGGCAGCGGCAGCGCCGGCTTCTTCTCCTCCTTCTCGCCCTTCGGGACGGCCTCCCCGGGCCTGCCGCACGCGGCTACAAAGAGCAGGAGGGGCAGGAGACGGCTTTTCACGGGCGCGGAAGTGGGGAAACGGCGATTCTACCAGTGAGAATCGGGCGGCATGAAGGTCAAGCAGGCCGCCGGCGACTTCAGGGTCGAGGAGGAGAGCCGCCTCTCCCCGGGCGCCGACGGCGAGTTCGCGCTCTACCGGCTGGCGAAGTCGGGCATCGGCACCCCCGAGGCGCTCGCCGTCGTCGCGCGGGCGTGGCGCATCGAGCGCCGGCGGATCGGTTTTGGCGGCCTCAAGGACAAGTACGGCGAGACCGGCCAGACGATCTCGATCCGCCGCGGCCCGCGCCGCAACCTCGAAGGGAAGGGGTTCTCGCTCAACTACCTCGGCCAGTCGCCGCGCCCCGCCAGCCGCGGCGCGATCCTGCGCAACCGCTTCCGGATCACCCTCCGCGACCTCCGCCCCGGCGAGGCGCAGGCGATCCTCGCCCGCGCGCAGGATGCCGTCGTCCACGGCGTGCCCGACTACTACGACGACCAGCGGTTCGGCTCGCTCCGCGGCACCGGCGGCCGCTTCATCGCCCGCGCGCTGCTCGCCGGGGAGTTCGAGGAGGCGCTCCGCCTCGCCATCGCGAGCCCCGACCGCGCCGACCGGAGCCGGATCAAGGCCACGCGCAAGCGGCTGAAGGCGCACTGGGGCGCGTGGGCCGCGCTGCGCGACGCGCTGCCCGAGGGGGCCGAGCGTCGCATCTGCGCGCGGCTCGCGGACGGCGCCGGATTCGCCGACGCCTACGCGCTCGTGGACCCCTCGCTCCGGTCGCTGCACCTCTCCGCCTACCAGGCACACCTCTTCAACGGGGCGCTGCGGCGCGCGGTGGGGGAGGGTCCTTCGCATCCTGGGGCCGACGGGGCCTATGTCTTCTTCGAGGGGGCGCGGGGGACGCACCTTCGGGACGAGCGGATCCCCCTCGCGAGCGGCGTGGCGCCCCCGCACCCCCTGCTCGATCCCCTCTTGGCCGAGGAGGGCGTCTCCCGCGAGCAGCTCGCTCGCCTGCCCTTCCGGCCCGGGTCGCGGGGGGCGCTCTTCTTCCCGGAGGAGTTCGAGGCCGCGGCACCGCTGCCGGACGAGTTGAACCCCGGGCGGGAGGCGCTCGCCCTCGCGTTCGCGCTGCGTCCGGGTTCCTACGCGACGATCCTGATCAAGCGCTGCACCCCCAAGGTGCGGTAAAACGGTGGGGTGATCGAGATCGACAGGGCGCTGCTGGCGCAGAACCCCTGGTGGGCGACGGGGGCGCTGCCGGTGCGCGTGCGCCACACGCAGCCGCGGGGGGCCGACCTCTGCCTCCGCGAGAGCGAGCGCCCGGCGCTGCTCGTCGGCCCTCGGCGCAGCGGCAAGACGGCGACGCTCTTCCGGCTGCTCGACGACCACCTGCGGCGCGGGCGCTCGCCGAAGGATGCCATCTACCTGCCGCTCGACCACCCGCTGCTGCGCCTGCAGGGCCTGGGCCCGCTCGTGGACTCCGCGCTGCGCCTCGGCGCCGCCTCCGAGCGCCCGCTCGTGCTGATGGACGGGCTGCAAGCGCTCCCCGACTGGCCCGAGAGGCTGGTCGAGTTGCTGAAGACGCGGCCGCGGCCGCGCTTCATCGCGGCGAGCGCGGTGGCCCCGGGCGCGACGGAGGAGTGCTACGACACGGTGTCGCTGCCTCCGCTGCGGTTCCGCGAGTACTGCGACCTGCGGGGCCTGCCCGACCTCGGCGCGCCGCCGCTGGAGATCCTCGACCCGCGCCTCCCGAAGGAGTCGCGGCCGGAGGAGGACTACCTCTTCGACCGGGTGCTCGATCCCCTGCTCGCCGACTACCTCGTGCGGGGAGGCTTCCCCGAGGCGGTCTTCGAGCCCGACCTCGCCGCGGCGCAGCAGGCGCTGCGGGAGGGCGTCGTGGCGCGCGCGGTCTACCAGGACCTGCCGGCCGTCGTCGGCGTGCTGAAGCTCGCCGATCTCGAGCGCGTGCTGCTCGCGACGCTCGTGCACGGGACCGGGCCGCTCGTGATCGAGACGCTCTCCGACGGCCTCGGCCTCGACCGCGCGACCGTCGCGCGCTACCTCGACCACCTCGAGCGCGCGCAACTGCTGCGCGGGCTCCGCGGCGAGCGCTCGCGCACGCGCTACTTCCCGGCGGACCCCGCGCTGCCGAACGCGCTGCTCGGGCGGGGCGCGGAGGTGCTCGCGCGCCCGGAGGTGCGGGGCGCGCTCCTCGCGGGTGCCGTCCACGCGCATCTCGCGAGCCACTGCGCCGGGCGCGGGCTCACGCTCGGCTCGTTCCGCGACGGCGAACTCGAGGGCGACTTCGTCGTCTCCGGCGCCAAGGGCACCCGGCTCGTGCTGCTCGGCGAGAGCGGCGAGCCCGAGCGCCTCCTGCAGCGGGCGAAGGCGGATGCGGCCTTCCTGCTCTACGGGTCGCTCTCGCGCCGACTCGAGACGCTCTCCTTCTTCGAATCGCTCTTCCACCTCCCGGCGGCCTACTTCCTCTACGCGCTCGCATGATCTCCGTGGACGAGGCGCGCGCGATCGTGCGGGCCCGGGCGTCGCCGCTGCCGGGCACGGAGCGGATCGCGCTCGCGCAGGCCCTCGGCCGCGTGCTTGCCGGGCCCGTCGTCGCCGACCGCGACGACCCCCCGTTCGAGCGGGCGATGATGGACGGCTACGCGGTCCGCGGCGACGACACCCGCGGGGCTCCCTGCGCGCTGCGCGTGACCGGCGCGATCGCCGCCGGCGACGCGTCGCTGCCGGCGGTGCGCCCGGGGGAGGCGGTCTGGATCAACACGGGCGCGCCGCTGCCCCCCGGCGCGGACGCCGTCGTGCCGGTCGAGATGACGCGGGGCAAGGTCGAGATCCTCGTCGCGGTCGGCAAGGGGGCGCATGTGCTGGGGCGGGGGGCGCTGGCGCGGCGCGGCGAGACCCTGATCGACGGGCTCCTGACGCCCGAGGCGATCGGCATCTGCGCGGCCGCGGGCGCCGACCCCGTCGCCGTGCGCCGCCGCCCGCGCGTCGCGGTGCTCGCGACCGGGAGCGAGCTCGACCGGGCCCCCGGCCCCCACCAGATACGCAACTCCAACGGCCCGACGTTGATTGCGTTGTTGCATTCGCACGAGGTGTCGGACCTCGGCGCCGTCGCCGACGACCCCGCCGCCACGGCGCGCGCGGTGCGCCGCGGGCTCGAGAGCGACCTGCTCGTGACGACCGGAGGCGTCTCGAAGGGCGACCACGATCTGGTGCGCCCCGCGCTCGAGGAGGCGGGCGTGGAGATCCTCTTCCACGGCGTCGCGCTGCAGCCGGGCAAGCCGGTGCTCTTCGGCGAGCACGCGGGCGGGAGGGTCTTCGGCCTGCCCGGCAACCCCGCCTCGTCGCTCGTCTGCGCCGACCTCTTCGTGCTGCCCTATCTCGCGGCCCTCGCGGGCCGCGCCTTCGACGAGGTGCTGTCCCCGGTGCGCGCCCGGCTGACCGCGCCGGTGGAGGCGTCGCCGAAACGCCGCCGCGTCTTCCCGTGCGCGCTGCGCGGCGGGCGCGTCGAGCCGCTGCCGTGGCGCAGTTCCGCCGACCTCTACTCCCTCGCGCGGGGGAACGCCTACCTCGTCATCGAGCCCGGCGTGCCGCTGGCGGAGGGCGACGAGGTGACCTGCCTGCTGCCGGAGCGGGCGGCGGCGCGTGCGCTGGGGCGATGAGGATCCCGCTGCGGCGGGTCTTTCCCGCGCTCTTCGTCCTCTGCTTCGGCCTCTCGCTGTTGCCCGGGCTGCCGGTGCACGGCTACGGCCAGCTCTGGTTCGCGCTTCCGCTGCTCTTCTGGTTCCGGAATCCGGAGCACCGGCGGCGCCTGCTGCTCTTCTCCGCCGGGATCGTCGTGCAGGTGCTCGCCTTCCCCGACATCGACTGGGGCGTGCTCGGATGGGTGCTGCTTGTGCCCTACCTTCTCGCGCGGGAGTGCAGGGACGGCGCCCACCCGTGGGCGGCGGCCTTCCTCTACGGATTCCTGCGCGCCCACGTCGGCTTCTTCTGGCTCGGGTGGATCCACTTCGTCGCGTGGTTCGCCGTCTCGGTCTTCTCCGCCGCGCTCTTCGCGCTGCTCTTCGAGGGGACGATGCGGCTCCTGAGCTTCGTGCCGTACGCGCTTCGTGTCGCGACCGGCTGGGTGCTCTTCGAGTGGGGGCACGCGCGGCTCTTCGGCGGCTTCCCGTGGCTCTTCCTCTCCCACACGCAGTACGGCTTCCGCACCGTCATCCAGGCCGCGGACCTCGTCGGCGCGGCGGGCCTCTCCTTCCTTCTCGCCTATGGGCAGGCGGCGGCGCTGCGCGTCGTGCGGGAGCGCCGCTGGGCCGAGGGCGTGGTCGCGGCGCTGCTGCTCGCGGCCACGCTCGCCTACGGCGGATTGCGGGAGGGGCCCGGGGAGGGGCCGAGGGAGGAGATCCTGCTCGTCCAGACGAATTTCGCGCACTCGGTGAAGACGGGGGACGGCCTCACGCTCGAGAGCCTGCTCGACAAGCTCTACGGGTTGACGCTGGAGGGGCTCGTGGCGCACCCGGAGTGCAGGCTGGTCGTCTGGCCCGAGACGATGTTTCCCTACCCCTACGTCGAAGGCGATCCGGAGGACACGTTCGAGTTCGAGAGCACGCTGCGCCTGCTGGCGCAGGAGTTCCGGCGCCCCGTGCTCTACGGGATCAACTCGTTCACGTCGATCGAGAAGGCGCGTCGGCTTCGCGGATACAACGCGCTGCTGCTCGCCGACGAGGCGGGCGGCATCGCGGGGATCTACCGCAAGCAGCGCCTCGTGCCGATGGGGGAGGAGTTCCTGCTGCGGCGGCTCCTCCCCGAGCGCTGGTGCGACCGCGTGATGGACTTCATGATCCGCTGGTTCCGCTATCCGGAGAGCTGCGACCTCGAGGCGGGGGAGGGGTTCGTGCTGCTGGACGCGGGCCCGGGACTGCTCTGCGCGCCCCTCATCTGTTTCGAGGGGCTCTACCCCGACCTCGCCCGCGAGGTGCTGGAGCGCGGCGAGGCCGACCTCATCCTCCATCTGATGAACAACGGGTGGTTCGGCCCCTTCGAGCCGCGGCAGGCGATCGCGAGCTGGGTCTTCCGCGCCGTGGAGGCGCGCATGCCCTTCGTGAGCTGCGCCAACGTCGGCCAGAGCTGCCTCGTGGAGCCCGACGGGACCATCTCGGCCAAGCTCGAGCCGGTCCCCGCCGAGGGCTTCCTCTTGGCCCGGATCCCGCGCCCGTGGCCCGTTTCCCTCTATCGAAGGGGGGGCTACCTCGCCCTTCCGCTGGTCCTCGCCGGGCTTCTCCTGCTCTTCGGCCTGCGCGCTCGCCCGTGGGCGGCGTCGCGGGGCGGGGGGGGCGGAGTCCCGGGGAGGAAAGGAGACTCTTTGGGACCGTCTTGACTCCCGGGGGGCGTTTTGCTGTTATGTCGCCCTAGTCCAGCGGGTGGCATCTTCCATCGGTGGGAGCGCGCGCCGGATTCGTTCGGCAAAGAACCAGATCGATCCGAAGAGACGATCAGAAGAGACGCAGGAAGGGAGTCCCTCCATGTCGAGCATGGCGAAGATCTTCGTCGTGGTGAACCTCATCTTGGCCGTTGCCGTTTTCGGCGCCGCCGCTGCGCTCCTCGGGGCGCAGGACGACTACAAGAAGGCCTTGGAGAGGGCCAGCGCGGACTTCGACAAGTTCCGGGCGGAAAAGGAAGCCGACATCACGCGCCTCCGCAAGGATGCCGCGGACCAGACGCTGAAGGCGTCGGAGGCCATCGCCGCGAAGACCAGCGCCGAGAGCACGCTCGAAGGCGTGCGTCGCGAGAGCGCCAACCTGAAGAGCATGAACGAGCAGCTGAACAGCTCGGTCGAGACGCTCACGAAGGACGTCTCCTCGCTGCGGGACATCATCGAAGCGGATCGCGCCTCGCGCGAGAAGCTCTCCGCCGAGGCGAAGGCCGCGGCCACCGACAAGATGAACCTGCAGAAGAAGTGGGAGGAGGAGGTCCGCGCCCGGGCGAGCGCCGACAGCACGATCAACGACCTCAACGAGACGATCCAGTCGCTGACCGCCGAGAAGGGCGACATGGAGAAGGACCTCCGCAACAAGACCTTCTGGCTCGACAAGTACCGCGAGCGCCACGGGGACATGGTGGGCACGACGGGTTCCGCGGGCCGGGTCATGAGCGTGCGCGGGAACCTGGTCGTCCTCTCCGTCGGCTCGAAGGACAAGGTGTCCGTCGGCGACGTCTACAGCATCCGCCGCGGCTCGACGTTCGTGGGCCAGATGAAGGTCACGAAGGTCTACGCGGACCAGGCGGTCGGCGAGTTCGATGATCGCTTCACCGGTCCCGGGCAGGCTCCGCAGGCGGGCGACACCGCCGAGCCCTCCAGCGTCCGCTAGTCGAAAGGAACGACGGCCATGGCGAAGGACGAATACCTCGAAATCCAGGACCTCGACGCGACCCCGGAGGCCGACAAGGTCTCGATGGCGCTCATCTACATCACCACGCTGATCCTCGTTGTCGCCTTCGTCTTCATCCAGTCGAAGATGAAGCAGTACGGCATCGGGATGCTCTAGCCGAACGACACGAACGATGCGGGGGGCCGGCACCATGCCGGCCCCCTGCTTTTGGATCCGGCCACGCGCGCCACGCGGCGGCGCTCCCCCGTCCTTCGCCGCCCGATCGCCATCCGCGTACCCGCGTGCAGGAGCGCGGGGACCGATCACGGGAGCGGCGGCTCCATGCGGGGATGTAGATTGCGGGTGCTAGAATCCGCCGGGTGCGCGGTCTCGACTGGATCCTCGGCAAGTTCTCCGTCGACATGGGGATCGACCTCGGCACGGCGAACACCCTCGTCTGCGTCCGCGGCCGCGGCATCGTGCTCAACGAGCCCTCCGTCGTCGCCGTGCGCAAGGGCACGACGGAGGTGCTGCTGAACGGTCGCGCGGTCGGCGCCACGGCGAAGGAGATGCTGGGGAAGACGCCCGGCAACATCGTCGCGATCCGTCCGATGAAGGACGGCGTCATCGCCGACTTCGAGATCACCGAGGCGATGCTGAAGTACTTCATCTACAAGGTCCACGGGCGCACGTGGGCCGTGAGCCCGCGCGTGGTCATCGCCGTGCCGAGCGGCATCACGCCCGTCGAGAAGCGCGCGGTGATCAACTCGGCGGAGCGCGCCGGCGCGCGGCGCGTCTACCTGATGGAGGAGCCGATGGCCGCGGCCATCGGCGCGGGCCTGCCGTTCGCCGAACCGAGGGGAAGCATGATCGTCGACATCGGCGGCGGGACGACGGAGGTCGCCATCCTTTCGCTCGGCGGCATCGTGCAGTCGAAGTCGATCCGCATCGCCGGCGACGAGATGGACATGGCCATCCTGCTCCACATGCGGAACGCCTACGACCTCCAGATCGGCGAGCAGACGGCCGAGCGGGTCAAGATGGCCATCGGCAGCGCCTTCCCGCTGAAGAAGGAGGTGACGATGGAGGTGCGCGGCCTCGACGCGAAGAAGGGGCTGCCGCGCAAGGTCACCGTCACGAGCGAGGAGATCCGGCAGGCGCTCAGCGAGCCGGTCGCGGGCATCGTGCAGGCGGTCAAGGAGACGCTCGAGACCTGCCCCCCGGAACTCGCGGGCGACCTGATCGAGTCGGGCATCACGCTCGCGGGCGGCGGCGCGCTGCTGCGCGGGATCGGCCACGCGATCTCGCAGGCCGTCGGGCTCACCTGCCACATCGCCGAGGAGCCGCTCACCTGCGTCGCGCGCGGCACCGGCGTGTTCCTCGACAACCTCAACGAGGTGCGGTCGATCCTGGAGCAGGCGGAGGAGTACTAGGCGCCATTTCGCTGCGCGAAATGGCGTCTGAAGTGCGGGCGGCGCGGGTCGTGCCGGGTGGGAGCGGGTTGGCCGCTTCTCGCGGAACGGTCCGGGTGGGGTCGATCGCGGGGGGAGGGGGGGGGGGGGGGGGGGGGGGGGGGGGGGGGCCCCCCGCGGGCGGGGGGGGGGGGGGGGGGGGGGGGGGGGGGG
>CAZMXP010000002.1:72958-197357 GCA_964570285.1 uncultured Planctomycetaceae bacterium
GCGGCCCGCCGGCACGCCGATTCGCTCTCCCCGGGCTCGTTGTGGGGGGTGGGGGGACTTCGCTTCGCTCGTCCCCCCCAGACCTGTATTGCTGGGGAGGACTTCGCTTCGCTCGTCCCCCCCAAGCGTGGATTGCTGGGGAGGACTTCGCTTCGCTCGTCCCCCCCAAGCCCCCCCTGACACCGTTCGTAGGGAAGATGCCTGAAACCACTAGGGGTGGTTGTGGATCGGCGATTAGGGCGCTAGAATTCGGGGGAAAGGACCGCTTGCCCGGCGGCACGGGGGGTGCGGGATGCGCCTTCGCAGAATCGACCGATACCTGCTGCTTCTCGCAGTGCTGTTCGTCGTCGCCATCCTGAAGACGACCGGCTTCCCGGGCGAGGAGATCGTCGCGGACGTCTACCGGGCCGCCATCTTCCGGCCCCTGCTCGCGCAGGCGGCGCGCTCGGCGGCGGAAGACGAACTCGCGCTCGTGCGGCTGCGGAGCGAACTGGAGACGGCGCGACGCGACATCACGCGCCTGCGCGAGGAGCTCGAGAACACGCGCCGGCTGCGCGGCTACTTCGAGGCGCTGCGCTGGGACGCCGCGCCGATCGCCCGCCCGGCCTCGGTCGTCACCGTGGACGCCGATCCCTTCCGCCGCTCCTTCGTGATCGATGTCGGTCGCGGCGAGTCCGTCGCGGCCGGGCTCCCCGTCGTGACCGGCACGGCGCTGCTCGGGCTCGTGAGCACCGTCGAGGCGAACCTCGCGTTCGTCACGCGCGTGGACGACCCGAACTTCCGCATCGAGGTCGAGATCGAGACCGAGTCCGGGCCCCTCGCGTGCGTCGCGGAAGGCACGGGGGAGCGCACGATGGCGCTGCGGCTCCTGCGCGGGGCGCGCGACCTGAAGGCCGGACTCCCGGTCTTCACGAGCTCCTACCACAAGCTCGTGCCCCCCGGCCTGCTCGTCGGGACGCTGGAGGTCTCGGGCGACGAGGCGAACCCGGGTGCGCGGCAGGTGCGGCTCGTGCCCGCGGCGAGCCTCGTGCGCCTCGCGCAGGTCGAGGTGCTGCGGCGGCGCTGATGGCCTACCTCGCGCTCTTCCTCGCCGTCGCGATCGACAACGCGGCCCGCCTCTTCCTGCCCCCGGGCGACTGGGCGGGGAGCCTGCTGCCGGACCTTCCGCTGCTGACCGCGCTCTTCGTCGGCTTCCACGCCCGCCACACCGGCCAGCTCTGGTTCGCCGTGATGCAGGGCGGCTTCGCCGACTGCCTCTCCGCATGCCCGCTCGGGCACTTCGCGTTCCTCTACGGCGCCGCCGCCTACCTCGCGTGGAAGGTCCGCCGGTTCCTGCCCCCGGATGCGGCGACGAGCTACGTGGTGGCGACGCTCTTCTGCGCGCTCGCCACGGTCGCTCTCGGCGCCCTGGTGGCGCTCCTCTCCGCGGCGGGCGACCCCGCGGCGGGAGCCGGGGCGGCCGCGGCGCGCGCCCTCGGCAGCGCGCTCGTCGCGCCTGTCGTCTACGGCCTCTGGGAGCGGAGCCGGCTCTTCCGGCGCGCGCTCGGCGGGCGCTCCTACTACGAGTTCGCGGCATGAACCTCGACTACCCGCGGCGCCTCTCCGTGCTCGGCGCGATCTTCCTCGCGGGCATGGTCCCGGTGGTCGGCCGCCTGTTCACGCTGCAGATCACGGAGGCGGACGACTGGCACGCGCGCACGCGCCAGTCGCAGCGCCCGGACCGCGTGCTCGCGGTGCCCCGCGGCGCGATCCTCGACGCGCGCGGGCGCACGCTCGCGGCGGACGGCGAGAGCTTCGACCTCGTGTTGAAGAGCGCGGCGTGGCTCGGAAGGCTGCACCGCTGCGCCGCGTGCGGGCGCGAGGTCTTCTACCGCCTCGACACCGCGGAGAAGAACCGCCGCTGCACCCGCTGCCGCAGGCAGGTGGCGATCACGGACAGCCGAGACCTGAGGCCCCTCGCGCGCCTGCTCGGCATGGCCCCCCACGAACTGTTGCATCGCATCGAGGCCGAGGCCGACCGGCTCGAGGACCAGGTCCTGCGGTGGCTGGGCGATCTCGAGGAGGGCAAGCGGGCCGCCTACCGCGAGTTCCTCAGTCGCGACTTCGGGTGGCGACCCGTGACGCTGCTGCGCGACGTCTCCTACGAGGTGGCCCGCGAGGTCGAACTGCAGCGGGAGCGGAACCCGGCGCTCTCGATCGGCGAGGCGACGACGCGCCGTTTCCCCGGTGGCGCCGACTTCGCGCATGTGCTCGGCCGCCCCCCGGACGGGCAGGGCCGGGGCAGCCGCCTCGAGGGGTTCCTCGACCCGCTGCTGCGCGGCGAGCAGGGCTATCTCTGGTTCGCGCGCGCGGGCAGCGAGGAGATCGGGCGCCTTGTCGAGCCCGTGCCGGGGGTCGAGGTGGTGTTGACGATCGATGCCGAGGACCAGCGCCGCGCGATGGAGGCGATCGGGGGGGGGCAGGGGGCCTTCGTCGTCGTCGACGCGCGGACCGGCGCGGTGCTCGCGCTCGCGTCGGCGCCCTCCTACGATCCGGAGGCCTACGCGGAGGTGCTGCGGGTCTGGTCGGGGCAGAAGGAGCGCAAGGACGAGTCTCCGCTCTTCGACCGCTCCTTCGCCAGCGCGCTCGTTCCCGGCTCCATCGTGAAGCCCTTCACGGCGGCGGCGGCGCTCGAGGCGGGCGCCTCGGATCCCGCGCGCGTGATCCACTGCGCGCGCAACCTCGTCTTCCGGGGGCGCGTGATCCCCAACCACCTGCGCTGCCACATGGCCCACGGCGACATGAACCTCCACGACGCGATCGCGCAGTCCTGCAACATCTACTTCGAGACGCTGCTCGGTGAGATGCTAGACCGCGGGACCTATCCGCGCTTCCTCGAGACGGGGCGCCGCTTCGGCCTCGGGCTCGGCACCGGCCTCGAGATGGAGGCGCGCGAGCGCATCGAGCACCTCACCTTCGCCTTCGAGGGGGCGCGCGTCGCCGACCTGATCGGTGCCGGGATCGGGCAGGGGCGGATGCGGCTGACCCCGGCGCAGGTCGCCCGCGCGTACGCGGGGCTCGCGACCGGGCGGCTGCCGGCGCTGCATGTGGTGGCGCGCGCGGGACACCGCGTGACGGCGCCGCGCCACGAGGAGGTCGGCCTGCCCGACGCGCTGCTCGCGCCCATCCGCGAGGGTCTCCGCGACGTGGCTCGCCCCGGCGGCACGGCCTCCCGTTTCGGACTCGACCGCTGGGGCATCGCCTGCAAGACGGGCACCGCGCAGAAGAGCACGCGGCGCATCCTCTACAACTCCTGGATGGCGGGCTTCCTGCCCGCGCAGCACGGCCGGCCGCCGATCGCCTTCGCGATGGTGATCCTCGATACGACCGCGGCGGGCGGCGACGAGTGCGGCCCGCGCCTCGCCCGCTTCCTGCAGCAGTTCTACGGGGAGTCGCAGGGGTAGGCGTTGCGCATCCTCTCCGCCCGCGCGGCGCGCCACGCGCTCCACCTGCCGGTGCTGATCCCCGCACTGCTGCTGCTGGCCATCGGGCTCTATCACCTCTCCACGCTGGTCGTCCCGGTCGGCGGGGTGCTCCGCGACGGCTGGCACCTGCGCCAGCTCCGCGGCATCGCCCTCGGGGTCGTCGCGGGCTTCGTCGTCGCGGTGATCCCCTACAAGGCGCTGCTCGTCCGCGCCTATCTGCTCTACGCGCTGAACCTCGCGCTTCTCGGCCTCGTCCTCGTCGCCTCGACGGCGAGGAACAACAGCCACCGCTGGCTCAGCCTTCTCGGCTTCGACCTGCAGCCGAGCGAATGCATGAAGCTGACGCTCATCGTGACGCTGGCCCGCTACATCCGCTTCCGCTCCAGCTACAAGACCTTCCGCGGCCTCGGTGTGCCCTTCCTGCTGACGCTGCTCCCGATGGCGCTGATCCTGAAGCAGCCCGATCTCGGCACCGCGCTGCTCTGCGTTCCGATCCTGTTCGGGATGCTCTTCGCCGCGGGCGCCCGCCTCCGGCACCTCCTGCTGATCGTCCTCCTTGGCGCGCTCGGCATCTACCCCGTCTACCGCTGGGGGCTCCACGACTACCAGCGGGCGCGCATCGACGGCTACCTGGCGCAACTCTCGCCCGCCTCCGCCACCGACTCGAGGCGGAAGCTGCTCGACCAGGGCGACAACTACCAGATCCAGCACAGCAAGGAGGCGATCGGGCTCGGAGGCTGGATCGGACCGCGCGGCCCGGACGGAACCAACGAGGCGCTCTTCCGGCTCCCGGAGCGGCAGACCGACTTCATCTTCGCCGTCGTCGCGGGCCAGAGCGGCTTTCTCGCGGCGCTGCTGCTCATCCTGCTCTACGCGACGCTGCTCTCCGCGATCCTGCTCGTCGCGCTCCGCCACCGCGACCCCGCGGCGCGGCTGCTCTGCATCGGCATCTTCTGCCTCTTCGCGTTCCAGGGGCTCATCAACATCGCGATGACCGTCGGCGTGCTGCCGATCACCGGCATGACGCTGCCGCTGATCTCCTACGGCGGCTCGAGCATGCTCGTCTCGCTGCTCTGCCTCGCGCTCGTCTGCAACGTCGCGGCGCGGCCGAGCTACGAATTCGGGCGCGGCGACTTTTGAAGAAACGCGGCGGGGCGCCGCATCTCTTCATTCGCATGATGTGCGATGCGAGAGATCCGAGCTACCCTCACCGGGACGGGGTGGGTCTGGGTCACGATCGAGGAGCAGCCGATCAAGCCGGGCGGCTGAGGGAGTCCGCACGCATGGATCGCCGGATCGCCTCCTCCCCTCGCGCGAGGGGCGCGGTAGAGTGGACCTGCGCCTCGGAGGTGTCTCGACGAGTGGTCGGTTTGTTGTTGTGCTCCTTGTGCTTGCCGCAGGCGCGTTGTGCGAGGTTCCTCCGAAGGGGGAGGGCGGAGCCGGCACGCGCTCGGACGCTGACAGGGAGGAGCTGCTTCGGAAGATCAGGGAGCTCAGCAAGGGGTGGGAGGACTACGAGGACGGGAGGGCGATGGAGGTCACGCTCTCGGAGCTGGGCATCGATGAGCGGATCGATCTCCCTCCTCGCAGTCCACATGCTCCAGGCGACCGATCGAACGCTGTACGCGCGGGACCATGCCCGTGAGCGGCTGTTCGCTTCCCGGGAGGAGAGCGGGTGGTCCGATCCACTGGCGCAGGCGTGGGCCGCTGTCGCGTTGCGCGCCTGCCCGCGCAGCAGGCGGACGGCTCCTGGTCGGAGGGAGAGGCGCCCACGCTGCATGACCACATCCGGGCAACCGCCCTCGCCCTCCTCTGCCTGCGCTCCTTACAGGACGCGCGCCCTTAGCGCCCAACCGGCGCGAACGCGCCGGTTGGGCGGTAGGCGAGGATCGTCAGGTCGTCGTCGGCGGCACCGGCGGAGTAGGCGAGGGTCGCCGTGCGGACGCGCTCGACGAGTTGCGCAGGCGGCAGCGAGCCGTGGTCCGTGAGCAGTGCGGAGAGGCGGTCGAGGCCGAAGAGTTCCTGGGTCGCGTCCCGGGCCTCGGTGACGCCGTCGGTGCAGGCGAGCAGCGTGGCGCCGGGCTCGAGGGGGACCTCCCCGGAGCGGGCGTAGTCGGCCTCTTCGAGCACGCCGAGAGGGAGGCCGGTGCGCGGCAGCATCGAGACGGTGCCGTGCTGGAGCAGCAGCGGCGGGGTCTGGCCTGCGTTGACGAATTCGAGCGTCCCGCGGGCGGCGTCGTGAAGGCCGGCGAAGAGCGTCAGGAAGCGCCCGTTCTGCATGTCGCGGCAGAGGAAGCGGTTCGTGCGCGCGACGACGCGGGCGAGCGGTTCGCCCTCCGAGAGGCCGGAGCGCAACAGCGCGCGGGCGCTCGACACGAAGAGGGCGGCGCCGATCCCGTGGCCCGAGACGTCGCCGAGCACGAGCGCGGTGCGGCCGAGGCCGGCCTCGAAGATGTCGACATAGTCGCCGGAGGCGTACTCGCACGGCGCGAAGTGGCAGGCCGCCTCGGCGGCGCGCAGGCGGGGGGAGAGGTCGGGCAGCATCGACCGCTGGATGCTGCCCGCCATATCCACGGCGCGGCGCAGCGCCTCGCGCTCCTGCTGCGCGAGCCTGCCGCTCTGCGCGTGGTCGTGCGATTCGATCGCCTCGGCCGCGATCGCGAGCAGCGACTCCTCGTCCCACGGCTTCTCGACGAAGCGGAAGATCTTCCCTCCGTTGATCGCGTCGATGACCTCGCCCCGCTCGGCCATGCCGGTCATCAGGATCCGCACCGTCTCGGGGGAGAGGCGCCGCGCCTCCCGCAGCACCTGCACGCCGTTCATGCCCGGCATCCGGTAGTCGGTGAGCAGCACCTTCGGCGGGGCGGCCTCGAGCAGCGCGATCGCCTCGCGCGGGTCGCCGACGCTCGCCACGGAGAGGCCCAAGGTGGAGGCGAAGAGCCGCTCCAGCGCCCGCCGCACGGACGCCTCGTCATCGAGGACGAGGAGATCCACCCGCTCCATTCCGGCTCTCTTCCCGCCGGAATGATCGGCGGTTGCTACGGGGACTTGAGCGAAGTCGCGGCCGCGTCCAGCGACTCGGTCATCGGGAAGACGGTGTCGAGCCCCAGCGTCGAGAGCGTCTTGCGCAGGAAGTCCCGGGGGCGGGCGAGCACGAGGCGGCCCCCCATCTCGCCCGCGCGCTTCTGCGCGGTGATCAGGTAGGCGATCGTCGTCGAGTTCGCGAAGCTCATGCCGGCGAGATCGAAGATCATCCGGTGCTTGCCCTGGGCCACGAGCGCCTCGAACCCCTCGCGGACGATCTCGGTCTCGAAGGAGTCGAAATCCCCGTCAAGCTTGAGGACCGGGATGCCGTTGTGTTCGCTTCGGGTGACCTTCAAGAGAACCGCCGTTGTGGGTGTCCCATCCTATGTCCCCCCTGCCGAAAGGGCAACCCGCATGCCGCGCGGCGCCCGGCCCCCCCCCGCGGCCCCCCCGGAGTCTCCGCCCGGGCGCGCAATCGGGGGCGGTTGCGGTACGATCCCAGCCGTGACCCGGCGCCAGTTCCTCGCCCTCATCCTGCCGCTGATCGTCGTGCTGGTCGGCTATCTCGGCCTCGTGATCCTCGAGCGCACCGGGTTTGGGGGGGCGCCCCCCTGGGACGAGGGGTTTGGGCGCGATCTCCGCCACTCGATGGCGCGCGAGTTCGCCTACGGCCTCGGGGACCGCCAGCGGCAACTCGACGCCTACTTCCGGGCGCTCAACGGCTGGCTCTCCGCCTTCGACGAGTATGGCGAGGTCGTCCCCCCCTGGGAACTCGACGCGGTGCGGGAGCGCTCCTCGGGCCAGTACTTCGGCATCGGGGTGCGGACGCTCCGCCCGGAGGTGCCCGGCACGCCGGCGGGGGTCGAGGTGACCGGGGTCAAGCCCGGGGGGCCCGCGGACAAGGCGGGGGTCAAGGTGGGCGACCGCATCCTCGGCGTCGACGGCAAGAGCCTCGTGGAACTCGAGAGGCAGGGCAATGCCCGCGCGCTCGAGGAGGCGATCCGCGGCGAGAGGGGCACGCCGCTGACGCTGCGCCTGCTCGGGACCGACGGCACGGAGCGGTCGGTCGCCGTCGTGCGCGACGCGATCGACACCGGTTCGGTCTTCGGCGCGAGGCTCGTCGACGAGGAGGCCCGCCTCGGCTATCTGCGGCTGAGCGGCTTCCACCTCGATACCGCCGCCAGCGCGGCCCGCGAACTCAGGAAGCTGCTGAAGCGCGACCTCAAGGGGCTCGTGCTCGACCTGCGCGAGAACGCGGGCGGGCTATTGGAGCAGGCGGTCGGCGTCGCCAACCTCTTCCTCGCCGAGGGGGTCATCGTCCGCGTGGTCGGCCGCGGCCCCGACTACCCCAAGATCCACCGGGCGGTCGCGGACCGCGCCCTCTGCACCGACCTCCCCCTCGTCGTGCTCATCAACCGCCACTCCGCGAGCGCGAGCGAGGTGCTCGCGGGCGCGCTGCAGGACCACCGGCGCGCGGCGATCGTCGGCGAGCGCAGCTACGGCAAGTTCCTCGTGCAGACCGTCGAGGAGCTGCCGATGGAGTACGGCACCGTGCTCTTCAAGCGCACGACGGCGATCTACGAGACCCCCGCGGGCCACCACTACCAGCGCCGCCTCGCCGAGGGGGCGAAGGACCCCCTCGCCGGCATCCAGCCCGACCTCTTCGTGCCGATGTCGCTGCCGGAGGGCCAGAGGCTCGCCGAGATCTTCGCCAACGAGGAGTATGCCGACTGGAACCCCTCCCAGCCCGCCGTCCACGCCGAGTTCGTCGATCCGCACATCGAGGCCGCGGTCGCGCTGCTGACGGGCCGGCCGCAGGCGCCGCGCATCACCGCCCGCTGATGCGCGTGCTCGGCATCGACACCTCCTGCGACGAGACCTCGATCGCCCTCGTCGAGAAGCGCAGGATCCTCGCGCATGTCGTCATGGGTCAGCATTCGCTGCACGAGCGTTTCCGGGGGGTCGTCCCGGAGGTGGCGGCGCGGGCGCACGTCGAGCGGCTGCTGCCGGCGCTGGACGAGGTGCTCCAGAGGGGGGGCGCGGGGGCCGAGGCGGTGGCGGTGACGAACCGGCCCGGCCTCATCGGTCCGCTGCTCGTCGGCCTCTCGGCGGCGAAGGCCTACGCCTTCGCGTGCAAGCTCCCGCTCGTGGCGGTGCACCATCTCGAGGCCCACGCGGCCGCCGCCTACCTGCTCGACCCGGCCCCCGAGCCCCCCTTCCTCGCCCTGATCGCCAGCGGCGGCCACACGCTGCTCTACGATGTGGCCACGGCGGGCCGCTACCGCCGGGTCGGACAGACGGTGGATGACGCCGCGGGCGAGTGTTTCGACAAGATCGCGGCGCTGCTGCACCTCCCCTTCCCCGGCGGACCGAGCATCGAGCGCGCCGCGAAGGGGGGCGATCCCCGGGCCTTTGCGCTGCCGCGCCCGCTGCGCGACGATCCGGGCGACGACTTCAGCTTCAGCGGCCTCAAGACGGCGGTGCTCTACCTGCTGCGGAAGGGGGCGCCCGCCGTCGCGGATGTCGCGGCGAGCGCGCAGGAGGCGATCGCGGACGTGCTCACGTCCAAGGCGATCCGCGCGGCGCGGCGCCTGGGCCGCACCCGCCTCGTGCTCGGAGGCGGCGTCGCGGCGAACACCCGGGTGCGCGAGCTCGCCGCCGAGCGCGGGGCCGCGCAGGGGATCGAGGTCTTCGTGCCCCCGCGCCCCCTCTGCACCGACAATGCGGCGATGATCGCCGTCCGCGGAGCCGAACTCCTCGACGCCGGCGTGCGCGACTCGCTCGGCATCGACGCCGACCCCTACTCCGAGTGACGATGGACTTCGCGACCCTCGACCACGACCGCGAGGCGCGGCAGGGCCATCCCGAGATCGTCTACGGTCCGGGCAAGAGTCCCTCGCAGGCGGCGCGCATCGCGCGCGAGATCTTCCGCAGGAGCCGCCGCGTCCTGGTGACGCGGGTGACTCCGGCGCAGGCGCGGGCGATCCGGAAGGCGGTACCCAGCGCCAAACACGATGCGATCGCGCGCACCGTCTGCGCGACTCCACGGGGGGCGCGGGGGCGCGAGGGGATCCTGATCGTCTCGGCCGGGACCTCCGACCAGGCGACCGCCCGGGAGGCGCTCGAGACCTGCCGCTTCCTCGGCGAGCGGCCCGACCTGATGACCGACGTCGGCGTGGCCGGGATCCACCGGCTCCTCGCCCGGATCGACCGGCTCCGGAAGGCGAAGGTCGTCATCGCGGTGGCCGGCATGGAGGGGGCGCTCGCGTCGGTCGTCGGGGGGCTCGTGCGTGCGCCGGTCATCGGCCTGCCGACCTCGGTGGGGTACGGGACCGGCGCCGGGGGGGTCGCCGCGCTGCTCTCGATGCTGAATTCGTGCGCGGGCAACGTCTGCTGCGTGAACATCGACGACGGCGTCGGGGCGGCGATCGTCGCCTCCGCGATCCAGGGCCCCATGCGTTAGAATTGCGCGGCTTCCGGATCCCATGGCGACAGCAAAGCTCGTTCTCGCGGACGGCACCGTCTACGCCGGAACCTCCTTCGGGGCGACCGGGGAGGTGACCGGCGAGGTCGTCTTCAACACCGCGCTGAGCGGCTACCAGGAGGTGCTGACCGACCCCTCCTATGCGGGCCAGATCGTCGTGATGACCTATCCGCACATCGGCAACTACGGGATCAACTCGACCGACGTGGAGTCGCACCGGCCCTGGGTGACGGGGTTCGTGGTGCGGGAGTGCTCGCGGCGCGCGTCGAACTACCGGTCGGAGGAGACGCTGCACGCCTACCTCGAGAGGCACGCGATCCCCGGCATCGAGGGGATCGACACGCGCTCCCTCGTCCGGCACGTCCGGATGGGCGGGGCGATGCCCGCGGTGCTGTCGACGACCGACCTCGACGAGGAGTCGCTGCGGGCGAAGGCTCGCGGCGCGGCGGGGATGGCGGGGCAGGATCTCGTGCTCTCGGTCTCCTGCGAGAGCGCCCACGACTGGACGGAGGGCGAGCCCGGGGAGTTCCGGTCCGCGACGCCGCCGCCGGAGCCGCGCTACAGGGTCGCGGCGCTCGACTGCGGCATCAAGCGCAACATCCTGCGCCTGCTCGTCGACGCAGGCTTCACCGTCCGGGTCTTCCCGGCGCGCGCCACGCCCGAGGAGATCCTCGCGTGGTCGCCCGACGGGCTCTTCCTGAGCAACGGGCCGGGCGATCCCGAGCCGGTCACCTACGTGGCCACCACGGTCCGCGCGCTGATGCCCAAGCTCGCGACCTTCGGCATCTGTCTCGGCCACCAGATCATGGCCCTCGCGTGCGGGGCCAAGACCTACAAGCTGAAGTTCGGCCACCGCGGGGGCAACCAGCCGGTCAAGGACCTGACGACCGGCAAGGTCGAGATCACGAGCCAGAACCACGGTTTCGCGGTGCGGGCGGAGGGGTTGCGGGAGCGGGGCCTCGAACTCACGCACATCAACCTCAACGACGAGACCGTCGAGGGGTTCCGCCATCGCGAGTACCCCGCCTTCGCCGTGCAGTACCACCCGGAGGCGAGCCCCGGGCCGCACGACGCGCGCCACCTCTTCCACCGGTTCCGGGAGCTGATCGCCAGCACGCGATAGGGAGGCGCCATGCCGGTCACCTGTGTCTTCGGGTCGCAGTGGGGCGACGAAGGAAAGGGGAAGATCGTCGACTTCCTCTCCCGCGAGGCGGACATCGTCGTGCGCTTCCAGGGGGGGTCGAACGCCGGGCACACGATCCGGATCGGCGACGAACGGTTCGCGCTCCGGCTGACGCCCAGCGGCATCCTCCAGGGGGCGGTCGCGGTCATCGCGAACGGCGTGCTGCTCGACCCGACGGTGCTGCGCGGCGAGATCGACCTTCTCGAGGGGAAGGGGATCCCCGCCCGGGAGCGGCTGCGCATCTCCGATCGCGCGCACCTCGTGCTGCCGATCCACCCGCCCCTCGACCGCGCGATGGACGCCTCGCGCAGCGACCTCTGGCGCAACGGCACGACCGGCCGGGGCGTGTCGCCGGCGATGGCGGACAAGCACACCTACGACGGCTTCCGCGTCGCCGATCTCCTCTCCGACCGCGTCCGCAAGGACCGCCTCCTCTACCTGCTGGAGCGGGGCAACCAGCGGCTGCGGAGTCTCGGTGCCGAGGAGGTCGGCATCGCCGCCGCGCTCGCGGAGGTGGAGGGGTGGGTCGCGTGGATGCGGCCGCTCGTCTGCGACACCTCGCAACTGCTCGTCGACGCCCGGGCGGCGGGCCAGCGCATCCTGCTCGAAGGGGCGCAGGCGGCGCTGCTCGACGTGGACTTCGGCACCTACCCCTTCGTCTCGACGAGCAACTGCGGGGCCGGCGGCGCCCCGGCGGGGACCGGACTCCCTCCCAGGGCGATCGACCGCGTGATCGCCGTCGCGAAGGCCTACGCGACGCGGGTCGGCTCGGGGCCCTTCCCGACCCGGGACGACGGCGCCGTCGGCGCGCTGCTGCAGGAGCGCGGGCAGGAGGTGGGCACCGTGACCGGCCGCCGGCGCGCCTGCGGCTGGTTCGATGCGGTCCCGATGCGGCAGGTCTGCCGGCAGAACGGCGTCGATGCGCTCGCGCTGACGAAGATCGACGTGCTGCGCGGCGTCGACCCGCTGCGCATCTGCGTCGCCTACGAGGTCGAGGGCCGGCGCCTCGCGCACTTCCCGGCCGACATCGATCTGCTCCGGCGCGCGCGGCCCGTCTACCGCGAGGTGCCGGGCTTCGGCGAGGAGATCGGCGGCGCGCGCTTCCCGCACGACCTCCCCGCCTCGGCGGCCGCCTACGTGAAGGCCATCGAGAGCGAGGTCGGGGTGCCCGTCGAACTGCTGTCGGTCGGGCCGCGGCGCGCCGAGACGCTGACGATGGGGGGGCGATGAGCGTCCTCCCGCGCCACGTCGCGATCATCATGGACGGGAACGGACGCTGGGCGAAGGCGCGCCGCCTCCCGCGGACCCGGGGCCACGCCGAAGGCGTCGAGTCGGTCCGGGCGGTCACGCGCCTCTGCGCGAAGCGCGAGATCGGGCAGCTCACGCTCTACGCGTTCAGCGAGGAGAACTGGAAGCGCCCGCGGCGCGAGGTGAGCCTGCTGATGCGCCTTCTGCGGCGCTTCCTGATCGGGGAGCGCGGCGAGATCATGGAGAACCGGATCCGGCTCGCGTCGATCGGGCGGCTCCACCGGCTTCCCGACGAGGTCCGGCGCGAACTCGAGGAGACCGAGCGCCTCTCCGCCGCCAACACCGGCATGGTGCTGAACCTCGCGCTCAGCTACGGCGGACGGCAGGAGGTCGTCGATGCGATGCGCGCGATCGCCCATCGCGTGAGGCGAGGCGAGATCGAGCCGGACGCGATCACCGAGGAGGTGGTCGCGGCGCACCTCTACCAGCCGGAGATGCCGCCGCCCGACCTGCTGATCCGCACCGCCGGCGAGATGCGCATCAGCAACTTCCTGCTCTGGCAGATCAGCTACACCGAACTCCACGTCACCGGCACCTGCTGGCCCGACTTCCGCGAGGAAGCGCTCGACGACGCGTTCGCGAGCTACGCGCGGCGCGTGCGGAAGTTCGGCGGGCTCGTCTCCGAGAACTCGCCCGGATGAGACGCCGCCTGCTGCTCGGTCCGCTTCTGATCGCGGCGCTCGCCGGCTTCTGGGCCCTCGACACGCGCGTGCTCGACCGCCCCCTCGCCTCGCGCCTGCTGCTCTGGATGCTCGCGGCGGGGGCCTTCCACGAGTTCGCGGCGATCGTGCGCCGCCGCGTGGAGGCCGCGCCCGGGTTCGCGGCCTACGGGATCGCCGCGATCGCCGCCGTCGTCGCGCCCTTCCTCGTCACCGGCGTGGCGGTGCCGGGCCTGCTGATCGTGCTGGCCGCGCTGCTGGGCGGCGGCATCCGCTTCCTCGGGCTCGCGCCGTCCCGCACCGCGGCCGGCGCGCTGCCGGAGGCGGCGCTGCTCGCGGGGGGCATCCTCTACACCGCGGGCCTGCTGCACTTCCTCGACCGGATCCTCGTCGACTCCGTCTCCCGCGCGTTCGCGATCGTCGCGATCTCGAAGACGAGCGACATCCTCGGCTTCCTCGTCGGCTCCACCCTCGGGCGGAAGCGCATCGCGCCCGCCGTGAGCCCCAAGAAGACCTGGGAGGGGTCGATCGCGGGCATCCTCGGAAGCGGCGGCGTCGCCGCGCTGCTCGCGCCGGTCCTCTCCCTCCCCGCGCCCCTCTCTCTCTCCATCGGCCTCGCGGTGGGCGCCGCCTCGCTCTTCGGCGACCTGCTCGAATCGGGCCTCAAGCGCTGGGCGGGCGTCAAGGACAGCGGCGCGCTGATCCCCGAGTTCGGCGGATTCCTGGACCTGCTCGACGGTATCCTGTTGGCGGCCCCGGTGGCCGTCTTCTGCCTCTACGGAAGCTGATGCGAGCGACGATCCCCCTCCACTCCGCCGACGAAGCGCGGCACCTTCTCGGAGTGGGCGACAAGAACGCGCGTCTCTTCCGCGCGACCTTCCACGTCGCGCTCACCGTCCGGGGCAGCGACCTCGTGCTGGACGGCGACGAGGGGGATGTCGCCACGGCGCACCGCGCCGCCCTCGACCTGCTGGCGCGCCTGCGGCGGAACGGCCCCGCCGACCCCGGCGAGGTGGAACGGTTCCTGGTCGCCGCCGGCGAGGGGGTCGCCGCGCGCGCGACGCACAGCGAGACGCTGCTGCGCAGCCGGAACAACCGCAACATCGCGCCGCGCACGCCCGCGCAGGCCGCCTACGTGGAGGCGATGACCTCCTCCGACGTCGTGCTCGCGATCGGGCCCGCCGGCACCGGCAAGACCTACCTCGCCGTCGCGATGGCGGTGCGCATGCTCCGCGAGGGGCAGGTGCGGCGGCTCATCCTCACGCGCCCCGCGGTCGAGGCGGGCGAGAAGCTCGGATTCCTGCCGGGCACGTTCGAGGCGAAGGTGAACCCCTACCTGCGGCCGCTCTACGACGCGCTCTACGACCTGCTCGACGCGGCGCAACTGAAGAAGTTCAGCGAGCACGACGTCGTGGAGATCGCGCCGCTCGCCTACATGCGGGGCCGCACGCTCAACGACGCGTTCATCATCCTCGACGAGGGGCAGAACACCACCGCGGCCCAGATGAAGATGTTCCTCACGCGCATGGGCAGCGAGTCGCGCGTCGTCGTCACCGGCGACGTCACGCAGGTGGACCTGCCGCCGCAGACGCGCAGCGGGCTCGTGGACGCCGCCGAGACGCTCGGGGGCGTGCGCGGCGTCTCCGTCTGCCGCTTCACGCAGCAGGACATCGTCCGCCACCCCGTCGTGCAGCGCATCGTCGAGGCGTACGAGAGCCGCGAGGGTCGCTAGCGGTGGCCACGGTCGTCGACCGGAGCGGCGCGATCCCGGGCGCCCTGGAGGCGTGCAGGCGGGCGGCGGAGGAGGTGCTCGGCCGGACGAAGGTCGTCGTGGCGATCGTCGACGATGCGACGATCGCCGGCCTCCACGAGCGATATCTGGGGGTCCCGGGGGCCACGGACGTGCTCAGCTTCCCGCACGGCGAGATCGTCGTCTCCGCGGAGACCGCGCTGCGCGAGGCCCGGGAGCGCCGCATCGACCCGCGGAGCGAACTCTGCCTCTATGTCGTGCACGGCGCGCTCCACCTGAAGGGTTTCGACGACCGGACGCCGCGCGCGCGCGGCCGCATGCGCGCGGAAGAGCGGCGCATCCTCGGCCGGCTCGGCCTCGGGGACGTGTTCGGCGCGCCGGCAAATGCGGGCGGGCGGCGGGGCCGCCGGAGGTAGAATCGCGGCCCCATGGGTTCGGCGGCCAAGCAGATCCTCGAGCGGGCGCTCGCGAGCGGGCTGCTCACGAAGGAGCAGGCGACGGAGATCGCGCGGCTGCGCCACCAGCGCCGGGACCAGGGGAGGGATGCCTCCGTCGAGGATCTCGCCGTCGAGAAGGGCTACCTGACCGCGGAGCAGGGCAAGCGGCTCCGGGTCGAGCAGGAGAAGTTCGAGACCGAGCGCGAGATCGGGGGCTACCGGCTGATCGAGAAGATCGGGGCCGGGACGATGGGCACGGTCTACAAGGCCAAGCAGATCTCCCTCGACCGCGTCGTCGCCATCAAGATCCTCTCGCCGCACCTCGCGCACAAGGGCGACTACGCGGAGCGCTTCCTGCGGGAGGCGCGGTCGGTGGCCCGGCTCAACCACCCCAACGTCATCAGCGGCATCGACGTCGGCGAGGCGGACGGCGTGCGCTACTTCGTGATGGAGTACGCGAGCGGCGTCACCGTCGGGAGCCTGCTCGCCCGCGGCGGCGCGATGGAGGAGTCGCGGGTGCTCCGGGTCGCCGTGCAGATCGCCCGCGCCCTCGACCACGCCCACGAGGCGGGCCTCGTGCACCGCGACGTGAAGCCGGACAACATCCTGCTGACGAAGGACGGCATCGCGAAGCTCTGCGACCTGGGGCTCGCGAAGGACCGGCCGGAGGAGGGCGTCAGCCTGGGCACTCCCAACTACATCTCCCCCGAGCAGGCCAAGGGGCTCAGGGACGTCGACATCCGGAGCGATCTCTACTCGTTTGGGGCGACGCTCTACCACATGGCGACCGGCCAGCCCCCGTTCTCGGGCAACGCCAAGGTCGTCATGGTCAAGCACCTCTCGGAGAAGCCTCGCTCGCCGCGCGAACTGGAGCCCGACCTCTCCGAGGCGTTTGATTCGATCATCCTCCGGCTGCTGCAGAAGGAGCCGATCGACCGCTTCGCGACGCCGAAGGAGCTGATCGGCGCGTTCGACGCGATCGAACAGGCGCGGCGCGAGCAGGGGCGGGCCCCCGAAGCCCCCACGCTGCGCCCCCGGCGGCGCCGCCGCTGAGACGACGCGCCTGCCAGACCGGGTGCCCGTCGGGCTACGGTCCGCCGCGGGGCGGTCGCGCCGTCAGGCCTGGGGGGTCGAGGCCGCGCGCCGCCGCGCCGGGGGCTTCGAGACCATCCCGCGGCTGATGAACTTCGCGGCGACGTAGATGCGCTGCACGCGGCCGTCGATGACGGTGCGCACCTTTTGAAGGTTGGGCTTGAACTTGCGCGGCGTCTTGCCGGTGATCTTCTTGCCGACGCCGCCCTTCGCCTTCGCCATGCCGCGCCGCGTGTACTGCTTGCCGATCGTCGTCTTCTTGCCGCTCAGTGCGCACACGCGGGGCATGGGTCACTCTCCGTGGGGAAGCCCGGTAGGCTAACCCGGCTTCTCCTCTCCGGCAAGCTCTGCCTCGGGAAGCGGGAGCCCCCGCTTCGTCAGCCACTCGCGCGCGGCGGCCTCCACGCTGCCATCCCCGTACTCGCGGCCGTCGAGGTAGGCGCCGCGGAAGAGAGCCTCGACCCCCGCGCCCCCTCCCCGCGCCGCCTCGAGGCAGCGCGCCGCGCGCAGCCGGCAGGCGGCGACCGCGGAGGCCCCGCTGTTGTCCGCGAGGCGGCTCCAGAGGGCCGAAAGGGCCTCGTACACGCTCGCGTCCTCCAGCGTGCCCGCCAGCGCGTCGAGCAGGAGTCCCGCCTCGCGCAGGCGCTCTTCGAGCTGCAGGTGCGCCGCGTCGTCGAGTCCCGCGTCGCTGCCGAGGCCCGCCGCCGCGCGTTGCGCCATGGCGATGGCCGCGAGCGTGGATGGAAGCCTCTCCCCCTCCGCGCCATCGCGTTGCGAAGCGCGCGCGAGCACGGGCTCGAGCAGCGCCGCCGCGACCTGCCACGACTCGGTCTCGGCGAGGCGGGTGAGCGCGATCTCCTGCGCGCGCACGGCGAGCCCGGGCGCCCCCGCGGCGCCCGCCGCCTCGGCGAACACGAGCCACGCCTGGGGCGGCCCGAGCGCGACCTCGCGGCTGCGTTCGAGGAGCGCGCGCGCCTCCTCCGGCGCCGACGTCGCGCGGGAGAGCGCCATCGTCAGCAGCGCGTCGAGGTAGGCGTAGCCCTCCTCGCGGCCCAGCGGCACGGAGGCGCCTTCGAGATAGCTCGGGTCGTCGCGCGCCTTGGCGAGTTTCGCCGCGGCGAGGGGATGGCCGGGCCGCAGCTTCCAGAGCTGCGCGTACGCCTCCGCCTCCGCTTCGGCATCGCCCGCGATGCGCGCGCGGAAGAGGAGGTAGTCCGGGTTCCGGAAGGGGGACGCCGCGTAGCCGATCGGCAGGAGCGCGAGCAGGGCGAAGGCCAGCGTGCCGCGAGCGGGGCGCACGCCGCGCCGCGTGTAGGTCGCGAGGCCCGCGAGAAGGCCGAAGGCGAAGCCGCCCAGGTGCGCGGCATGGTCGAGGCGGATCGAGGCGCCGTGCTTCTTCTCGACGTAGACCGCGACCCCGGCATTGAGCGCGACGAAGAAGAGGATCACCAGCGTGTTGCGGCTCGTCAGGAAGCCGCGCACGCCGCGCGAGAGGGCCCACTCGAGCGCGATCAGCAGGCCGAGCAGCCCGACGACGCCGCCGGAGATGCCCACGCGGAAGTAGTTCCCGCTGTCCCAGAGCAGGCTTGCGGCGAAGCCGGCGACCGCGCCGCCGGCGAGAAAGAGCAGCGTCGCCGCGCCGCCGCAGGCGCCCCGCACCGGGACCGCGAGGAAGTAGACCGAGAGCGCGTTCACGGCGAGATGGAAAAGGCCGCCGTGCAGCAGCGTCGACGTGACCAGCCGCCAGTATTCGCCGCGCCAGAAGAGGTCGGGTCGCAGCGCCCCCATCTGCTCGAAGGTGCGCCACCCGAAGCGCGTGGCGAGCGTGAAGGCGGTGCAGAGCAGGATCACCGAGAGCGCAAGCCGGTCGAGGCGACGGGGGGGGGCCTGCGGGGGGGGCAAGGTCGGGGCCCACTCTACCCCCCGCTCTCCGGGGGGCGCACTCCCGGGGAGGCGCCGCGGGCGTCGTTGCGGAGCGCGGCCCCGGCGCCGGCGAGGAGGAGGACGACGAAGTCGGGCAACCCGCTCCAGCCGCCCCCGGATCCTCCCGGTGCGCCGGCCGCGCGGGTGCTTCCGCGGCGCCGACCCAAGCATCCCCCCTGGCCCCCTCCCCCCGCGGCCCCCTCGCATCGGCGGCGTGCGGTCCCCCCGGTGGTAGATTCGACTGCTCCGATGACCGGACGGCTGCCGCTCCTGCTCCTGCTCGTGGCCTCGGGCTGTGGCGGGGGCGGAGGAGCGGCGCCGGTCTCCGCGACGCTGAGCGGGAGGATCACCGCGACGATCGCGGCGCCGCTGCTCGAGAGCAGCCCGTTCGACCGGGAGCCGAACGACACGGCGGCGTCGGCGCGGCTGGGCGCGGAGGAGGGCATCGGGTTCCTCGACAGCGCCGGCGATCGGGTCGACGCGTTCCGTGTCGTCGCGAGCGAGGCGGGGATGCATGCGGTGCGAGTCGACGCGCCCGGATTCGCCGCCGAAGGGCTGATCCACGACCTGCGCACGGGGCGTTCGGGGCCGACGCTCCTGCTGGAGCGGGGCGACGTCTTCGATGTGATCGTGATCGCGCGGAGCGGTGCGGGGTCCTATCGCTACCGCGTCGAGCAGGGGGAGGGGCCGGAAGGCGAGGCGCCGCTGCCGGAGAGCTACTGCGACTGCGGCGACGGCCATCGACCGGGGGAGTTGATCGTCGCGCCGGCGGAGGGCGTCTCCCCCGGGCAGGTGGCGGCCGCCGCGGGGCTCGCCTGTCTCGAGGGGGACGAACGCCTCTGCCGGCTCGGGGTGGCGGATGCCGAGAGCGGCGATCCCTTCCGCGACCTGTGCGTGCTGCTTGCCCGCGGCGCGCTGCTCGAGCAGCAACGCCTCGCCCGCTACGCGGAGCCCAACTTCCTGCGGCGCCTCTCGGCGGCCCCGAACGACCCCTTCCTCGCGCAGCAGTGGGGACTCGGCCTCGTGCGCGCGGAGGCCGCGTGGGAGCATGCGCGCGGCGACGGCGGCGTGATCGTCGGCACCGTGGACAGCGGGATCCGCGCGGGCCACCCCGACCTCGCGGGGCGCGTGCTGCCCGGCTGGGACTTCGTCTCGCGCGACGCGAGCCCGGAGGATCCCAACCCCACGAGCAGCCACGGCACCCATGTCGCGGGCATCATCGCGGCGGCGACGAACAACGCGACCGGGGTCGCCGGCATGCTCTGGGACGGGCGCATCCTCCCCGCCCGGGCGTTCGACCAGGCGGGGTTCGGCAGCGTCTTCGATATCGCCGAGGCGATCCGGTTCTGCGCCGGGCTGACCAATGTCTCGGGGACGCTGCCCGACGCACCGGCCCGCGTCATAAACCTGTCGTTCGCCTCGACGACGCCGACGGTCACCGAGGAGGCGGCGTGCGACGCGGCGCGCGAGGCGGGCCTCTTCGTCTGCGCGGCGACCGGGAACAGCGGATCGTCGCTCCTGCGCTATCCCGCGGCCTACGCGAGCGTCACGGCGGTCGGCGCGACGGCACGGAGCGGCAACGCGGCCAGCTACTCGAACTTCGGCACCTGGGTCGACCTCGCGGCCCCCGGAGGCGTGGCGGGGGACGGCATCCGCGTGCTCTCGGTGAACTCCTCGGGCGCGTTCACCTACGCCTTCGCGGAGGGGACCTCCTTCGCGTGTCCGCATGTCGCCGGGGCGGCGGCGCTCATCCTCGGGATCGCCTCGCGCACGCCGGAGCAGGTCGAGCAGATCCTGACGTCGACGGCGCAGGACGTCGGCGCCGCCGGATACGACACGCGCACCGGCCACGGGCTCCTCGATGCGCACGCCGCCGTGCTGAGCGCGCTGGGCCTGCCGGAGCCGCTGCTGATCCCCGGGGAGAAGATCCTCGTGCGGCTGCTCCAGAGTCCCACGCTCGCGGTCGTCGCGACGACGGAGACGACGGCGGGCGGGCTGCTCCAGTGGCAGCTCGCGAACGTCGTCGCGGGCAGCTACGTGCTCGCCGCCGGCACGGACCGCGACCTCGACGGACGCATCGACGACCCGGGCGAGGTCTACGGGACGCTGCCCGGCGTTGTCGACGTCACCGCCGGCCTCAACATCGCCAACCTCGACATCACGATCACGCCGCGGTAGCGTCCCCGCGTGCGGCGGCCGCGCGTGCCGCGCGCTACAATCGCGCGCTTGGACCGCATCCTCGACGATCTCAATCCGGAGCAGCGCGAGGCGGTCTGCCACGGCGAGGGGCCGCTGCTCGTCGTCGCCGGCGCGGGCTCGGGGAAGACGCGCGTGATCACGCGCCGGATCGCGCGGATCGTGGGGCAGGGCGTGGTGCCGTGGCACGTGCTCGCGCTCACGTTCACGAACAAGGCGGCGCGCGAGATGCGCGAGCGCGTGCTCGACCTCGTGCCCGGGGCGGCGCGCGACCTCTGGGTCTCCACCTTCCACAGCTACGCGGCGCGCGTCCTCCGGCGCTACGCGGAGCGCGTCGGGTTCACGGCGGAGTTCTCGATCTACGACGGCGACGACCGCCAGCAACTGCTGAAAACGATCCTGAAGGAGTTGTCGTTCGACGATCTCCGGCCGCAGGAGGTCGCGCACCAGATCAGCCGCCGGAAGAACGGCATGGGCCGCTCGGACCCGCCCGGCCCGCGCGGCGCGCGTCTCGCGCAGGTGATGCGGCTCTACGACGAGCGCATGGTGGCGTCCAACGCGATGGACTTCGACGACCTGCTGCTCCGGCTGAAGGGGCTGCTCGAGAGCGACGACGAGGCCCGCTCGCGCCTGCGGGAGCGCGCCCGCTGGCTGCTCGTGGACGAGTACCAGGACACCAACGACGTCCAGTACGCGATCCTTCGCCTGCTCGCGGGCGAGAGCCGCAATGTCTGCGCCACCGGCGACCCCGACCAGTCGATCTACCGCTGGCGCGGCGCGACGCTGCGCAACATCCTCGACTTCGAACGCGACTTCCCCGGCGCCCGCCGCGTCACGCTCGACCGCAACTACCGCAGCACGCGCTCGATCCTCGCGGTGGCGAACGCGGTCATCCGCCACAACCGCGGGCGGCTCGAGAAGGATCTGCGCACCGACAACGCCGACGGGATGCGCCCCCGCGAGATCCGCTGTCTCGACGAGGGCGACGAGGCGCAGGCGGCCGCCGCCCTCGCGCGCGCGTGGATCGCCGCGGGCCACCGTCCGGGGCAGATCGCGATCTTCTACCGCATCAACGCGCAGTCGCGCACGCTGGAGCGGGCGATGGCGGAGTCGGCCACCCCCTACCGCATCGTCGGCGCGGTCGAGTTCTACCGCCGCAAGGAGGTGAAGGACCTGCTCGCCTACGTGCGCCTCGCCCGCAACCCGAGCGACGACGGCGCGTTCCGCCGCATCTTCAACGTGCCCGCCCGCGGCCTCGGCAAGACGACGGAGGAGCGCTTCTTCGCCGAGGCGGCGTCGCGCGGCATCCCCGCGCGCGCCCTGTTGAGGGAGACGGCGGGGGGGGCGGGGGGGGGACGGGCCCGCAAGGCGCTTTCCGTCCTCGCGGCGCTGCTCGACGGATTCGAAGCGCTGCCCCCGGAGGAACCCGGCGTCTTCGTCGAGGCGATCGTCCAGCGGACCGCCTACAAGGAGAGCCTCGGCGGCGAGGGGGACCCGGGCGAGGTGGACCGCGCCGGCAACGTCGACGAGTTGGTCAACGCCGCCTACGAGTTCGGCTTGCGAAACCCCGAGGGCGGCATCGACGGCTTCCTGCAGGAGAACGCGCTCGTCAGCGACCAGGACACCTATGACGAGCGCGCCGATGCGGTCTCGCTGATGACCGTCCACAGCGCGAAGGGGCTCGAGTTCCCCTGCGTCGCCGTGACGGGCCTCGAGGAGGGGCTCTTCCCGCACGCCTTCAGCATGGGGGAGCGAGACGAGATCGAGGAGGAGCGCCGCCTCTTCTACGTCGCCGTCACCCGCGCCGAGGAGCATCTCGCGCTGCTGCACGCGCGCACGCGCATGCGCCAGGGGGTGCCCCAGCGCAATCTCCCCTCGCGCTTCCTCGACGAGATCCCCGACGAGGCGCTCGAGGTCGAGGAGCGCGGCTTTGTGCCCCGCGGGCCCGCGGGCCATGTCGAGGAGGCGGAAGCGGTCTTCCAGCGCGAGGATCCCCAGGCCGCGCTGCGCGAGGGCGATCCGGTCCGCCACCACCACTTCGGCCGCGGCAAGGTCCTCGCGGTGCGGAAGTCCGGCGGCGCGACCCGCGTCACCGTCGACTTCCTCGACTCCGGGCGGCGCGAACTGAGTCTCGAATACGCGCGGCTGACCCGTCTCAGGAACTTGTCGGACTGAGTGCCCCTGGCGGAGGCCCCCGGGTTTCGGGGGTGGGGGAGGGCTCCGGAGGACCCGCGCTGGGAGCGCGCGCCGGGCTGGGACCGTTTTGCGGTTGCTGTCGCGATTTACAGGGTGTAAAAGTGATTTTGCATGGCCCATCTGCTGATTCTCGGGGGGGTCGAGGGGGAGCGGCGGATCTCCCTCGACAAGGCGGAGGTCGTGATCGGGCGGGCGCAGGAGGCCGATGTGCGCGTCGAGGATCGCAAGGCGAGTTCGACGCACTGCCGGATCGACCACGAGGGGGAGGGCTACCGCATCCGGGATCTCGAGAGCCAGAACGGCACCTGGATCAACGGCGAGCGGGTCCTGGACCAGATGCTCTCCCCGGGCGACGTGATCTCGGTCGGCGCGACCGAGATCCGCTTCGAGGAGAAGTCCGCCTTCCTGAGCACCGGCCCGTTCGGGGGCCCCCTGTCGGGTGACGCCCCCCCGCGCCCCCCCGTCTCCACCGAAGTGACGAGGCTCCGGCGGCTGGTCTCGTGGTTCCGCAGGCTGACGCAGGAGAGGGATGACTCGAAACTGCTCGCGCTGATGATCGACAGTGTCGTCGACCTCTCCGGCGCCGAGCGCGGCTTTCTCTGGCTGCTCGACGAGACGGGCGAAGGGAAGATCCGGGTCGCGAAGCGCTTCGACGTCGAGGCGCTGAAGAAGCCCACCTTCCGGGTCGCGCGCGGCGTCGCCGCCGCGGTAAGTCGCGACGGCAAGCCCATCGTCAGCACCAGCGCGGAGGAGGATCCGCGGATCAAGGAGTTCGGGAACACGGGCGCGCTCTACCTGCGGTCGGTCGCCTGCGTGCCGATCCGCGCGGGCAAGCGGCTGCTCGGCGCGATCTATCTCGACAACCGGTTCGAGCGCGGGGTCTTCCGCCCGGAAGATGTGCCCTTCCTGCTCGCCTTCGCCGATCAGGCGGCGATCGCCCTCGAGAACGCGCGGCTGCACGCCGAGGCGGAGGCGGCGCGGCGCGAGGTCGAGGAGCTCAACCGTGCGCTGAAGGGCCGCATCGAGGCGCAGGCGGCGCAGATCGGCGAGGTCAGCACGCTCTATGCGCGCATCGCGAGCGAGGAGCGGACGAAGTACACCTACGACAGGATCGTCGGGTCCAGCCCCGTCATGCGCGAGCTCTTCTTCATGCTCGACCGCGTGACCGACAGCGACGTCCCGGTCTACCTGCGCGGGGAGAGCGGCTCCGGCAAGGAGCTCTGCGCGCGCGCGATCCACTTCAACGGCCCGCGGGCGAAGGGGCCGTTCGTCACCGAGAACTGCGCCGCGATCCCGGAGTCGCTCTTCGAGAGCGAGCTCTTCGGCTACATGAAGGGCGCGTTCACCGGCGCCACGGCGGACAAGCGCGGCCTCTTCGCGCTGGCCGACAAGGGCACGCTCTTCCTCGACGAGGTGACCGAACTTCCCCCCTCCGTCCAGGCGAAGCTGCTCCGGGTGCTCCAGGAGGGGAGCCTTCGCCCGGTGGGGGGGCGCAGCGAGACGAAGGTGGACGTGCGCATCCTGACGGCGAGCAACAGGGACCTCGCCGCGCAGGTGCGCAAGGGCGCCTTCCGCGAGGATCTCTACCACCGGATCCATGTCATCGAGGTGGAGGTGCCGCCGCTCCGGAGGCGGCTCGAGGACCTGCCGGCGCTCGTGGAGCACTTCCTCGCCCGGAGCGCGGCCGAGCGCGGGGAGGCGGACCCGCGCCGGATCTCGGGGCCCGCCCTCGACCTGCTCCAGCGCTACGGCTGGCCGGGCAACGTGCGGGAACTCCAGAACGAGATCACCCGGGCGTTGACCCTCTCGGACGGGGTCATCGAGCCCGAGTGCCTCTCCGATGCCGTCCGGGGGGCGGCGGGTTCCATTTCGGGGCGTTTCCGGGCCGCGTCGCTGCGGGAGGCTGTGCGGCTGGCCTCGAGGGAGGTCGAAAGGGAACTGATCACGGAGGCGCTTCGGCTCGAGGCGGGCAACAAGAGCGCCGCGGCGAGGCGGCTCGGGATCACCCGTCCGACCCTGGATGCGAAGATGGAGGGACTTAAGATCCCGCGCCATCCAGCGTAAAGTCTGGGGGAGCGGCAAGACCCATGGCCTTTCTCAAAGTCTTCAGCAACGGCGAGGAGCGGACCGTCTTCCTCGGCGAGAGCACGCTCGTCTTCGGGCGCGGCGAGGACGCCGACGTCTTCCTGAAGGACGTCAAGGCGAGCCGCCACCACTGCACGCTCGAACCGCTCGGAGGCGGGCGGTGGCAGCTCCGCGATCTCGGCTCCGCGAACGGCACGAGGCTCAACGGCGAGCGCATCGCCCTCGAGCCCCTGGCCCCCGACGACGTGATCCAGATCGGCGACGCGCGCATCCTCTTCGCGGGGGAGGCGGCGGCGGTCGCCGGCGGCGAGCCGACCGCGCCGCTGGAGGGTGTCGGCGAGCCCGCCCGCCCCCCGCGGCCCCCCCGGAACCGACGCAGCCGGACGGGCGTGCTGATCGGTGTCGGCGCCGTCGTCCTGATCGCCGGGCTGGCGCTGCTGGCGCAGTCCACGCGGCGCGCGCCCACCGACCCGCAGGAGGCGGCGGCCTACCGCTCCTTCCTCTCCGCGACCGACGACGACAAGGTCGCGAGCCTCGCGACCGACTACCTGATGGAGTACGGCGGCAGCGAACACGCCGCGGAGGTGCGGCGGCGCGGCGCCGAGGCGCGCGCGCGCCTCGCCGACGGCACCTCCGCGCGCAACAGCGGTTTCGACCCCGACGCGCTCGTCGCCGACCTGCCGCTGCACGAGGCCGTCGCGCGGCTGGAGACCCTGCTGAAGGAGACGACGCCCGACCGCCGGCCCCTCGTCGAGGCCACGCTGGCCGCGCGCCGCGAGCGCCTCGACCAGGAGCGCGAGCGCTTCTTCGGCGAGCTCGAGACCGTCTTCCGCGCGCACGTCGAGTCGGGCGAGTTCGCGCACGCGCGCGAGATCTGGTTCTTCCTCAAGGGCGAGCCGAGCTGGGAACCCATCCCCGACCGCTATCGCGACCGCATCGTCGGCGCGATGGTCTCGCTCGAGAACGCCGCCTCGCTGCGGCGCACGGCGCTCTTCGAGGAGGTGTCGCGCGCGGAGCAGGCGCACGACTTCGCCCGCGCGATGGAACTGCTCGCGCAGGCGCTGCCGCGCTTCAAGGGCACGGCGGTGGAGGCGAGCCTCGCGGAGAGGGTCGCGTTCGTCGAACGGGCGCTGTCGGAGGGGGGCCGGGGGGAGCCGACCCGGCCCCGCACCGAGGTTCCGCTGCTGCTCGAGAAGAAGGTGGCCGCGCTGCTCGAAGGGCTGCGCGGGCGCGACTTCGGCGGCATCGCGCGCGGGCTGCGGGCGGTCGCGGAGGAGGCGAAGGGGGCCAAGGGGTTTGCCGAGATCGACGCCCGCGCGGCCGAGGTCGAGGCGTGCGCGGCGCTGCATGAGCGCGCGGTCGCGATGCTCGAGGCGGGGGAGGTTCCCCCGGGGCAGATCCTGAAGAAGTGGAGGGTGACGTCGGGGGGGGCCGGGGGGGTCGTCGTCCAGTCGAAGGGGAGCGAACTCACCTACGCGTGGAGCGAGGCGCCCGCCGAACTCTATCTGGCCCTGCTCGGGCGCGCGGTGGACTCGAGGCCCGCCCAGCTCGGCTTCGCCGTCGCCTCGCATGTGCTCGGCGGCACCGAGGCGCTGGCGGCGGCGCTGGCCGTCGGGTACGCGGACGAGGAGTTGCGGCCGCTCCTCGACCGCTTCGTCGCCTTCCAGGTGCGGCACGAGCCGTTGCCCGAGGGCGGGTATGTGGCCGTCGGAGGCGAGATCCTCTCGCGCAAGGAGCACCTGCGTCGCGCGGAAGAGGCCGTCATCCGCGGCTTCCAGGAGCAGCTCGACAAGTCGCTCGCCGCGATCCGCGCGGACAAGATCGTCGCCCGCATCGAGCGCCTCGCGGCGAAGAAGGAGCAGCTCGACAAGGCGCGCGCCTACGCGCTCGAGCTGATCTTCGACGAGAGGAAGTACTTCTACCCCTACCGCGGCGTCGGGCGCGACGCCGAGTACGCGCGGGTGCAGCAGGAGGTGGACCAGCGCGTGAACGCGGTGCGCGAGATCTGGGCGGACCCGGGTGTCCTCTCGGTCTCGGGATCGCCGGAGCTGACGCGTTCGCTCAAGCTCTTCGACGAGGCCGCGGCGGAGCTGGGCAAGCGCCTCGTCGACGTCGAGGAGAGGGTCGAGGAGGTGGACTTCCTGCGCAGCTACCTCGGGCGCAAGTTCGACATCCGGACCCTCTACCGCACGCCGGAGGAGCGCGACCTGCTCCGCTACGGCGACGAGGTCATGGCGTGGAACCCGACCGTGAAGGGCGACATCACCGACGTGGAGCGCGAGCAGGTGCGCGTGACGAACGACTACCGCATCATGTTCGGCCGCTGGCCGGTCCGCATCGTCGAGAAGCTCGTGCTGTCGAGCCGCGGCCACTGCGTCGAGATGCAGAAGCTCAACTATTTCGGCCACTTCAGCCCGACCCCCGGGCGGCGCACGCCCTACGACCGGATGAAGCTCGCCGGGTACGAGTACGGCTCGTCGGAGAACTGCATCATGGGGCAGACCTCGCCGAAGGGCGCGCACGACGGCTGGTGCCACTCGAGCGGGCATCATCGCAACATCCTGACGCCGGAGTGGACCGAGATGGGCACGGGGCACTTCGGGAACCTGATGACGCAGAACTACGGCATGGCGCCGCGCTGGGTCGGTTCGCCGGGCCCCATCACGCCCGGGGAGCGCGAGCCGGAGGACGCCTGCGGCTGCGGCTGCGGCGGCGCGGGGGAGGGCGGGCCCGGCTTCAACTACGAGGACGAGGACGGGAAGTGAGCGCGACGTGCCGAACCTGAAGATCCGCGAGGAGGGCAAGGAGCACCTGCACCAGATCGAGGGCGACTCGATCATCATCGGGCGCGACCCCGCCGCCGGGGTCTCGATCGCCGACGCGAAGGCGAGCAAGGAGCACTGCCGCCTCGAGCGCTCCGGAACGCGCTGGCGCGTCGTCGACCTCGAGAGCAAGAACGGCACCCGCGTCAACGGCGACTTCCGCAACAAGTCCTGGCTCGCGCACGGCGACCTGATCCAGATCGGAGGCGCCGAGATCCGCTTCGGCGTCGAGGGCGGCCAGCGCGCCGTGCCCGCGGGCGCCGCGTTTGCCGCCGCGGCCCCGGGCCGGCGGGCGCGCGGCGCGCGCGCGGAGGCCGAGGACGAGGGCGGCGAGGCCCTGCCGCCGCCCCGCGCCTCGCGGGACAACTCGCAGGACAAGCTCATCATCGCCGGCGTCACCGTGGTCGTCTCCCTCGTCATCATCTTCGTGGTGCTCAAGGTGGGCGCCGCGGTGCAGCTCGACGACCACAACAACGCGGTGCTGAAGAGCGCGGAGCAGTACCTCGCGCAGGGCCGCTGGGACGAGGCGATCGCCTACCTGCAGGAGCACGGGGATCCCTCCGGCAGCGCCTACCCGCAGGTGCAGAAGCGCATCCGCGACCTGCAGACCCGCAAGGACGACTACCAGGCCACGTCGCGCAACGTCGTGGCGCGCAAGGTCCTCTCGAAGCTGAGCCGCTACATCGAGTCCTACCACCGCGGCGGCAACGTCGATCCCGCCGACATCCTGCGCCTCGCCGAGTCGCTGAAGACCGAGTACGCCGGCACCGAGAGCACCGAGCTCGGACGCAAGCAGTACCCCGCCTGGTTCGCCGGCAAGGTCCCGCAGCGCGGCGTCGACATCGTCGCGGGGGGCGGGCGGCTCCGGAAGGAGTGGGAGGAGTCCATCGCGAAGGCGCGCGAGTTCGAGATCTCGTGGCACTTCCGCGAGGCGCAGGAGACCGTGCGCAAGTTCGTGACGACGCGCGAGTTCAGCATGGAGGCCGCGGAGGTCGAGCACTACAAGGCCCTCGCCGAGGAGCAGCTCCGCCGCATCGACCTGCTCGCGCAGTCCATCTTCAGCGGCCGCGAGGGGCTCGCGCGCGACCAGATCCGGAACCAGCGCTACGACGAGGCGATCGCGACCTACCGAAAGGTCATCGAGACCTTCGGCATCGACACCTACGTGCGGAAGGCGCAGGCCGAGATCCAGAAGATCGAGGCGCTGAAGGGCAAGTAGGATCCGCGTGCCCGCCGGGCGGACCCCCCCCCGCGCCCCCCGCTGAATGGCCGGAAAGGGGGTCCGTGGCGCGCGGCGCCAGTTCCTCCCTCCAACGGCCAACTGCGAAGCGACGGGCCTAGTAGATTCTCTTGCCCATCGCCGAGAGGACCAGCTCCACGGCGAGCTTTCCGGTGCGGTTGCGTTCGTCGAGCATCGGGTTGACCTCGACGATCTCCATGCTCGTCAGCTTGCCCGTCTCGGCGACGAGTTCGCAGGCGAGGTGCGCTTCGCGGTACGTAAGGCCGCCCGGGACCGGCGTGCCCACGCCGGGAGCGACCTCCGGGTCGAGGCTGTCCATGTCGAAGCTCAGGTGGAAGCCCGTGGTGCCCTTCGTGACGATGCCGAGGGCCTCGCGGAGGCAGACGCTGGCCCCGCGCTCGTCGAGATCCTGCATCGTGTAGATCGTGACGCCGAGCTGCGCGATCCGCTGCCGCTCGCCGGGATCGATGTCGCGGAGGCCGACGATCGCGGTCTGCCGCGGGGAGACCGCGGGGGAGCGGTCGAGGATCGACAGGAGTTCCGGCGCGCCCTGACCCAGCAACGTTGCGAGCGGCATGCCGTGGACGTTGCCGCTGGGGGAGGTTTCGACGGTGTTCAGGTCGGCGTGCGCATCGATCCAGAGGAGGCCGATCGCCTTGCGGCGCCTGCGATGGAACGCGGCGACGCCGGCGACCGTGCCGATGGCGATCGAATGGTCGCCGCCGAGCACGAGCGGCGTCTCGCCGGACTCGCAGATCTGGCGCACGCGGTCGCGGAGGCGCAGGCAGGTGCGGACGATCTCGCGCGCGAAGCGCAGCCGCTCGTCGCCGGGCGCCCGCGTCTCGGGAAGGGCGACCGCGACGTAGCCGTGTTCGCGCACCGCGATGCCGAGGCGCTCCAGCCGCGGGGAGAGGCCCGCATGGCGGATCGCGCTCGGGCCCATGTCGGTGCCGCGGCGGCCGGCGCCGAGGTCGAGAGGGACGCCCAGGATGCCGACGGCGCGCGCGACGGCCTTGTTCATCGCGGCTACTGTTCCCGGCGCCGCGTCTCCTGGCGCGCGGCGAGCCGCACCACGTCGCGGGCGAACTCGCCGTCGCGGTGGCCGGGGGGGATCGTGCCGCGGAGGTAGGCGTCCAGCACGCGGAGCCGGAAGCCGGTCGGCAGCGCGCGGCGATCCACCAGCGAGCCCGCGAGGTGCGCGAGGTCGCGCTTGCGCTTCTCCCAGTCGAGGGAGCCGAAACGCGACTGCTGCACGCCGTCGAGGTCGAGGAAGCAGAGATCCGCCTCCGTGCCCGTGGCGAGCACGTTGTCGCGCTTCAGGTCGCGGTGGCGCAGGCCCCAGTCGTGCATCCGGCGCAGCGTGCCGCCGACCCGGCGCGCGAGGTCGCGGATCTGGCGCGGCGCGAGGTGCGCGATCGCCTTGTCGAGCGGGAGGCCGTCGCGCACGCGCCGCATCACGAGCAGCGAGCGGCCCGGGAGCGATCGGTCCTCGAGCACCGCCAGCACCTCCGGCGTGCGCAACCCGCGGTGGGCGAGCGCCTCCGCGGACTCGAGCGCGCGCTCGGCGCGCGAGCCGAAGAGCATGTCGCGCAGCGGGCGGGTCGCCTTCTTCGGCAGGAAGACCTTGAACACGAACTGCTCGCCGTGCGCGAGCGTCCACGCGGTGCGGCTCGCCTTCAGGACGTCGGGGCCGGGCGAGAGGTGCATCGCGCGGTCGACCATCGCGCCGAGGTCGGCGTCGGCGATCTCGACGAGGCGGATGCCCTCCATGTCGCCCATGCGCACCGGGGTGCCGTGCCGGCGCGCGCGGCGCGTGCGCTCGCCGACGAGGCGCCGGAAGGCCTGCGGGAGAAGCTCCTGAACCCCGTGGCGCAACTCCTCGAGCGCCTCGGGCATGAGACCGGATGCCCTGCCGTACGTGCCCCAGAAGAGGAGGCGGTCGACCGCGCTCGCGTGCGTCAGGAAAAAGAGCGAGAAGGCCGCGAGCTCCCTGGCGCGCTCGCGCGGCGTCAGGTAGGAACCGACCGTGAGGCCGCGGGCGTCCGCGAGCAGCACCTCGCCGTCGGGTCGCACGAGGATGTTCCCGGCATGGTGGTCGCGCTGCCGCACGCCGGCGTTCTGCATCTTCGCGAGGAGCTGGGCGACCCGGCGCGCGAGCTCGTGGCGCGCCCTCCCGCGCGGCGGCGCATGGAGCACGACGTCCTGGAGCGACCGCGCGCCCGCCTCCTCCCGGAGCACGAGCAGTTGCCGCCCGTCGCGGAGGCGCGCGAAGGCCAGCGGCGCGACGACCGGCACGCCGCGGGCGGCGACCGAGAGCGCGCTCTCCGCCTCCGTCTCCGCGTAGGGGCGCAGGCAGTCGCGCAAGGCGCGGCGCACCCCGTGCGCGTCGAACTCCTTCACGACGACGGCCTCCCCGCCGACGACGGCCCGGTAGACCCGCCGCCCCGGGAGTTCCCGCAGGACCTCCCCCCGGCGCTCGACCCACGCGTCGGGGCGGTCGGGGTCGCCGCGGAACTCGGAAGACGTAACTCGGGTGTAGCCTGCGATTTGCACGGGGTACCCCGCAATATACACTCGCGAGTGACATGCTGATCGGACGGAGCGTGGTCGGCGAGGCGGGCCGGAACTTCCTCGGCTCGCTGCTGGCGACCACGGGCGTCGCCTTCTTCATCCTCTCGATCACCTTCCTGAAGCGCACGCCGGGCGTGGGCCTGGGGTTTCTCCTCGAGGTCTTCCCGCTGTTCTTCCCGCTCGCCCTGCAGTTCACGGTGCCGCTCGCGGTGCTCACCGGCGTGATCCTGACCTTCTCCCGCATGCAGGCGGATGGCGAGATCACCTCCCTCGCCGCGGCGGGGGTGCCCCTCGGCCGCTTTGCCGCGCCGGTCCTCTCCGGCGCCGCGCTCGTGGCGCTCCTGGGGCTGCTCGCCCTCGATGTCGTCTCCCCGTTCGCGGCCGCGAGGCTGCGCGCGGCCAAGCGCGACATCCTCCACCAGCTCGAGACCTCGTTCCGGAGCGGCATGCGCGACCTCGATCTGGGCCGGGGGCGCATCTCCTTCGAGAGCTTCGACGGGCGCGAATTCCGCGACGTCTGCTTCGAGTACCGCGAACCCGGCCGGGAGGCGATGATCCTCCGGGCGCAGAGCGGCGCGATCGCGGTCACCGAGGACGAGCAGGTCCACATCGAGCTCCGCAAGGTGCAGGATGCCGCACCCCACCGCACGAAGGAGGGGGATGCCTACGTGCGCACCGGGGCCCTCGAGGCGAGCTACCCCCTCGCCGAGCTCACCGAGGGCGCGACGTCGCGGCGCCGGCGGGCCGACCTGACGATGCGCCAGCTCTCCTATGTCGCGGCGCGCTCGATCCCGCACGGCGCGGGGTCGATCGCCAGTCTCGATGCGGCCGAGGAGCTGGCGCGACGGACGGCGCTCTCCGCGAGCGCCTTCTTCTTCGCGCTGGTCGGGATCCCCCTCGGCGTGTTCAGCGCGCGGGCGGGGCGCGCCGGCGCCTTCCTGATGGCCATCGCCCCCGTGCTGCTTGTCTACTTCCCGCTCGTGATGGGGGGGGCGAACCTCGCCCGGTCGGGCGAACTGCCCGCATTTCCCGCCGTGTGGGCCGGGAACATCCTCCTAGGGGTTGTCGGGACGGTTCTCCTCCTCCGGGTGGCGCGTCGGTGAGGCTGCTCGACCGCTACGTCACGTGGACCTTCCTCAAGGTCTTTCTCGGCACGCTGGTCGTCTTCAGCATCAGCGCCGTGGCGCTCGACTGGGTGAGCCGGCTCGGACACTTCAGCAGCCAGGAGAGGACCGCCGACACCCTGGCCGCCGGGTACTCGACCGCGGGCCTGCTGCTCCGCTTCTACGCGGCCTATCTCCCCTACCTGCTCAAGGAGGTGATCCCCTTCGTCACGGTGGTCGCGGGGCTCTTCACGCTGTCGTCGCTGCTCCGCTCCAACGAGGTCTTCCCGGTGCTCGCCGCCGGCGTCAGCGCGCGGCGCCTGCTCCTCCCGGTGTTCCTCTGCGGGCTCCTCATCAGCGCCGGCCACCTCGCCTTCCAGGAGTACCTGATCCCGTCCCTGAACCGCGAGCACATCGCGATCAAGCGCCTCTTCGCGGGCGACCGGACGAACAGCCTCCGCAATCTCGCGCACCTGCGCGCGGGCGACGGCACGATCAGCTCCGTCGAGTCCTACCGCTTCGACGACCAGAGCCTGCGCGGCGTCGTCATCATGCGCCCGTGGTCCGATGCGGGGTTCGACCGGTGGACGGTTCCGCTGCTGGTCCCTGCGGGGAAGGGGTGGAAGGCGCCGGAGGGAGGGGTCGTCCATCCCGCCGGGATCGGTGCCGTGGCGGTGAGGCTCGAGCCCGGCGCCGACGTCGAGATCGGCGTCAGCCCCGACGAGGTCGAGGCGCTGGCGAGCAAGCAGGGGACGACCGAGCTCTCGATGACGCAACTGCTCGCGCTGGTGCGGAAGTTCCCCGACCGCCGCAACCTCGAGGTCGCGCTGCACAAGCAGATCGCCCGTCCGCTCACGAGCTTCGTCCTGCTGCTGCTCGGCATCCCGACGCTGCTCGCGCTCGGGCGTTCCATGGTGCTCGGTGCCGTCCTCGCGTTCGGGCTGTCGGCGATCTACTACTTCGGCGACATCTTCTTCACGAGCCTCGGCGACCGCGGCGACCTCGCCCCCGTCGTCGCCGCCTACCTGCCGCTGTCGATCTTCCTCTCGGCCGGCGTCGCCCGGCTCGCGACCGTGCCCACGTGAGCCGCCTCTACCGACGCAACCGCGACCTGAGCCGGCCCATCGAGCGGTTCACGCTGCGCGTGGAGCACCCCGAGCAGGGGCGGTTCGACGCGTTCCTGACCCGCCACCTCGCGTGGCGCTCCCGGGCGGGCGCGCAGGAGCTGATCCGCGACGGCCGGGCCCTCGTGAACGGCGAGCGGAGAAAGCCCTCCACCCAGCTTCGCACCGGCGACCTCGTCACCGTCGTCGTCGCGCGCCCGCCGCCGGCCGCCCCCCCGCCCGAGCCGGAGATCACGGTCCTCCTCGAGGACGAGCACCTCCTCGCCCTCGACAAGGAGTCGGGGGTCGTCGTCCATCCCGTGGGCGTGCACCAGCAGGGCACGCTGCTTCAGGAGCTCCATCGGCGGTCGGCCGCGTCCCCCCCCGGCGCCCCCCCCTTCCTCCCCAAGCTGATCCACCGGATCGACCAGTACACGAGCGGCATCCTGCTCGTCGCGAAGAGCGACGCGGTGCGCGCCGCCTTTTCGGAGATGCTCGCCCGCGGAGAGGTCGAGAAGGTCTACGAGGCGCTGCTGCTCGGGCGCGCCCCCTGGCAGGAGCGCAGCGTCGACGAGCCGATCGGTTCCGTCGGGGACTCGCGCATCCTGATGCGCGTCGACCGCGAGGGCGGCAAGGAGGCGCGCTCGCACTTCGCGGTGCGCGAGCGGTTCGCCCATGCGACGCACGTCGGCGTGCGCATCGAGACGGGGCGGACGCACCAGATCCGCGTGCACGCCTCGCATCTCGGCATGCCGCTGCTCGGCGACCACCTGTACGGGGACGGGATCGCGCTGCCGGGGTTCCAGCGGTTCGCGCTCCATGCGGGGCGGATCCGGTTCCGCCATCCCGTGACCGGTCTCGAGACCGAGGTGCGCTCGCCGCTCCCTCGCCCCTTCGTCGAGGCGCTCGACTTCCTCCGCCGGCCTCCGGCGGAGGGGAAGAGTGCGATGGTGCGCTAGAATCGTGGTTGATGCGTCTGGCTCTCCTGCCGCCCCTCCTGCTCGGCCTGAGCCTCGCCGTCGCCGAGGCGCCGCGCGCGCCCGGCGATGCCGTCGCGCGGGGCAAGGCGCTGTTTGGGGACACGCAGGAGCTTGCCTACCCCTCCTGCGCGCAGTGCCACAGCCTCCGGCCGGAGAAGGAGGAACAGGACCCCGAGAAGGAGCCGCACCTGGGACCGGGGGCCACGCTCTGGGGCGCCGCCGTGCGCGAGGGGTGGCGCAACATGAACACCTACGCGGATGTCGGCGAGGCCTCCGACCACTGCGCGAAGGTCTGGCAGCAGCGCAAGGGGGGGCTCAAGGCGGAGCAGAAGCGCGACCTTGTCGCCTACCTCTCCGGCTTCGGCCCCGAGTCGGGGAAGTTGCCCAAGCGCGACGTGCAGCGCACGCCCAAGCTCCCCAAGGATCTCTCCGAACTGGACGGGGGCGACGCGGCGCGGGGCGAGAAGCTCACGGCGAGATTCTGCGGCGGATGCCACAACGCGGGCGAGGAGGCCATCTCCTTCGAACTCAAGCCCGGCAAGAAGAAGGCGGACCTGATCGTCCGCAAGGTGCGCGGCTACGACTCGCGCGGCAAGTTCAAGCCGCTCGAGGGGACGATGAGCTACTACACCAACGACCGCCTCCCGGACGGGGACCTGAAGGACATCCTCGCCCACCTCGCCCGGTGATCACGCGCGCCCGGCTGCAGTTCCTCCGCTCGCTCCGCCTGAAGAAGGTGCGCGCGGAGGAGGGGATGCTGCTCGTCGAGGGGGTGAACGCCGCCGAGGCCGCCGTCGAGGGGGGCTTCGCGCGCGAACTGCTCCTCGGCGCCGCGGCGTCGGAGACACCTCGCGTCCGGCGACTCTGCGGCCTCTGCGGCGCGCGCGTCTCGATCCAGCGCATCGAAGAGCGGGAGATCGAGTCGCTGGCGGAGACGGAGACGCCCGGCGGGGTCTTCGCCCTCGCCGAGAGCCCGCTGCGGCCGTTCGACGGGCGGGGGTTTGCGGGCGCGAGCCTCGTCCTCGTGGCCGCCGGCGTGGCCGACCCGGGCAATCTGGGCACGCTGATGCGCGCCGCCGCGGCCCTGGGGGCCACCGCGGTGGTGACGACCGCGGGGACGGTGGACGCGACCAACCCCAAGGTCGTACGCGCCAGCGCGGGAGCCCTGTTCCGGCTCCCGGTGCACACCGGCGCGCTGGAGGGGCTGCACGAGGCGGGTTTCACCCTCTGGATCGGCGACGCGAAGGGCGACCCGGTCGCGGCGCTCCGCGAGCGCCCCGCGCGGCTCGCGCTCGTGGTCGGCAGCGAGCCGCACGGCGTGGGCACGAGCGCGCAGGCGCTCGCGGACAGGACGATCGGCATCCCGATCCGGCCGCTGGTCGAAAGCCTGAATGTCGCCGTCGCCGCGGCGCTCCTCCTCTACGCGACGGTGGCGCTCCCCGTGGCGGCGGCAAGCGGGCAGCCTTGAGCGGCCGGCGATCGGGGGTGGTGCTGCGCGACGAGGGAAGTTCGCTGCTCGTCGATCTCGGCGGCGAGGAGATCTCCTGCGTGCTCCGGAAGTCGCTGCGCAAGCGGTCGGGAACCCGCAGCAAGGCGGTCGTCGTCGGCGACCGCGTGGAGGTCGAGTTCAGCGCCGAGGGCGCCGCGATCTGCGAGGTGGCGGAGCGGCGTTCGCAACTGAGCCGCCCGGACCCGGGCAACCCGCGCCGCGAGCAGATCCTGGTCGCCAACGTCGACGCGGTGCTCGTCGTCGCGTCCGCGCAGGATCCCGTCTTCGTGCCCGCCCTCGTCGACCGCTTCCTCGTCGCGGCGGAGTCGCGCGAACTGGATGTGGGCATCGTGCTCAACAAGGTCGACCTCGATCCCGAGGGGCGCTGGCGGCAGGAACTCGACCTCTACCGCGGGCTCGGCTACCCGGCCATGGAGGTCTCCGCGACCACCGGCCAGGGGCTCGAGGCCGTGCGCTCCTTCCTCGCCCAGAAAACGACGACCCTGCTCGGCCACAGCGGGGTCGGCAAGTCCTCCCTCGCGAACCGGCTTGATCCGTCGCTGAAGCTTCGCACCGGGGAGGTCCACGGCGCCTCCGGACAGGGCACGCACACGACGACGACCGTGTCGCTGCTGCGGCTCCCGTGGGGGGGCCATCTCGTGGACACGCCCGGCATACGCGAGTTCGGCCTCTGGAGGCTCGAGCCGGGCGACCTCGGACCCCACTTCCGGGAGATCGCGCTCCACATGCAGGGGTGCCGCTTCAACGACTGCCTGCACGAGCAGGAGCCCGGCTGCGCGGTCAAGAGCGCCGTCGCGCGCGGCGAGATCGCCGCGTCGCGTTTCGACTCCTACCGGCGTCTGCTCGCGGCGGTCCGGGAGGAGCGCCGCGACCTGGAACCCTGAATCGGGGGGGGGCGGGGGGGGCCGAGCCCCGGCCAACGAATCTGGCCAAGGCCACGGGAGCGTGGGTGGCGGTGCGCCTCCCGGGTCGTGAAAGGCGCCACCGACCCGTCGTCGTGCGTCCTCTCGACGTCGCCGGCAGGGCTGCGCTTCGCCCCCTGCGGCGGATGCCAACGGCGGACCCGCGGGGCCGCTGAGCATCCCTCACTCCTGCCCCGGCGCTTCGGGGTCGTCAGGGAAGACCTCGTGCACGCGCGTCACGGGGACGCACTCGATGCCGTCAAGCGGTGGCGTGCCCGCCGGCACATAGGCGCGGCGGAAGCCCATCGCGCGCGCCTCCTTGAGACGGCCCGTTGGTTGGGGGACGGTGCGCACCTCCCCCCGGAGGCCCACCTCGCCGAGCACGACGGCGTCCGACGGCACCTCGCGTCCCCACTGGGCACCGAGCACGGCGGCCGCGAGCGCGAGGTCGAGGCCGGTGTCGTGCACGGTGAGGCCGCCCACGACGTTGGCGAAGACATCCCGGCGGCCGACCTCCGCCGAGAAGAGGGACTCGATGACGCCGACGAGCAGTTCCGCGCGGCGCGGGTCGGCACCCTGTGCCCGGCGACGCGGGGCGGTGCGGTTGTCGCCGACGAGGAGCGCCTGCACTTCGACGCAGAGCGCCCTCCGCCCCTCGACGACCGCGGCGACGACCGAGCCGGGGCCGGCCGCCCGCTGTTCCGCCACGAGAAAGCGGCTCGCCTCCCGCACCTCGTGAAGTCCGTCGTCGCGCATCTCGAAGAGGCCGATCTCATCCGTCGGTCCATAGCGGTTCTTGATCGCCCGCAGCGCGCGCAGGCCCATGTGCCGGTCCCCCTCGAAGAAGAGCACCGTGTCGACGGCATGCTCGAGCGTGCGCGGGCCGGCGAGGCCGCCCTCCTTCGTGACCTGCCCGACCAGCAGGACCGCCGCACCGCTCGCGCGCGCCGCGGGCACGAGCACCTCGGCCGCCGCGCGCACCTGCGCCGGCCCCCCCGGCGCCCCCTCGCAATCGCGCGTGTGCAGCGTCTGCACGCTGTCCACGACGCAGAGATCGGGCCGCAGCGCCGCGAGCGCCTCGGCGACCTGGCTGGTGTCGCTCGTGTCGAGCAGCAGCACGCCCTCGCCCGCGAGGCCGAGGCGCCTCGCGCGCAGCGCGACCTGGTCGGCCGCCTCCTCGCCCGACGCATAGAGCGAGCGGCCCGCGCTGCGCGCGCAGGCGGCCAGCAGGAGCGTCGACTTGCCGATGCCCGGCTCGCCGCCGACGAGCACGCAGCTTCCGGGAACGAGCCCGCCCCCCAGCACGCGGTCCAGCTCCAGGTAGCCGCTCGCCCGCCGCGGCACCGGTTCGGTGGCGATCTCGTGCAGCGGGCGTGCGACGACCGCCGTGCGTCCGGCGGGCGCCGCCGCGACCGCCGCCTCGACGGAACCCCAGGCGCCACAGCGCGAACAGCGCCCCTCCCAGCGGAGCGGGCGCGCCCCGCATCCGGTACAGCGAAACTCCGACATCACCTATAGAGACGCGCGGTGGTGTCAAGTGTGGCGGCGAAGGGCCCCCGCGAGGTAGAGCGAACCGGTCACGAGAACGAGCCCGGACGGCCCCGCCGCGGCGCGCGCCGCGGAGAGGGCGGTGAGCGCGTCCGGATGCGCCAGGGCCCGTCCGCCCCAGCCGGGGTGCGCGGCCAGCAGTGCCGCGGGCCGCCCCCGCTGCATGTCGACGCGGCAGGCGTGGATGCCGGCGACGGCGGGCGCGAGGTGGCCGACGATCGCGTCGAGGCGCTTGTCCTCGCCGAGCGCGAAGACGAGTTCGGGTCGCGCGCCCGGGAGGTGGTCCCCGAGCGCCTGCACCGTCGCGGCGACGCTCTCGGCCGTATGCGCCCCGTCGAGCAGCACCGTCGGCTTCGAGCCCCGCAACTCGCAGCATGCCGGGAGAAGCAGGGTGCCAGGCGACACTCCCGCCACAGCGGTCGCGATCGCGGCATTGTGGGCCTGGTGGCGGCCGAGGAGGGGGAGGAAGCGGCCGTTCCACCGGAGCCCCGCCGGTTCGAAGACGACGTCGAGCGGTGCGGGCACGTGCCGCAGCGGCGCGCGCTGCTCCCGCGCCCGGGCGGCGATCACGCGCCCCGCGGCGCTCTCGGGATCGACGCCGCTGGTCACCGGCACACCGGGCCGGATCGTTGCCGCCTTCTCGCCCGCGATCGCCTCGAGCGTGTCGCCGAGCAGTTCGGTGTGCTCGAGGCCGATGGTCGTGATGACGTTGTGCGTCGTCGGCACGACGGTCGTCGCGTCGAGCCTCCCCCCCAGCCCGACCTCGAGCACGACGGCGGCCGTCTTCGCCTCGGCGAAGTGGAGGCACGCCGCGGCGGTCATCGCCTCGAAGAAGGTCGTCCCCGGCGGGGCGACCCGCAGCGTGCGCTCGATGGCGTCGGCGAACTCGCGCTCGCCGATCGGCCTGCCGTCCACGGCGATGCGTTCGAGGGGGCTCTCGAGGTGGGGGGAGGTGTAGAGGCCCGTGCGGGCCCCCGAGCCCCCGAAGATCGACGCGAGCATGCGCGCGACCGACCCCTTGCCCTTGCTCCCCGCCACCTGCACGACCCTCCCGCCCAGCGCGAGGTGGGGCGAGCCGAGGCGCTCCATCAGCAGGCGCGGCCTGCCGAGGTCGAAGGCGCGGGGGCCGTCCGGGCGCGTGCGCTCGTAGTTCGTGAGGCGGGCGAGCGCCTGCATCGCCTCGTCGACGGTCCCGGGCGGCCCCATGGAGCCATGATCTATACTGGGGAGGTCCCGCCAGCGCGAGCCCCCCCGGTCGAAAACACGATGTTTGAAGATCTCAAGAACCCGCAGCGGGCCGGCGGCCCGGGCTTGGGGCGCAACCTCTTCCGCTTCTTCCCGCAGGTCGGCGATCCGAAGACGCGTCTCTACGTGTACATCGGGCTCCTCGTGCTCTTCGCGCTGATCGCGATCGGCCTCCGGAACTACGGCAAGAGCTACGAGGCGCGGAAGCAGCGCCGCGAAGGTCCCAGCGAGGTTCTGGGCATCTCGGGCGATGCCTCGCGCTTCGCGGGGGCGCCCGACCTCGACATGCGGCTCGCGGAGCGCATCACCGACATGGGGCCCGACGCGCGGGAGCGCTGGGAGACCGACGTGATCCCCTACCTGCTGCTGGAGGCGCGCCACACGCCCAGCGTGCACGCCTACAGCCGCGACCTTCTGCCGCTCGTGCCCGAGGTGGCGCCCGCGATCCGCAAGGACTCGCGGCCGTGGCGCTTCCAGTTCGTGCGCTTCCGCGGCGTGATCGAGTCGATCCGCGAGGAGACGTACGAAGACGTCTACGGGGGGAAGACCGAGATCGGGCAGATCCACCGCGCGATCGTCGTGATGGGGGGGGGCGAGGGGGCCGTGCGGCTCACGGTTCTCTACCCGTTCGCGCCGCGCTGGAGCGACGAGAACGAGCCGACGATCCATCCCGAGCAGCACCTGATCACCGACGGCTGGATCCGGGGCCGCGGGGTCTTCGTGAAGAACTTCCTCGACCGCGCGGCGGACGGGACGCCAGTCGAGACCTTCCTCGTCGTCGCCACGGCGATCGAGCGCGATTTCGAGACGCTGCCGGTGACCTCCCTCGAAGAGATCCCCTTCCAGATCATCGAGGACGATCCCTCGATGCAGGGCGACCCCCAGCGCGAACCGCTGCTCTTCCGCAAGTACCCGAGGACGCTCTTCCGCCTCCTCCGGTGGGCGGAGGGTCGCGCCGGGCCCGCGGGTGCGCCGCAGCGCGCGCAGGATGGCCTGACCGCGCTCGACTTCGAGAGCCAGGACTATACCGAGCTGATCGGGCAGGCCCCGCGCTTCCGGGCCAAGTACTTCAGGGGGCTTGGCGCGCTCGTCTATCCGCCGAGCTACTACGGCCCCGAGCAGACCGAGCCCAACGACGCCGGGGTGGAGGAGTTCCTCTACGGCTGGATCTACACCGACCGCCACCATCTCATCGAGTACTGCGCGCCGGCGTCGCTCGCGGGCGAGTTCAAGTCCAACCACCGCATCCGCTGGGAGGGCTACTTCTACAAGGCCCGGGCCTATCCGTCGAAGGGGGGCACCGACCGGCTCGCGCCGATGTTCGTGTTGACGGCGCTCGAGGGGGTGGCGCCCCCGGCAACGCACTCTACCGAGCAGATCATCATCGCGGCGGCCTTCTGCGTCGGCATCGGGCTGCTCGTCTTCCTGATCGTGCGCGAGGACAAGACGAAGTCCGACTTCCGGCGCGCGCGCAAGAAGACGACGGTGAAAGCGTAGGGATGGCGCGGTTCGGCGCGGGGCAACGGCACTCGCTGGATCGCCTGCTCGATGCGATCCCCCACCGCGCGCGGTTTCTCGTCGCGGACCGGCGCGTGACGGAACTGCACGGCTGCCCGATCGATGCCCCGCAGCTCCTCCTCGACGCGGGCGAAGCGTCGAAGAGCGTCGCGACATGGGAGCGCATCCTCGACGCCCTCGTCGCGGCGGGGCTCGATCGCGACGGCCTGCTCGTGGCGTTCGGCGGCGGCGTCGTGCTCGATGTCGCCGGCTTCGCCGCCGCGTGCTACCTGCGCGGCATCCGCTGGGTGGCGCTGCCGACGACGCTGCTCGCGCAGGTGGACGCGGCCCACGGCGGCAAGACCGGCATCGACCACGCGGCGGCGAAGAACCTGATCGGCGCCTTCCATCCCCCGGCGGAGGTCCTCGTCGACACCGACCTGCTCGCGACGCTGCCCGAGCGCGAGTTGCGCGGCGGCCTCGCCGAGGTCATCAAGCACGGCGTCATCGGCAACCCGGGCCTGCTCGAACGCGCGGGGCGCGCGACACCCGCAACGCTCGTCGAGGAGGCTGCGCTCGTGAAGATCGGGATCGTCGAGCGCGATCCGCGAGAGCAGGGCGAGCGGCGCCTGCTGAACCTCGGCCACACCCTCGGCCATGCGCTCGAACATGCGTCGGGCTACGCGCTCCATCACGGGGAGGCGGTGGCGCTGGGCCTTCGCGCCGCATGCCGCATCGCGGAGGAATTCACGGGTTTCGGGGGGCGCGGGGGGGTCGAGGAGGCGCTCGACCGGTGCGGCCTGCCGCGGACCGCCAACCTCCGAAGTGCGGACGTCCTGTCCGCACTCCGCCACGACAAGAAGCGCTCCGGAGCCAACTTGCGCTGGGTACTGCCGCTGAGTGTCAGCGATGTCCGTGTCTACGAGGGGGTGCCGGAGGGGCTGGTGCGGCGGGTGCTCGACGGGCTCCTCGCTGTCGGCTGAAGCGTCTCCTACAGTGGCTCGAGAAGCACATCGAGGATGGTCGGGCCGTCGTGGCGCACCTCAACGCCTTCGAGGAGGCGCTCGCGGAAGTCGCGTGCCCCGATTCGGAGGGCCGGATAGAGGCCGGGCATGATCCAGCCTCGCAGCTCCGACTCCGCCCCCATCCCGCGCCCGAATCCAGGGCCCTCACCCCCGTGGACATAGCCATCATGCACGAAGAGAGGCTCCCCGGGCGAGGCCATCGCGTGGAGCCGGACCACGACGGTTCCCGCCAAGCACGATGTCGAGCGGGCGGTCTGCGCGAATCCGCTGGGATTCGCATGGATGCGCCTTTCCCTGCGCCTCCGGGTGTGTCGCGAGGATGAGGATCTTCCGGTACAGGAGGTCGGGCACCGGGCCAAAGGCAAGCGCTCCCTCGGCGTCCGTGACTCCCGAGAGGGATTCCATCACGTCGCGTCGGGGATGCGAGTCCTCTCCATTCACGGTGAGCATGATGTGGATCGATACGCCCGCGGCCGGGGCACCGTCACTCCAACGCGCCCGCACGCTTCCATTCGCACCCGCCCGAAGCAGGAGATCGGGGGCGGTGGCCGTCCACTCGCTCCACTTGAGCGCGACCCTGTCCGACACTTGCGGGCCGAGGCGGGCCCGCAGCGTCAGATCCGGCGCCATCGCGAGCCCGCGGATCGACACCAGCTCGAAGGCATACTCCCCGTCGCGCCCGCTCTCCGCCGTGAACTCCCGCTGCGGGCGCATGCCGGGTTGCAACGGCGGCGCGAATACCGGGGAGTCCGATTCGAGCACGACCCTCGCTCCCGCGACGGCCCTCCCCTCGGAGTCCAGGACGCGCCCCGAGATGTGCATCCCGAGGATTGTAGGTGTCGGCCCGCTGACGCGCACCGCGAGGCATCCGTTGGCAGCGTTCGCGCGCACGGGGCGAGGCCCGGCGCGAGGTAGGCGCCAAAGTCTGCGCCCCAAGGGCTTGAGCGGGCGTGGCGGAGCGCGTGCTTGAGAGGTACCGCGCGGCCCACATGAGTGCCCGCGCCGCTGGCCGAGGAGGCGCTCGGAGGGGTGAGGTCCTGTCGCTGCGAGTGGCGCAACAGGTATGGTACCCTATATGGCATGTCCATCAAGACGACGGTCTATCTCGACGAGGGCGACTACCGGCGACTCAAGGCGATCGCGCGGCGCCGAAAGAGCTCCGCGGCCGAGCTGATCCGCGAGGCGGTCGCGATCCATGCGCGTCGCCTCGGAGGCCGGTCGCGCCCGCGGAGCGTCGGCGCGGGACGCAGCGGTCGCGGGGATCTGAGCGAGCGGGCGGACGACCTGCTCCGGGGCCTCGGGAAGCGGTGATCGTCGCCGATACGAGCGCGATCGTCGCGCTGATCGATGCCGACGACCGGCACCACCCCGCGGTGCGCGAACTCTTCGACGTGGACCCTGCGCGATGGGTCCTGCCGTGGGCGATCCTCCCCGAGGTGGACTACCTCGTCATGACGCACCTCGGTGCCGCCGCCGAGCAGGCGTTCCTGCGGGATCTCGCCCAGGGCGACCTCCGCGTCGAGTGGGGTCGGGAGTCCGATCTCGAGCGCGCGGCGGCGCTGGGGCGGCGCTACCGCTCGCTCGGCCTCGGCCTCGTCGACGCGGTCGTGATCGCCGTCTCGGAGCGTCTCGGAGCCCAGGCCATCGCCACGTTGGACCGGCGGCACTTCGGCGCGGTCGCCATCCGCGGCCGTCCCGACTTGCTGCCTTAGGGGGCAAGCCGCAAGCTGGACGCCCGCTCGCGGGCCCCCGCCGAGGGCGCCCCCGCCGGGGGCGCCCGCCTCGGTCCCGAGAGCGCGCACGCGTCCTGCGCCCTCCAGACCCTCAGCGGCGAGGGAGCACGACCGTCCCGACGTCGCTCAGGCCCGGTGCCACCGGCACCGTGAGCAGGTGCAATCTCGGCACCATGTGCGCGAAGGGGAGATGCCGCAGGGCGGCAGAGAGCGGGTCGCAGACCACGATGGAGCCCCCGGCGGGATCGAGCCCGGGGGCCGCGAAGCGGCCCTCGGAGTCGGTCGTGCAGACGACGGTGTCCATGCTGGCCTCGAGGCGCGAGACGCGATATCCCACGGCAGGCATCCCCTCGGAAGATACGAGGCGCCCGCTCACCGTCCGCCCGGGAGTCATGACGACTTCGAACAGTTGCCCCTCCTGAATGAGCTGCGCACGCCACTCCCGCGTCACGAAGGGCGCGGCCGGGTGCGTTGCATGGAGCAGGACCTGCTCATACTCGATGTCAGGCAGCGGTCCGAACGGCAGCATGCCCCTCTGGTCCGTTGTCCCGAAAACAGATTCAAAGTGCGCCTTGCTCCCCTCCGCCTCGACCGCCGCCTCCGTGAAGAAGCTCATGATCGAGGCTCCCGCCGCGGGCGAGCCGTCCGGCCACCGCACGAGGAGATGCCCCGATATGGTCATCGGCCCCCTCCCCGCGCCCCTCCCCATCTACCCCGGCCCAGACGGAAAGAAGAGCAGCTTCACGATGGCCACGGCGGCGGCGACGAAGATGACGACGCGCACCCACGCGGCGCCCCGCTCGATCGCGAGCCGCGACGCGAGCCACGCGCCGAGCATGTTGCCGAGCGAGAGGATGCACCCCTCGTAGAGGCGGAGTTGGCCCTTCATGCCGAAGATGACCAGCGTCGGCCCGGTGACGAGCAGCACGATGAAGACCTTGGCCGCGTTCGCGCGCACGAGGTCGAGCCCGAGGCCGCCCGCGAGGCAGGCGAGGAGCAGGAAGCCGACGCCGACTTGCAGGAAGCCGATGTAGAAGCCGACGAGAAGGAAGGCGAGGTGGGTCCAGAGGCCGCGAAGTGGGGGGGTGCGGGGGGGGCGGACGACCGCCGTCACCGCGACGAAGACGACGGCGAGCGAGAGCGCGAGGCGCAGCGACTTCGTATTGATGGAGACGGCGAGCCAGGCGCCGAGCAGCGCGCCCACGAGCGCGACCGGGACGAGGCGCAGCGCGAGCCGGAAGGGGACCGCGCGGCCGGTGTGGAAGCCCGCGACCGCGGCGACGTTCTGGAAGAGGATCGCGATCCGGTTGGTCGCGTTCGCCACCGCGGCGCTGCCGGTCACCCAGTCGAGCAGCGGCAGCGAGATGACCGAGCCGCCGCCCGCGAGGGTGTTCAGGAAGCCGGAGGCGATGCCGCCCGCCCCGAGCGCGAAGCTCTGCCAGGCGTCCAAGGGCCGCCGCTAGCTGAGAGGCTTCGGGCGCCCCTCGGAGCGGAGCAGATCCTGGTCCTTCACGAACTGCTCAAGCATCGCCCGGTCCTTGGGATCGATCTTCGTGTACCGGAGGCGGTACTTCGCGGCGCCCTCGCTGTCGTCGAGATCGACGGCCATCGTGATCTCCGCCTCCATCTCGAAGAAGCGCTCCTTCTCGAGGAAGGGCTGGCGGAACTTGATCCAGAGCTTGCGGCCGATCGTCAGGTCCTCGGGGTCGATCTTCACCTTGTCCGGGTCGGCCGGGTACTTGAAGGTGGGCCCCTCCTCGTAGATCGACAGGATCTTGCCGACCGCCATCGCGGACGGGTCTTCGAGGATGCGGAAGAACATCGTCGTCGAGCCGAGCAGCTTCTCGTCCACCGGCACGCCCTCGAAGCTCGTCTGCTGCTCGCCGCCCGCGTCGTGGTAGTACTTCACCGCCTCTTCGTCGGTCGGGTAGATCTTGAAGATCTGGTCGATGCCCAGCGTCGTGATCGTCGACTGGAAGAACTTCGACGGCTCCGAGAGCACGAGCTCCCCGTCGAGCTCCTTGAGCCGCTTGTTGGTCTTGATCAGGTAGCCCAGCGCGGAGCTGTTGATGAACTTGAGCAGCCGCAGGTTGAAGACGAGCCGCGTGCACCCGGTCTGCAGGAGCGCGTCGAGCTTCTCGCTGATCGTCGGCAGGTTGAAGGCGTCGAATTCGCCCGCGAACGCGAGGATCGTGACGTTTCCGGCTGTCTTGCGCTCGATCTTCATGAAGTCCTCTCTGCAGAGCCCGTCGGCCCGGGGAAGAGGCCGAGAGTAGCATTTTGACCCGGCGGCGGCAACCCGACCCGCGCCGACGGGACGAGGGCCGATTCCCGTCGGTCCGGAGGGCTTTCCCCGGCGGCCGGCGAACGCCTCGCCGGGGCGGGGCCGCCGGCGGGCGTGCCGCCGGACGGACGGCGCCGCCTCGAGCTACCGCAGCGGCACCGCCGCGATCACGTCGTCGAGGATCGAGTCCGGGCTCGCGTTCTCCGCCTCGCCCTCGAAGTTGAGGCCGATGCGGTGGCGCAGCGCGGGCTTGACCAGCGGCGGCAGTTCGTTCCGCTCCGCGTGCGCCCGGCCCGCCATCAGCGCGCGCGCCTTGAGGCCCAGCGCGAGCGCCAGTGCCCCGCGCGGGCTCGCGCCGTGGCGCACGTACTTGCGGACCGACGGCGGTGCCGCCGCGGAGCCCGGATGCGTCGCGAGCACGAGGCGCGCGATGAGCGACGCGGTCTCCTTCGTCAGCACGACATCGCGGGCCGAGGCGATCAGCGTCGCCATCTCATGGGCGGAAAGGACGGGGGGCGCGGGGGGCGCGTCCGGCGCCGCGGCGCGATCGAGGATCTCCACCAACTCGGCCTGCGAAGGCAGCGGCACGTGGATCTTGAAGAGGAAGCGGTCGAGTTGCGCCTCGGGCAGCGGGTAGGTCCCCTCCATCTCGAGCGGGTTCTGTGTCGCGAGCACGAAGAAGGGGTTCGGCAGCGGCCGGCTCTTGCCGTCGGCGGTCACCTGCCGCTCCTCCATCGCCTCGAGCATCGCCGACTGCGTCTTCGGCGTCGCCCGGTTGATCTCGTCGGCGAGCAGCACGTGCGTGAAGACCGGGCCCGGCCGGAAGCGGAGATCGCGCGCGCGCTCCGCGCCCGGGCCCGACTCGTAGAGCACCATCGTGCCGGTGACGTCCGCCGGCATCAGGTCGGGCGTGAACTGGATGCGCCCGAAGGGCGCGTCGATCGCCGACGCGAGCGTGCGCACGAGCAGGGTCTTCCCGATCCCCGGGACCCCTTCCAAGAGGCCATGGCCTCCGGCGAAGAGCGCGGCGAGCACGAGGTCCTTCACCTCGGCCAGGCCGACGATCCGCTCCCCGAGCCGCTGGCGCAGCGCCCGGGTCACCTCGGCGCACCGTTGGAGACGCCTCTCCGCATTGTCCGTCATCGTCATCTCACGTCGAGTCCGCCGCGCTCCTTCACGAACTCGGCCACGGCGCGCTCCGCCTGCGTCAGCGCGCGGCGCACCGTCGTGGACTCGCTGTCGGGGTTGGCGTGGGGCCAGTCGCCGGCGCGCGCGGGGATCTCGCCGACGGTGCGGCCCTCGCCATCGATCGCGTAGAGGCGACGGTAGCGCGACGTGAGCACGATGCCGTGGCCCTCCTTCGTCCACTGGAGGCGCGGTTCGGGCACCTCCCCGTCGCGGTCCCGCACGACGCGCACGTCGAGGAAGGCCGCCTCCTCGGGGCCCGAGGAGAGGATCAGCTTGCCCGGCGCGAGCGTCAGGAAGGCGGCCATCCGGTCGGGGCCGAGCGCGCGCACGTAGGAGGTCGGAGGGCCTCCGACGCGCTCGCGCATCACGAAGAAGAGCGCCACGAACAGCAGCGTCGCCGCCAGCGGTCGCGTCAGGCTCGCGGCCGCCGGGCGCGCGAGGAGCGCGACGAGGTGGGCGAGCAGCGCGAGCAGGCAGTAGGCGGGCTCGGGCGTCGGCAGCCAGCCCGACGCGAGCACCTGCCCCCACTCGTCCTTCACGAGCGGATTGATCTGGAAGCCGGGCAGGATCCTGCCGTCCCCGGAGAGTGCCGCGAGCAGCGCCGTCTGGATGCCCGTCACCGTCCAGAGGGCCACCGCGGGCAGCGCGAGCCAGCGGAACCCACCGCCCCGCAGCGTCGCCCAGGTGCCGAAGGCGCTCGCGGCGCCCGCGAGCAGGATGATGACGAAGTCGGCGCTCATGCGGGGGCCAGCGCGAAGAAGTGGTGCGCGTTGTGCGTCGTCGCCTCGGCGATCCTCTCCACGGTCACGCCGTGGAGTCCCGCGAGGAAGGCCGCGGTATGCGCGACGAAGGCGGGTTCGTTGCGGCGACCGCGCATCGGCACCGGGGCGAGGAAGGGGCTGTCGGTCTCGAGCAGCAGGCGGTCGAGCGGCACGACCGCGGCGGCCTCGGCGAGGGCGCGGTTCCTCGGGAAGGTGACGTTCCCGCAGAACGAGAGATGGAGCCCGAGAGCGAGGAGCGCCTCCGCCTGCGCCGCGCTGCCGCCGAAGCAGTGCACGACCCCGCGTCCGTAGCCCGCCCCGCGAACGACGGCGGTAACCTCCTCCTCCGCGTCGCGGCAGTGGACGATGAACGGCAGTCCCGCTTCCCGCGCGAGCGCGATCTGCCGCTCGAAGGCCCTGCGCTGCACGCCCTTCTCCGACTTCATCCAGTGGTAGTCGAGGCCGCACTCGCCGACCGCGACGACCTCCCCCCCGCGCACGAGCGCCTCGAACTCCTCCCACTCCTCCTCCCAGCGCCCGAGGCCCGTCGGGTGGAGCCCCGCCGACGCGCGGACCATCGGCTCCGCCTGCGCGAGCCGGAGCGCCGCCTTCGAGCCCGCAAGGCCGACGCCCACCTCGATGATCGCGCCGACACCCGCGGCACGGGCGCGGGCGTAGACCTCGCCGCGGTCCGCGTCGAAGGCGTCGAAGTTGGTGTGCGCGTGGGTGTCGATATACTCCGGCACGAGGTCCCCTATCGTACGCACCCGGTATACAGCCGCCCGCCTCCTGCCGGACGCGGCGACCGAACATGCGCCGGGCGCGCTCCTCACCGAGGGGGAGCGCATCGTCTGGGTCGGCCCGGCGGCCGACGCCCCGGCCGCCGATCTCCAGATCGACCTGCCCGATGCGGTGCTGACGCCCGGTCTCGTCAATGCGCACTGTCACCTCGACCTGACCCACGCGAAGGGGCAGGTGCCCTACCGCGGCGGGTTCGCCGACTGGCTGAAGGCCGTGCGCGGCCTCCGCTCGCAGCCGGGCGTCGCCGCCGCGGCGCTCGAGGGCCTCCGGGGGGCGCTACGCCGCGGCACGACGAGCGTGGGGGACGTGGTCTCGCCGCGGACCTTCGCGGAGGTCGTCTCCGCGTTCGAATCCTCGGGGGCACGGGGGCGGCTCTTCGTCGAGGCGCTCGGCTTCCATCCCGACCGGGCGGAGGCCGCCTTCGCGACGGTCTGGGAGCTTGCGGAGATGCGACCGCTGCCGCCGCGCGTCCTGTCGGGTCTCAGCCCCCACGCCCCCTACAGCGTCTCCCGGGAGTTGGTGCGCCGCCTCGTGGCGGTGGCCGACGGCCACGCGCGCCCGCTCGCGGTCCACATCGCCGAGACCCTCGAGGAACTCGCCTTCCTGCGCCACGGCATCGGCCCGCTGCGGGAGATGCTGCGCGAGTTCGGCGCGGACGACCCCGCGCACGCGCCCTACGGCTCGGTGCCCGGCTTCCTCGAGACGCTTGCGCTCGAACGGGCGCCGCTCTGCCTCGTGCACGGCAACTACATGCGCCCGCGCGACGTCCCGGCGGGCGCCTTCGTGATCTACTGCCCGACGGCGCACCAGTTCTTCCGCCACCCCGAACACCCGGTTCTCGAACTGCTGGAGGAGGGGGTGCGCGTCGCCCTCGGGTCGGACAGCGCGGCCTCCGGCGACACGATCGACCTGCTCTCCGAGACGCAGTTCCTCGCCCGCGCGCGCCTCGATCTCGATCCGCGTGCCGTGTTCCGCATGGCGACCGAGTGGGGGGCGAGGGCGCTCGATCTCGACACGGGCCTCCTCCACCCGGGTCGCCTGGCCGATCTCGCCGCATTCGAGCCTGCGCTGGGCCACGGAATCCTCGGTCACGAAGAGGCCCGCTGCGTGCTAAGCGTAGTCGGCGGCGAAATCCTCCACCGAGTTGACCCCCCCGCCTCTGTCGGGGACACTCCTTCTTGCTGATGAGCGCGAACCGGTGCCCGGCGCGCCCTGGCGCCGGGCACCGATTTCCGGCGGCGTAGCCAAGCGGTAAGGCAATGGATTGCAAATCCGTCACCCCCGGTTCGAATCCGGGCGCCGCCTTCAACCTGCCCCCCCGAGGCGGGGGGGCAGGTTGAAGCTAGAGGAGAAGAAGGCCCAGTCCGGCGAGGGAGAGGGCGAGGAGCAGGACGAGCGCGAAGCTGGCGTAGGGGTGGGTCGCGCGGGGGCGGCGGCGGCGCTTCGGGGTGGGGTAGAGCTTCGCGGGCGGCTGCGACTTGGGCGGGGGCTTGTGGCGATGGATCGGGGAGTACTCGGTCGCGCGCTCGATCGCGGCGATGCGCGCCCGGATGTTGAATCCTCTCATGTGGACTCCTCGGCGTTGCTACCGCCGCGAGGGGTCCGGGATTCGCGCGCCTATTTCAGATGGGCGAGCAGGCCGGCGATCGCCGCCTCGGTCTGCGCGCGGTCGAGCTCGACCTCCGCACCGCCCGCGAGCGGCCTCGCGCGGGCGACGATGGCGAGATGGAGGTCGCCGTCGGCCCTGCCGTCGCCGTGCAACTCGATCCAGAAGTGGACCTTGAGGCTCAGCGCCTCCCACGCGGAGCCCGCGGGCGCGGCATGGAAGTCCGTGAGCCAGATCCCCGCTCTCACGTCGTAGGACCCGCCGGTGCTGGTCTTGTCTTTCCACTTCTTCAGCGGGTAGGAGCCGCTGCCGAGGGGGCGCGGGGGCCCCAGCGTGCGGTCGAGGGCGTCGCGGATCAGGTTCGCGATCCGGTCGGCGTCGAGCCAGGAGCCGTCGGCCGCCTTCGGACGCGCGATCGAGAAGAGGTGGCCTTCCGGCACGGGGAAGGAGGGTGTGCGGAAGGCGAGCGCGGCGAAGAGGATCCCGGGAACGCCGGCCCCGAGGACGGGCACGGGGTGGGACTTCACCCATGTCCACGCGCTCCGGAACGCCTTCATCGCCGGGTCAGCGCGTGCCGGCGAGTCCGGACCTGACGGTCTTCATGCGCACGTACTGGCGCGTCGTGGAGAGCCGGCTTGTCGCGAGGTCCTCCGCCCAGAGCACGCGCATCGAGTCCCACACGAATCGCGCGTCCTTCAGTTGGGGGTCGTCGGAGGAGGCGATCAGCCCGCGCTCGCCGTTCACCCAGGTGGATGCGGCGCCGTCGAAGAGATGGGTCGTGCCCGTCCATTGAGGGAAGCCCGGGTTGCGGATGGCGAGCCGCACGGTGTCGGTCGTCGGCACCAGCGGATCCATCGGCATCACCCTGTAGCCGAGCGCTGCGGGCTGCTCGCGCCCCTTGCCCCCCGACGAGAGGTCGAGCGCGGTCTCGCCGCCGCCGACGCGCCACTCCAGTTCGACCACCCGGATCGCGATCACGAGGGGGCGCGACGACGAGAGCACGTACTTCCCCGTCGAGTTCCGTTTCACGGTCAGCGACGCGGGATCGGCGCCCTCCTGCAGCTTCTTCCCGAGCGCCTCGCCCGTCAGGTCGAGTTCCGCCGCGCCGCTCGTGTCGATGGTCAGGTCGATGCCGTCGGCGGTGATGGCCTCCCAGAGTACCGCGTGCGTCTCGCGCAGTTGGCGCGCGTCCTGCACGCTCTGATGCCTGAGCCCCGTCAGCTTCAACGTGATGCGCTCGGTCGACTTGAGGCCGAGCTTGCCGCCGAGCCAGTCGATCACCGGAAGCGTGAGCTTCAGGTCGAGCGCCGTCCGGTCGGTGGTCGTCTCGAGGCTCGTGACGCCCTCCAGCGTCGCCACGGTGAGATCCGCGGGCCGGGGCGTGTCGGGCGCGCCGATCGCGGTGTTCCACCCCCTCCCGGCCTCGTACTGCGCCGCCGCGACCGGCGCGCGCAGCACCTCGTAGTTCTCAATCAGCCGCCCTCGCGTGCCGCAGGCGGCGAACAGCAGGATCAGGGCAAGCGGCTTGCGCATGGGCGCGATCCTATCCCCCCCGGCCCCCCTGTAATCCAGAAAAAAAACAGAGGGCCGCCCCTCGGGACGGCCCTCTCGGATCGGATCGGAGACGATCTAGGCCGCGGGCTTGTTCTCTTCGCCCTTCGGCTTGAACGAGAGGAGCTCCTTCTCGCGCGCGGCGAGCTTCTCGCCCTCGACGCGGACCTCCTCCTCCTCGCGGTCGAGCTTCTTCGCCTTGCCGGCGTTCGGCTTGTCCGCGAGGCGCGCGCGCTGGTCGGCCAGCGTGCTCTTCTTGCCCTCGAGACGGTCCATCTCGTTGAGCAGCTTGATGTACTCCTTGACCATCGTGTCGAAGTTGTCGGCGTAGTTGTCGCGCACGAGGGCTTCCATCGCCTTCGTGATGCGGCCGGCCGACAGCGCCTTGCTCTCGAGCACGGTGTTCACGGTGTAGTCGCGGTTCACGAAGACGATGCGCGGCTCGCTCTTGCCCGCGTCCTTGAGCAGGCGGTCCTGCATCGCATCGCCCGCGCTCATCTTCACGGTCTCGAAGAACTTCGCGCCGACGCCGAGCTGCTCGCTCTTGAAGACGACCTCTTCGAGCTTCCGCGTCGTCGAGTCGGTGGCGTCCTCCGAAGTGACGTAGATGATCAGCGGCTTCTCGGCCCGCATCGCGGTGCCGCCCGCCTCGGCCGCTTCGACGCCGTCGCCGGTGGCGACCGCCTCAGGGGCGACCTTCGCCCGCGTGGTCCACTTGATCTCGAGCCGCGCCAGACTGGCGCCGGTGCGACCGGAGCATCAGCCCGCGTCGGCGGGGCGCACCATCGCGGCAACAGCCACGAGCAGGGGCGCGACCCCGAGCAGAGTACGAAGAGACGCCATCAGTATTCTCCTTCGATTCCGTACGATTCCTTGGGCGTGGGTGGGCTCACTCGCCCGCCGACCCACATCACCTTCCGATAGAAGTCTATACGCTGATCGGACAATCCGCTACGGCCCCTTACCTCCCCCGGCTTTGTAAAATCTTGCTCTTGGCGGAATCCCCCCCTGCCCAGGCCTACCGGGAGCGCCTTGCGGCCCGCGAGTCCTCGGTGCAGGACTGTGCCCGGCGGGAGGAGGTCTTTTCGAACCTGCGCCTGCTCACCTTCGTAGGCCTTCTCGCTGCGGGGGCCTACGCATGGGGGGGCGGGGGGGGCGGTATCGCGCTGGCGGTGGTCATGGCCTCCACCTTCGTCGCTCTCGTGTGGCTGCACGATATGGTGCACCAGAGGCGCCGACGCGCCGAGAGGGGGGCAGCCTACTACCGGGACAGGCTGGCGCGCATGGCGGGCGATCGTCCCCACTCCCCCGACGAGGGCCTCGACCTTCTGCCGGAGGGGCATCCCTACGCGCTCCACCTGGACATTTTCGGGCCGGCCTCGCTCTTCGAGCGCCTTGTGGGACGGGGGAGTGCCGCCTCCCGGGAGACACTCGCCGGGTGGCTGCTTGCCCCCGCACCCCCTGAGGAGATCCGCCAGCGGCAGACGGCCGTGGCGGAAATGAGCCCCTCGATCGACCTCCGGGAGGATCTCGCAACGCTCGACGCGATCGTGACCTCCGCCATCGACGGCAAGGGCATCGCCGCGTGGGCGGAGGCTCCGCCGGCACTCGCCTGGCGCCGCGAGATCTGGCTCTCCGCGGCGTTCGTCGGTGCCACCCTCGTCTCCTTCGCGCTCTCGTGGAAGCTCTTCCTCGCCGCGGCAGCCGTGCAGGCGATCTACGCGCGCCTGCTTCGCCGGCGGGTCCGCGCGGTGCTGAAAGGGTCGGCACCCGCCGTCCGCCACCTCGCGCTGGCGGGGGCGATCATCGGCAGGCTCCGCACCCAGCCGGTGGCATGCGAGCGGCTGGTGGCCCTCCATGCGCGTCTCGTCGAGGCGGGTGCGCTGCGGGCGCTCGTGCGAGGCTGGGATCGCCTCGAGTGGGCGAACAACCAGCTTCTCGCGCTGCTCGTCCCCTTCCTGCTCTGGCGTACGCGCGGGGCCATCGCGGTGGAGCGCTGGCGTGCACGTTGGGGCGCGTCCGTGCGAGGCTGGCTGGCCGCGACCGGGGAGCTGGAGGCGCTGCTCGCGCTTGCCGCCTACGCCGCGGAACGGCCCGGCGACTGCACGGCGACCCTCGAGGAGCAGGGGCCTCTGCTCGACGCGCGCGGGCTCACCCACCCGCTGCTTGTCCGCGAGGCGGTGGCCAACGACGTCGCGCTCGGGAGCGAGATGCGCGTGCTCGTCGTCACGGGATCCAACATGTCGGGCAAGAGCACGCTGCTGCGCGCCCTCGGAGTCGCCGCGGTCCTCGCGCAGGCAGGCGCTCCGGTGGCCGCCCGCGCGTTCCGGCTGAGCCCGCTCCGCGTCGCGGCCTCGGTCCGGACCGTCGATTCGCTGCGCGCGGGGGCCTCGCGCTTCTATGCCGAGCTGCAGGCGATCCGGAAGGTGGTCGAACTCGCCGCGGCCGGGGAGCCGGTGCTCTTCCTGCTCGATGAACTCCTGCACGGGACGAACTCGCACGACCGGGAGGTCGGCGCGACGGAGGTCGTGCGGGGGCTCGTCGAACGCGGGGCGATCGGCCTGCTGACGACGCACGACCTCGCCCTCGCGAAGATCCCGGACCTGCTCGGCCCGCTGGCGAGAAACGTCCACTTCGAGAGCCGCCTCGAGGGGGGCGAGCTGCGCTTCGACTACCGCTTGAAGGAGGGCGTCGTCGAGGGGAGCAATGCACTCGACCTGATGCGCGCCCTCGGGCTGGGAGTCCGTCGGGGGGCGCGGGGGGAGGAGGGCGGGAGCCCCGGGCCTAGCCCTTGTTGAGATAGGGCACGACGACCTCGGTGTCGGCCATCACGATGGCGCGGTGGGCGTCGTCGAGGGGGATCCGCTGCAGGATCGCCTCGCGCACCGCGAGGGCGACCTTGGCCGCCGGACGGACGCGGGTGATCGGGATCATGCGCATGCCCCCGCCCTGCGTGGTCGTGACGGCGAGGTACTCCGTGCCGAGCGCCTGCACCGCGCGCCCGACGATCTCCTGCACCACCGGAAGCGACGCCTCCGCGACGCCGTACTCCCTCTGGATTTCCGACACGATCATGGCCTCGAGCTGCGGCAGGTCCGGGAAGGGCCGCGGCCGCGCGACCGTCGCCCAGACGAGTCCGCTGCTGAAGAGGTCCATGCCGAGATACCCGCGCGCCCCCGCCGGACGCAGCTGGTCGCGCTGCGCGTCCGTGAGCATCGAGTCCACCTCGGCGAAGAAGCGGTCCTTGAGCTCGCACTCCTCGATCACCTTGCGCAGTTCCAGCGTGCCCGCCGGGTAGGCGGCGAGCCGGCGAGCGTCCTCGTCCGCATAGCGGCGTCCGAGCGTGTCGAGGGTCTGGATCTGGTCGTCCGAGAGCGGCACCGAACTCTTCTGAAGCGCGGCGTAGACCATGTTCGCGACCAGCGCCGGGTGGGTGAAGGCGCCGTTCACGCTGGTGCCGGGCACGCCGGCCCGCTGCGCCGTCAACGCCTGCGTGATCAGCGGCCCGTTCCACCGCTGGATCTCGCCGACGCTCGCGGGCATCTCCTTGCCGTTGAGCATCGCGTCGGCGAGCTGTTCCAGCAGCGGGGGCATCGCGTGCAGCGACGCGCCGACGGTCTCCCAGTCCATCGCCCGCAGCGCACTCTCGAGAGGGCCGTAGACGAAACGGGGCGCCTTCTTGTCCTGCGGGGCGGCCTGCTCGGCGCCGCAGCCGTCGGGGGGCGCGGGGGGTCGTTCGGCCTTCGCGACCTCGAGTTGCGCCTCGAGCTCCCTCGCGCGGCTGGCCTCCCTCTTGAGGTCGGCGCTGACGCGGTCGAACTCCTCCCGGGAGACGAGCGACGGCGACGCGGAGGGCGACCTGCCCCCGGCGGCGGAGCCGCCCTCCGAGCGGACCATCCAGCCGGCGGCGAACGAGGTGGCGGAGACGGCGATGGCGATGAAGAGGACCGTGGACGGCTTCATGGGTGCCCATGGATACCCCGGCGGGACGATTTCGCTTCGCTTTTTTGCTCGACGCGGCCCTATTCTGGACCGGATGAGCCGCCTCCCCGCCGCGCTGCTTCTCTCTTCGATCGCCTTCGCGGGCAGCGAGACCCCGCCGCAGGGCCCCCCGTGGAAGCGGGACCTTCTCGAGGCGCACAAGGAGGCGCTCGAGACGGGCACGCCGCTCTTCCTCTACTTCACGAAGACCTACTGACCGCACTGCGTCGTCGTCGAGGAGCAGTTGCTTCCCGATCCCGCGCTGAAGGCCGTCTACCCGAAGGCGACGTGGCTCTACGTCTACCGCGACTTCAGCGCCAGCGACGAGGACCGGCGCGCCGAGCGCGTGATGCTCCGCTTCGGGGTCTCGAGCTGGCCGCAGCACTTCCTCGTCGATCCGCGGACCTGGGAGACGCTGGCGGATACCGGGCGCTCGAAGGAGAGCTTCCTGAGGGCCTTCGAGGGTGCCCGCGTCGAGCGGCAACGGTCGCTGGAGGCCCACACGGAACTCCGCGCGGCCGAGGCGCGCGCGGTGGCGCTCGAGGAGAAGGGCACGGTCGCCCTCGCGCGCGAGGGCATCGACGACGAGGACATCGTCGTGCGCAACCGCGCGCTCGCGATCCTCGCGAAGAAGGACGCTCCGGCGGTGGCGAAGCGCGCGCTGAAGCTGCTCGAGGTGGAGAACGACCCCTTCCGCTACGAGGTCTGCCGCATCCTCAAGGAGGAGGCCGACCCGGCCGCCGAGGCCGCCCTCGCGGACCTTGTCCGCGAGCCGAAGGGCAGCCGCAACCCCAACGTGCTCCGCATCCGGGCCGTCGAGGCGCTCGGCGCCTGCGGAACCCCCGCGTCGGTGGAGGTCATCGCCCCCTTCGCGAGGAGCGGCGAGTATTTCAACGGCCTCACCGCCATCTCGATCGACGCGCTGCTCTCGATCGCGAAGCGCCACCGGAAGGCGAACGCCGCGGTCGAGGCGGTCCTCAGGGAGTCCTATCCGGTGCCGCCCGCCGACGACGAGGCGCGCGCGAGAACCGCCTGCATCGCGCTCGCGAAGAAGATCCACGCCGCGCTCGGGGTCAAGAGCCCCTTCCCCGACCCCTATGACGCGAAGGCGCGCGAGCGGCTGATGCGCTAGTGCGCGGCCCCGCCCCCGGTCTCGGCCTCGAGATTGGGCCGGAACCGCCGCTCCATCTTCCAGCGGCCCAGGTAGCCGATCAGCACCATCACGCCCACCCAGGCCGCGAGCCAGAACTTCCCCGCGGAGGCGTCGCCCGCGTTGAAGGAGGTGATCATCCGGATGAAGCTGACGAACCAGCCGAAGAGCAGGCCGACACTCGCGAGCACGAAGGCCCACCCGCGGAAGCGCGCGAACCCGACCGCGGTCGCGAGCAGCACGAAGGTGGCGAGCAGGCCGCAGAAGGCGCGCCCGACCCCCGCCCCTCCCCCGAGCCCCCACCCGAGCACGGGGATGCAGAGCAGCGCGATCAGCAGCGCGATACCCTTCAGGACGACGTCGTGGAGAGGGGAGGGGGATTCGGCTTTCACGGCGGTGCGCCATCGTAGCGCGCCCCCCCCTCGCGGCAATATTCCGTCATTCGATCGGCTCTAATGGGGCGATGGCGAGGGAGGACGAGCGCCTCGGCGCCTACCGGCGCTTCCTGATGATCTTCGCGCTGGTGGGCGGGGGCATTTCCATCGCCGCGGGAGCGACGCTTCTCGCGCGCGGCCGCGTCTTCTACGCCTTTCTCGCCCTCTGCGTGCTCGGCTTCCTCGTGCTCGTCGCGCGCGGCTACGCGGCGGAGGAGCGGGAGCGGCGGGGCCGCTAGGCGATGCACCGACCCTGGCACGGGTTCTATCCGCCGGGCCTCGCGCCCGGGGGCGACTACCCCCGTGCACCCCTCTGGAGTTTCGTCGAGCGGGCGGCGAGGAGCGTGCCGCGCGCGACCGCGCTTGTCGAGGGCGATCGGACCTTCTCCTACGCCGAACTCTGGCAGCGCGTGGCCGCCGGCGCGGGCTGGATCCGGGCCGCGGGCGCATCCCCGGGGGATCGCGTGCTGCTGCGCCTCGGCAACACGGCGGAGTTCGTCATCGCCTACTACGCGGCGCTGCGGGCCGGGTGCGTCGTGGTCGCCTCGAGCCCGGTGATCGGCCGGCAGGAGCGCGAGGAGCAGGAGCGCGACGCCTCCCCCTCGCTCGTGATGGAAGGGGGCCCGGGGGAGGGACGCGCGCCCGCGCCGGAGGGCGGCGACCTCGCCGTGCTCCAGTACACGAGCGGCACGACCGGGCGGCCCAAGGGGGCGATGATGACCCACGCCAATCTCGTCGCGAACGCGCTGCAGAACGCGCGCTGGTTCGGATGGCGACGCGACGAGGTCAATCTCGCGATCCTGCCGCTCTGCCACACGTGGGGCATGTGCGTCTGCATGAATTCGACCTTCGCGGTCGGCGGCACGCTCGTGCTCGCGGAGCGCTTCGACGAGGCGGAGACGTTTGCGGGCGTGGCGCGCCACCGCGCGACCGTGCTCTACGGCAGCGCGACGATGTTCCATCGCCTGCTCGACGGGCCCCCGCGCCCCCTCGACACCCTGCGCCACGTGAAGGCGGGCGCGATGCTGACGCAGGGCGACCTGAAGGCACGATGGGACGCGCGCTATCCCCACGCGCCGCTGCAGCAGGGCTATGGCCTCACGGAGGCCTCTCCGGAGTGCCACAACAACCCGCCCGCGCGCCACAAGGCGGGCACGGTGGGCGTGCCCATCCAGGACACCGACTGCCGCATCGTCGACGGCGAGGTGCAGTTGAAGGGGCCGCAGGTGACGGCCGGCTACTGGAAGCGCCCGGACGCGACGCGCGAGGCGTTCGACGACGGGTGGCTCCGCACCGGCGACATCGGCTCGATGGACGAGGAGGGTTACCTGACGATCCTCGACCGCAAGAAGGACATGCTGAAGTTCCGCGGGTACACCGTCAGCCCCAACGCGGTGGAGGAGTGCCTGCTCCGGCACCCTGCGGTGCGGGAGGCGGTCGTCGTCGGCCGGCCCGACCCGCGGGAGGGCGAGATCCCGGTCGCGTTTGTGGTGCTGCGCGATCCGCAGGGCGCGACGCACCTCGCGGACCACTGCCGTGCGCGGCTTGCGTCCTACGAAGTCCCCCGCGAGTACCTCGTCATCGACGAGATCCCGAGGAACCACGTCGGCAAGCCGCTCCGGCGCGTACTGCGGGGGCGGCTGACCGGCGGCTAGTCATGCCGCGGGAGGCGGCGCCGCGAAGCGGGAGCCCCGCTCGCGATCCGCTAGCGCCAGTGGCCCGCGACCCAGCAGTGGCGGCGCGCCGCGCGGCGTTCCCAGTGACCCGGCACCCAGACGGCGCCTGCGCGCGGGGGAACATTCCAGTGGCCCGCGACCCAGGCGTAGCGCCCGGCGCGCCACACGTGGCAGCCCGCGATCCACACGTAGGTCGGGCCCGGGCTCGCGGGAGGACGCTCGGCGAGGTTTGCCGGCGGCGCGGGAGGCTCGTCCCCGTCGTAGTACTCCTCCGCCGTCGCAGCCCGGATCGCTTCCGCTTCCGCGCGCGCCTTGTCCGCCTCGGCGCGGTTTTTTTCGGCGATGGAGCGGTTGCGGTCGATGCGGGCGCGGCGCGCGCATCCGAGAGGCAGGAGGGAAATCACCAGTAGTGCCAGCAGCAGTCCGGGCGAGGGGAGGTGGCGCATGCCGACGAGTCTAGCCTCCCTCGAGCACGGAGGTCGAGGGGCGCCCGGTGCCCGGAGAGTGGGGGAGGCGGGAGTCGAACCCGCACGCCCGTGAGGGCCGGGGATTTTAAGTCCCCTGCGTTTGCCGATTTCGCCACTCCCCCGTGACGCTACGTGCCTGTTTATCACGGGCCGCCGCGCCCCGCCAGCGGGCTTGGGATCGGCTGGGTCAGGGCGAGGCTGGGCGTGCGTTTGACCGGTTCCGGGGTTGGGATAGGTTTGTTTCGGAGGCCGGATGGCGCACGAAGGAAGCATGGGTTTCGCCCCGCCTCCCGGCGGGGATCAGGAGGTCGCGGAGCGCCGAAGGTATCGGCGCTTCCTCGACGAGGTGCGGGTCCGATACCGCGACCTCGAGTCCGGGGAACCGAGCCGCTGGGGCCGGTCGAGAGACCTCTCCCTAGGGGGCCTCTGCCTGCTTTCGGAGGGCCGCCTCGCCGTCGGCAGCCACCTCGCGGTAGAGATCCAGATTCCGGACGAGACGGCCCCCGTGCTCGCGCTCGGGAGGGTGCTCCGCTGCCTAGGGGAGGGCGATGGGTGCGCGAGCGGCATCGAGTTCCTCTGGGTGAGCGAGGAGGACCGCGCCAATCTGCGACGCCTCGCGGCCCACTTCTCCCGACGCCATGGCGACACGGGCCACCTGAACCCCCCGGGGTAGGCAGGCCGCGGCCCCCCTCTCCCGGCGTGGCGGCCAGGGGCAGTGACCGCGTGCGCGATCGCACGGTCTGTCGCGCTACGGGCTGTAGCACAACCGCACTCAAGGTGGCTCCCGGTCCTAGGCAGTGTCAGTAAGTCGTTGGCTTGCAACGGCTTATGACATCTGAGCCTAGCGGACGGATTGGCACCATCTTTGCGCGGCTGCCCCTGATGGGCGTTGTGTGCGCCCATGAAGTGATCGAAGTGATCAATGGACGATTCGGCGATTTCCGGTTGCGGCGCGAGTGCTGATTTCGTACGGTGCGCTTCTTCACAACCGGCTTGGCTTCGGCAAGTTCTGGAGGGTCTCATGGGCCGCCTCCCGCTCCTAGGGGTAGTTCTCTTTGCTCTCGCACTCGTGGGTTGCACCGGCGGCGCCGCCGGCGATCCCAACGACGACATCGGCGACATCTTCGTGCTGACCCACAGCCCGGGGAACGCCGACCAGCTCGATCTGGAAGACTCCATCAACGGGTTCAACGCGCTCGACAATCCGACGCTCACGAACCCCGGCGCGGTCACCCTCGTCTTCACGAACTCGGTGCTCCCGCAGACGGTGATCAACCCCGATCCCTCCGATCCGCAGGGCACCCGCAACGTCCGTCTCTTCTACTTCGACCCGACGCAGGGCGCGTTCGACCCGTTGCAGCCGATCGTGCCGGGGGCGAATCCGCCCGGCGACAACGTGATCATCCCGGCGACCACGGTGCTGACGACCACGAACCAGATCAACGACACGCTGATCATCCGCCCGACGGGCATCACCGCGACCAGGCCGATGCGTCTGGGGCAGTACTCGGTGATCGTCGAGCTGGGCGTCCGCGGTGCGGACGGCGACGGGATGAAGGGGTCGGAGTACTTCTTCTTCTTCCGCGTCGGCCAGGACAACCGCGGCCCGACCTATGTGAGCTCCTCCCCCGCCCCCGGCTCGCGCGACGTCGATCCCGAGAGCGAGATCCGCGTGACGATGTCGGAGACGATCCAGGCGAGCACGGTCACCAACGCCAACATCCTCGTCAACTACCAGCCCGCGGGCGCCGCGAACCCGATCTCCATCCCCGGCACGTGGTTCACCGACGGCGGCAACGGGCCCGGCAACAACTCGCCGGCAAACCAGCTCGACCTCAACGGCATTCCCGGCCGCAGCGGCGTGAGCCCGCGCAACGGCGCCGATCTCGTCTTCCGCCCCAACCTGAACGCCTTCCCGGTCAACATGACGGCGGAGGATCCGAACGACCCCTTCTGCACGCTGATCACCGACCCGCCCCGCAAGGGCAACACCGGGCTCCCGCTCAACCAGGCGATCAACGTGGAATTCGTGACGGCCGGCATCGGCGTCACGGACACGGCAGGCAACCCCGTCATCGCGGGAAGCCCCAACACCAAGTTCACCTTCCAGACGCGGGATCGCGCGGTGGACGTCTTCGCGCCGCGCATGAGCGGTGCGGTCTACTTCGGCGACACGGTCGGCGTGGGTGTCATCGACGTCAACCCGAGCCGCACCCCATACCTGGTCGGTCCCAACCCTGGCCGTACTCCGAACTCCGTCGTCACCATCGGCACCGGCCAGGCCCGGACCGTCGTCCGCGTGCCGGTTCCGGATCTCGTCGACATGACGACGGACCAGCGGCCCTACAGCTCGTTCTACACCTTCCTCTGCATCCTGAACACGCCGACGATCTGGATGGGCAACCTCTACGCGCTCTCCGCGTCGGTGGGCGGCGGCCAGATCACCGTCGTGGACACCTTCACGATGACCTCGATGGGCAAGTTCGGCACGCCGTCGCCGGGTGGCATCGGCATCACCGCCTTGGGCACGAATACCGGCCGTGCGGCGGTGTCGAACTTCAGCGCGAACACCGTCACCGTCTTCGACATCAGCAACGTGCGGTGGTTCACCGGCGCGTCGCTCTTCTACGGCCAGGCGACGCTGGCCGGCGCGGTCACCTCGGGCGCGTCGAAGCTCGTGCTGTCGGACTCCGACTTCACCAAGGTCTTCCCGCACCAGCGCTCGGACCAGACGTCGCCCCCCGGACCCCCCATCATCGGGACGATCCGCGTCGGCGTCAGCCCCTCGGTGTGCAAGATCACCTCGCTCGCGGGCTCGATGGGGCCTCCCGGCTTCCCGTGCTTTAGCCCCTTCCTCTCCAACAACACGATCGTCTGCGTGCTGAACGCGGGCGAGAACACCGCCGACTTCAGCGAGTTGACCAACCTGTCGCAGAACGCGGCGATCTCGCCGAACCTCGACGGCGTCAACCTCAGCTCGCAGCCCTCGGACGTGACCTGGTCGCCCTTCAGCGGCGGCACGGGCTCCTACTACTTCTACATCGCGTCCATCGGCGGCACGATCGAGCTCTTCGCGTCGGGTTTCATCGCAAACCAGCCGTCGGTGCGCCCGGAGTCGAGCACGAACGCGGCTCCGAACAAGATCATCAACAGCATCACCGGCCTCGTGCAGCCGTCGGCGGTCCAGTGGATCCCGGGCGGCAACGCGGTCGGCAACAACAACGGCTACACGCACGCGGTGCTCGTCGCCGAGACCGGTGAGAACCGCGTCCAGCAGCTCGCGGTCACGGCGGAGTTCCCGAGCAACCTGTTCCAGACGATCAACAGCAACCACACCGCCGGTCTCGGTCCGGTCGACATCACGGGCGACCCGCAGTCGGTCCAGTTCCCGACCCCCTGCGGCCCCTTCTTCACGACCTACTATGTGGCCAACGCGGGCGAAGGCAGCGTACGTTCCGCAAGCTACCTGGGTGGCGTCCTCGACTCCGACATCTCGGTGCCCGGCGTCCTCTTTGTCACCTCCTGGTGGAGCCGCTAGGCGCCGAGCCGAGCGCAGCTCTCACAACGCATCCTTTCAGGGGGCGGTCCTCGGACCGCCCCCTTCGCGTTGGGACCCGAGGACGGGTCGCGCCGGCCTGCGGCCGATCCGCGCCATGGGCTCACGGGCCGCTAGGCGCCGCCGCGGCGAGCCGGACGATGCGCTGCTCGCTGTAGAACGGGAGGAGCGCGCGATCGCTCAGGACCTTCCAGCCCGCGAGCGCGCAGAGGGCTTCGAACCCGCGGCGGTCCGTGCCCCGCCTCGTCCCCCGGCTCCCCTTGCGCTGCCGGCGCCGGGCCTTGAGCCCGGTCGTGCCGAAGTAGGTCACGACGGCATTGGCCGCCACCCGCCGGAGCTCGCGGAGGATCTCCCGCTGCTCGACCGGGCCGAAGTGGTGCAAGAGGCGGACGCAGAGGGCGGTGTCGAACGCCCCCGTCCGGAAGGGGAGCCGGAAGGCGTCCCCGAGAACGGCCCGGGCGCCCCGCTGCCGGGCCAGCCGTGCCATGCCGGGCGCCCGGTCGCAGGAGGCGAACGCGGGAAAGCGGCCCCCGCCGCACGGCATGTCGAGCACGCGCCCCGCCCCCCGGGCCGCTCGGCTTACGCGCCACGTCTCGAACCGCTTGGAGAGGCGCCGCGCCATCGAGCGGCCGCGCCAGGAGACGTATGCCCTTGCGGCCTCGTCGCTCCTGTAGGGCTCGTGGATCACGGGTAGATGCGGTAGAGCATCCTGGGGAAGGGGATCGCTTCGCGGATGTGCTGGAGGCCGCAGATCCAGCTCACGGCGCGCTCGAGGCCGAGGCCGAAGCCCCCGTGCGGCACGCTCCCGTAGCGACGCAGGTCGAGATACCACGAGAACGCCTCGCGCGGCAGGCCGTGCTTCTCGATCTGGGCCTCGAGGAAGGCGATGTCGGTCGCACGCTCGCCGCCTCCGATGATCTCCCCAAACCCCTCCGGCGCAAGCACGTCCACGCCGAGGGCGAGGCGGTCGTCCTCCGGGTCGCGCCTCATGTAGAACGCCTTCACCTCGTGCGGCCAGCGGTGGACCATCACCGGCCGGTCGTAGGCCTCGGTCAGCGCGGCCTCGTCCGGCGCGCCGAGATCGCTGCCGTGCACGAAGCCGGTCTTCCCGGCGAGGATCCTCGCGGCGTCGTCGTACCGGATGCGGGGGAACGGCGGCACGACCTTCTCCAGCGGCGCCGTGTCCCGCTCGAGCGTCGCGAGGTCCTCGCGGTTCTCCTCGAGCACCCGCTGCACGATCGCGCAGAGGAACGCCTCGGCGAGTTCCATGACATCCTCGAGCCCGGCGTAGGCCATCTCGGGCTCGACCATCCAGAACTCCGTGAGGTGCTTGCGCGTCTTGCTCTTCTCGGCGCGGAAGGTCGGGCCGAAGCAGTAGACCTTCCCGAGCGCCATGGCCGCCGCCTCCATGTAGAGCTGGCCGGACTGCGTCAGGTAGGCCTTCTCCCCCTCGAAGTAGTCGACGGCAAAGAGCGTCGAGGTCCCCTCGCAGGCGTTGGGCGTGAAGATGGGCGCGTCCACGTTCACGAAGCCACGCCGGTGGAAGAAGTCGCGGATCGCCCGGATGATCGTGTCGCGCACGCGCAGCACCGCCGTGGGCTTCCTGGAGCGGAGCCAGAGGTGGCGGTGGGAGAGCAGGAAGTCGGGACCGTGCTCCTGCTTGCCGAGCGGGTAGTCGGTCGCCGCGCCTCGCACCTCGACCTCGGTCGCGTGGAGCTCCACGCCGCCCGGGGCGCGCTCGTCGAGGCGCGCGGTGCCGGTCACGACGATCGAGGACTCCTGCCCGATCGCCCCGACGCGCTCGAACGCCTCCTCCCCGGACTCCTCCCTTCCGACGATCGCCTGCACGAGGCCCGAGCCGTCGCGCACCTGCAGGAAGTGGAGCTTCTTGCTCGAACGCCGGTTGTAGAGCCACCCCTGCACGCGAATCGCCTCGCCCGCATGGCGCTTGAGTTCGGAGATGCGCACGACGTGGGCGTGGGCGGTCATGAGGGCATTGTAGGAGGGCGCGGGAGGAGTTGGGACGCCCGCCGTCGGCGCTCGCGCACCCGGCCGGGTGCAGCTCCCCGTCGCGCGTCACGCCGCCTGCCCGCGACGGTGCCGGATCCGGTGCCCGAGGGGCACCCGGCCCACTTCCTGCGGGATACCGTCCGCCACGATCTTGATCGCGGCCATGGCTCATGGAGACCGAGGGCTCGCGTCGCGTCGAGTTGGGAGCTTGTCCGGGTCCGGTTGGCCCCGAAGCGTGGCTGAGGGCCAGTACCCGGACAAGCTCCTAGCGCCTCAGCGCGCGACGCACGATCTCGGCGACGTCGAGGCCCGGGGCCGCCACCTCCCCGACGCGACGCTCCGCCTCCGGGCGCGGCAGGCCGAGGGAGCAGAGCGCGAGCACGGCGTCCCCGGCCGGCGTGCCCGCGCTCCCGGTGGCGCCCCCCCCCGCGCCCCCCCCCGCACCCGCCTTCGCGAAGCGGTCGCGCAGTTCGACGAGGATCCTCTCCGCGGTCCGCTTGCCGATCCCCTTCACGCGGACGAGAGCCGCCGTGTCGCCGCCGGCGATGAGGCTCGCGAGCAGCGGCGGCTCGTGGGCCGAGAGGAGCGCCAGCGCGACCACCGGGCCTACGCCCGTGACGAGGAGGAGCTGGCGGAAGAGGTGGCGCTCGGCCTCGTCGGCGAACCCGTAGAGCGCGTGGCTCTCCTCGCGCACGACCAGGTGCGTGTAGAGGCGGCACTCCTCCCCCGCGGGCGGCACGCGCCGCAGCGTGCTGGCCGAGACGGCGAGCCGGTAGCCGACGCCATGCGTCTCGAGAACGACCGCCCCCTCCGCGCGCGCCGCGACCGCGCCGCGGAGGAAGTCGTACATGCGGGGGCGCCCCTCCTAGCTCTTGCGCAGCGCGACGCCGAGCTCCGCGAGACGGTCCTTGATCTCTTGCAGGCTCGTCGCCCCGAAGTTCTTCGTGCGGAGCAGTTCCGCCTCGCTGTGCTGGAGCAGGTCGCGCACCGTCGCCACGTTCATCAGCGACATGCACTTGACCGAGCGGATGCTGAGGTTCAGGTCGGCGACGGGCTTGTCGAGCAGCTCGGGGTCGATGTCCTCCGCCTCGTCGGGCAGCTCGGGGATCATCGGCATCTCGTCGTCGGACTGGTCGGCGGCCGCCATCGTCACCGCGAGCACCTCGTCGCGCCGCATGCCGAGACGCAGCGACTTCGCGACGAGGATGTCCTTGATCTCCTGCAGGCTCGTCTCGCCGAAGTTCTTGTACGAGAGCAGCTCCGCCTCCGTGCGGCTGATCAGGTCGCCCAGCGTCGTGATGTTCATCTTGGAGAGGCAGTTGCGCGAACGCACCGAGAGCTCGAAGTCGGTGATCGGCGTGCGCAGGAGCTGGTTGCGGCGGTCCTCGGTCCGCTCCATGTCGTCGTCCACGACCATGTCCTGCGAGGACTCGGCATCGCGGAGGTAGGCGCGTGCGCGCGGGTGGTCCGGGAAGAGCGTGAGCAGCTGCCGGTAGCAGTCCGCCGCCTTGCTGAACTCGCCCCGGTCCTCATAGAGGACGCCGAGGTTCAGCAGCACGTTGGCGCGGACGGGACGGATCCGGCGGGCGCGCTCGTAGAGCGTGATGGCCGCCTCGTCCTCGGTGCTGAGGTCGTACTGGTAGGCGAGGCGGAAGAGGGAGTCCACGTGGTCGGGATCGTGGCCGAGCGCGCTCTGGTAGTGCGTCTCGGCGTCCGCGTAGCGCCCCTCCGCCTCGGCGATGGTGCCGAGCACGTGGAGCACCTGCGGGCGGTCCTTCTGCCCGGCGAGCGGCTCCAGCGTCTGGCGCGCCGCCTCGGGTGTCCCGACGAGCGCCTGCACGGCGGCGAGCTTGAGTCGCGCCTGCTCGTTGCGCGGCTCGCGCTCGACACACTGCTGCAGCGCGCGCGACGCCTCGAGCGGCCGGTCGTTGTAGAGCTCGCTCAGGCCCCAGAGGTAGTGCACGTGGTGGTCCTCCGCGCGCGCCGCGTAGCGGCCTACATGGGTGTCGCGACCGAGGATGAAGAGCGCCGTCGCGCGTCGCGCCGCGTCATGCGGCGCGAGTTCGTCGGGGCGGAGGTCGCCCTCGACCCGCTCCCGCAGCGCGCGGCGGAGGCCGCTGTCGGTCGCCACCCGGTGGCGGAGCTGGAGCGCCTCGCCGCTGTCGCTGACGGCACCTTCGAGGGCGCGATCGATGTCGATGGACATTTCGGACGGGGACATTCGGCTCTCCCAACGTGGAAACCCATTAGAATAGGGACGCGCCTAGACCTCGTCAAACCCCCGGAGGCGGGACTCCGCCCCCGCGTCCGGGCCCGGGACCGTCGCCACGCACCGGTAAAAGGAGTGGCGATGGATCAGTACGTCATTGCCGGAGGCAAGCCCCTCTCCGGGACCGTCCCCGTCTCGGGCGCCAAGAACTCCGCGCTCCCCATCCTCGCGGCCACGCTGCTGATGGACGGGCATTCGCGGATCGAGGGCGTCCCCGACCTCCGCGACATCCAGGTGATGCTGACGCTCCTTCGCGAGCTGGGCTGCGCCGTGGAGCGCGAGCCGGACGGCGCGATCACCGTCGCGGTGGCCGACGAGACCTCCCACGAGGCCTCCTACGACATCGTCAAGCAGATGCGCGCCTCGTTCTGCGTGCTCGGGCCGCTGCTCGCCCGGCGCGGCAGGGGCCGCGTCTCGATGCCGGGCGGGTGCAACCTCGGGCTCCGCCCGGTGGATCTCCACATCAAGGGCCTGCGCGCCCTCGGCGCGAAGATCGACTACGCCGAGGGCTACGTCGAAGCCGCGGGGCGCCTTTGCGGGGACGAGATGTTCCTCTCCGGGGCCTTCGGCTCCACGGTGCTCGGCACCGCCAACGTGCTGATGGCGGCGACCCTCGCCGAGGGGAGGACCGTCATCGAGGGTGCCGCCTGCGAGCCGGAGGTGGCGGACCTCGCCCGCTTCCTCGTCGCCTGCGGCGCGCGCGTCGAGGGGATCGGCACGCACCGGCTCGTCATCGACGGCGTCTCCCGCCTCACGGGGACGACCTGGCGCATCATCCCCGACCGCATGGAGGCGGGCACGCTGATGGCCGCCGCCGCCGCCACCGGCAGCGACATCACGATCGAGGGGGGCGATCCCGGCCATCTCGGCGCCGTCATCGAGGCGTTGCGCGGCCTCGGGGCGGGCGTCGAGCGCCTGCCCGGCGGCGTGCGCGTCTTCGGTCCGCCGCGCTGCGAACCCTTGGACCTCACGACGCTCCCCTACCCCGGCTTCCCGACCGACCTGCAGGCACCGTTCACGTCGCTGCTCGCGATCGCGAACGGCATCTCGGTCGTCACGGAGAAGATCTACCCCGAGCGGTTCATGCACATCGCCGAGCTGATCCGCATGGGGGCGCAGATCCGCCAGCAGGGGCCGAGCACGATCCTGCAGGGCGTCCCGCACCTCTCGGGGGCGGAGGTGATGGCGAGCGACATCCGCGGCGGCGCGAGCCTCGTCGTCGCGGCCCTCGCCGCGAGGGGGCAGACGACGATCCACCGCGTCTACCACATCGATCGCGGCTACGCGAAGCTGGAGGCGAAACTGGCCGCCCTCGGGGCCGACATCCGCCGCGTGCCGGGCCCCTCCTGACCGGCGCGGCGCTCCCGCGCGGGTACCATGGCGGCGACGCCGAAGGCCGATCCGATGCGCGCGATCCTCCACGCCCTGCTCCTGTTCGAGGTCACCCTTCTGGTGGGGGGGGCGGGCGTCATGCTCTTCGCCGAGGAGCAGGTGCGCCGGCCCCTCCAGGTGGAGCCGGTCTTCCGGCCCTACCTCGACGACGCGGTGATCGGCGACCGGGTCCGCTACGAGCGGCTGGATGCCGCGAGCGGGAAGCCGATCGGCTACGTGGACTACAGCGTGCATCTGGCGGTGGAGTTCGAGGGGCAGAACCTCGGCCGGGAGTTCATCCTCGAGATTAGGGAGCGTGACGCGGGTGCCGGCGAGCGCACGCGGCGCATGCGCATCCGCCCGCGCAGCAACGAGCACGGCTTCCTGCCTCCCCTCTTCGCGGAGGAGGAGCGCGGGGTGGTGCCGGGAGGCACGCCCGTCATCCGTTCCATCGCCACCGCGCGCTTCCGCCTGCGCGAGCAGGGCCCCGAGACCGACGGCTTCCTCGTCGAGGCCGTCGTGCCCCGCCGCGGCGTCACGGCGGTGGCCGAGCGCTACTGGATGACGCCGAAGGTTCCCGTCTTCGGGGTCGCGCGCTTCGAACGCGAGGGCGAGGTCTTCACGCTTCTCACGATGGAGTTCGCGAAGCGATGAGCACGCGCGCGCTTGCGGTCCTCGTCGCCGCCCTCGCCGTGCTGCTGGCCGTCACCGGCCGGCTCGCGCTCCGTCGCCTCGGGTATGTCGACTCCCCCCCGCCCCCCCCCTGGAGTTTCGTCAACCCGCTGCTCGAGGTCGAGGAGGGGAGGCGGGTCATCCTCCGGCCCATCACCGCCGGGCAGGGCGGCGTGCGCTACTACTTCGGGCCGAGGATCGACGTGCCCGATGCCGAGCCGGGCATCGACCCCCCCGAGGCGTTCCATCCGCACATCCGCCTCGGGGTCGAGCAGCAGCAGGAGGGCGAGGGGGTCTGGGCGTTCGCCGGGGTGCAGTACCTGCTGCTGTCGCAGATGGGGGCGCTGACGCCGAAGGAGTGGCTGCAGCAGATCGGCCCCGTGCTCGAGCGTCGGGAGGGGGGGGGCTCGCGACGCCTGTTGCGCGCGACCTACGGCCACGAGTCCGGTGCGCAGATCCACTACTACACCGATCCTGCCGACCCCCGCCGCGCCGAGCGCGGGTTCGGCTGGATCCGCAACGAGATGGTCGCGCCGGACCAGCCGCCGGACGTGCATTTCACCGAGCCGGCCGGCTTCGTCCCGCCGCGCGAGCCGAATTGACCATCCCGGAAAACCCCCGTAAGCTACGGGGTTTCCGATGTTCGAATCGCTCAGCCAGCGCCTTTCCGGCCTCTTCGCCAAGCTCACCGGCGGGGGCGGCCGGCTCGCGGAGGACTCCGTCAAGGAGGCGGTCCGCGAGGTGAAGCGTGCGCTGCTCGAGGCCGACGTCAATCTCGACGTGGTCCGGGCCTTCACGGACGGGGTCAAGCAGAAGGCGCTCGGCCAGGAGGGCATCAAGGGGATCACCCACGCCCAGCAGTTCATCAAGATCGTCCACGACGAACTCGCGGCCCTGATGGGCGGGCAGAACGAGGGGTTCCCGTTCGACCCGGGCGGCGTCACGGTGCTGATGATGGTGGGGTTGCAGGGGAGCGGCAAGACGACCACCTGCGGCAAGCTGGCGCTCTGGCTGAGACGCAAGCACAAGAAGAACCCGATGCTGGTCGCGGCGGACGTGCAGCGCCCCGCGGCGATCGAGCAGCTCAAGATCCTCGGCAAGAGCCTCGACGTGCCCGTCTTCAGCGAGGAGGGGGGGAGGCCGGCGAAGATCTGCAAGCGGGCGGTGGAGGAGGCGCGCCGGCTGGGCCACGACGTCGTCATCCTCGACACGGCGGGCCGCCTGCACATCGACAACGCGCTGATGGACGAACTCTCGTCGGTGCGCGATCTCGCGCGCCCGCACCTCACCTACCTCGTCGCCGACGCGATGACCGGGCAGGATGCCGTCAAGAGCAGCGCCGCCTTCCACGAGCGCCTCTCGCTGTCGGGGGTGATCCTCACGAAGCTCGACGGCGACGCCCGGGGCGGCGCCGCGCTGTCGATCCGCCACGTCACCGGGCGCCCGGTCGTCTTCGTCGGCGTCGGCGAGAAGCTGGACGCGCTCGAGCTGTTCCATCCCGAGCGGATGGCGGGCCGCATCCTCGGCATGGGCGACATCGTGACCCTCGTCGAGGAGGCGCAGGAGAAGGTGGACCAGGGCGAGGCGCAGCGCCTCGCCGAGCGGATGTTCCTCAAGTCGTTCAACCTCGAGGACCTGCTCGCCCAGCTCGAACAGCTCCAGCGCATGGGCAACGTGAAAGACCTCCTGAAGCGCCTGCCCGGGGGCCTCGCGGAACAGCTCGGCGACGCCGACCTCGACGACACGACCATCGCCCGCCAGCGCGCGATGATCCAGTCGATGACGCCGTGGGAGCGGGTCCACCCCGACGAGATCCACGGCCAGCGCCGCCAGCGCGTCGCGCGCGGCAGCGGCACGCAGCTCAAGGATGTCAACGAACTCCTCAAGTCCTTCAAGATGATGCGCAAGCAGATGAAGGGCCTGAAGGAGACCTTCGCCGGACGCCTCTCCTCGCGCGCGATGGAGAGGCGAAAGCTGAAGATGCTCAAGGACAGAAAACGCCAGAACCGCCCCGGCGTCCCGGGGCTCTAGGGAGTGCACGATCCATGTCCGTACGCCTGCGTCTCAAGCGGACCGGCCGCCGCAACCGGCCCTTCTACCGCATCGGCGCGTTCCACAACGCGACCCGCCGCGACGGCAAGCCCGTCGAGGACCTCGGCTGGTACGACCCCCTCGTGACCGAGCGCGAGAAGGGGTTCGAGATCAACGCCGAGCGCGCCAAGTACTGGCTCGAGCAGGGCGCCCAGCCTTCCGAGACGGTCCGCTCCTTCCTGAAGCTCCGCGGGATCCGGTAGGCCAGCGTGACGGCCCGCAAGGACAAGCGCCGCCAGGAGGTGGACCGCTTCCTCGAGGTCTACCGCGCGCTGGGGGCGCCGGAGGCGGATCCGGTGACGCAGACGCTCTGGATCCTGCTCGCGCGACATGGGACGAAAGAGGGGGCGCGGGGGGCAAGCGAGGCCCTCTGGGCGCACTTCGTCGATACCAACGAGTTCCGCGCGGGCAGCATCGCGGAGATCGCGCACCTGATCGGCCCCTTCGTCAAGAACGATCCGATGCGCGTCGCGGAGAGCCTCCGCGGCTTCCTGCGCCGCTTCTTCCGCGACTTCCACAGCATGGACTTCCTCGCCGCGATGGAGAAGACCCCCGAGGGGCTGCGCAAGTACCTGACCGATCCGCCCGACCACGCGCAGGAGATCGGCCTCGCGATCTTCGTCCGGTTCTGCCGCGCCGAGATGGAGGCGGAGGCTGCCGAGGCGGCCGCCGCGCTCGCGCCGGCGGAGGCCAAGACCAAGGCGCGTCCGGACAAGGACCACGCCGCCCGCCTCGAGCGGTTGCGGCTCGCCGCCGCCTTCGCGGCCTACGGCAACGCGCCGAGCAAGGCGAAGATCCTCGCGGCGCACAAGGTGCTGGCCGACGCGTGGACCTACTCGCCGCTTCCCGCGTTGCCTCCGCCCCCGCCGCCCCCCAAGAAGAAGGAGTTCCTCGACCTCGAGGATCCCGACGCTCCCAAGCCCGCCCCCAAGCCGCCCACGAAGGCCGGGACGAAACCCGCCCCCAGGACCCCGGCGAAGAAGGCGGGCGCGAAGCCCGCGGCGAAGGGCGGCGCCGAGAAGTCCCAGAAGGGCGAGACCCAGGCGAAGGAGAAGGGCGCGTCGCGCGGCGGAACCGGGAACGCCCGCCCGCGGACGACGCGCGCGACCCGGCAGAGGGCGACCTCCAAGAAGTCCTCCCGGCGCTGACCGCGACGGCCCTGACGATGCTGCTGCTCGCGTCGGCCTCCCCTCGGCGCCGCGACCTGCTCGAGAGGGCGGGCATCCCGTTCGTCGTCGCCCCCGTCGCCATCGACGAGGAGGAGCCCGAGCGCGGGGACCCGCACCTGATCGCCCTCGCCAATGCGCGGCGGAAGGCGGAGGCGGCCCCGGGGGAGCCCGCGCTCGCGGCGGACACCGTCGTCGCGCTCGGCGACAGGCTGCTGGGCAAGCCGGTCGACGAGGCGGACGCGCGCGCGATGCTGCGCCGCCTCGCCGGCACCACCCACCGCGTCGTCACCGGGGTGGCGCTGCGCCACGCCGGGCGCATCGCGACCGAGTCGGTCGAGACCAGGGTGACGATGCGCCCGCTGAGCGACGAGGAGATCGACGCCTACGTCGCGACCGGGGAGCCGATGGGCAAGGCGGGGGCCTACGCGATCCAGGAGCGCGGCGACCGCTTCGTGACGCGCCTCGAAGGGCCCTGGGACAACGTCGTCGGCCTTCCCGTCGACGCGGTGCGCCGACTGATGCGCGGATCGGGATTAGACTGATCCGGCCATGGATGCGCCGCGTCTGGGCCTGCTGACGCTCCTGCTCGCCGCCGCGTGCGCCGGCACCGCCGGTTGCGGCCAGGGCGGCGGCGGGCTCCGCGCCGCGTCGTCCACGCTGCTGCCGCCGACCGACGAGGAGTTCTACTCGATCGCCCCGGGCGCGCCGGAAGGCGAGATCGAGGAGCGGATCGCCGCCGCGCTCCATCCGGCCAACACGCCCGAGCGGGGCGCCGACGAGGTCCGCTTCGTCATCGTGAGGGCCGCCGAGCGGCACGGGGCCGACGTCCACGCGAAGGGGTTCCACCTGATGGTCGGCGGCGGGGTCGAGTGGCCGGCCGGCGCGATGCGGATGCGCCGCCGGTGGAGCGCCTCGGGCGTGATCGACGGCACGAACGAGCAGTTGCAGACGATGGGAGTCTCCATCGCCATCGAGCGCGGCACCCCCCAGCCCTACGGCCCGGAGATCGTCGAGGCCATCCGGGCGTTCTGCCGCGCGCTGGCCGCGCAGACGGCGCTCCACCCCGACTGCGTGGTCGCGATGGGTGAGGTCCCGTACACGAACTTCCACCCCGCCGATGCCGCGGAGCGCGCGCTCGTGGCCGCGGTGAGGCCCACGCTGCCGGTGCCGCAGCCGACGGGGGTCGTCACCGTCGTCGCCGGTGACCGGCGCATCCCGGTGAGGGTGGAGCGCCGCGACACCAACGCCGGCATCCAGACCGGCATGATGATGCGGAAGGGGTTCGGGGAACCGGACCAGGGCATGCTGTTTGTCTACAAGTACGCCCACGATCGGGCCTTCTGGAACCGCAACGTCTACATCCCCATCGATCTCGCGTACATCAAGGCGAACGTCATCGAGATGATCCACACGATGAAGCCCGAGGCCGGCACACCGCCTCCGGAGATCCCGATGTACCCGTCGAACACGCCGGTCCGCTTCGCGCTGGAGATGCCGGGCGGCTGGTTCGCGAAGCACGGCATCGGGGTGGGGGACCGCGTCGAGGTGGAGTAGCGCGGCGCCTCGGGGGCGGGCGCCACCCCCGAAAACGTGTAGGGCCATCCCCGATTCAGTAGAGTGGGCGCGCACCATGCAAGAGACGGTCCTCAAATTCACGTCGGGCGAGGTCACGATCGAGCTGCAGGGATCGGAGGAGTTCGTCGAGCGCCAGGTGCGCTTCTTCCGCCACTACCTGAGCGGCGCGACGGCCGCGCCCGCCACCCCGGCGGTGTCGGCTCCCGCGGCGACCGAGGCGCCCAAGTCCGGCCTCGCCGAGTTCTTCCACGGACGCGCCGCGCGCGCCGGACGCGGGGCGATCCAGGAGGCGCTGCTGCACTTCGGCTACTACCTCCAGGTGGTGGAGGGGCAGCCGGAGTTCTCGATCGAGCAACTCGGCGGCTGCTTCGCCGTGGTGGGGCGGCCGATGCCGAAAAACCTCCACCACGCGGTCGGCACCCTCAAGCGCAAGCAGAAGTGGTTCCAGGAGGGCACCCGACGGGGGCTCTACCGCCTCTCCGAGAAGGGCCGGAGGCTCGTCCGCCCCGTCGCCGCCGAGCCCGCGGCGGCGCTGAAGTAGGGCGGGCCGCCCTCCGATAAGGGGAGGGTGCGGCGCTCTGCCACCACGATCGTCGGCCTCGGGATCGTCACCGCGCTCTTCCTCGCGCTGATGTCGATGTTCTACCTGCAGCAGATCCCGACGATCGAGGACCTGAAGCGCATCGACCCCGACCTCCGCCGCGAGCACGGCCTCTACCTGACCGCCACCGACCCGATCGTGATGGCGCTCATCCGCCCGGGGGGCGCGGAGCACAAGACCGGGGTCCACCTCACCTGCACGCTGCGGCCCGACATCCAGAAGCGCCCCTCCTCGGTCGCAAACCACCTCGACCGGCTCGCGCAGTCGGTGCTCGACCACCCCGACCTGAAGGGCCGCATCGGCTACGTCGTCGCGACCCACCCCCCGCCCGCCGCCTGCGAGCGCACCGTCCGCCCCGGCCGCGCGCAAGCCTCCCGGTAGCCCCTCGTCCCTTGCGGCCGGCGCGCGTTCTTGCCACCCCCCCGCGCCCCCCTATACTAGGGAGTTTCCGCCAGGAAACTCCTCCCATGCAGAAGGGCATCCACCCCAAGTACGAGAAGTGCAGCGTCAAGTGCGCCTGCGGCAATGCGTTCGAGACGCGTGCGACGGTGCCCGAGCTCAAGGTCGACATCTGCGACCGCTGCCACCCCTTCTACACGGGCAAGCAGAAGCTGCTCGACACCGCGGGCCGCGTGCAGAAGTTCCGCGACCGGTACGGCGACTACCGCAAGAAGGCGGGTCAGACGGCCGAGTCCGCCTCCTGAGCAAGGGCCCCGCGTGGCCGACCGCCTCCCCGACGTGCTCGCGCGCTACCGCGAACTGACGCGGATGCTCGAGGATCCGGCCGTCTCGACCAACCCCGTCCGCGTCCGCGACATCATGCGGGAGCGCGGCGGCCTCGAGCGCCGCGCGACGCTCTACGGCGAGTACCTCGAGCTCTCCAGCGCGCTGCGCGAGGCCGAGGCGATGCTCCAGGACGAGGAGTACCGCGAGGTCGCCGAGGAGGAGGCGAAGGGGCTGCGCGAGCGCCTCCAGGCCAAGATCGAGGAGCTCGCCGACGAACTCGGCTCCGACGAGGCGGACAGCGCGAGCAGCGTGATCATCGAGATCCGGCCCGGCACCGGGGGCGACGAGGCGGCGCTGTTTGCGCGCAACCTCTTCGAGATGTACCGCCGCTACGCCGAGAGCAAGCGGCTCAAGGTCGAGGTCCTCGAGTTCCAGGAGACCGAGCTCGGCGGCGTGCGCGAGGCGATCTTCAGCATCTCGGGCGCGGGCGTCTACCGCCTGCTCAAGTTCGAGTCGGGCGGGCACCGGGTGCAGCGCGTGCCGGCGACCGAGACGCAGGGGCGCGTGCACACGAGCACGGCGACGGTGGCGGTGCTCCCCGAACTCGAAGAGGTGGCGGTCGACATCAAGGCCGAGGACATCCGGATCGACACGATGCGCGCGGGGGGGCCCGGGGGCCAGAAGGTGAACAAGACCGAGTCGGCGATCCGGCTCACGCACATCCCGACCGGGCTCGTCGTGAAGTGCCAGGACGAGAAGAGCCAGCACAAGAACAAGGCGCGGGCGATGCGCATCCTGAAGGGGCGCATCTACGACCACCTGCGCCAGCAGCGCGACAGCGAGCGCGCCGCCGCCCGCAAGAGCCAGATCGGCTCCGGCGAGCGGAGCGACCGCATCCGCACCTACAACTTCCCGCAGGACCGCCTCAGCGACGAACGGCTCGATTCCAACCTTCATGGACTGCCAAACGTTATGCTGGGCATGCTGGATCCGCTGCTCGAGGCGTTGCGCCTCCAGGAGCGTGCCCGGCGGCTGAAGGACCTCGACCTCGAGGATCTGGAGGAGAAGCGATGAACGAGCGGCTGATGACCCCGGACGACGACGAGAAGCCCGAGGGCGAGTCCGACGACTTCGAGGATCTCGGCGAGGCCGGGGACCCGGGCACCGACAGCGATCCCGAGCCGGACGAGGGCATCCTGCCGATGGGCGTGCCGGTCGCCGACGCCATCCCCGAGGCGAGCCCGGTCGCGCCGGAGGCGGAGGCGCCCGCGCCCGCCGACGCGACCCCGGCACGCCCGGTCGCGGCGCACTACACGCTGCTCGCCGCGTCGACCTTCCTCGCCGCCGCGGGCATGGCGGTCTGGCAGCGCAGCGAGATCTTCGGCAGCGCCGAGGTCTCGGGCGCCCACAGCGTGGGCGTGACGCTGCTGCTCGGCCTCGCGCTCTACGGCGTCGCCTCGACAATCGCCAACATCGGGACCGCGCGCCTCCCGCGCGCGCGCCTCGCGCTGCTGCTCGCGCTCGGCGGCCTGCTGCTGACCGTGCGGAGCACGCTGATGACGGTCGAGCAGGCGAACTGGAAGGGTTGGGAGGCCTTCGAGCAGCATCTGCTCGCGACGTCGGGGTCCAATTTCAAGCTGCTGTCGCAGGGCTGGCTCGGGCAGTTCGGTCCGGGGCTCTGGCTCGCGGGCTTCGGATCCCTGCTCGCGCTCCTCGCCGTCGCCCGCCTGCGCAAGGCCGGCCGCGACGCGGTGCCGCAGGGTCCGGCCGGGCCCAAGGAGAGCTACCGCCTCCTCTTCGGCGCGTCGTTCATCGTCGCCGGCGGCCTCGCGGTCTGGCAGCGCGCCACCGTCTTCGACGGCCGCGTCGAGGTGACCGGGCTGGACAGCGTCTCCGTGTCGCTGCTCTTCGCCTTCGGCCTCTACACCTTCCTCGTGGGCATCGCCAACGTGGTTTCGGGGCGCCTGATCCCCGGCATGCCGGCCGCGTTCGTGACGGGCGTCTGCGGCCTCTGGTTCGGCATCCGAGGATTCCTGACGACCTGGCAGCAGGAGGGGTGCCTCGGCTGGGACGAGGTCGGGAAGAACCTGCAGGGGACCGCGGACGAGGGGATGCTCGCGCAGGTCCGCGTGTGGCTCGGACAGTTCGCCCCGGGGCCCTGGGCGGCGACCTTGGGCGGCCTCGTGATCGTCGTCGTCTTCCTGAAGGCGATCTTTGGCGGCAAGAAGTCGCCCCCCCCGCCCCCCTCGACGAGGCGCCGCAGCCGCTGAGGTGAAGGTCCGGGAGGTTCTCCGGTCGTCCGCGGCCTGGTGCACGCGGCGGGGGATCCCGTCGCCGAGGCTGGAGGCGGAGGTGCTGCTCGCGCATGCGCTCGGCATCGAGCGCATCGGCCTCTATCTCGACGGGGAGCGCCCGCTGGCCGAGGCGGAACTGGAGACCTACCGCCAGCTTCTGCGCCGCCGCGCCACCGGGGAGCCGAGCGCCTACCTGACCGGGCGGCGCGAGTTCTACGGCCTCGCGATGCGCGTGACGCCGGCGGTGCTCGTGCCCCGTCCGGAGACGGAACTGCTCGTCGACCGCGCCCGCGAACTCCTGCCGGGCACGCTGCTCGACCTCTGTACCGGGAGCGGCTGCATCGCGGTCGCCTGCGCCAAGCGGCTGCCGGAGTGCCGGATCACGGCCACCGACCTCTGCGCCGACGCGCTCGCCGTCGCGCGCGGGAACGCGGAGCGGCACGGCGTCGCGGCCCGCATCGACTTCCGTGAAGGAGACCTCTTCGCCGCCCTCCCCGCGCCCCACCCCTATGACCTGATCGTCTGCAACCCTCCGTACGTGCCGGAGGGCACCCGACCCGAGATCGTCGCCCACGAACCGAGACGCGCGCTCTACGCCGGGCCCGACGGCACCGACCTGCTGCGGCGCATCCTCGCCGAGGCGCCGCGCTGGCTCGCGCCGGGCGGCACGCTGCTCTGCGAGATCGGCGAGGACCAGGCGGGACTCGCGGGTGCGGCCGCGCACTTCCGCGAGGTCACCGTCCGCCGGGATCTCGCGGGGCTCCCGCGGGTGCTCGAGGCGCGCTGAGGGCCGCCCCGATCTCCTCCCAGCTCACGTCCGGCACGAGGAAGGTGCGCATCCCGACGCTGCGATAGGCGGCGAGGTCCTCCTCCCGGTCGCCGACGCCGGCGGCGAGCCGCCACGTCTGCGCGAGCTCCGCGAGCCGCCGCTTCTTGTACTTCTCCGCGGAGAGCGTGTGCAGGCCGAGGTCGCGCACGAGGATGGGCGCCCTCGGGAAGCCGTTCAGGTCGAGCCACTCGCGCGAGCGGGTGATCAGCGAGTCGTCGCGCGCGGTGAGGTAGAGCAGGTCGAAGCGCGTCGCCAGACGCGTGAGGGCGTCGGGCGCGCCCTCGATGACGGGGATCTCCGCCGGCGGCTTGCGGATCACGTCGAGACCGCTGCCGGCGCAGACGGTGCCGTCGAGATCGACGACGAGCACCCTGCGATCCCTGTCGCGCACGAAGACGCGCAGGATCGTGCGGCCGCGCTCGCCCGGGTCGGCGACCACCTCGACCTCGTGCACGCCGGCGGCCGGCGGCGTCCACGTGCAGGACGCGAGGCCGTCCCGGCCCGAGACCGCCCTGCCGATCTCCTGGCCCGCGAGCCGGAAGCGCACGGCGACATCGCGCAGGTCGGGGTGCAGATGGAGCAGGTCGTCGGCTTCCACCTTCGCGACGAGCATCGCCGCGGCACCCGGCGGCACGAGCGCGTCGAACCCCTGCACGCGCGCCGCCGACCGCTCGGGCGCGCACGCGAGCACGAAGAGCAGCAGCACGAGCACGCGCCTAAGCCATCGCATCGAAGTGTCCCGCGAGCGCCCCCGGGACGCGCTCGTCGCTGAGTTGCCGCACGACCGCGAGGAAGGGGTCGTACTCGGACCCGTCCGCGCGCGCGATGCGCGATCGCCAGAGGTTGGGGGCGCGGCGCGGGAGCCAGCGCCCCTTGCCCGCATGCACGTAGATCTCCCCGACCATGCAGCCGAACTCCGTGGCGACCACCCGGAAGAGGTTGCGCGGGTGGCTCGCGTCCTGCTCTTGCGTGAGCTTCCAGCGCATCTCGGGATCGAGCAGGTCGTCGAGGAAGAGGAGCGCGCTGCGGTCGGGCTCGAGTTCCTTGCGCCGCACCTGGTAGATCCGCTCGACGCCGTCGGTCGCGAGCTTGTGCAGCGTCTTCGGCAGCCGAGCGACCTCGTCGTCGGTGATCGCGGCCTCGTACGCCTCGAGCGAGACATGCCCTTCCGGCACCTGCGCCCGGAACCACCGGTCGAAGAGCACCCGCGCCGTCACCGCCGGAGCCCGCCGCGCGAAGGGCCACATGGCAAGGATTATAGGCGGGAGGCCGGGCTCGGCGACGAGGATGAACTCCGGTTTCGCGACGGCGCGATCATGATCGTGGCGCGCAAGGGATCGCGAGTCGGGTGGGAGGAGGCCGCCCGCGCGCTGCGGGACCGCGGCGAGGCAGGGCTGCAGGACGCGTCGACCCCGACCCGCTTCGACGAGACGGAATGGCGGTGGTAGCCGACCGACCGATCCGCCGGGGGGAGGTCCACCTTGCGAATCTGGAGCCGACGCGAGGGAGCGAGATCCGCAAGGTACGCCCCTGCATCGTGGTCTCCCCCAACGAACTCAACGCACACCTCGGCACGATTGTCATCGCGCCGCTGACGACGGGTCAGCACGCCTACCCGTTCCGGGTGCCCTGCCGCTTCGAAGGGCGGATCGGGCACGTCGTGTTGGACCAGATCCGTACGGTGGATCGGCAGCGCCTCGTGCGCCGCCTCGGCCGGCTCCCTCCCGCGACGATCCGAAAGGCACTCGGGGTCCTCCAGGAGCTGTTCGCCCCCTGAGCGGGCGGCCGCCGTCCGCGGCTCGGCGCGCGCGTCCCCGAGGCGCCTGGAGCGGGTGCCGCGTACGCTCGCGTTGCGATGCCTTACCCCGGCTGAACCATGCGCCGGAACAGCCTCACCCCTTCCCCCTCGCTCGCAAGGCCGGCGCGGGTCCAGAAGGGGTGCTGCCAGGGCGCGACGTGGCGCTCGGGGTGGGGCATCAGGCCGAGCACGCGGCCGGTCGGGTCGCAGAGGCCGGCGATCGAGCGGGCGGAGCCGTTTGGGTTGGTCCGGTAGCGGAAGACGACCTGGCCGTCGCGTTCGAGGCGGTCGAGCGTCGATTCCGAAGCGACGATGCGCCCCTCGGCGTGGGCGATGGGCAGGAAGTAGCGCTCGCCCTCGGTCACGAAGAGGCAGCGCGTGCGCGGCACGTCGAGTTCGACCCAGCGGTCCTCGTAGCGGTGCGTCGAATTGTGGGTCAGCGTGACCGTCTGTTCGCCCGGGTCGGGCAGGAGGCCGGTCTTCACGAGCACCTGGAAGCCGTTGCAGATGCCGAGCACGCGTCCCCCCGCATCGAGGAGCCGGCGCATCTCCGGCACGACCCTCTCGCGCAACTCGGTGGCCAGCACGCGTCCCGCGGCGATGTCGTCCCCGTAGGAGAACCCCCCGGGGATCACGACGATGCCGAAACGGCGCACCAGCGCCGGCTCGGCGAGCAGTTCGTTGACATGCCGCGTCTCCGGTTCGCCGCCGACGAGCCGGAAGGCGTGCGCCGTTTCGCGGTCGCAGTTCGTGCCGGCGGCACGCAGCACGAGCACCCTCACAGCAGTCGCTCCCAGTGGAAGAAGGCCTCGCGGGCTTCCGCGAGCGGAAGCCGGACCGCGTCACCGAATTCCAGCAGCGGCTCCTCGGTCACCTCTCCGATCTCGGCGTGCGGCACCGCGAGTTCGAGCGGAGCCGAGACCTCGAGCAGGAACCGCGTGGGGCTCTCGCTGAAGAGGCGCACGTCGACGCGGTCGATCGGCTCGCCCACGGGGATCCGCGCCGGGTCGATCCGGGCCCCGAAGCCCCCCCCGATCGCCATTTCGGCGGCGCCGGCGGCAAGGCCGCCGTCGCTCAGATCATGACAGGAGAGCACCCGGCCGGTGCGCAGCGCGGCCGCCACCGCGCGCATCACGGCGGGGGCGGTCGCCCGCACTTGCGGGCAGGCGCCGCCGCCGAGGAAGCCCCCGCCGCACTCGTTCCACGTCGCGCCGACGAGCACGATCCGCGAGCCCGGGCGCTTGAAATCGCTCGTCACGCAACGTGTGACATCGTCCACCTGCCCGAGCGCGCTGATCAGCAGGGTGTGCGGGATCCGGATCGTCTCGCCCTCGCCGCGGAACTCGTTGTTGAGGCTGTCCTTGCCGGAGATGAAGGGCGCGCCGAAGAGCAGCGCCGCGTCGTGGCACCCGCGCGCCGCGCGGACGATCGCGCCGAGCACCTCCGGCCGCTTGCAGTCGCCCCAACTGAAGTTGTCGAGCAGCGCGATGCGCCCGGGATCGGCGCCGACGGCGACGACGTTCCGGATCGCCTCGTCGACGGTCACCATCGCCATCCGGTAGGGGTCGAGGTCGCCCACCTTCGGCTGGATGCCACACCCTACGACGACACCGCGCCCGGATCCGAGCACCGGCACGACGACACTGGCATTGCCGGGGCCGCGCCCCTCGGGGCCGACGAGCGGCTTGATCGCGGAGCCCGCCTGCACCTCGTGGTCGTACTGGCGGACGATCCACTCCTTGCTGCAGACGTTGCCGTCGCGCAACGCCTGCAACAGCAGCGCGCGCAGGTCCCCGCGGCGCGGAGGCGGGGGGGGCTCGGGGGGGGTGGTCCAGGTCGCCTGGCGCGGCCTCTTCGGCAGCCCGTGGTGCAGGAATTCCATCGGCAGGTCGGCGACGACGTCGCTTCCGTGCCTGACGAGGAGCCGTCCGTCGCCCGTGAAGCGGCCGATCACGGTCGCCTCGACATCCTCGCTGCGGAAGAGTTGCAAGAGCCTCGCCTCGTGCTCGGGCGGCACCGCGAGCACCATCCGCTCCTGCGCCTCGGAGATCCAGATCTCCACCGGGTCGAGCCCCGCGTACTTGAGCGGCGCGCGCTCGAGCCAGACCTCGGCGCCGGTCTTCTCGCCCATCTCGCCCACCGCCGACGAGAAGCCGCCGGCGCCGCAGTCGGTCACCGCGGTGAAGAGGTCCTCGTCGCGCGCGCGCAGCAGCGTGTCGAGCACCTTCTTCTCCTCGATCGCGTTGCCGATCTGCACGGCGCCGCCGCTGACGCGGTCGGAGGTGTCGTGCAGCGTCTCGCTGCTGAAGGTCGCGCCGTGGATGCCGTCGCGGCCGGTGCGCCCGCCGACGGCGACGATCAGGTCGCCCGGGCGGGCCGCCTTCTCGTGCTTGCCCCTGGGCAGGATGCCGACGGTGCCGCAGTAGACGATCGGGTTGCCGAGGTAGCGCCGGTCGAAGCAGACGGCGCCGTTCACCGTCGGGATGCCCATCCGGTTGCCGTAGTCGCGCACGCCCGCGACGACACCCTTCATCACGCGCCTCGGGTGCAGCACGCCCTTCGGCAGCGAGGCGGTGTCGAGGTCGCCGAAGCAGAAGACATCGGTGTTCGCGATCGGCCGCGCGGCCAGCCCGGTGCCGAGGATGTCGCGGATGACGCCGCCGATGCCGGTGCCGGCGCCGCCGTAGGGCTCGATCGCGCTCGGGTGGTTGTGCGTCTCCACCTTGAAACAGATGTCGTTCTCGTCGTCGAACCGCACGATGCCCGCGTTGTCCTTGAAGACCGAGACGCACCAGTCCTTCGCGAGCTTCACCGTCGAGGCGAAGATCGTCTCCTTCAGCAGGTTCCCGATCCGCTCCGTGCGCCCGTCCTCGGTGTAGTCGATCGGCCCCGTCAGCGTCTTGTGCTTGCAGTGCTCCGACCAGGTCTGCGCGATCGTCTCGAGGTCGCCGAGGCGCGGCTCCCGGCGGAACGCCTGGATCGCCTGCATCTCGTCGAGGTCGAGGGCGAGGGCGTACTGGCGCGAGATGGCGAGCAGCCTGTCGTCGCGGAGAGGCACGGTGGGCTGCGCGGCACGCTCCCGGCCCTTCGGCAGATCGCGGGGGGGGTGGGGGGGGCCGACCGTGATCTCCTCGATGACCGCGTTCGCGAGCGAGCGGGAGACCGCGGCGGCTACCTCCTCGGGGGCGGCATCGCTGTCGATCCAGTAGCACTTGGCCGTCGCCGCGCGCTCGGGGGCCTGGCCGAGCGCCCGCAGCGCCCGCAGGATCGACGCCTCGGTGGGGTCCATCACCCCCGGCTTCTTCGAGACCGAGACGAGGATCCCCTCCCCCGGCCCCCCTCCCCTTCGCTCTTCGAGGACCGGATCCACGAGCAGGCGCGCTGCCGCCACGTGGGCATCGACCCGCCCGCTCAGGAAGTAGACCTGATGGACGCGGACCCCCCGCGTGGAGAGCCCTGCGAGTTCGAGGTCGTGGTGCGCGGCGACCCCGGCCGGATCGACCTCGCCCGGCCGGACCGCGACTTCGACCCTCACCCACTCGCCCATAAAGCCCGCCTATTCATCTATAACCTTCTGTACCATCTGGACTTGCGTCGATCCTACCCGTCGCCGCCACCTTCGGCAAGGGCGCTTTCGCTTGCGGCTCCCGCCATGCGGGCGTAGGCTCGGAGGACTCAGCATGGCCGAAAGAAAGGGTAGTCGGGAGGTTCCCCGGATCGGGCTCGCCTTCGAGCGTCCGATCATCGAGCTCGAAAGCAAGATCGGGGAGCTGAAGAGCCTCTCCGAGTCGACCGGGATGAACCTGAACGGCGAGCTGACGCCGCTGCAGGAGAAGCTCGACCGGATGACCCGGGAGATCTACGCCGGGCTCAAGCCCTACGACATCGTGCAGGTGGCCCGCCACCCGCTCCGGCCGCAGACCTCCGACTACATCAAGGGGATGCTCGACGAGTATGTCGAGCTGCACGGGGACCGGCGGTTCGGCGACGACCGCGCGATCACGACCGGCTTCGCGCGCATCGGCGACCGGCGCTTCCTGCTCGTCGGCCACCGGAAGGGCAAGGAGACCAAGGAGAACCTCGCCTGCAACTGGGGGTGCGCGCATCCCGAGGGGTACCGGAAGGCGCTCGCGAAGATGCGGCTGGCCGAGAAGTTCGGCCTGCCGATCGTCACGCTGATCAATACGCCGGGCGCCTACCCGGGCGTCGGCGCCGAGGAGCGCGGGCAGGCGTGGGCGATCGCCGAGAACATCATGGCGATGTCGCGCCTGAAGACGCCGATCGTCTGCACGGTCATCGGCGAGGGGGGGTCCGGGGGGGCGCTGGGCATCGGCGTCGGCGACCGGGTCCTGATGCTGCAGCACGCCTACTACAGCGTGATCAGCCCGGAGGGGTGCGCGGCCATCCTCTGGAGCAACGGCGAGCGCGCCGCGGATGCGGCCACGGCGCTGCGGCTGACGGCCCCCGATCTCGTGCGCTTCGGCATCATCGACGAGGTGGTCCCCGAGCCGCTCGGCGGTGCCCACCGGGCGCCGGAGGAGATGATCGAGTCGCTGAAGGGGCGGCTGCTCGCGGCGCTCGACGAACTCGTCGCGATCCCGCCGGAGGAGCTGCTCGAAGCGCGCTACCGCCGGATCCGCGCGTTCGGCGAGGTCTTCCCCGGGAGCTGATTTTCCTGCGCTCCGCGCCCCCGGGAGCGTAGTGGGGGATGAGCCGATAGGAGATTCCGAGATGCACAAAGCGATGCTGATTCTTCCCGCCGTGCTTGTCGCCGGACTCGCGCTCGCCCAGCAGGCGGCGCCGAGCGCCGAGGAGTTGATCCTGAAACTCGGGTCGGAGGAGTACGCCGTCCGGGAGGACGCGACCAAGCGCCTCGTCGAGATGGGCGAGAAGGCGATCCCCGCGCTCGAGAAGGCGCTGCAGTCGAACGATGTCGAGGTGCGCATGCGCGCCGGCCGCGCGCTGCGCGCGATCCGCGATCCGAAGGGGGGGAGGGAGAGCGTCGATGTCGAGGGCGACTCGCCGGTGCCGGAGTCGCCGCGCCAGGGGATGCGCAACCGCAACCAGAGCTACAGCATCGAGATGCGCGACGGCCGCGTGAAGGTGCGCGTCAAGGAGGTCGTGGACGGCAAGGAGCAGACGCGCGAGTACGAGGGCGAGTCGATCGAGCAGCTCAAGAAGGACCACCCCGAGCTCGCGGACGTGCTGGGCGGTTTCCGCCTCCACGTGGGTCCCGGGGCGGGCGCGGGCCGGCCGGACTTCGACATCGAGAAGTTCTGGAGCGAGTGGAACAAGGACTTCGACGAGGACTTCTGGAAGAACTTCCAGCGCGACCAGGAGCGCACGGAGAAGTGGTTCCGGCGCCTGCAGGAGCAGCGCCAGCGCATGATGGAGGAGTTGCGCCAGCGCTTCGACACGACGGCGCAGGGCGCGCTGCTCGGCGCCCGCGTGACGCGGCCGGAGGAGGTCCTCGACGCCCAGCTCGAGCTGCGCGGCAAGGGCCTCGTCGTCGACAGCGTCGACCCGGGATCGCTCGCGGACCGCCTCGGCATGCAGCGCTTCGACATCCTGATCGAGCTCGCCGGCCGGGAGATCGCGGGCGCCGCCGACGTGGGCGCCGTGCTGCGCGGCCGCAAGGAGGGCGACCCGCTCGCCGCGAAGGTCATCCGCCGCGGTCGTCCGGTGGAGCTGAAGAGCCCGTCGTAGGCGCGACGGGCGCTGTGCCCTGCAGGCGTGAACAGCGCGAGGTTCGCCGTGCCGGCTCCTCTCGCTGTCGAGCGCGAGATAGGATGCCGCGAAGGCGCAGGCTGGCTCGATCGCCGGCCCCCTCGTGGCACGGCTGGACTTGACTTCCCGAGAGCAGACCCCCGCGCGACCGCGGCGAAGCGCGCGCCTCGATCGACTCCCGCCCATCGCGCTAGGGTTAGCAGCACTTCCGGGCCGACCGGCATCCGACCTCTCCCGTCGGCCTCCAGCCCGGAAGTGCTGCTAACCCGCGTGCACGAAGCCGACCGCGCCGTAGAGGTAGCCGGCGCCGATGCTCGGCAGCACGACGAGGTCGCCCTTTCGGACCGGGTCGGGGACCTCGCGGATCGCGAGGATGCGCTCGGTCCCGGGTTCGCGGTCCACCTCGTAGTTGCCCTGCCGCATCGCGAAGTCGAGCGCGATCAGGTTGCTCGCCGCGCTGATGTTGCCGACCTTGTAGACCGTCTTCGTGACCTGCTTCGCGTTCGTGCCGAGCTTCCTCGAGAGGCCGTCCACGATGCGGCCGTTGGCCTGGTGCGGCACGACGCGCAGCCGCGCGCGGATCTCCTCCATCTCGCCGTCCGTGGCCTCGGGCGCGCCGCCGCCGAAGCCGAGCACGCGCTTGACACTGTCGGCCATCGCGTGCACCGCGTTGCGCAGCACGCTCGGGCCGCTCGTCATCCGCAGGTAGGTGCGCTGCACCGTCGGCTCGCGCCCCTCCCCGCCCGGATCGGCCGGCGTCGACGTGAACGGCAGGTTCGCGTTGTCCATCGTGATGTTCTCGGCGTTGAAATCGAAGCCGAGGTAGGGGGGCAGCATCCCCCCGGCGCCCCCCTCCGTCCGGCCGAGCAGCACGGCGCCCGCGCCGTCGCCGAAGAGGATCGCCGTCAACGGGTCGCCGTAGTCGAGCGTCGGCGAGATCGTCTCCGACCCGATGACGAGGATGCGCCGCATCGCGCCGCAGGCGAGCAGCCCGAACGCCTGCGCCATGCCGTAGATCGACCCGGCGCAGGCCGCCGTCAGCGTGTACGAGGGCGTCGCCTTCGCGCCGATCATGTCGGCGAGCAGCACGTGGTCGCCCGGCACGCACGCCGACGGCGTGAACGACGCGTGCACGATCAGGTCGAGGTCGGTCGCCTTCACGCCCGCCATCTCCAGCGCGCCCCGCGCCGCCGCCGCCCCCATGTGCGCCGCGGTCTCGCCGTCGGCGATGTAGCGCCGCTCGTGGATGTGCGTCACGCGATCGACCCAGGTGCCGAAGTCGCCGCTCGCCTCGTCGTAGTTGCGCACGAGACCGCGCAGCATGCCGTTCGTGATGCACCGGGAGGGCAGGTAGGAGCCGGTCCCGAGGACGGTCACGGACCGGTCGAGGGTGGCTTTCATCGGGATTCCGGGGGGGCGCGGGGGCAGAAACGCCACTATACTTCCCGCCCGCGCGGGTCGCAATGTCGCCTCCGGCGGTTAGCCTCCCGCCGTGGCCCGGCAACTGCTCCTCGGGCGGGCCGGCAGCGGGAAGACCCACGCCTGCCTCGACCTGCTCACGAAGTCCCTGCGCTCGGGAGGGCATCCGCTGCTGCTCGTGCCCACCTACGGCCAGGCCGAGCACCTGCGCACGCTGCTGCTCGACCGCGCGGGGGGCATCGCGGCCCGCTGCGTCGAGACCTTCACCTCGCTCGCGGAGCGGGTGCTGGCGCGGCGGCTGAGCGGGCTCGTGCCGGTCGCCGTGCGCGACCGGATCGCCGAGCGGGTGCTGGGCGAGTTCTTCCCGCGGGCCGCCGGGCAGCCGGGCTTTCGCGCGGAGTTCCTCGCCGCGGTCAAGGAGGCGAAGGACCAGGGGATCGACGCGGCCGCCGCGCTCGTGCATGCGCGGGCGCACTTCGCCGAGGGGGGCCGCGGGCGCCTCTTCTTCGAGGCGTTCGCGCGCTACGCGGCGGAGTTCCCGGGCCCCGACCACGAGGACCTGCTGCTGCGCACGCGCGACCTGCTCGCGGCCGGAGGGCCGGCCCTCGACCTGCTGCTGCTCGACGGCTTCCACGACTTCACGCCGGTGCAGCGCGAGATCGTCGAGCGGCTCTCCTCGCGCGCGCGCGAGACCGTGGTCACGCTGCCGCTCGACCCCGACGAGCCCGGGGACTCCATCTTCGCGACCGCCGCGCGCACCGCCCTCGCCTTCGACGGCTACGAACGGCGCGAACTGCGCGGCAACCGGCGCGCGGAGGGCGCGCTCGCCTTCCTCGAGCGGCGCCTCTTCCGCGAACCCGCGGGGACGGCCGCCGCCGGCGCGATCGAGCGGTGGGCCTGCGCGTCCGACGAGGACGAGGCCGACCGCCTCGCGCGCCACGTGAAGCGGAGCGGACGGCCCTACGAGGACTTCCTGCTGCTCCGCCGCACCTTCGACGGCGTGCACGCGCTCTACCGGGCCGCGTTCGAGCGCCACGGCGTCCCGCTGCGCTTCTTCGGGAGCGAGCCCCTCGGGGAGACCCCCGCCGCGCGCGCGGCGGTCCTCTTCCTGCGGTCGCTCGCGGCGCCGCTCGACGGGCAGGACCTCCTCTCGCTGCTGCGCTCGCCCTACCTGCTCGACGGCCCCGCCCCGGAGGCGGTCGACGCGCTCGCGCGCGGCCTCCGCACCGAGGGCGCCTTCGAGAGCCCGTGGATGCCGCCGGCGACGGGGGCGCTGGTGCCGCTGCTGCGCCGCCACCTCGGGGTCGGGCGCGCGCTGCTCGCGCGGCCCGACGGCGACGACGACCTCGCGCGTGCCGCGAGCCTCTTCGAGACGCTGCTCGAGGAGGCCGAGGCGCTCGCCGCGATGCCGCGGGCGGAGGCGGCGCTGCGCCTCGCGCGGCGCGTGCCGCTGCTGCGCGGCAGCGCCCCCGACCGGCGCCACGCGTGCGTCTACGCCGTCGAGGCGATGGACGCGCGCCAGTGGGAGAAGCCGGTCGTGCTCGTGAGCGGGCTCGGCGCGGAGCACTTCCCGCGGCAGGTGCGCGAGGACCTCTTCCTGCGCGACGACGAGAGGCGCGCGCTCGCGTCGGAGCGCTCCGTCGTGCTGCCGCCGCGCGTGCACAGGGAGGACGAGGAGCGCTACCTCTTCTACGTCGCCCTGACCCGCGCGCGCGAGGCGATGGTCCTCAGCCATGCCGCGTTCGACGAGGAGGGGGTCCCCCGCGCCCCCTCCCCCTACCTCGACGAGGCGGTGCTGCACCTGCGCGACCTGCCTTCGCGCGAGATCGGGCTCGCGCAGCAGTTCGCGTGGCCCGGCGACGCCGTCGGTCCGCGCGACCTGCTGCCGCTCGTGGCCGACGGGCTCGCGCGCGCCGACCGCGGCGAGGGCGCGCTCGCGGCCGCGCTGCACGACATGGGCGCCGTCGAGCGGCCGCTCCTCGCGTGGCCCCGGCGGCTCGAGCTGATGCGCGCGCGGCCCATCGCCGGGCTCGGCGACGAGGCCGTCGCGAGCCTGAGCGCGTCGTCGATCAACGCGTTCCTGCGCTGCCCCTACCTGCTGCTGATGCGGCGCGTGCTCGCGGTGGAGCCGCCGCGCGAGCGCGAACTCGATCCGCTGCTGCGCGGGACGATCATGCACAGGGCCCTCGAGCGCGCCGCGGTGGAACGGGGGGGGGATCCGGGGGCCATCTTCGACGAGGTCTTCGCGGAGGAGACGCGGGCGCTGCGCCTCGGCCTGGATCAGGAGGCGCAGCGGCGCTGGATGCGCCGCGCGGTGGTGCGCGCGGCGGCGGAGCTGCGCGGGCAGCCGGTCGAGAGCGTCGAGCAGGCGTTCTCCATCGAGAGCGACGGCGTCCTGCTGCGCGGGCAGATCGACCGCATCGACCGGCTGCCGCAGGGGCAGGTCGTGCGCGACTACAAGTCGGGCAAGCCGGACCTCAAGGCGGCGCTCGCGTTCGAGGATGTCCAGCTCGACCTCTACCTGCTCGCGCTGCCGGGGGCGGTGGGTGCCTTCTTCGAGCGGCTCCGGGCCGGGGACCGCGTCGGGTTCGTGCGCGACGACGTCGGGGGGGGCAAGGGGGTCGAGACCTTCACGCAGCAGGAGCTCGACGCGCGCCGGGAGCGCATGCGCGGGATCATCCGCCGGACGGCGGAGGTCGCCCGGCGCGGCGCGCTCGCGGTGGCGCCGAGGGACCCGGAGCGCTGCGCGCGCACGCAGTGCGACGGCTACGACCTCTGCCGCGTCCCCCGCGCGCGCTGGCTCGAGAAGCGGAGCCGGGAGGCGCCGCCGTGAAGCTCACCGCCGAGCAGGCCGCCGCGGCGGAGTCGCGCGAGCCGCGCGTCGCCGTCGTCGCCGGCGCGGGCACCGGCAAGACGCGGGTGCTCACCGAACGCTACCGGATCCTCGTGCTCGAGCGGGAGATCGTGCCGCGCCGCATCCTCGCGCTGACCTTCACGGAGAAGGCGGCGCGGGAGATGAAGCAGAGGATCCGGAAGGCGCTCCTGGACCGGGGCCGGCGCGACCTCGCGCGGGCGACGGAGTTCGCGCCGATCTCGACGATCCACTCGTTCCTCGCGCGCGTGCTGCGCGAGCGCGCGCTCGACGCGGGCCTCGACCCGCGCTTCGCGATCTGCGACGAGATGACCGCCGACCTGCTGCTCGAGGAGTCGATGGTCGCGGCCCTCGACGCGCTGCCGGAGGGGCAGCGCTCGGCGCTCGTCGACCTCTCCGGCGGCGAGGAGTGGCTCCTGTCGCTCTACCTCGCCGCGCGCGCGACGCCGCTCGCGATGGGGGAGCTCAGGCCCGTCGACCTCGACGAGCCCGCCTTCCGCGCGAGGCTCGCGCGCTTCCTCGACGCGGCGTCGCGGCAGCGCGCGGACGGCAAGACCGGCGAGAGGCTCGAGAAGCTGCGCTCGATGGCCGACGCGCTGCGCGAACTCGATCCGTCGATGGCGCCGGACTTCCGCGAGGCGGTCAAGGGGAACGTCGCGCGCGCGCAGGGCGACCTCTTCCGCGAGGGGAAGGAGCTCGCGGCGGAGTATGCGGCGCTCGAGCACCGCGAGGCGGCGCGCGCGGCCGGCGAGGCCGTTGCGGCGCTGCTCGTCCGCCTCGACGCGGAGTTCACGGCGCGCAAGCGGGAGGAGGGGCTGCTCGACTTCGCCGACCTCGAACGGGAGGGGCTCGGCCTGCTGCGCCAGCCCGTGGGGCTGGAGATCGCGGGCGAGTACGACGAGCTTCTCGTGGACGAGTACCAGGACACGAGCCGCATCCAGGAGGCGATCCTCGGCGAGATCGCGCGCCGCGCGCGCCCCTTCGGCGTCGGGGACGCGAAGCAGTCCATCTACCGCTTCCGCTACGCCGACGCGTCGGTCTTCTCGGCCTTCCGCGGCGGCGCGAGCCGCTACGAGCTGAGCGGCTCCTTCCGCAGCCGGCCGGAGGTCGTCCGGTTCACGAACGCGCTCTTCCGCGGCCTCTTCGCCGCGGGCGAGGTCGAGGCGCAGGACCTGCGCGCCGAGGCGGCCTTCCGCGAGAAGCCGCAGCCGTCGGTCGAGCTGCTCTCGCCCGAGGGGGCGGACGCCGCCGACGGCCGGCGCAAGGAGGCGCGGGCGCTCGCGCAGCGGCTGCGCGAGATCGTCGAGGGCGATCCCGTCCCGCGCACGCGCGCCGACCGGCCCGAGGGGCCGCTGCGCTACGGCGACTGCGCGCTGCTGCTGCGCGCGACGACGCACCTCCCGGTCTACGAGCGCGCGCTCGCCGACGCGGGCGTGCCCTACGTCGTCGTCAAGGGGCGCGGCTACTACGCCGCGCGCGAGGTCGTCGATCTCGCCCAGCTCCTGCTGCTGCTCGGCGACCCGCACGACCGCTACCGGGCCGTCGCGGTGCTCACGTCGCTGCTCTGCGGCGTGCCCGAGGGCGACCTCGTGCGCATCCCGAGGGACGCCTGCCTGCCGCTCTTCGCGCTCGACGGGGAGCGCCCGGCGCTCGTGCCGGAGGAGCGCTGGCAGCGGCTCCGCACCTTCGCCTCGCGCTTCGCCCGCTGGCGCGCGCTCTCGGGCGTCCGCGACACCGGCGACCTCGTCGAGACGATCCTCGCCGAGACGCGCTTCCACGAGCTGCTCCTGCTCGAGCCCGACGGCCGCCGCCGCCACGCGAATCTGCAGAAGGCGGTGCGCCGCGCGCGCGCGGGCCGGGAGGATCCCGCGTCGTTCGCGCGGGCGCTGCTCGAGTTCCGCGAGCGGGAGAGGCGCGAGAGCGAGGCGCCGATCGCCGCGGAGACCGACGACGCGGTCAAGGTGATGACGGTGCACGCGAGCAAGGGGCTCGAATTCCCGCTCGTCGCGGTGGGGGACCTGACGGCGGTGCGCCACCGCGGCGGCAGCGGACCCATCCTCCATCCCGACGGGCGCTTCGGCTTCCGCCTGCGCGGCGACGACGACTCGATCGAGCCGCCCGGCTTCGCCGACCTGAGGGAGTGGAACCAGGCGCAGGAGGAGAACGAGGACCTGCGCGTGCTCTACGTCGCCTTCACGCGCGCCGAGGAGCACCTGATCCTCTCGGGCGCGCGCTACCCCCGATCGTCGCCCTTCCCCGGCAACCTGCTCGACGCGCCGCCGGAGGGCGTGGTCCGGCTCGACGAGCGGCCGCTGGTCGCGCGCCGCCGCGACCGCCGCACGGCCGCGAGGGTGCGCGCCGCGCTCCGCCGCTCCGCCCCCCTGCCCCCCGACCTTCCGCGCGACCGGGAGGGCGCGCGCGAACTGCTCGACCGCATCGCTGCGATCCAGCCGCCCCCCCGCGACGACGCGCCCTACATCGCCGCCGCCGCCGACCTGCTCGAGTTCGACCGCTGCCCGCGGCGTTACCGCCTGCGGCGCATGCTCGGCATCGAGTTCGAGGCCGGCGACGAGCCGGAGGCGTTCCCGGAGGAGCGGTCGCGGCGCACGCTCGGCACGGTCTTCCACGAGATCCTGAAGGAGGGGGGCCCGGGGGGAGTCCCCGACGATTCCGTGCTGCGCGCCCACCTGCCGCACGCGACCCACGCCGAACTCGACAAGCTCCGCGCCTGGTGCCTATGGCTTTCCGAGCAGCCGCTCGCGAAGCGGCTGACCGGAAAGCCGCAGCACCGCGAGATGCCCTTCCTCGCGCGCCTCGGCGGACTGCCGGTCCGCGGTGTCATCGACCTCTACTGCCCCGACCCTCCGCTGCTGCTCGACTACAAGACCTCGCGCGAGGCGCGGCCCGACGAGTACCGCGCGCAGATGGCGATCTATCTCGGCGCGCTGGCGGCGCTCGGCTTTCCCGCGCCGGACCGCGCCCACCTCGTCTATGTCGATGCGGAAGCCGTCTGCGAGGTGGAGGCGGAGCCCGTGGGGCCGCTCATCGGCCGCTTTCTCGCGGCGCATCGGGCGGGGGGGGGCTTTGCGCCCGCCCCCGGGCCTCCCTGCCGCCACTGCGACTTCCGCGACGTCTGCCTTGCCGACGGAGTGAACCTGCCTCCTTGATCTCGTCGAGCCGGCCTCGTCCAGGGGCCCCGTTGCACCTTGGGCGTCTGGTCCCCGCGAGGATCGGGTGGCCGAACCTCGCGCGCACACCTACGCCGCGCCCCCGCCGTCCCGAGCATGGCAGGTTAAGATCCCGGAATGACGACACCCACGATCCAGGTTGGAACCAGGTTCCCGGAGGCCACGCTGCGCACGCTGTCCGCCGAGGGCCCGAAGACCGTCTCGACCGGCGAATTCTTCAAGGGAAGGAAGATCGTCGTGCTCGGCGTGCCCGGCGCGTTCACCGGCACGTGCAGCAAGACGCACCTGCCCTCGTTCCTCGAGCACGCCGCCGCGATCCGGGCGAAGGGCGTCGCCGAGATCGCCTGCGTCGCGGTCAACGACATGTTCGTGCTTGATGCGTGGTCGAAGAGCAGCGGCGCCGCCGGCAAGGTCACGATGCTCTCCGACGGCAACGGCGAACTCGCCGAGAAGCTCGGCCTCGTGCTCGACGCGAGCGGCCACGGCATGGGCAAGCGCTTCCAGCGCTTCTCGATGGTCGTCGACAACGGCACCGTGAAGGCGCTGAAGGTCGAGCCGAAGGCGGGCGTCTGCGAGATCACGAACGCGCCGTCGATCCTCGCGATGCTATAGCCGCGGGTCGACCGGCTCGCTCTCGAGCGCGAGCACGCCAAAGCAGCACTCGTGCACGCGGCGCAGCGGCTCGCGTTCGACGAAGCGGTGCAGCGCCTCGAGGCCGAGGGCGAACTCGCGCAGCGCGAGGGAGCGCTTGCGGCCGAGGGAGCGTTCGCGCAGGCGCCGCAGGTGCTCCTCGCGCGCGTACTCGGGCCCGTAGATGATCCGCAGATACTCCGGGCCGCGGCACTTGATCGCGGGCTGCAAGAGCCCGCGCCGGTCGCGGGCGACGAAATCGCAGGGCTTGACGACGATGCCCTCGCCCCCTGCGCCGGTGAGCTCCTCCCACCAGGCGGCGATCTCCGCGCGGCCGCCCGCGTCGCCGGGATCGACGACCCGGCACTGCGTGCGCTGGAGCAGCCCCTCGTCGCCGGCGGCGAGGGCGGCGAGCCGCTCCATGTGCCACGCATGAGTTCTTGCGGTGTGGACCGCCCCCTCCGTCGCCAGCAGATGGAACGGCGCGATCCGGAGGCCGTCGATGCCGTCGACGGGCCAGCAGTAGCGGCGATAGGCCTCCCGGAAGCGCTCCGCGTCGGCGAGGCGGTCGCGCCAGCGCCGGGCGAGGTCGCCGCCGTCGCGGTGCAGCGCGAGCAGCCGCGCCCCCTCCCGCAGCGACGTCGTCGCGGCGGCGCCGACCGCCGCGTACTGCTGCCGGATCAACTCCTGCGCCTTCGCCGACCAGGGCATGATCTCGCTGTCGAGGCAGGCCCAGTCGGTCTGGAACTCCTCCCAGAGGCGCGTGCGCGTCGCGGCGGCGGCGAGCCGCGCCAGCAGGGCCTGCTCGCGCTCCCCGTCCGGGAAGAAGGGTCGCCCGGTGCGCGTGTAGATCGCGCCGCGCCCCTCGCCGACGATCCCGAAGCGTCGTCGCGCGACGTCGTCGTCGCGGCAGAGCACGACGACCGCGCGCGACCCCATGTGCTTCTCCTCGCAGACGACCTGCGCCACGCCGCGGGAGGCGTAGCCCGCGAGCGCCTCGTCGGGGTGTTCGAGGAGGCCCGGGCGGGCGCTCGTCTCGGAGGGCGACATCGTCGGGGGGAGATAGACGATCCACTTCGGGTTGACCGCGTACCGGCTCATCACCTCGAGGGCCGCGTTGGCGTTCTCCTCGCGGATCGTCACCGTCCGGGCGAGTCGCGTCGACAGGATGCGCTTGCCGATGACGTCCTCGAGATGCAACTGGTCGTCGTGCTGCTGCTGGGCCGTCCGCGCCGGGGCCGCGGGGGCGACCAAGGGCCGCACCGGCTCGCAGTAGACGCGCCGCGCCGGCACGGAGACTAGTTCGCGCTCCGGGTAGCGCAGCGCCGTCAGCGCGCCGCCGAAGACGCAGCCGGTGTCGATGTTGATCGTCCGGTTGAGCCACTCCGCCTCGGGCACCGGCGTGTGGCCATAGACGACCGTCGCGCGGCCGCGATACTCCTCCGCCCACGGATAGCGCACCGGCAGGCCGTACTCGTCGGTCTCCCCGGTCGTCTCGCCGTAGAGCGCGAACTCGCGCACCTTGCCCGACGCGCGCCCCTGCAACTCCTCGCGCATCCCCGCGTGGGCGACGACGAGGTCGCCGCCGGCGAGCACGTAGTGGCTGACGAGGCCGTCGAGGAAGGTCGCGACCTTCTCGCGGAACTCGGCGGGCTCCGCGTCGAGCTGCGCGAGCGTCTCCGCGAGTCCGTGGGTCGGCTTGACATCCTTGCCGCGGAGCTTGCGCACGAGGCGCACGTCGTGGTTGCCCGGCACGCAGAGCGCGGCACCGGAGTCGACCATCTTCATCACAAGGGAGAGTACCGAGGGGGTCCGGGGGCCGCGGTCGACGAGGTCGCCGAGGAAGACCGCCTTGCGCCCCTCGGGCGGCACGCCGTCGCGATAGCCGAGCGCGGAGAGCAGGTCCTCGAGCTCCTCGTGGCATCCGTGGACGTCGCCGATGATGTCGAAGGGCCCGGGCTCCGAGCGCAGGTCGGTCCAGAGGGGCGTGCGCCCGATCACGAGCGCATCGACCTCCTCCGGCGTGGTGAGCACGAGGATGTGGCGGAACCCCTCCCGCTTCAGCGAGCGCAGCGAGCGTCGCAGTTCGCGCACCTGCCCCCGGACGACGTGTCGCCCGAAGGCGCGATCGGGCCGCGCGGCGTTGCGCTGCTGGCAGATCCTCTCCGGGATGTCGAGGACGATGGCGACCGGCAGGCAGTGGTAGTCCCGCGCGAGCGCGACGAGGGGGCGGCGCGCCTCCTGCTGCACGTTCGTCGCGTCGATCACCGTGAGGCGGCGGCCGGCGAGGCGCTTGGCGGCGACGGCATGCAGGATCCCGAAGGCGTCGCCGGTCGCGGCCTGGTCGTTCTCGTCGTCGCTGACGAGGCCGCGGAAGAAATCGGAGGAGAGCACCTCGGTGGGCCGGAAGAGGCGGCGGGCGAGGGTGGACTTGCCCGAGCCGGAGGCGCCGATGAGCACGACGAGGGAGAGTTCCGGGATCGAACGCTCCATCAGACCGCCCTCTCGAAGGTCGCCATCTGGGTCGGCGCGCCGAGCGTCGGATCGACGGGTCCGATCCCGGCGTGGCGCGCCGCGTACCCGAAGCGCGCGGCGACCTGCGCCGCCCACTCCCGGAACTCCGCGCGCGTCCACTCGAAGCGGTGGTCCGGGTGGCGGAACCTCCCCGCGGGCAGCGCCGGCCAGAGCGCGTTGTACTCGGCATTGGGGGTGGTCACGACGACCGTGGGCGGGCGCGCCCCCTCGAAGACGACGCGCTCCAGCGCGGCAAGCCTCGGCGGATCCATGTGCTCGATCACCTCGACGAGGGCCGCGGCGTCATGCCCTTCCAGCCTGCGGTCGCGGTAGAGCAGCGAGCCGAGCAGCAGTTCGACGCGGCCGCGCTGCGCGGCGGGCATCGCGTCGAGCCGGAGCCGCCTTGCCGCGACCTCGAGCGCGCGGGAGCTGACGTCCATCCCCGTCACGCGGCTCACCCCCTTGCACTTCAGCAGCGCGCGCACGAGCTTGCCCTCGCCGCAGCCGAGATCGAGGATGCGCGAGGCCCCTGACCCCACCAATACCTCCACCACCGCGTCGATGCGCTGCTCGTGGAGGCTCAGCGGCCTCTCCAGCGACTCCTCCCCCTGCGCCGCCGCGCCCTCCTCCTCCGCCGTCGCCTGCGGATCCTCCTCGTGCACCAGCCGCTCGAGCGCGTCGCGGACGAGGCGGCGCTGGTGGCGCAGGTAGCGCGACGTGATCGTCTCGCGCAGCGGATGGGCGGCGAGCCACCCCTCTCCGTGGCGGAGCAGCTTCTCGATCTCGTCGTCGCTGACCCAGTAGTGCTTGCGGTCGTCGAGCACCGGCACGAGCACGTAGAGGTGGGAGAGCAGCTCCTTCAGGCGCAACGTCTGCACGAGGAGGAGGTCGTGGTAGGGGCTCGCGCCCCACTCGGGGAAGGCGGGGTCGAGCGGCGCACGCTCCGCCGTGACGCGATAGCCGAGCGGGACGAAGAGCGACTCGAGCAGCGCCGCGCCGCCGCGACAGGGGAGCGCCGAGACGCGCGCCTCGAGCGGGAGGGCGCGCTCGGCGAGCCCGGGCGCCGCGCCGCACCGGCCTCCGAGCGCGCTGCCGAAGACCTGCGCGATCGCGCTGCTGAGCAGCGAGCAGGCGGCGTAGGGGCGGTCGTTCACATACTGGTCGAGCATCCCCTCGCCGCGCCCGGCGCGGCGCACGAGGCCGATCGGGTCCACGTCGACGAGCAGGGCGGCGGTGCAACGCTCCGGGCCCGCCTCCGGGTAGAAGACGTGCGCCCGGCCGAAGGCCAGCTCGAAGGTCTGCAGCCGCGCGGGATGCTTGTGGAGCAGCAGCCCGAGGTCGGTGGCCGGATCGTGCGTGGTCGAGATCGTCAGCAGCATGGCGAACCCCTGTCCAACCGCCCCGTGCCTCCGCGGTTCGCCGGAAACGCGTTCACTCCGCCAGCCGCAGCAGCTCCGCGACGCGCTCCTTCTCGAAGTCGGGGTGCGGCGTCCCCTCGATCGTGACGTCGCGGAAGAGCACGGCGTTGTCGTGCACGAAGAGCGTCGGGCGCAGCCGCTCGATGCCGCGGCCGTCGTCGCCCTTCGCCTCGGCGCGCAGCGTGCCGCTCTCCATGCCAAGCGCGACGTCGCCGGTCATCGCGAGGCCGTCGATCGAGAAGGAGAGGCCGATATCCGCCCCGGCGGGCGGGCTCGGCTTCTCGATGCTCGGGATGATAAAGATGAACCCGACGTCGGGGGCGTCCACCGGCACGTCGTTGTTGACCCCCTTGCCAAACATCAGCAGGCAGTGGCCGGGGCGCTTCAGCACGTAGTTCTCGCCCTCCCAGAACCAGTGGTTGGTCACGAGCAGCATCACGAGCCGCGACTCGAGCCCCGCCTGCGAGAAGGCGAGGCCGTGCGACTGCAGCCGCGTCGGCTGCGCGATGCAGCGCAGCCTCAGGTCGTTCTGGAAAAAGCCCCGCAGCAGCAGGCTCGTCGCGCCCGACCCCCGGACCCCCGATCTTCCCCTTTCGAACGTGCCCGCCGCCTCGTGCGGGATCGTCTTCAGCACCTCCCAGTCGAGCATCTCGGCGTCGCTGTCGAACCTGTAGACGAGCTTCAGCTTCTTGCCCTCGCGCTTCGCGCTGGTGGCGTGGAAGAGTCCCGCGATCCCCTGCGTCGCGTGACGCGCGAGCGTGTTCATCGCCTCCGCGGCGCCGCGCCGCGACTCGACGAAGCGCAGGTCGCCGTAGTAGCCGACGAGTTCCTTCAGCGCGTCGGCCGCGGGCTGGTAGCGCCCCTTCGCGAAGAGGTCGCGCGCCTTCGCGTGCAGCGCCCTCGCCTCGCGCAGGCGCTTCACGTCGGGGTGCGGCGAGCCGGGCATCGGCGGCGGCAGCGAGGGCTCGCGCCGCCCGGCGGCGAGCGCCGTCGCAACCGCCGCCGGCGTCGCGCCCGAGGCGGCGGCCCGCTCGGCGTCGCGGAGGGCCCGCTCGAGATTCAGGCGCTCGTCCTCGAGGCGGGGCTCGAAGCGGGGGTCGAGTTCCCATGCGATCGTCAGCGCCTCGCGGGCGGCGGCGGCCTCCCCCTGGCCCGCGAGCAGACGCGCCTCTTCGATGCGCGAGTCCACCTGCGCCTGCTGCTCCTGCACCATCGTCTCGAGCAGCCGTTCCGCCGCCTCCTCCACCGCGCTCCCTCGCCACTCGCGCAGGTAGCGCCGGACGAGTTCGGCCGCCGAGCGGTAGCGGTACTCCTCCAGCAGCGGTTCGACGAGGTCCGGCAGGCGCGTCGCGACCTCGGAGGCCCGCTCGGCGAAGAGGCGCCGCAGCGCCGGCGCGTAGGGCTCTGCCGAGTGCGCCCCGAGCGCCTCGCGGAAGCGCGCCGCAGCCTCCAGCGCCCCGGCGCTCGCGAGGGAGGCGCGCAGCGTCGCGGGCACCTCCTCCTCCCGCGGTGCCTCCGGCGCGGGGGCCTTCGGCCCGGGCCCCCGCACGAGGGGCAGGATCAGGCGCACGGCGAGAAATCCGCCCGCGCCGAAGAGGCCAAGCAGCACGACGATGCGTCCGACGTTTCTCATGCGGCCCCAACGGGTTACATCACCGTACAGCCTCCCCGGCGAAATGTCGATAGTAGCGGGAACGGATGTCCGCTTCCGGGAGCATCGTGCAATGACGAGGGCGATCGACCCCTTCGAAGAGTTCCTTCGCAAGAAGAAGGTGGAGATGCTTGAGCAGCGCTACCGTGGCGATCCGCCGCGTCCCCCGGCGGGAGTCGGGGGGGGTGCGGGGGGGGCTGCCGGGGCCGCGGGCATCGGCCTCCCGGCGACCGCGGACGAGGAGGAGGCGCTCGTCATCGCCGACGACGATCCCGAGGCGGAGGCGCGCCTCCGCGTCGAGATGGACGACTTCTTCCTCGCGAGCCAGAGCGCGGGAGCGCAGCTCTACACGAAGGTCGACACCGGCATCAGCCACGACAAGGTGGACGAGATCCGCGACGCGCTCGATGACGTCTTCGAGGAGGATGCTCCCGCACCCCAGACCGAGGAGAACAACGACACCTTCGTGAACTTCTTCCGGCAGGTGCAGGAGAAGTACGAGGACGACTCGGCGCCTCCCGCTCCCGCGCCCGCCGAGACCAAGGCCGAGGGCCGGGGCGCGCCTGCGCCTGCCGTGTCCGCCGCGGCGGCGGCGAAGCCCGCGCCGGAGGCCGCCGGCGGCGCGATGGATGCGCTTGCCGAACTCGCGCGCGAGGAGGTCGACCTGACCCGCCCGCGCTCCCGCACGAAGTCGCGGCTCGACCTCACCGAGATCCTCGCGGGCCCGGTCAGCGACGAGGACGCGCGCCAGCGGATCGACCTGCTCTGCCGCATCGTCGCCAAGCTCGTGGAGCGGGTCGGCCTCCCCGAGAACGAGATCATCGAGGTCCTGATCAAGTCCGGCGTAGAATTCTAGCCGTGACCGCCCTCCCCTCGCCGGACCGCACCCGCGCGCGTTCCGCCACCCTCGGGCGGTGGCTGCTCGCGATCTGGGCGGTCCTCTTCGTCTGCGGCGCGCTCGGGGACCTGCTCGACATCGAGTTCCTGCGCTCGTTCACCGACGTGAAGCGCCTCTTCCTCCGGTAGCGGAAAGGGACCGGGGCGTCGCCCTCGGCCACACGGCGAGGCTGACCCGACGCGGAGGGGCTCCTGATCCGGCGCGACGCGAGCGGCGGGTCTTTGCCCGCCGCCGCCGCGCCGTGACACCTCCGCGCGTCTTAGGGGTATGGGCGCACGCGACCGGGTCTCGGATCTGCTGCGGTGGGGGACAGGATTCTGCACCGCGCTGCTGGATGCGGTGGCGCCGGCGCTCTGCGTGCTCTGCCGCGGGCCTCCCACGGCGCTCCCTTGGCTCTGCACCGCCTGCGCGCAGGACCTGCGACTCCTGCACGCTCCGCACTGCATGCGCTGCGGCGCGCCGCGTCCGGTGCAGGCGCCGATGTGCGCGCACTGTCCCGAGTGGCCCATGTCGCTGCACGCCGTGCGTTCGGCGGCGCCGCACGCGGGGACGGCTCGGGAGATCGTGCACGCGCTGAAGTACGGCAGGAATCTCGCGGCGGCGAATCCGCTGGGGCACTTCGCCGCGGCCGCCGCACGCGCGCTGCCGTTGGGCGAGGGCGCCGTCGTCGTGCCTGTGCCGTTGCACCGGTCGCGCCGTCGCGAGCGCGGCTTCAACCAGGCCGAGGAGATCGCCCGGGTCGTGGCGAAAGATCTGCGACTGCCGCTCTGTGCGAACTGGCTGCGCCGCGTCCATGGCGGCGTGGCGGCGGCGACGCGCTCGCGGGCCGGGCGCTGGCGCTCCGTGCGGGGGGCCTTTCGCGCGAGCCCGCGCGTGAGGGGCCGGACGCTGCTCCTCGTCGACGATGTCCTGACCTCCGGCGCGACCCTTGCCGCGTGCACGAAGGCGTTCGGGCGCCGCGGCGCGCTCGGCGTCTTCGCCGTGACCGCGACGCGGGCGCTCCCCGGTTGACCGGCCCCGCGCCCTCGCGGCAGGCGGTCGGTCAAGCCGGAGCCGTCCGGCAGCCGATGGCCTAGGCGGGGAGGCGACGCTCCCCCGGCGGACCCGGCATCGGCCGGATGGGAGATCAAGAACATGCGGACGACGCTGGCGATCCTCGGACTCCTGGCCCTCCTTGCGGCCTCCGCCCGGGCGGAGGGTGCGACCGGCGGCGCGGACACCGCGGGCGAGCTCCGCGCGGCCCGCGCCGCGGTGGATGCCTATCTGCGCGACGGCGCGGCGGGCGCGACCCTCCCCCTGCGCCCCCTCGACCTCCCGACCGGCACCGCGCTCGCCGCGCCGGCCTCCGGGGGCGTCTTCGGCTGGTTCGTCGGTCAGGTCAACCTCTGGCTCCCGTCGCTGAGCGGCCACCTCGCCGCGAGCGGCGACGGCCTCGACTTCGAGTCCGACCTGGGCATCAACGACACCGAGGCTGTGTTTCTGCCGGTCATCCAGCTCTCGCTGTCGTCGGTGGGGCTCAGGCTCAGCGGATTTGTCGCGGAATTCTCCGGGGACAACCGGATCAGCCGGACCTTCTCGTTTGGCGGCCTCTCGTTCGATATCGACGAGCAGGTCCACTCCGAGGTGCAGGTGCAGAACCTGCGCGCCGTCTTCTACTACTCGCTCTTCAAGACGGGCACGCTTCACATCGCGCTCGAGGGGGGCATCAGCTACTTCCACCTCGAGGGGCTCATCGTCGGCGAGACCTCGGGCACGGCCCGCGAGGAGACCGACCTTCCGATCCCCGTCTTCGGCGTGCTTGCGCAGGGCAAGTTCGGCAAGGTCATGGCCGAGCTCGAACTGAGCGGCTTCACGATCGACATCAGCGATGTGGAGGGCACGCTCATCGACGTCCAGGCGAGCGTCGGCATGACGGTGTTCAAGATCGTGGCGGTGCGGGCGGGCTACCGCGTGATCGTCGTGGACGGCCGCGCCGACGACTTCGACTTCGACGCCACGCTCTCCGGCTTCTTCGTCGGCGCGAGCGTGCAGTTCTAGGAGCCGGTCGGGGTCGTGGCCCTCCGCCACGCCTCGAGGCCAACCGCACCCGGACATGCTCCCGGCCTCCGCGAGCCGTACCCGCGCTCGAGGCGCGGGGGCTGCCGTCGCAGCGGCGGCGCCGCAAGTCGCGCGCTCGCGGCGGGAAGCGTCCAGACCTGCTGCACCTCCCCCGCCCCGGGTGTCCGGGCGGGAGCCCGCGCCGCGGGCGGCGGGGCGCCTCCAGACCCCCTCGCGCACCCCCCGCGCGTGACACCCATGTGCGTCTATGTATATGGGCGGCCCGTCCCGCCAGGCACATGAACGCGCAATTCCTCTTCGCCCTTCTTCCCTTCGTGCTACCTCCGCTGGGCCCCAAGCCCGACCCGCTGGCGCTCTTCCGCCAGTGGGTACAGTCGCCCTCGCCCGACTTGCGCCTGCAAGCGGCGCGTTCGCTGCGCGGGGATCGCGGAAGCGATTCGCGGGCCGCCCTTCTCTCGCTCCTCTCCGATCCCCACCCGGCCGTGCGCGCCGGCGTGCGCGACGAGATCGCGGGCCGTCCCCCGGAGGAGGGTCCCGACCTCGCGCGGGAGATCGCCGCGCTGCGCGACGCCCGGGCGCGGGTCGAGGGGGTGCGGGCCGTCCTCGCGCGGCGCGAGGATCCGAGCCTCTTCGTCGACGATCGCGAGCCGGAGGTGCGCGCCCGCGCGCTCTTCTCGGGCCGCGTGCCGGCGCCGCTGCTGCGGACGGCGCTGCGCCACGCGGATGGCCGCACCCGTGCGCTCGCGCTGGAGGCGCTCGGGGAGCCCGAGACCGCCGAGGCGGCCTCGGGCGACAGGGCGGAGGAGGTGCGCATCGTGGTCACGCGCCTCACGACGAGCCCCGCCGTGGTCGCGGCGCTGATCGGCGACCCCTCGTGGCGCGTGCGTCTCGCCGCCTTCCGGGCAGCCGAGCGGCTTCGCCCGGCGGCGGCCGTGCCCGCGCTGATCGAGCGCGTCGCGAAGGACGAGGGGCGCGTGCGCGCCCGCGCGGCGCGCGCGCTCGAGAGCCTCACCGGAGCCGGGTTCGGCAACGACGCGAAGCGATGGCGCGACTGGTGGGCGCGCGCCGCCGCCGGGTTCGTCGTCCCTCCGGCGCCCCCGGACCGGCCTCCGGACAGCACGCGGTCGACGATCCGCTTCCGCAAGCTGCCCGTCGAGTCCCTGCGCCTCGCGTTCGTGCTCGACGCGTCGCGATCGATGACGGAGTTGGCCCCCGGCTCGGAGGGCAAGACGCGCTGGGACCTCGTCGTCCGCGACCTGGGCGAGATCGTGCAGCGCCTCCCTTCGGAGGCGCGCTTCAACGTCATCCTCTTCCGGACCGACGTCGAGGCGTGGAAGCCGCATCTCACGCCGGCCTCGGCCGGCGCGCGCGCGGCCTGCCGCAAGTGGATCGAGGCCGCGGCCCCCGCGGGCTGGACCAACCTCTTCGACGCGCTCGCCCTCGCGCTCGCCGACGACGACGTCGACGCGCTCTACATCCTTACCGACGGCGTGCCGAGCCGGGGCGCGGAGACGAAGCGCCGCGCCATCCTCGCCGAGGTCGAGTACCTCAACCGCTTCCGGATGGTCCAGATCAACTGCGTGCAGGCGGGCGGCGCCGAAGGGCTCAACAAGGCGTGGGACGGCTTCCTCGAGGAACTCGCGAAGTCGCACGAGGGCGTCAGCGTGCGGGAGTGAGCCGGGAGTGGGACAGAAGGACGCAGAGGCGCGAAGGCGCAGAGGCGCAGAGGGGCACAGGGGAGAACGAACTCTGCCGCGACGTCATCGGTGCCGCGATCGACGTGCATCGCCGGGAAGGAATCGAGAGGGTCGTCAATGGCCTGCCCGATTGATTCTCTGCGCCTTGGCGCCTTTGCGTCATGAAGCGCCTGACGAAACGCCGCGCGATCCTCGACGGGATCGAGTGCCTGAACCGCTTCCGGATGGTCCAGATCAACTGCGTACAGGCTGGCGGCGCCGAGAAGATCGTGGGTGGGCGCGGGGGGCCTGGCGGCGACTCACGTTCGCGGCCCGCTTGGCGTTGCATCGCGGAAGCCCGGGGCGGATCGGATCCTGCTATCCTGTCCGCGGGAGCGCGGCGACGGTGGCCATCGTCGGAATCGATCTCGGCACGACCAACAGTCTCGTGGCGCTGCTACGTGGCGGCGCGCCGCTGACACTGGCCAACGAGCTTGACGAGCACCTGACGCCCTCCGCGGTCGCGGTCGCGGAGGACGGGGCCCTTCTCGTCGGGCGCGCCGCGAAGGACCGGCTCGTGCTCGCGCCGGAGTCGGGCCGCGCCTTCTTCAAGCGGGACATGGGGACCGACGTCCGGTACCGCTTCGGCGGGCGCGAGTGGAGCCCCATCGAGTGCTCCGCGCTGATCCTCCGCGAGATGAAGCGCATCGCCGAGCTGGCGCTCGGCACTCCCGTGGGGCGGGCGGTCATCACGGTGCCGGCCTACTTCCACGACCCGCAGCGGCAGGCGACCGTCTCCGCGGCGGAGATCGCCGGGCTCAAGGTCGACCGGATCCTCAACGAGCCGACGGCCGCGGCGCTCGCCTACGGGTACGCCCGGCCCGAGAGGGAGTGCCGCATCCTCGTCTTCGATCTCGGCGGCGGCACCTTCGACGTGACGCTGCTCGAGGTGTTCGAGGGGCTGATCGAGGTGCGTGCCTCCACAGGCGACAGCATGCTCGGTGGCGAGGACTACACCGACGCGCTGCTGAAGCTGGTCGAGGGGAAGCTCGGCGGACGGGTGCGGTCCCCGGGCGCGCTGCGGCAGCAGGTCGAAGTGCTCAAGCGCGATCTCTCCCGCGCCGCGTCGGCGACGCTCCGGCACGGCGGCGGCGAGGTCGCGGTGACCCGGCAGGAGTTCGAGGCGGCGACGCGCGACATCACCGGGCGCATGCAGCCGATCGTGCGCCGCTGCCTTCGCGATGCGGGCGTCACGGCGGAGCAGCTCGACGACGTGCTGCTCGTCGGCGGGGCGAGCCGGATGCCGGTCGTGCACGCGTTCATCGCGAAGGAGCTCGGGGAGCGGACGCCCCGGCTCGTCGACTACGACAAGGTCGTCGCGCATGGCGCCGCGGTGCAGGCGGCGCGGTGCGAGCGGCAGGAGGCCGTCCGCGACGTCATCCTGACCGACGTCTGCCCCCACTCCCTCGGCGTGGAGGTCTGCAAGGAGTTCTCCCCGGACCGCTACGAGGACGGGTTCTTCCTGCCGATCCTCGACCGCAACACCACCGTCCCCGCGAGCCGCGTGCACCGCCTGAACACGCTCTACCCCACGCAGGACAGGCTCGTGCTCCGCGTCTTCCAGGGGGAGAGCCGGCGCGTGGAGGAGAACACGCTGCTCGGGGATCTCGCGATCGAGGGCCTCAAGCACCGTGCGGGCCAGAAGCACCCGGGCACCGTCGACGTGCGCTTCTCCTACGACGCGAGCGGGCTGCTCGAGGTGGACGTCACGGTCCTGCACTCGGGGGAGAAGCGCTCGAAGCTGATCCAGCGGAGGCCGGGCGCGCTCAGCCAGGCCGAGATCGACGAGGCGCTGCGCCGGCTGCGACCGCTGAAGGTCAGCCCGCGCGACCTGCTGCCGAACCGGGCGCGCCTCGAACGGGCCGAGCGGGCGTTCCGCGAACTCACGGGTCGCGCTCGCGACCAGCTCACGTCCGCCCTCGACCAGTTCGAGGCGGCGCTGGCCTCCGCCGACGGCGAGTCGATCGCCTTCTCCGGTGCCGTGCTCGACCAGCTCCTTGATACGAGGTTCCTCGCCGAGGGCGAGCGTCAGCCGGAGCTGGACCCGCTGCCTTGAGCCCGTGGGAGGTGCTGGGCCTCGCCGAGGGGACGACGGACCCGGGCGAGATCCGCCGCGCCTACGCGGCGAAGGTGCGCGAGTCCCCCCCCGACCGCGATCCGGAGGCCTTCCGTCTCATCCGCGAGGCGTACGAGTTGCTGCGGGACGGCGACTTCGGGGTCGCGGGCGACGACGACTGGGACGACGCCGACGCCGACGTCGATCCGGGGCCCCTGGAGCCGCCCGCCTGGAAGACGGACCGCAAGACGCGTCCCCCGGCGGACGAGGGCGCCCCGTCCCAGCCGCCACCCGGGCGGGAGACGCGCCGGTTCGATCCCGAGGCGCTGTGCGAGGCAGAGCTGGCGGCCGTGGAGCGCGCCGCCGCCCTCGCGCCGGGGGAGGAGCGTGCCGCCGCGCTGCGCAAGGCGCTGCGTGCGCTGGCGAACCGTGCGCACCAGGACTCCCGGCTCGCGCCGCTCTGGAGCGCCGCCTTCCTGCGGGCGGTCCGGGAGGGCCGGCCGCCGTTGCGGCCCGCCCTCTTCGTGCAGGTCGGCGACGTCGTGCTCGACCTGCGCGAGGGCGATGGCGAACTGGCCAACCATGTGATCGACGACCTGCTCCTCGTGGTGGACTTCGACGGCCTCGAGTCGCTCGCCCACGCCCTCCGCGAGTCCGGGCGCGAGCCTCTGCACCGCGTCGAGCACGTCGAGCTCAAGCTCGCGACCGCCCTCGCCCTCGTGCAGCCCGCCCTCGCCCGCGCCATCGCCGACCGCGCCTTCCGCCGTCGTCCCCGCGCGGAACGCGACCGAAACGACTGGGACGAGTTCGACCGCCGCATCGCCGCCTCGAAGGGCCTCTCGAGGGTCAAGCCCGACGTCGTGCGCTACCTGGCCGCGCTCGCCGCCGGGCAGCCGTGGGACCTCGACAGCAGCCGCTACCCGGCGCGCGAGGCGCTGCGCGTGCTCGGGGAGCAGCCCGCCGACAGCGCGCTGCGCGCGCTGCTGCTCGAGCGCGCGCCGGAGTTCGCGGAGGCCGCCGGCACCGGTCCGGTCACGAAACTGGGCTGCGGCAAGGCGATCGCCCTCATCTTTCTCGCGATCTTCCTGATCCGCGTCTGCGTGCGCGTCTCCGACAACGAGCGGCGGGAGAGGCGTCCCGATACCGAGCGCATCCTGCGCGATGCCGACCGCTCCATCCGCGAGACCGAGCGACTCCTGCGCGAGCTGCAGGAGAAGCGGAACCGCTTGCAGCCGCCCTCCCCCGCGCCCCCTCCCGACCGCTAGAAGGGCTCGAAGCCGGTCTCGCGCCCCATGAGCCGCTCGCGCACGAGCCGCACGGCCTTGTCGGGGCCCTTGACCGCGCGGCCGATCACGTGCGGCGCCGCGCCGTGCTTTCGCGCGATCGTGCAGGCGGCGTCGACATCCTTCGGCGGCACGACGAGGCACATGCCGATGCCCATGTTGAAGACCTTGTACATCTCGGCGCGGTCCACCTTGCCGCTCTTCGCGATCAGGTCGAACAGGGGGGGCGCGGGGGGGAGCGCGTCGATCTCGAAGCCGACCTCGGCGCCGACGCGGTTGAGATTGAGCAGGCCGTCGCCGGTGATGTGGCAGAGCGCCTTCACGGTGACGCCGCCGGCGAAGAGTTCCATGGCTTCGCGCACGTAGATGCGCGTCGGCTCGAGCAGCGCCTCGCCGACGGTGCGGCCCAGTTCGGCGACATGCGTCGTGACGTCGAGCTTGCCCTGGCCGAAGAGCGCGCGCCGCGCGAGGCTGAAGCCGTTGCTGTGCACCCCCGTGCTCGCAAGGCCGATCAGGATGTCGCCCGGCGCGACCTGCGCGCCCCAGTTGAGCCGCGCCATCGGCACGAGGCCGACGGCGGTGCCGACGAGGTCGAGGCCGTGGCCGGGCTTCTGGCCGCGGATCACCTCGGGGAGTTGCGCCGTCTCGCCGCCCGGGATGCTGATGTTGGCCTGCCGCGCCCCTTCGAGCAGCCCCTTCGCGATCTCGGCGAGCATGCCGGGCTGCAACCGCTCGATGCCGACGTAGTCGACCATCGCGATCGGCTCGGCGCCGATGCAGACGAGGTCGTTGACGTTCATCGCGATGCAGTCGATGCCGACGGTGTCGTACTTGCCCATCCGCTCCGCGACGAGGATCTTGCTGCCGACGCCGTCGGTGCAGAGCCCCAGCGCGAGGTCCGCCGTCAACCGCAGCGCCGTCGCGTAGTAGCCGTTCTCCATGACGGCCTCGCCGACCCCGCGCCGGAACCCCGCGCTCGGCGCGAGGATCCGCGCCAACCCCTCAAGCTCCCGCGACACGAGATCGACGTCGACCCCCGTGCCCGCATACGTCAAGCCGCGCTCGTTACCCATCGCCCTCAGGTGTACCCCCGGCCCTGCGCACGGTCAATTCGGCACCCCCGATCACCCCGGCCTCCCTCGTTCCTAGCGCCAATTCCCGCAGGGAATTGGCGGCAGCGCATAGGAATCGAACCTACCTGCCCGGCATGACCGGGCACATCGGATTTGAAGTCCGTGGGGGGCACCAGCCCTCCAACCGCTGCCGTATCGTGCCGGGTCGAGGCAGCCCCCGGAACGAAGGGTGGACGTTGTACCGCAACGTATACGCCCCGCAACCTCTCCGTTCCGGAAAGTGCACAGGCGTTCGTTCGGGGGACGGGCGCGGAGCCCGCGCTGCGGTCGCCGCGCTGGCCCCCGCGCGCGGGAGGGGTACCCCTCTAGTGGAGGTAACGAGTCCCTATGCACCGTCTGGCGATCACCGCCATGCTCTGCCTGCTCACCGCGGGCTGCAGCGTGGATCAACTTGTATTGAACGAGGCCGAACAGCAGGACCTCGTGGACAATTTCGACGCGGCCGTGCGGGTCTATTCGGACCTGTCGGAATTCGCGTTCGCGGCGGCCCTCGGCAACGGGGACGTCGAGGACTACGACTATGAAGCCCCCAGCGCGGCGAACGGCTGGGTCGGCACGATCCTCTGGCCAGGCGCGGTCTTCCCGTCGGGGACCGGCAACCTGACGATGCGCTTCTCCGTCTCCACGGGGGGCGTCCCGGTGGATCCCTACAGCATCGACCTGTCGGCGGCGAGTTCGGCGTCGATCGACGCCGAGATCCTCTTCGACGGCACGAGCGATGTCGGCGCGCCCCTGCACGCCGACGCCGACCTCACGATCGACATGCTCTGGCAGGACGGCGAGTCCGCGAGCACGGTGATGAACGGCAACTTCATCATCCAGCACAACGCCTACGTCGCGGACCTCGTCGCGAGGGACTTCACGCTCCTCTTCGACCTCGCCACGCAGCAGTCGGCGACGGCGAGCGGCGACGTGATCGGCAAGATCGACATCCCGAACTTCGCCTTCGACGCGGACTTCAGCCTGACCGGCCTCGGCAGCCAGATCGCTGCCGTGCTCCGGGTCGCGGGCACCCGGGTCAACTACTTCCTCGACGTCGCCGATCTCTAGGCCCCGCCTTCGGAGCCGGGGGGCCCCCCGCGGCCCCCCGGCTTCCGCTTTCGGCGGCGGACGCACGCCCGCGTGCGTTACAACATGCGCGGGAATGGCGCGCATCGCGATCCTCTGCCTCCTTCTCGGTGCCGCCGGGGCGTCGCCGGAGCAGTCGCGCGTCGACAGCGCGCTCGCGCGCGCCGTCGCGTGGCTGCGCGGCCAGCAGGACGCGCGCGGGGGCTACGGCACCAACAGCGGCGAGTGCGCGCTCGCGCTGCTCGCGCTGCGCCACGCCGGCGTGGCCCCCGGCGACCCGGCCTGCGCGAAGGCCGCCGCGCATCTCGTGCGCGCGCTGCCCGACGGCACCGTCTACGGCGCCGCCCTCGGCGTGCTCGCGCTGCTCGCGCACGGGCCTGAGGCGCACCGCGAGGAGATCGACCTGCTGCTCGACCACCTCGCGAAGGGGCAGTGCAGGAACGGCCAGTGGACCTACGCCTATCGCGCCACCGCGAGCAAGAAGGCGGGCGACAACTCCAACACGCAGATCGCGATCCTCGCCTGCGCCGCCGCCCGCGCGCGCCGGTTCGATGTCGACGAGGAGGTCTTCCGCCGCTGCCACGCCTTCTTCCGCGGCTCGCAGAACGCCGACGGCGGCTTCGGCTACGCCGACAACCAGCGCAAGCGCTCCTACGGCAGCATGACGGCGGGCGGGGCGATGGCGATGGCGCTCGGCGCCTGCGTCGAGGCCAAGGTGCCCTTCCGCGATGGGGGGGGGCTCGGGGGGGAGGACCTGAGGCGCGCGATCGCGTGGCTCGGCGGGGGGGGCAAGATCGACGAGAACCGCGGCTCCGCGGACGCGTTCGGCGGGCGCAAGGGCAAGCGGAGCGACTCCTTCTGGAAGCACTACTGGCTCTGGTCGCTCGAGCGGGCCTGCCACGCCGCGGCGGTCGCCGACCTCGCCGGGCGGGACTGGTACGCCGAGGGCGCGACCTACCTGCTCGGGTCGCAGCGCGACGACGGCTCCTGGCGCGACCCCGAGCGCGAGTTGCAGGCGACCTGCTTCGCCGTGCTCTTCCTGACCCGCAGCACGCTCGTCACGCTGACGCCCCGCGACCGCGACCGTCCCGCCGTCACCGGCCGCTAGACGGCGCCGCGGTGCCGCAGGTACTCGACGACCTCGGGGGCGGCGCAGGCGATCAGCCGCGCCCGGATCTTGCCCGCGCTTTCCATCTGCAGCGCCTCCTCGACGGCGGCGCGCGCCTCCTCCGCGTCCATGCGCGCCTCGAGACCGCGCAGCACGCTGACCCTGCGCGCGTGCACGCTGAGCCGCGCCACGCCGAGGCCGAGCCAGACCGGCAGGAAGAGCGGGTTGCTCGCCGCCTCGCCGCAGACGCCGAGCGGCTTTCGGGCCGCGTGGGCCGCCCGCGCGATCAGGTGGAGCGCACGCAGCATCGCCGGGTGGCAGAAGTCGAACCAGCGCGTGACGCGCGCGTTGGTCCGGTCGACGCCGAGCAGGTGCTGCGTCAGGTCGTTGGTGCCGATCGCGAGGAAGTCGGCCTCCCGCGCGAGTTCCTCGATCTGGAAGAGCGCGCTCGGCACCTCGACCATCGCGCCCAGTTCGGGCATCTCCATCTCCTCGGCGGCGAGCAGCGTCCGGACCGCCCGGAACTCGTCGACGGAGCCGACCATCGGCACGAGGATGCGCCCGGGCGCCTGCTCCAGCGCGTAGAGGATCGCGCGCGCCTGCGCGCCGAGGATCTCGGGGTGGTCGAGCAGCAGGCGCAGGGAGCGGTAGCCGAGGAAGGGGTTGGGTTCGGGCGCCGGGCCCAGCGCGGGCAGCAGCTTGTCCCCGCCCGCGTCGAGGAGCCGGAAGGTGACCGGCTTGGGGGCGATCTCCTCGACGACGCGCCGGTAGAGCACGTACTGCTCGTCCTCCCCCGGCAGGTCGGGACGCATCAGGTAGATGAACTCGGTCCGGTAGAGGCCGATGCCGTCCGCCTCCTCCTCCACCGCGCGCACCGCATCCCCCCAGAGGCTCACGTTGGCCTCGAAGAGCATGCGGCGGCTGCCGCCGCTCGCCGGCACGGCGAGGCGGCGCAGCGCCTCTACGCCCGCGGTCGCCGTCCTCCGCGCCTCCTCGAAGTATCCCTCCGGGGGATCGAGCACGACCTCGCCCGAGGCCGCATCGACCAGCACCTCCTGCCCGTCGTGCACCGCGTTCAGGAAGTCGCCGAGGCCCACGACCAGCGGCAGGTCGAGGGAGCGCGCGAGCAGCGCCGCGTGGGAGGTGGCGCCGCCGCCGCCGGTGAGCACGGCCGCCGCGCCCTCCGCGCAGAGGGAGACCATGCGCGAGGGGGCGAGGTGGGGGAGCACGACGATGCGGCCCTCGAGCACGCGCTGCGCCGCCGCGCCCTCGGCCTGCGCGTGCCGCATCAGCCGTCCGGCAAGGTCGCGCACATCGTCGCCGCGCTCCCGGAAGTAGGAGTCGTCGAGCCTCGCGAAGCGGGCGAGCAGGTCCGCGGTGACCTCCTCGATCGCGGCGCTGGCCGCGGCCCCGCGGGCGACCGCCTCCCGCATGCGCCCCTCGAAGGAGACGTCCTCGAGCATCATGAGCTGCACCGTGAAGACGAAGGCCGCCTCCTCCGCGTGGCGCTCCCGCAGCCAGCGCTGCATGCGCAGCAGCTCGGCGCGCGCCTGCGCGCACGCGCGCGAGAGCCGCTCGAGCTCCTGCTCCTGCGAGCCGCGCGGGGCGGGCGGGGCGGCGGGGCGCATGCCGAGCCGGAGGATGCGGCCGCTCACGACGCCGCCGGAGCAGCCGGTGCCGCGGGCGCGCTTCGTGCCGCTCTCGACGGGCCGCGGCGCGCCGCCGGCCTCGCCCGCCGCGATGAGCGAGAGCAGCCGCGCGTTGTCGACCACCGGCGCGATCTGCGACGCGATCGTCGAGAGCGCGCGCACCTCGTCCTCGGTGAAGCGGCGAGGCTCGCGCGTCTGGACCGAGAGCGTGCCGATCGGCGCGCCGTGGACGAGCAGGGGCACGGCGAGGAAGGAGTGGAAGATCTCCTCCCTCGTCGCCGGGATGTAGACGTAGCGCGGGTCCCGGGGCGCGTCCTCGATGATCACCGGCTCGCGCTTCTCGATGACGGCCCAGGTGAGCCCCTGCCCGCGGGCGAGGGTCGCCTGGCCGATCGCGTCGGGGTGGAGCCCCTGCGAGGCCCGCAGGACCGCCTTCTGCTGCGCGCCGTCGAGCAGCCAGATCGAGCAGACCGAGGTCTGCATCCGGTCGGCGACCAGCCGCACCACGCGGTCGAGGACCTCGTCGAGCGACCTCGACTCCCCGATCAGCGCCGCGATGTCCTGCAGCAGCAGCAGGTGGGTGGACACCCGCCCATCCTACCGGGACAAAGGGGTCAGACCCCGTTGTCCCGCTAGCGGAGGCCGGCGAGGGGGGCGGGGCGGACCTTGGGGCGGTCGAGGGTACCGCTGATGCGCAGCGGGAAGGGGAGGAGGCTCGGGCGGACGAGGTAGTCGAGGCTGCCGTCGAGCCCCGCGTTGCCCTCGACGTGGATCGAGAAGGGCATCCCCTTCAGCTCGTAGGCGGGCGTCAGCACGCGCCCGTCGCGCACGGCGAACGCCAGATCCAGGTCCTGGAAGCGGTAGGGCTCGCGCGACAGGAGCTGGTCGATGCGCAGGTTCAGCAGCGGCAGCAGCAGCGAGCCGCGCACGGAGACGTCCTTGAACTGGAGCGTGCCCTTCCCGCCCAGCGAGCGGGCGATCGCGGGGCCGTCGGTCCCCTTCCCCGTCACGTCGAGGTGGGCCGCGAGCAGGCCCTCGAGCGAGGTCGCATCCTTGAGGGCGCTGGCGAGCCGGAGGAAGGGGACCGTGAAGCTCAGGGCGCGCCCCTGCGCCTCCCTGATTTGCAGGTCGGCGATGCCAACCTTCGCCTTCCAGGAGATCGGGTCCTCCCGGAAGGCGACTTCGAGGTCGCCCGCGACCGTGCCGCCGTTGGCTCGCGCGGTGAACTCGCGCAGGAACGCGACCCCCCGCCGCATCTCGATCAGCGCGGAGCCCCGCGTGATCTCGAGGGTCTTCGCGGACGCCTTCTCGAAACTGACCTGGCCCGTGAGCGCGAGGTCGTCGATCGCCTTCGCGTCGAGGGTCGGGAGCGTGCCCGCGAGCGAGAGATCGATCCTCTCGACCGGCAGTTCGCCCGCGACCAGGCGGTCGGCCGTGACCCGCATGCGGAAGTCGAGGGGGCCGCCGCCCGCCTCCGTCGCCCCGGTGTAGCTCACCTCCGCGCGTTCGACGCGCACGGTGCCGAGGCGCGCCTCCGGGGCGCGGATCAGCGCGGTGGACGCGAGGTCCGAGATGCCCGCCGAGGTCAGGCGGGCCTCCGCCCGGATCTCCCCGGCCGGGCTCGCGAGGGCGAGGCTCGGCAGCGCGATCCGCTTGCAGGTGAAGCGGCCCGTGGCGTTCAGCGGCGTCCCGCCCCCGAGCGCCCCCTTGACGACCAGATCCACGTCCACCGGCCCCTCGGCGGAGGCGCCGGGGAGGATCTGCGCGAGCCGACTGCCGTCCCCCGTCACCCTGAGCCGCAGGTCGGTCAGCCTCCCGACCCGCCCCTTCGCGTGGATGCGGGTCTCGCCGAGCGTCACCTCCATCGTGTCGAGGTGCAGGTCGGACTCCTCGCGGTGCGCCGTCGCCTCGAGTTTCAGGTCGCCGCGAAGGCTCAGCTTCTCCGACGGCTGCAGGAAGAACCCGCGCACCGTCCCGTGGACCGTGGCCGCAAGCTCCTGCTGCCGCGAGAGCTGGACGCGGAGCGCCGCCTGTCCCCGCGGCTGGAGCCTCTCGATCTCGGCGTGGAGTCGCGACAGCCCCTCCAGCGGGCCGCTCACGTCGAGTTCCGCCAACCCGCGGTCGGGCTGCGCGAGGTCGGGCACCCGCGCCGAGCGCACGACGACCTCCACGGCGCGTGCGCCGAGGGCGACCGCCGAATCCGTCAGCTCGAGGGAGGCGCCCTCGCGCCCCGCGTGGAGGCGCAGCCGGACCGGTTCGGACGCAACGCCCCTGCCGCCGACCCGGGCGGTGAGTCGCTGCGACTCGAGCGTCGTCCTGATCTCCTGCCGCCCCCTGCGCAGCGTCAGCTCGAACGGACCCGCGAGGCCCCCCTCCAGTTCGACGGAGTCCGGGACCGTTCCCCGGGGAAGCAGCGCGCGCAGCGCGGCGAGGTCTCGCGCGACGATCCGGCCGCGCGCCTCGGCGTCGTCGAGGCCCGCGAAGCGCGCGCCGTCGATCTCGAGCGAAAAGGCGTCGGCGCCCACCGTCGCCTTCCCGGAGGCGACGTTTCCGGCGAGCACGCCGTCGGCTCGCAGCGCGATCGACTCCTGGCGCAGGTCGACGCCCGCGGCGCGCACGTGCATCGAGCGCCCCTTCACCTCCCCGGCGAAGAGGACCCCCTCGGCGGGCGACGTGCGCGCGGTCAGGTCGATCTCGACATGGCCCGCGAGCGCCTCGACGCCGGAGACGCCGGCCAGCCGCAGCAGCGCGGGGTCGAGATCGACGGTGCCGCGGATGCTCCCCTCCGCGCGCGTCAGGCGCCCCTCGCGCAGCCCCTCGGCACTGCCGGCGATGGCGAGGCGGTCGATCTCGCCGCGCCGCACGACGACGCGGTCGCCGCCGTTCTCGAGGCTCGCGTCGATCGAGAGGACGACCCTGTCGCGCGCGATCGCCCCCGCGACGAGCCCCCCGATCTCCGCCTGCAGGTCGACCAGCGCGTCGCCCCCCTCGCCGAGCACGAACCGCGCCGCACCGACGTGCGCGCGCCCCTCGAGCCTCATCTCCGCCGGCAGCGTCACCAGCGGCCCCAGGTAGCGCCGCAGCTTCGCGAGGTCCGCCTCGCCCGCCAGCGTCAGGTCGGCGCTCGGGCGCTCCCCGCCCGCCGCCTTGCCGCGCGCGTGCAGCTCCACATCGGGCGCGCGCGCCTCCAGCACGCGGATCTCGAGCGACCGCGCCTCGGGCGCGATCGTCACATCCAGATTCGCCGCCAGGTCCGGACCGCTGAAGCCGCGCAGGCCGACCGACCCCGCCAGATCGTAGACCTGCCCGCGCGAGGCCGCGCGCAGGTCGAAGTCGACGACGCCCGGCTCCTGCGGCCGGTCGAGGGCCATCGCGGCAAGGCGCATCGGGAAGCGCCCCTTGGCGGCGACCCGGTCGGGGAGGCTGCCGCTCGCCTCGAGCGAGATCTCCCCCGAGGCGGTCGCCAGCTTGCAAGTGCCGACGCGCACCGCGTCGCCCGCGCGCTCGCCCTCCACCTCGACCGTGACCCACTCCTCGGCGAAGCCGAACGCGCTCGCGCCGCCGACGCGCGCTGCAAGGCGCCCGCTCGTGCGCCCGCCCTCCACGCGCACGCTTCCCTTGCACGCGACCACCCCCGCGAGCGGCAGGCCGAGCGGTTCGAGGTCGATGCCCGCCGTGTCGAACTCGGCGGTGAGGATGTCGCCGTCCCTTGTGGCCTTGCCGGAGAGCGTTCCCGTCCTGCCGTTCACCGACGCGCTCGCGGAGAACGTCGCACTCGCCCGCGTGCCGTCGAGCGAGGCGTCGAGCGCGATCCCCGCAAGCGCGATCACGGTCGCGTTCGCGTCGGCGGGGAGGACGACCGGATCCTCGACGAAGGGGTCGACAGGCGGATTCTGGGGGGTCCGGGGGGTGCGGCGCAGCGTGATGGCGCAGTCGGTCAGGTTGATCTGCAGCGCGCGCGGCTTTCGGGGCGGCCTCTCGACCACCTCGCGGGGGCGCGTGAGCCTCTCCAGCAGCGGCTCGAGGTTCGTCCTCCCCCCCGCCCCCTCCTCGACCGACAGTTGGATCCCGCTTGCGGCGACGCGGAGGCGCTCCTCCCCAAACAGGATCGACCAGAGCGACCCCTCGACGCGGCCGTCGCGCAGGGAGAGCAGCGTGCCGGCGCGGATCCCTCCGGCCGCGGCGCCGGAGAACCATCCCAGATCGACCGAGCCGACCTCCACCGCCTCGCCGAACTCCTCCGTCAGCGCGTCGGCGAGGTAGGAGCGCGCGATCCCCGCCGACAGGATGGTCGGCAGCAGCGCGACGATCAGCAGGAGCGCCGCCGCGGTCCACGCGAGGAGCCGCAGCAGCCGGCGCGGTCGTGCGGAGGCCACGCCGCGTAATGTAATCTATCGCTTCCGGAAGGAGTGCCGATGCAGTTCTCCCGTGCGACCGTGGCGATCGCGCTCGTGTGCGCGATCGGTCCCGCCCTGCCCGACGACACCGCGCCCGCGCTTCCTGCCGCGGCGCGAAACCTCGACTTCGAGGACCCGCTCGGGGACGGCGGCTGGAGGGTCGCGTTCGACGGGAAGGCCGAGCCCGACACGGCGGTGCGCCACGCCGGCGCGCGCTCGCTGCGCCTCTCGGGGGCGGCCACGCGGCTGCCGGTCGAGCGCGCGCTGGTGCAGGCGTTCGATGCGACGCAGTGGCGCGGCAGGCGCGTGCAGCTCACCGGTTGGGTCCGCATGGCCAAGTCGCGGATCGGGGTCTGGATCCTCGCGGGGGGCGTCCAGGACGTCGACCGCGAGGGCAAGCGCATGCCGGCGGAGTCGGAGGGGTGGAAGCGGCTCGCCGTGCGCATCGACGTGCCCTTCGATGCGGATTCGATCCTGATCGGCGCGCGGATCTATCTCGAGGAGGGGGATCCGGTCTGGATCGACGACCTCAAGCTCGAGGCCTGCCCTGAGGGCGTGCCGCTCTTCGATGCGACGCTGCTCCACGCGACGCTGCAGAACCTCGACTTCGAGCTCGACCCGGCCGGGGCGGCGACGCTGCCGGAGTGGACGTTCGACGTCGGCGAGGTCGGCGATCCGTTCGACGACGACTACGAGGCCTCGGTCTACACCCTCAAGCGCGACACCGAGGTCCACGCGAGCGGCGCGGCCTCCGCGCGGCTGGAGAAGGGCAAGGGCGCGGCCGGCGGCGCCTGGGTGCGCCAGTCGATCGGCGCGGGGCCGTGGCGCGGCCGGACGGTCCGGTTCACCGCCCGCCTCCGCCGCGGCGAGCAGTGCAAGGTGCCGCCGGACGGCCCCTTCGTGGAGGTGCAGTGCGAATCGAGCCCGCTCGGCGAGGGGGAGCTCTCGTGGGACGAGGAGAAGATCCAGGGTTGGGAGCGCGCGACGGTGACCGTCGCGGTCCCGCGCGACGCCCAACGCATCACGGTCGGCTTCCGCCTCGAACGCGGGACGCTCTGGATCGACTCCGCGGAGTTCGGCGAGGCGAAGTAGCGGCGGCTACTTCGGCTTGGCGGCGCCGTCGCGCTCCGCGAGCCGCTTCGCGACGCCAACCCCGCTCTGCAGCGCGCCCTCCATGTAGCCGACGAACGCGTAGCAGCAGTGCTCGCCCGCGAAGTGGATCCTGCCCGCGTGCGCCTGCTGCAAGAGCGGGCCCACCCCCGTGACCTCGCCCGGCGCCGGGAAGCTGTAGCTGCCCTGCGTCCAGAGGTCGTCGGTCCACCCCATGTAGCGCGACTTCGTGAGGCTCTTGCGGATGCTCTTGTAGACGCGCTCGAGCTCCTGCAGGTAGCGCTCCGCGCGCTCGGCCGACTCGTAGGCGCCGCAGTTCAGCGCCGGCGGGCCGCCGCTGAACGCGACCATGCAGGCGCCCTCCTCCCCCGGCTGGTTGTCGGTGCCGTCCCACGTCTGGCTGATGTCGCCGTCGCTGAGGAAGTCGGGCGCGAGCTTCTCGTCCAGCCAGAAGCGCCCCTTCGCCGCCGCGAGGAACTTCACGTTCGCGCCCATCTGCACGCGCAGCGCGGCGGGCAGGCCGGGGTCGAAGTCGATGCGGTTCCAGACCGACGGCGCGACCGAGACGACCACGTCGTCCGCCTCGAGCACGCGGCCGTCGGCGAGCGCGACCGTCGCGCCCTTCTCCGACGAGGCGACCCGCTTCACCGGCACGCCGAGGAGCAGGCGCTTGGCGTCCAGCGTGGCCGCGAGCCTCTTCGCGAGCTGGTCGTTGCCGCCCGCGCAGCGGTAGACCTCGCTGTCGCTCCAGAAGGTCTCGCCGCCGCCGCCGGCGACCATCGCGAGGTTGCCGAGGTAGCTCTGCCACGAGGTCGAGACGCCGTTGTCGCTCATCAGCAGCGCGTCGAGCGCGACCTTCCCAAGCTCGCTCCCTTCCTGCGCGTCGATCCACGAGCGCAGGCTCCGCCGGTCGAGCGCCATCGCATCGGGCGACTTCCAGGGGGCCAGGGGGTCGACCTTCGCCGCATCCGCGTTCATCCGGTTGCAGAGCGCGTCCATCTCCTCCCAGAGCTCGCCCGCCTTCTCCGCCTCGATCCGGCGCCCCTGCAGGACGACCGGGAACTCGACCTCCTCGGTCTCGGTGACATCGAGGAAGGAGAGGCCGAACTTGTCGGCGTAGGCGACCCAGACGGGGTGGTTGCTGCCGATCAGCTCGCCGCCTCCCTCGACATTCTTGCCGGGGACGAGGTCGGAGAAGCTCAGCACGCGCCCGCCGACGCGGTTGCGCGCGTCGACGACGGTGACCTCGTAGCCGAGGGTGGTGAGCTCGTGGGCGGCGGCGAGGCCGGAGAGGCCGGCGCCGACGACGACGACGCGCTTGCCCTTGCCCTGCGCGAGGGCGCCGCCGCGGGAGAGGAGCATCGTCGCGCCGAGCGCGAGCGACGCCTTCAGCATCTCGCGGCGGGTCGGGCCCTCGCGGCCGGGGGCGAAGCGCCGGGCGAGGCGGGCGTAGATCGATCGGGACATCGTGTTACTCCAACGTGAACCACTGGACCTCGACGCGCCGGTTCTGGTCGGAGTCGGTGCCGACCGGCTCCTCCCATCCGCGGCCGATGCGCTCGATGCGGGTGGCGTCCACCTTGTGGCGCTCGGTCAAGAGCCTCGCGATCTCCCCCGCGCGCGCCTTCGAGAGTTCCATCGCCTTCAGCGCCTGCGAGCGGACGAAGGCCTCGCCCCCCTGCTTGCGGAAGCTCTCGACGAGCGCGTTGTCGACGTGGCCGCGCAGCAGCACCGTCGAACCGGGGCTCACCTGCAAGAGCTTCTTGATGCTCTCGAGGTTCTTGATGTTGTCCTCGGAGTTCATGTCGAGGTCGCTCGAGTTGGGCTTGAAGAAGAAGCGGATGTCCTTGCTGAGCAGCGGGTCGCCCTCGACGGCCTGCGCGCCGGCGCTCTTCAGCGGCGTCACCGACGGCTTCTGGTCCTTGAAGGCGCCCGACGCGGCGGCGGCGTCGAGGTGGCGCTTCTCGAGGAACCTCTCGCTGTCGGCGGGGTTGGGGATCAGCTCCTTGCCGTACGCGTAGACGGCCGACTCGTAGATGCCGCCGTAGCTGCCCGCGGAGTCGATCGTCCCGGCGAAGAAGGCCTCGTTCTCGGGCAGGTTCGCGAGGTGCACCTTGCCCAGTTCCGCCTGCGTGTCCTCCGGCGACCAGTCGAACGCCTTGCCGACGACGGCGAGGTGGTCGCGGGGGTTGTCGCGCACCATGCGGTTGCCCTCGAGCAGCCCGTGCACGAGCCCCGAGACCACGTCGGGGCTGGCTGCGGCGAACCCCCTGTTCACGATGAGGATGTCCGCGACGATCAGCAGGTTGCGGTTCGTCACGAGCACCTTCGCCTTGCCCTCGCTCCCGTCGGCGACCTCGGTCGTCTTCGGCGCCCAGGTCACGCAGCCGGCGAGCCGCCCCCGCGCCCCCTGGAGATCCCTCAGGAAGAGGTCTCCCGCGCCGAAGGCATCCGCGCAGAAGACGAGATTGAGGCAGTTGCGGTCCGGCGCCGTGGCGAGGTCCGGCAGCATCCGGATCGGCAGCGCCGCCTCCTGCGCGAGGTAGCGGATCAGGAAGTCCGCCTCGGTGAACTGCGCGGTCGCGAGCGTCTTGCCGCGCAGGTCGTTGATGCGCTTGATCGCGCTCGAGACGACGACGCCGTCCGCGCCGCGGCTGTAGCCGATCAGCGCGGGCACGACGACCGAGAACTGCTTGCCGTAGACGGCCAGCACGTCCACCGTCGTCGCGGAGGCCGCCATGCGCCCGCTGTTCAGCGCCGACCAGCTCTCCTCCTCGCTCAGCGCGAGCTTGACCTTGAAGCCGAACTTCCGGAAGAAGAGCGACCCCTCGTTGGGCTCGAGCCCGCCGTTCGCGGCGATCAGCCCGGCGTAGCCCGCGTACTCCGACAGCTCGATCAGGACCGTGTTGTCCTTCATCTCGTAGGCGGCGGGCGCCTTGAGGCGCGGCACCTCGGTGCGCGTCTCGACGAGTTCGGCGTCGGCGGCGAGCCCCTCGAGGGACTCGCCCTTGTCTCCCTGCGCGGGCAGCATGGCCGACAGCGCCAGGAGCAGCAGCAGCGTGCGGTGGATCATCGGTCTCCTCCCTCCGGTCAGTCGAGCAGCGAATTCAGGCTCAGCGGCGGCGGGCCCTCGCCCTTGCGCAGCTTCTCCTCCGCGGGGTCCTCGCCCATCGACGCGAGCAGCTTCGCGTAGTGGGCGATCTCCTCCTCGGTGCGCTTCAGCGCGTCGATCTCGGGCATCGCCTGCTTCAGGCGCACGCGCTCGAGGTCGAGGCCGAGGCGCTCGCGCAGGCGCACGACGGCGGCGATCTCCTCGCGCCAGGAGCCGGCGCGCTCGGTCATCTTGTCGAGCGCCTTCCTGTAGTCCTCGGCGAGCGGCTTCCGGTCGGCGACGTAGCGGGCGGTCTGTTCCAGCACCGCGCCCGCCTTCGCGCGCTCGAAGCTGCGGCCGCCCACCTTGACGGGCCAGCGGTCCTCGTCCTCGGCGCGCTGCATGGCGGTCACGAGCCGCTCGTGGAAGTTCTGCACCTCGTCGAGCGTGCCGAGCAGCTCCTTCTGGCGCTGCTCGATCCCCTTGCGCCGCGTGGAGAGTTCGCCGAGCGCCTTCTCGCGGCTCGAGATCTGCGCCGCGAGCTGGGCGTCGGCCCAGCGCAGGTAGCCCTCAGGGTCGGCCGCCATCTCGTCCTGCGACCACTCGCGCGGCGCGTGCGCCGCCGCCGGCTTCTCGTCCGGCGGCGGCTTGGGCGCGGGCGTGCGACCGCAGGAGCGGCTCACCGCGTAGGCGGCGAGCACGAGCCCCGCGGTGAGGGTCATCGTGGAGCGGCGCATCAGCCGTTCAGGAAGGCCTCGGTCTCCGGGTCGCCGGCCGCCCCCTCCACGTCCGCGGCGTCCTTCATCATCTCCTCGACGGTGCGCACGGGGCTCTTCTGCGCGAGCGCGTCGTTGGCGATGAGGATGTCGTGCACCTCGGTGAGCAGCTTCTCCGTCTCCGCGGTGAGCTGGTTCGCCTTCACGAGCTCCTTCTGCGCCTTGAGCAGGCTCAGCTTCGCCTTGCTGTCGTTGATGTGGTTCATCAGCTCGATGACGCGCTTGTCGGAGGTCGCGATGCCCTGGTCGAGCTGGGCGACGATGTTCTGGTAGCCCGTCTTCTGCGAGAGCAGCATGCTCACCTGGCTCTTGAGGTCGCCCTCGGAGTAGCTCTTGCCCGCGACCGACACCGGCCATCCCTGGCCCGCGCCGGCGCTCTTGAAGGCGATCTTGAAGGCCTCGAGCTGCTTCTCGGCGAACGCCACCTTGCCGTCGTTCTCGCGCTTCATGTCGGCGAGCTTCGCCTGCTGGAGCTGGAGGTTGCTGCGCGCCTCGGTGAACTTGTCGATGTTCGACGTGAGCTTTTCGATGGAGTGCTCGATGAACTCGACCGGCCGCGCGCGCCGCGCCTCGGCGGTCCAGCCGAAATGCTTGTCGTAGGTCTTGTCTACGCTCGTCCGGAACCCGGGCAGCGTGAAATAGGCGATGGCACCGAGGACCGCGACCGCGAAGACCACGCCGAAGATCCGATTGCCAGTCATGTCTCATCCCTTCCCGGCGGCGTGCCGCCACCGATACCGGACAACATACCGTGCCATGGTCCCCACTATTCGGGCTGGGGCAAGGGATCGGGCCCCGGCGCCGATCCCGGGAGGAGAGCGGGGGGGGCGCGGGGGGGGAGGCGTCCCAGCATGAGCCGGCCGGTCCTGTTCGACCTCGACGGGCTCCTGATCGACAGCGAGCCGCACTGGTTCGCCGCGGAGGAGGAGGTGCTCGCGGCGCACGGCAGCGCGTGGAGCGAGGCGGTCGCCACCGCCCACATGGGCATGCGGGTGCTCGAGGCGGTGCCCGTGATGCTGCGCGCCTACGGGATCTCGGCCGACGTTCCGACCTTCGCGCGGGCGATCGTCGATGCGCTGCTGCGCCGTTTCGAGACGGGTCTGCACGCGATGCCCGGCGCCGAGCGCGCCCTCGCGCTCGCGGGCCCGGGCGCGGCGCTCGCGAGCAGCTCGCCGTTCCCGGTGATCCGCAGGGCGCTCTCGCTCTTCGGCTGGAGCTTCCCCGTCGTCTGCTCGGGGGACGAGGTGCTCCGGGGCAAGCCCGCCCCCGACATCTTCCTGCTCGCCGCGGAGCGGCTCGGCGTCGCCCCCGAGGCGTGCATCGTGCTGGAGGACAGCCCCAACGGCCTGCGCGCCGCGAAGGCCGCAGGCATGGCCTGCATCGTCGTGCCGAACCCCGCCTCGGACCCCTCCGACTTCGGCGGTGCCGATCTCGTTCTCGCCTCCCTGCTCGACCTCGACCCGCGCCACCTCGCCTAGCCTCGACCCTGCGGCGCCAGGAAGGAGTAGCACAGAGGCACAGGGCCACAGAGGTGGAATTGGAGTGGGAGCGCGAGTCCGTGACGCGACCTACAACGGATCGCGCCAGTGCACCCGAGTCCTCCTACCCCCGCTCATCTTCCCTCCGGTCTCTGTGCCCCTGTGTCTCTGTGCTCCTCCTAATCGCTCGACCTCGACC
>CAZMXP010000003.1:0-143659 GCA_964570285.1 uncultured Planctomycetaceae bacterium
TTTCGGGCTATTCCGCGAAATCGCGCTGCGAAATCACGCTTGTCCCAGGCCTAGTACGCCGGTCCGGCGGGTTCCACAGCTCGTAGAACCGCGTGATCAAGGCCTCTGTCGCCTGGTCGTCGACCTTCGTCATACTGACGAGAACTCGCCTTGCACCGGCGTATAGGAACGCCCGTGTCAGGCTGCCGATCCCACCCCCTTGCCGGATGAAGCCATGGGCAGTCTCACATGCCCCCAAGGACACTAGGTCGGCGTTGACTCTCAACCCCACAATGTCCAGCGCGCGCAGGTACCCATCACTCTTGTCGTCGACGGCGAGTAGGAGGGCCGAGAGCAATGGGCGACTCTCGTCTACAAAAGAGCTGCATGCGAGGTGGACCCCACGCCAACGCTCTTCGCACTCAAGTGCCTCCCTGAATCGGGACAGCGTCGCGTCCTTTCCGAGAAGGGTTCGCGACCCGATTGCCTCGGCTTCCCTGCGCGCCGCGGGCAGGGGCCGGCGAAAGGGGTGCGCGTCCCTCGAGGCCGAGTAGTCCGGATCGCCGACGGCCAGGACCTCAGTGCCCGTGTCTGCCGGCGCCTCCTGGAGAAGGAGCCAAGTCGTTGCGGAGGGCACACACGCAATCTCTCGATCGGGGAGCAGCAATCCGAACGGAACCCGTAGCAGCCGGCCCTCCGGCGAGAGAAGCACCTGGCGTGCTTCGCTCGGCACACGAAGTGGATCAACCAAACGGGTGCGCAGGAGATCGATCGCCGGTGCGAGATCCTGCGTGGCCCAAGCGGCGTCCATCTCCGCCATGGCCGCGTCGAGCGTCTGCGGTGGCCCCAAGTCGACGATCCGGGCCGCGTCCGTTGTCACGACGAAACCGAGAATGCGGTCAGGGAGAACGGCGTAGGCAACGTAGGCCTGGTCCGGCCGCAGCGCCAGTCTCAGCGCCTCCAGTGACTTGGGCAGTGCGGGCACCACTGCCGCGACGGCCTGGGCGAGGCGCTGAGCCTGCAGCGTTGCCACCTGCAGCCGCTCAAGTGCCGAGTCCTCTGCGCTCCTGGCTTCGCGCAACGCTCCGACGTCCCCCGCGCGGCGCGCTGCCACGGCGCGGGCTTGCGCCTCATGTACGGCCCGGCGGGCCGCATCTTCCGGCAGACGTAGCGCACTCGGCACGCCTGTTTCTGTCAGAGAATCGCGGGACCCAAGGAGCCCGAGCAGCTGATCGACTCGCGCATGCTCGAGGAAGAAAAACACGTCGGCGGGGTCGCCCTCGTCCAGCGCATCCTGCATCCCGATGAGGAAGGCGCCGCTCCAGCGCTCGCGCAAGTTGTCCCCCAAGTCCTGATGGTAGCCAGCCATCAACCGGGCGAGGATTGTGAGGCGGCGATCTGCCTCGATCCGCTCGAGCCGGGCCTCCTCGGCCTTGCGGTCGGCCCTCGTGGCCTCCGCATGCGCCTGCGCACGAGCTGTTTCTGCCTCGCTGAGGGCGCGTCCCTTCTCCTCGGTCTGTCTCCGAGCGGTCTCGCGCTCGTCGCGCGCCTCCGCATAGAGCGAGGTGCTCACGAGGAGGCCGACGACGAGCAGGAGGATCGCTGCGGCGGCGACCGCGGAGAAGGCTCGGTTGCGACGGACCCACTTCCGGAGCTCGACGAGCGGACCGGTGCGATACGCGCGGACTACGCGTCCCTCCAGGAAGTGCCGGAGGTCGTCGCCGAACTCTGCGACCGTCTGGTAGCGCTCCGCGGCGTTTCGGGTCATCGCCTTCTCGGTGATCGCGACGATCTCCGCGGGGAGCCCCTGCGCCCGCGTCATGATGGGTGCAGGTGGACCTGCCATCAGCGCGTAGACGACGTGGCGGATCGTGCGTCGCTCATCCGGCGAATCATAGGGAGCGTGGCCGGTCAGAAGCTGATAGAGCATTGCACCGATCGCATAGACGTCGCTTCTCCCATCGACTGGCTGGCCGGAAACCTGCTCGATCGGCATGTAGCACGGTGTGCCGAGGATGTCTCCCGCGCGGGTCTGGTGGGGCGAGTCCGCGGTCCGGACCTCCTGCGCGCGTTCGGTGACTACGAGGGAGCGATGGGGAACGGAGGGGAGCGGGTCCACTCCCGCACCCACCGGCTTGGCAAGTCCCCAGTCCATCACGTACACCTCTCCGAATTCGCCAACCATGACGTTGGCAGGCTTGAGGTCGCGGTGGATCACCCCCTTCGAGTGTGCGAATGCGAGCGTCTCACAGATCCGTACGAAGACTTGAATCGCTCGCGTGCGGTTCCAGTCCGCCGCGCACTTGTTGACCAAGTCGAACACGTCGGCAAGCGTGCGACCCTTCACTAGCTTCATCGTGAAGAAGAGCCGGCCTTCCTCGTCAACCCCCAGCTCGTGTACGGGAACCACGCCCGGGTGGTCGAGCTGGGCCGTCACCTGCGCCTCCTCCAGGAAGCGGTGGACCAGCGGGGAATCGGGACTGACCCTGCCCTCCCCTTCGAGGATCACCTTCATGGCGAGATCGCGCCGCAGGGATTCGTCGCGGACCCTCAGGATCGCCCCCATGCCGCCTCGCGCGATCTCGCCCTTCCGGGTGTAGACGGGGCGCCCCCGCGAAATCCGGTCGAGCAACGCGGCCGTCGAACTCGGCGGGTCGCTCGCGGGGCCGCTGATGGCCGCGGAGTGCAGAACCTCATCACCCATTGCGACGAATCGCTCCCGAAGCTGCTCGGCCAGCTCGGGGTGCTCCCGGATCACATCCCCCGGGTCGGCAGATTCACCGCTGGCCCGGCGCTTCCGCCACGTCGCGAGGATCTCGTCCACTTGCTCGCTCTCGCTCATCCTCGCCCCATCCGACGGTCGCGATCACTGCGGGGCAATGCGCTGCGCCAGATGACATACACCGGATCGGTACTCATCTCGCAGAGGTGCACGGCGCATCAAGGCTACCCAATGCGCCCCCTCGGGCGCAACGCCGCCCGCCTTCCCGGTTACACTCGCTCCGCCGCACCGCGCACGGAGACCAGCATGGCCCTCCGGCGAGCGATCTTCCTCTCTTTCGGTCTCCTCTCGCTGCTCGGCGAAGAGACCCTCTGGTGGATCGACATCCGCCCGCTGCCGCAGTGGCTCGTCGCGCTGCCCGGCGGCCTCCTCCTGCTGCATGCGCTCTGGCCCTCGCGCGGAGGGCGCGCCGCGACCTCCTCGGCGCTGCTGCTCGCCACGATCGCCCTTGTGAACTCCGCGCGCTACTGCTCGCTCCCGCTCCCCTCCCGGCCCCCGCTCCCCCTCACCCTCCCCGTCGCGGGGCTGCTGCTGATCGCGGTGCTTCCGTTGCGACTACCCCGCTGGACGATCCTGGCCGCCCCGCTCCTCCTCGCGCTCTTCCCCGTCGCGCACATCTTCACCTTCGGGCGCACGAGCTACGCGCGACACGCCGACTGCATCGTCGTGCCCGGCGCACGCTGCTACGCGGATGGTCGCCCCACGCAGACGCTCGCCGAGCGCGTGAAGACCGCGTGCGCGCTCTACCACGACGGTTACGCCCCGCGCCTCTTCTTCTCGGGCGGCCCCGGCGACGGCGCGACCCACGAGACCGAGGCGATGCGCGACCTCGCGCTCGAACTCGGCGTGCCGGCCCACGCGATCACCCTCGACCGCGACGGCCTCGACACCCGCGCGACCATCGAGCACGCCCCCCCCGGTCGCCTGCTCGTCGTCAGCCACTTCTACCACCTGCCGCGCATCAAACTCCTCGCCCGCCGCGCCTTCACCGTCCCCGCCACCGAAGAACGCAGGATCCGCGGCACCCCCCGTTTCATCGCAAGAGAGATCCCCGCCTTCTGGTGGTACTTGCTCTCTAACGTTCAAAGAGCCGCCTCGGCTCTTTGAACGCCTTGAACTCGATCGCGTTGCCGCTCGGGTCGGCGAGGAACATCGTCATCTGCTCGCCCGCCTGCCCCTTGAAGCGGAGATAGGGCTCGATCGTGAACTTCACGCCGCGCGCGCGCAGGCGCTCGGCGACGCGCGGGAACTCCTCCCAGGTCAGCACGACGCCGAAGTGGCGCACCGGCACGCCGTGGCCGTCGACCTCGTTCGTCGCCTCGGCCCCCGCACCGCCTTGTTCTTCGGGGGGGACTTCGCGACGCCGCGCGTCGCTCCGCCCCCCCGGCCCCCCCCGACTCAGGTGCGCCACGATCTGGTGGCCGAAGAAGTCGAAGTCGATCCACGCCTCGCTGCTGCGTCCCTCGGGGCAGCCGAGCACGCCGCCGTAGAAGGCGCGCGCCTCGTCGAGATCGCGGACGGGGAAGGCGAGATGAAACGGATGGAGCATCGCACCTATAATCATCGCCCATGGCGCGCAGAAACCGCCTCCGGATCGCGGCGGGCGTCGCGGCGGCGGGCCTCCTGCTCAGCGTGGTCCTCCGCTGGGAGAGCGCCCGGCACGCGATCACGGGCGAGGCGTCGCGCTGCGCCATCTCGGCGGCCTTCGACTGCGACAAGGTGGCCGCCTCCGATTACTCCCGCGCGCTCGGGCTTCCGCTCTCGACGTGGGGCGCCGCCTACTTCCTCCTGCTGCTCCTGCTGCTCCTCGACGGAAGGGGGTCCGGGGGATCGAGGGTGCTCGCCGCGCTGGGACTTCCGGTGGCGGCCTTCCTCGCCTACGTCTCTTGGTTCGAGATCGGCTCGCTCTGCCTCTACTGCACCGGCATGCAACTCTGCATCGTTGCCGTGTTCGCCCTGCTGTGGGGTACCCCGTGGCGGGCCGGCGACCCGCGCGGGGGGCTCACGGCGCTGGTCGTGGCCGCGCTCGCGCTCCTCGGCGAGCGCGCGGTTCAGAGCCGCGTGGATCTGCTCGCGCTCGACGCCCAGCCGGAACACGGCGCCCTTCGGCTCGACGTCTCGGACGCGCTCGTGCTCGGCGACCTCTCGACGCCGGTGTCGGTGGTGATCTTCTTCGACTTCGGCTGCGACCACTGCAAGCGCTGCTACGGAAAGGCGGCGGAACTGGTGCGGCGCTACCCGTCGGGCGTGCACGTGATGCTGAAGCACTGGCCGCTCGACCGGGAGTGCAACCGCGAGATCTCGAAGACGGTCCACCCGGGCGCCTGCCTCGCCGCGCGGGCAGGCACGGCCGCCGCAAGGCTCGGCAAGTCGGCCGAGGCGCTCACCTACCTGACCGGGTTCCGCGAATTCCTGCCGCCGGCCATCGACGAGCTCGGGCGCCAGCTCGGGATCGGGCGCGAGGCGTGGGACGCGCTCGTCGAGGGCGCGGACACCCGGGCGGTGCTCGAACGGGACGTGCGCGACGGCCACCGCATGAAGTTCGGTGCCGTGCCGAGGGTCTTCATCAACGGGCACTACGTCGACAGCGACCGGCTCGTGCAGCGCGTGGAGCGCCTGCTCGGGGAATGAGATGAGGCGCCTCACGACCCTCGCCGCCACCGGCTCGCTGCTCGCGCTCTTCCAGGCGTGGTACGTCTACCTGCCGCTCGACGAGGCGGCCGCGGTCGACCTCTGCCGCCTCAACGCGCAGGTGGACTGCTACCGGAGCCTCGCGCGATTCGGCATCGACATGGCGCCCTTCGGCGTGCCGGTCTTCGCGGCGCTCGCGGGGCTCTTCGTCTTCCAGCTCGCGCTCTGCCTCTACGCGCGCACCGCGGAGGGGCCGCGGCGCGAGGCGTGGCTCGCGATCGCCGGCGTGACGGCCTTCCCGCAGGCGGGGCTCGCGCTCTACGTGCTGCTCCACGACCTGCTCGTCGCGGAGGCGACGAGCCCGAGCGCGATTTTCGTCGCGGCGGCCGCGGGGGCGGCCTGCACTCACGCGGTCGCTGGCGGCCTGCGCTGGGCCACGGCCGCGCCGGGCCTCCGCGGCGCCGCGCTGCTCGCGGCGGCGGCGCTCGCGGGCGTCTACGCGTTCCATCAGGCGGGAGTCACGCGCCACGCGGTGGACGAGATCGAGCACGAGCGGGAGTCGCGCCCCCCCGGCCTGCGCTGGCCGCGCTTCGCGCATGCGATGCCGCGCGACGGCGTCGCGCACCTCGGAGGGCTGCTCGCCGAGACCGAGATCCTCCTCTTCGTCGATCCCGCGCAGCCCGAGAGCCGCGCGCTGATGGCCGAGGCGGCCGCGCTCGCGCTCGACGACACGTCCGACCTGCTGCTCTACTTCTACGCCGGGGGACCGGCGGGCGCCGCGCTGCTCGCGGCTGAGCAGCGGGGAGAGGTGCGCGCCCATCTCGCCTCCCCCGCTCCGCCCGCCGCCGACTCCGCGCCGCCGCCGATCCTCGGCCGCATCGAACGCGCGCGCCAGGCGCTCGGCGTCGCCGCCTATCCGACCGCGCTCTGGCGCGGAGGCAGCGAGACCGGCGCCTTCCGCCTCGCCGACATCATCCGCCGGGCGTCGAAGCGGTAGCGGGCTTGTGCTTCTTCAGGTGGTAGGAGAGGTTGGCCGCCTTCAGCTTGGTGCCGAGGTCGACCGGCTTCTCCTCGCCGGGCACGATCATCCAGAGCGCCGGCGCGCCCTTCACGCCGAGCGCCGACGCGTACGCGGCGTGCGCCTCGTCGGCGAGGTCGAACCGCAGCAGCAGCCAGCCCGCGGCGTCCTCGGCGGTCTTCTTCGACATGAAGGCGCCCTTCTCGAAGGCGCGGCACGCCTTCAGCTCCGCCTTCGCCTTCCGGTCGTCGGCGTCGCGCTCCTCGCGGGCGAAGTAGAGGAGCACCGGCGTCGCGGCCTCCCGCGCGCCGTCGAGCGCTTCGCACCGCTTCTCCTCGCCGGACACCTCGGCCGGCAGGAAGGCCACCGCCGTCCGGGGATGCAGCCTCTCGTACGCCAGCAACTGCTCCTCGAGCCAGCCCGCCAATCCGCTCGCGCTGTACGCGCCGCTGTCGGGGCAGCGCGCGAAGACCTTCCCGTCCCCGGCGCAGAGAAAGACCTGCACCGACGGGTCGTCGCTCGTGCCGCCGTTCTCCTTCGTCCACGCGATGATCTTGCCGTTGAGCCCGTCGTAGAGCCACTCGACCGGCTCGACGCGGGGGAGGAGCTTCTCAAGCTTCTCGTGCGGCCGAACCTCGGCGCGCCACTTGTCGCAGGGCCCTCACGTCTTCTCGCCCCACATCGTCACGACGAGCAGCGGCTTGCCGCTCTTGCGGCTCGCCTCCTCGCCCTCCTTGCGCTGCCTGTGCCAGCCCTCGGCGGAACAGAGTGCAGCGAGGAGCAGCAGGGGCGCGATCCGGTGCATGGCGGCCATTCTACCCCTGGCGAAGCCGTCGCCAGTACTCGATCCGGCGGCGGATCTCCCTCTCGAAGCCGAAGCGGCCAGGCTCGTAATAGCGCCGCCCCTCGAGCTCCCCCGGCATGCATCGCTGGCCGCTCGCGCCCGACTCGGTGTCGGGGTCGTAGACGTAGCCCTGGCCATAGCCCAGCTCCTTCATCAGCGCCGTCGGCGCGTTGCGAAGGGGGAGGGGCACGGGGAGGGTGCCATGGTCGCGGGCGTCGGCCGCCGCGGCGGCGAATGCAACATAGCTGCTGTTGCTTTTCGGCGCGGTCGCGAGGTAGACGACGAGCTGCGCGAGCGGCACGCCGCACTCCGGCATCCCGAGGAACTCGACCGCCTCCTTCGCGGCGATCGCGAGCGGCAGCGCCTGCGGATCGGCGTTGCCGATATCCTCCGACGCCGCGCGCACGAGGCGGCGGGCGACGTAGAGCGGGTCCTCCCCGCCCTCCAGCATCCGGGCGAGCCAGTAGAGCGCCGCGTCGGGCTCGCTCGCGCGCAACGACTTGTGGAGCGCCGAGATCAGGTTGTGGTGCTCCTCGCCGGTCGCGTCGTAGCGGAGCAGGCGCTGCGGGAAACCCGCGCGGAGCCGCGCCCCGGTGAGCGTCGCGTCGCCATGCGCGCGGGCGTGCTCCACGGCGAGTTCGAGCGTCGTCAGCAGCGCGCGTGCATCCCCGTCGGCGAGGCGCAGCAGCAGTCCCCGCGCCTCGTCGTCGCAGGCCGCGCCTAGCGCCTCGAGCCCGCGGGCGAGGATCGTGCCGAGGGCGGCCGGGTGCAGCGGCGCGAGGACGAAGACCTTGAGGCGCGAGAGCAGCGGCGAGTTCAGCTCGAACGACGGGTTCTCGGTCGTCGCGCCGATGAAGACCAGCGTGCCCTCCTCCACGGCGTGGAGGAAGGCGTCCTGCTGCCCCTTGTGGAAGCGGTGGACCTCGTCGACGAAGAGGATCGTCGGCCCGGTGCGCTCCTGCGCGCGCGCGATCACGGCGCGGATCTCCTTGACGCCGGCGGTCACCGCCGAGAGCGGCTCGAAGGCGGCGCCGACGCGCTCGCAGACCAGCCGCGCGATCGTCGTCTTGCCGGAGCCGGGCGGCCCCCAGAGCACGAACGAGGGCACGCGCCCCGACGCGATCGCGGCCGAGAGCGGGGTGTCCGGCCCGAGCAGCGCCTCCTGCCCGACGACATCCTCGAGGCGGCGCGGGCGCAGACGCTCGGCGAGGGGCGCGAACGTCAACGGCTAGCCGTCCCGGGTGCTCTCCCCGAGGCCGCGGCGGTCCATGCGCTGCCAGACGCCACGGAGGAAGGCGGCGTCGCCGGTGCCCACCTCCATCGTGACCATCACCTCCTCGTTGAAGGTCTGGAAGCTGGTGCGCCGGTTGCCTTCCGTGATCAGCATGCCGGTCCACCCGTCGCCCTCGACGAGTTCGTGCTTCTTCTTCTTGTCCCCCTCGAAGGCGGCGCGCATCTGCGGGTTCTTGAACATCTGCACCATCGCCCGCACGCCCTGGATCATCTGCGGCCAGTTCGTGATCGTGACGTCGAGCGTCAAGCCCCGCTCCTCGTGGTGATAGCTCCGGGTCACCTGCGTCCACTGCGTGTCGGTGCCGTTGGCGTTCCACGATCCGCTCGTCGTGTTCGGCTCGTCGGCCGTCCACCCCTCGCCGAGGTCGGGCAGGAAGCTCGCGAGTCCGCGCACCGCGGTCTGCTGGATGAGCTTGATCGCCGTCTGGAGCTGCCGGATCGACTCCTGCGCCTTGCCGGCGCGGTAGGCCTCGCGCCCCTTGTCGATCGCCGAGAGGATCTGGGCCGCGTGGTCCGGTGCAGCTTCTTCGTCCTCGGCGCGCGCCGCGGGGAGCAGTACGAGAGCGCCGAGGGAGAGGGCCAGCACCCCCCGCCGCAGGCGCGGAGGGCAACGGAAGAGGATGTTCTGGGACATGGCGCCCAGACTATCACGCGGGGGGGGGCTACCGGGGGGCGGCGGTTCGCCGCGGCAAGCCGTTCAGGTAGCGGGCGACCTCCGCGCGCGGGTAGCTCGCGTCCTCGCCGACGATCGTCGTCCGGCCGACGATCGTGCCAGCCGCGAGGTCGAGCAGCCGCACGTCGCCGAGGCCGACCGCCGTGCCCCCGGGCCCCCCATCGTGATCGACCGACCACGCGAGAAGCGCGACCGTGCCGACGTCGTCGGGATGGCCGGCGCGGATGCGCGCGTCGAGCAGGAAGTAGGTCTCGTCGTCCACGTCCCGCCGGCGCATGTCGAAGGGGACAAGGCGCCCCCGGAGGGCGGGCGCGTCGATCTCGTCGGCCTCCCGCGCGGCGGCGAGGAAGCGCGTCGCCTCGTGCTTGAACGAGGAGATCCCCGACAGGCTGATCGCGGCGCGGAACGACGGGAAGGCGTCCGGCACGCAGACCGAAACGGCGAGCGCCACCGCGGCGATCCCCGCGGCGCCCTTCGCGAACCGGACGCCGAACCTGCGGAACTGCATGACCGTCTGCGGGCCGACCACGGCCGGGACCCGCACCTCGCATTTTCGGACGAACGGGGCGCGCCTTGAGGCGACCTACAGGAACGGGACCTGGGCGTAGCTCCCCCCGAGCACCTGCGCGGGCTCGACGCCGAGCCATCGCCCGAGCACCGTCGCATAGACCTGCCGGAAGTCGGTGTGGAACTTCAGGTCGCCGTCGTCGAGATCGGAGAGCGAGGGGTGGGCGCCGTGGACGCCGCCCCGGACCGGCCCGCCCAGCGCGAGCATCGGCGCCGCGGCGCCGTGGTCGGTGCCGAGCGAGCGGTTCTCGCCGACCCGGCGGCCGAACTCGGAGTAGGTCAGCACGAGCACCCGGTCGAGCAGGCCCGCGGCGCGCAGGTCGCCGTGGAACGCGCCGAGCGCGTCCCCGAGCGTGCGCATCAGCTGGTCGTGCGCGGCGCGCTGGCGCGAGTGCGTGTCGAAGCCGCCGAGGCGCACCGCGTAGACGCGCGCCGGGGTCCTGGCCTCGACCATGCGCGCGATCTGCCAGAGGCGGCGCGCGAGGTCGCTCGGCGGGTAGGCGTCGGCGCCCTTGCCGCCCGCGAGCGCGCGCTCGATCCGCTCCGAGGTCGTGTAGGACTGCGACGCGGAGCGGCGCATGTGCTCCAGCGTGGCGCCGTCGCGCGTCCGCGCGGCGAGGGTGCGCAGAAGCTCCTTCGCCCGGTCGCCGCCGCGCACCTGGAAGCGGGAGGCGTCGGAGATGCTCGGCACGACGACGCGCTCGCCGACGAGCGCGAGGCTCAGCGGTCCGCCGTCGAGCTGCAGCCCGGGCACATCGCCCTGCGCGCAGCAGTCGAGCGAGCGCCCCACCCAGCCGTTCCAGCGCGCGGGCGGCGTCACGCTCGCCGTGTGCCAGATGTCGGTGGAGGTGAAGTGGCTGCGGTTCGGGTTCGGGTAGCCGATGCCCTGGAGCGCGGCGAGCCCGCCCCCGTCCCAGACGGCGCGCAGCTTGTCCAGGTTGGGGTGCAGCCCGACGTGGCCGTCGAGCTTGACGACCTGCGCCTCGGCGATGCCGATGCCGGGACGCGCCTTCCGGTAGAGGTCGTCGGCGTAGGGGATCACGGTGTTCAGGCCGTCGTTGCCGCCGTCGAGCTGCACGAGCACGAGCACGCGCTCCGCGTCGCCCGCGCCCTGGGCCCAGACGGCGCGCGCGAAGAGCGAGGGCAGCGCCGCCGCGGCGGCGGATGCGGCGACGGTGCCCTTGAGGAAGCTCCGCCGGGGGATCGGGTGGGGGCGCGGGGGAGGGTTGGGCATGTTCACAGCAGGTGCGCCTCCGGGAGGGCCAAGAGACCGTGCACGAGGTCCCGCTTCCCCGTGCCGGCCGAGAGGAGCGCCTGGCGCTCGGCGGCGGGCGGGTTTCGCCCGAGGAGCGCGCGGCCGTAGTGGTCGAGCGCCTGCTCGCCGTCGTGGCGGATCTCGAGATTCGCGGCGAGCCTCTCCGCCGCGTTGACGCGCGTGATCCACGTCGCGGTGTTGATCCACGCGCCGTGGCCGGGCCACCCCTTGACGTTGGGCGGCGAGAGCAGGTCCTGCCCCATCTCGCGCAGCAGCGGCACCGCGGCGGTCGCGTCGGCGGCCATCTCGAAGGCGCGGGCGGCGCCGACGAGGTAGTCGAGGGGCGACTTCACGAGGCTCCGCCTTGCGGCGGAGCCATAAAAGGAGCGGGAGGAGAGGAGGGTGCGCAGCGTGTGGCCGATGTCGTAGCCGGACTCCCGGAGGAGTCGGGCCGTGGCGTCGACCGGCGCTTCGGGGGAGGAGGCTGGCATGACGAAGAAGTCGATCAGCTTGCGGGCGAGGAAGCGGGAGCAGGCGGGCTGCTCGAGGGCGAGGCCGAGCACGTCGTCGCCGCCGAAGGGGCCCGTGCGGCCGAAGATCGTCTTCTCGCCGTCGTCGTGCAGCGCCTTCGAGAAGCGGAACTTGTCGTGCAGGATGTGCCAGCCGGTGAACGCGCGGGCGGCCTCCTGGATGTCCTGCTCGCTGTAGTGGCCCTCGCCGAGCGTGAAGAGCTCGAAGAGCTCGCGGGCGAAGTTCTCGTTCGGATGCCCCTTCGCGTTGGTCTCGTTGTCGAGCCAGCGCAGCATCGCCGGGTCGCGCACTACGCGGGCAAGCATGACGGGGAACTTGCCGAGGCCGTCCTCGAGGAAGATGCGGTACTGGCGCATCATCCAGCCGAGGTCGCGCACCTTCGCGATGCTGGTCGCGAAGTGGCCGTGCCAGAAGAGCGCCACCTTCTCCCTGAGCTGGTGCTCGCAGCGGACCATGCGCGAGACGAGCCACGCCCGCGCCTTGTCGTCGTTGTTGCTGCCGACGACCGCGCCGAAGATGCTCTCGAGGCCCTCCGCGGCGCCGTCGCGGGCGGGGCCCTCGACCGCGGCCCGCGACGCCTCGGCGGGGGTCGTGCGCAGCGTCGCGTCGATGCGCGACGGCGGGGCGCCGAAGCCGGCGCGACGCCAGAGGTGCGCCGCCGCGTCCGCGTCCCACGGGTTCGCCGCGTCGGGCTCGAACGGCTGCAGGTGCTCGCTCATCGCGCCCCCTCCTCCCCTCCCCGCGGGCCGAGGCCGACCTTGAGCGAGACGCTGAGCGTCGAGCGCGACTCGACGACCTTGAACTCGAACGCGCGCAGGTAGCGGGCGAGGCCGAGGCCGAGATCGACCGCCTGCTCCGCCGCCGCGCGCGTGTCGCTCTTCTCCAGCATGCGCTGCGCGACCAGCGACTCGCGGTTCTCCTCGAGCAGCGCGCGCGACTCGTCCGCGCGCAGCCAGAAGCCGGCGTTGACGCCCGGCTCGACCGGCGTGGGCCGGCCGAGGCCGTCGATGAGCTCCCTCAGGATGCGGTCGCTCGACGCGATCGCGAGGTGGTCGCCCAGGATCGCCATCGCCGGCGCGAAGTTGTAGCGCGCGGGCAGCCCCTTCTGCATCTCCATCTCGGCGCCGCTCGGCGGCAGGTAGCGCGCGAACTGGATCTTCACCCCCTTGTAGAGATCGACGGAGGGCATCAGCGGCATGCCCTTCATCTGGGCGGTCTGCAGGTTGATGATGCCGACGGTGCTGTGGAAGGCGACCTCGAGGCGGAGCCTCACCGACTCGTTGCCCTTGAACGGCACGAGCAGCGCACCCTCCGGGTAGCGCACCGCGGGCGCCTGCTCGTCGGGCGCGTAGGGGCGGCGGGTGCCGATGAGGATCATCTCGCCGCCGAGCGCGGGGAGGAACTCCTCGACCCAGCTCATGCCGCTCGTCAGGTTGCCGAAGTTGGTCTCGAACTCGATCAGCGACGGGATGCCGCGCTGGGCGATGAGCGCCTCGCGGTTCGTCCAGAGCGAACCGAGGTCGCGGCGCATGCGCAGCACGCCGACGGTGCGCTCGGGCAGCGCGAACGGCAGCTCCGCGAGGGTGCCGCCGTAGGCGGCCGCGACCCCCTCGTCCCCCTCCGGCGGCCGGGGGAGGAACCCCTTCGCCTCGAGCGCGACGCCGTCCTCCTCCGCGCGGAGGTCGAGACCGAGCGCGGCCCAGCCCGCGGCGGGCAGGAGGTGGCTGAAGGCGCCGGCGATGATCGCCTGGCCGAGATCGCCCGGCAGGCCGCCCGCGGCGAGCGCCGCCGCGTAGGGCTTGAGGTCGCCGCAGGCGAAGAGGAGCGCGCCCGCGTCGACGAGGGGACGCGAGGTCTGGTAGAGGTCGCCCGCGGCGAACCCCTTGGCGGCGCGCCCCCGGATCGACGTCGCGAGGAGCTGGTCGGGCGTCACCGTCAGCAGGTCGCCGTCGAGGCAGACGTAGGCGGGCCCGAACTGCCAGAGCGCGGGCAGGCCGTCCGCCGCGGGGAGCACCGTCGTGCGCGCACCCTTGAGCGCCATCTCGGCGGCGGCCAGGAGCCTCTCGACGACGGCCGCGTCCACGCGCGCCATCACGACGGCGTGCGCCGGCCCCCCATAGAGCGCGAGGCCGACCTCGCGGCTCGCGATCGCCTTCAGCGCCCCGGCGAAATCGAGCCCCGTCATGCCTTGCAACATCCCTTGCGCGAAGAAGAGTTGCATCCCCTGCGGCGAGGCGAGGAACTGCTTCACGGCGGGATGCTCGCGCACCGACCTGCCGAGCGGCGACGCGAGCAGGTGGTCGACGCGCCCGGCGAGGCCGTTCAACTCGACGTAGACGGTCGCGCCATCGGGGAAGCGCGAGGCGAGGGGTGCCTCCTCGGCCCGCAGAGGGAACGCGAGCGCGGCAAGAAGGGTCAGCAGGCCAAGAGCACGCACCATCCGCATGGGAGACCTCCGGGTACCGTATTCTCCTCCCCCACGCATACGCGGTGCCGGGCGAATCGGCCTGGAATCGGGGCCGCCCCCCACACACCTGTGCATTTTCCGCACGCGCGAACGGGGTCAGACCCCATTCACCCGCTAGAGCCAGCCGCGGTCGCGGACGGCCTGGGCGACGCGCTGGACCGCCACGAGGTAGGCCGCGAGGCGCATGTGCACCCTCTCCCGCTTCGCCGTCTCCCAGACCGCGTGGAAGGCCTCGGTCATCTTGCGGTCGAGCCTCTGGTGGACCCGGTCGAGGGACCAGTAATAGTTGTACGTGTTCTGCACCTGCTCGAAGTAGCTCACGGTCACGCCGCCCGCGTTGGCCATGAAGTCGGGCAGCACGCGCACGCCGCGCTCGTGGAGGATCCGGTCGGCCTCCGGCGTCGTCGGGCCATTCGCGAGTTCGCAGACGATCTTCGCCCGCACCTGCGGCGCGTTGGCGGAGGTGATGGCGTTCTCCAGTGCGCTCGGGTAGAGCACGTCCACCGGCAGCGCGAGCAGATCCTCGTTGGTGATCGGTTCGGCGCCGGGGAAGCCCGCCAGCGAGCCGTGCTCCTTCTTGTGCCGGATCACCGCGGCGGGGTCGAGCCCCTTCTCGCTGTGGATGCCGCCCCGGCTGTCGCTCGCCGCGACGAACCGCGACGGTCCGAGCAGTTCGCGGTGGAGCGTCGCCGCGAACTGCCCCGCGTTGCCGAACCCCTGCACCGCGTAGCTCGCGCCCGCCCAGTCGGTCTTCAGCAGCTTGCCCGCCTCGCGCACGCAGCATACGCCTCCGCGGGCGGTGGCGTCCATGCGACCGGCGGATCCGCCGAGCGAGAGCGGCTTGCCGGTGATGACGCCCGGGTGCGACTCCCCGACCAGCGTCTCGTACTCGTCCATCATCCACCCCATGATCTGCGGGTTGGTGTAGACGTCGGGGGCAGGCACGTCCTTCGTCACGCCGAGGATGCGCCCCACCGCGCGGATGTACGCGCGCGCGAGCCGCTCCTGCTCGCCGATCGACAGCTCCTTGGGGTTGCAGGTCACGCCGCCCTTGCCGCCGCCGAGGGGGATGTCGACGACGGAGGTCTTCCACGTCATCCAGGCGGCCAGCGCGCGCACGGTGTCGATCGTCTCGTCGGGATGCCAGCGCAGCCCCCCCTTCGTCGGCCCCCGCGCCGAGTTGTACTGCACGCGGTAGCCGTGGAAGACGCGGAAGTTCCCGTCGTCCATGCGCACCGGCAGCGTCACGTGGAACTCGCGCTGCGGCCAGCGCAGGAAGTTGCGGAGCCCGTCGTCGAGGCCGAGCCTTTCGGCGCACTCGTCGAACTGGGCCTGGGCGACATGGAACGCGTTGAACGCGGGGGCGACCATGCCCTAATAGGTCGGCCGGACGGCCGGCGCATTACACTCAGACCCATGGAGGAGACCCGGAAGAAGCTCGACGGCTACCTCTGCTCCTACCCCGGGCTGCGCGGGCGCGTCTGCCGAATCCTGCTGCTGCACCTGCACAGCAAGGGCCTCGTCCGCATCGACGAGGTCTACCGTCGCGCCGCGCGGGCCGAGGAGTGGAACCATCCCGTCGATCCCAACCGGCCCTCCTCCCGGCTCTGGGCCGCCGACGAGAAGGAGGTCATCCACGGGATGGTGATCGAACTCGCGAGCGAGCACCTGACTCCGGAGGAGGTGGACGAGGTCGTCTGGGCCGCCCACCGCCGCGACGAGGCGAAGTCGCTCGAGGTGCTGGCCCGCATGCCGGACGTGCCGCTCGAACTCGTGGCGGAGAAGGTGGCGCAGTACGCGAGCCTGCCCGGGGAAGACGAGGATGGGGGCGCGGGGGAAGGAACGCGGGTCGCCCTGATCCGGCGCTTCGTCAGCGACCGGGTCGAGTACATCCGCATCGCGAAGCAGGCCTTGACGATCGGCGACCTCTCGTGGACGCTCGAGCGATCGATCGGGACCGAGCAGGGGTCGGGCTTCGTCGGCGGCAAGGCGGCGGGCATGCTGCTCGCCGCGGCGATCCTGCGGCAGTCGGGCCGTTGCGGCGAGGTGAGGATCCCGGAGACGGCATTCCTGCTGACCGATGCCTACGACGCGCTGAAGAGCCACAACGGCCTCGAACACCTGCAAGACCACAAGTACAAGCCGATCGACGAGATCCGGGGCGACTTCCCGGCGATCCGCGAGATCATCGGGAACGCGGAGTTCCCCCCGCGCATCGTCGATCTCCTGCGCGCGGTGCTCGACCGCTGGGGGCGCGTCCCCCTCGTGGTGCGGTCGTCGAGCCTGCTCGAGGACAGCTTCGGCGCCGCCTTCAGCGGCATCTACCGGAGCATCTTCCTGCCCAACCAGGGCACCATCGGGGATCGCCTGGGCGAACTGCTCGGGGCGATCGCCGAGGTCTACTCGGGCATCTTCTCCCCCGACGCGCTCTCCTACAGGCGGCGCCACGACCTGCTCGACGCCGACGAGCGCATGGCGGCGATGATCCAGCCGGTCGTCGGCACGCGCCACGGCCGGTACTTCATGCCGGCGGTCGGAGGCGTCGCGTTCTCGCGCAACGACTGCCGGTGGAGCGAGAGGATCCGGCGCGAGGACGGGCTCGTGCGCATGGTGCTCGGCCTCGGGACGCACGCGGTGGATCGGGTGGGCGACTACGCGCGCATGGTGCCGCTGGCGGTGCCGACCCTGCGACCGGAGGGGACGGCGGGGGAGATCGTGCGCACGTCGCAGAAGCAGGTGGACGTCATCGACCTCGAAGGCGGCGGATTCAGGAGCGTGCCTGCCGCCGAGGCGCTCGACGCGATGCGCGGAGCGGGGATCGCGGACTACGTCTCGGTGATCGGCCCCGACGGGACCCTCACCCCGCCGCTGGGCACGCGCGTCGACGCCGACGCCGACCGTCTCTGCCTCACCTTCGACCGGCTGCTCTCGCGCGGGGAGTTCGTCCCCCGCATCGCGACGATCCTGCGCACGCTCGAGGAGGGCTACCGGCTCCCGGTGGACATCGAGTTCGCGATGGATCGCGGCGTGCTCACGCTCACGCAGTGCCGCCCGCTCGCCGCGCACCGGGCCTCCGCGGGCGCCGCGGTCCCCAAGAACATCCCGCCGCAGGACCGCATCTTCAGCGCCTCGCGCTACGTCAACCCTGGAGAGGTCGCCGACATCCGCTACGTCGTGCTGATCGATCCGCGCGACTACGGCCGCCTCGAATCGGCGGACCGGAGGCTCTGTGTCGCCCGGACCGTCGGCCTCCTGAACGACGCGCTCCACGACGAGTGCTTCATCCTGATGGGCCCGGGCCGGTGGGGCAGCAAGGAGATCCGCCTCGGCGTGCAGGTCAGCTACGGCGACATCTGCCACGCGAGGGCGCTGATCGAGATCGCGCGGGCCGACCACGGCTACACCCCCGAGCCGTCGTTCGGCACCCACTTCTTCCAGGATCTGGTCGAAGGGCGCATCCTCTACCTTCCCCTCTATCCCGACGCGCCCGGCGCGGAGTTCCACGAGGAGTTCCTGCTGGGGAGCGACAACGCCCTCCCCCTCGTGCTCCCCCGCGAATCGGCCATGTCCGACGTCGTCCGCCTGATCGACGTCGCCCGCACCGCCCCCGGCCGCAAGCTCAACCTCGCGATGGACCCCGAGAAGCAGCAGGCGCTCTGTTTTCTCGTGTAGCCCCGCTGCCGGCCTCACCGTGCGGGGGAGCGGGAAGTGCCGGCGTGCGTCGGTCGACGGGCCAGCCACACGCCCCCCACCACCGCCGGGCTGCTTCCTACCGCTGCTGCGACCGGGAACTCCTCGTCGCGGTCCTTTAGGGCGTACCGTAGGGCGCTGCATCGGGCCCTTGGGGCCCATGGCCCGCGGAGCGGGCGACGGGCCCCCGCGCCCCCCCGTCTTCCTGTCTCGCGTTTCTAGGCTTCTAGGGGAGAATCACCGAACTCGCCTACGGAGAGAGACCGGATGGAATCGACGACCGCCGCCGTACCCGCGCTGAAGCGGGACCCGCTCGGCTTCACCCCCGGAAAGCTCGCGATGTGGCTCTTCCTCGGGTCGGACGCGATGGGGTTCATGGGGCTGATCGGCGCCTACATGGTGGCGCGCATCAGCTCTTCCGACTGGCAGATCCCCGGGCGTGACCCCGACTTCGGCATCGGCCTCACCGCGTTCATGACCTTCCTGCTGATCGTCAGCTCGGTGACGATGGTGACCGCGCTCGCGGCGATCCAGAAGGGCAACCGGAAGGGGCTCCTGCTCTGGCTCGGGCTGACGGTCCTCGGCGGCCTCACGTTCGTCGGCCTGCAGGCGTACGAGTGGACCCACCTGATGCATCTCGGCCTGCTGCCGAGCAAGAGCAACTACGCGGCCACCTTCTTCACGCTGACCGGCTTCCACGGGCTGCACGTCAGCATCGGCGTGATCTACCTGAGCTGCATCTGGATCCGCGCCAAGCAGGGGGCCTACTCGGCCGAGAAGCACAGCCCGGTCGAACTGGTCGGCCTCTACTGGCACTTCGTCGACCTGGTCTGGATCGTCCTCTTCACGATCATCTACCTCATCCCGGACGCGGTCAAATGAGTTCCGACCACGCGAACGCCCCCTACTACAAGGTCCTCGCGGGCCTCACCTTCTTCACGATCCTCGAGATCATCTGGGCGCTGCCCTCCGTCGGCCTCGGGCGCGGCCTGCTGATCGGCGGCCTCGCGATCATGGCGGCCATCAAGGCGGCGATGGTCGGCCTCTACTACATGCACCTGAAGTGGGAGGGGAAGGTGATCTGGGGCGTCATCGCCTTCCCGATCGTGCTCGTGATCGTGATGATCTCGGGCCTGCTCTGGGACGCGATCGGCTACTACTGAGCGGCCTTGCAGTGGGCGACGACCGCGGCGCCGAGCGCGTCGGCGGATAGCCCGAAGGCCACCTGCGGCGCCAGCGCGGCCTGGTTGCCGACCGTTTGCTGCACGTAGAACTCGACCAGCGCGGCGCGGCGCGCCCCGAGGTCGGCGTGGAAGAGGTAGTGCGCGACGGCGGCCGCCTGCATGCCGAAGAGCACGCTCGGCTGCACCTGCCCCTCGAACCAGTCCTTCTCCCAGAGCGCGGCGGCGTCGTCGCGGTCCATCAGGAAGAACTCCTTCCATGCGATCAGCCCCCCCCGCTTCGGATCGGTGATGCCCGCCTGCTCGCGGACGGTCTTCAGCGAGGGCGTGAGGCCCGGGGGGAAGGTCAGGGTGCCTCTCGCGAGGTCGAAGCGCGCCTCGGCGAGAAGCGAGAGCAGCCCCGCCTCCACCCAGTGTCCTGCGACATCGGGAGCCCTCATGATCTCGGTCGTCCCGTAGCGGGGGCACTTGCTCCAGAGCCAGTGGCGGGCGACCTCGTGGATCAGCGTCCGCTCGAAGAGGGGGCGATGTTCGGGGGCCGCGGGGGCAAGCAGGCGCGTGAGGTCGGCCGTGACCTCGCAGCGGCCGTGCCGCCACTGCCAGAAGGGGGGCACCTCGGCGATGACCTCGTACGCGGCATCGGTCCTCAGGCTCTTCTCGTTGCCGTAGAGGCGGATGTCGAGGGGCTCGCTGCGGCGCACCCGGGGCTGGTCGGTCGCGAAGAGCCGCTTCAACTCGCCGATCACGAGCCAGGCGCGCAGCAGCACGGCCTTCTCGAGCGCCGGGTCGCGCAGCGGCGTGTAGAGCGTGAAGTCCTCGTTGCCGCTGGCCACGACGTCGGGGTGCCAGTAGTGGCGGACGCTGAGAACCTGCTTCGAGTCCTCCGGCAGGCGCCGGAACCCGCGCGTCTCGAGGTCGAGGTGCCAGTCGAGCCACGCGCGCGCGTCCCCGCCGGGGCTCCGCTTCGCCAGCTCGGCGAGCGCGCCCTCGTGGGCCGGGCTCTCCCGCAGCGCGGCCCGCAGCAGGCGCAGCGCGCCCTCGGACCCCTCCGGCTCGCGCGCCATGCGCGCGAGGATCAGGTCGGGCAGTTGCCTGCGCAGCGAGGCCTCGCGCGCGAGCACCTCGGCCTGCGCCTCGGCGACGGGCTTCAGGCTCTTCCCCTCGAGCTCCGCGACCTTCTTGCCGAGGACGCGCTCGTCCTTCGCGTCGAGGCCGAACTCCTTCGCCCAGTCGAAGATGCGCCGCGCCGCCTCCTTGTCGCGGGCCCGCACCGCGTCCTTGATCAGTCCGGGCATCTCCGCGCGCACCTTCTCGCCGACCAGCGCGCGGTACCCGGCGACCCGCCCGTCGAGGTCCGGCGCCCAGACCAGCGTGCCGTCGTCCTTCTCGACCAGCAGCAGCGACGAGAGCGGCCTCTCCTCCGCGCCGAATCTCGCGAGGCGCCGCGCCTCCTGGACCACGACCGGCCCCCGCAGGACCATCCCGTCGGCGGTCACCGCCGTCTCCGCGCGCGCCAGCGCCGCGCCCAGGAGCAGCGGCATCGTCCATGTGCACCTCGGCATGATCGGCCGCCAGTCTATATCATGGCGGGGCGTGGCCAGGAGGCAGAGAGCGCTACCCGTCCGGCGAAAGGACAACACGCCCGTGCTGATCGCCGTCGCGGTTTCGATCCTCGCGCTGGCCGCCTTCCTCGTGATGCGCACGGGGGCTCCCTCCCCTCCCGCGGCCCCCGAGCCCCCTCCCGCGGCCGCGAAGCCTTCCGACCCTCACGCCGCGCGCCGCGACGCGGCGCGCGACTGGTTCGGCCGCGCCTTCTACGACGCGATGGGCAAGGCGAAGGACCTCGACGGCGCCGAGGTGCGCGCGCTCTTCGAGGAGGCCGACCGCCTCGGCCACGGCAGCGTGCCCGGCCTCGACTGGGCGGAGAAGAAGCGCGAGGTCTACAAGCGTCTGCTCGCGCGCGTGCCGGACGATCCCGACGCGAACCGCGCCTTCGGCCGCACGCCGCTGTCGGACTTCCCCGAGTTCTTCGCCGTCTTCCGGCGCATCGTCGACGCGAAGGCGCTGCCCGACGAGTTCCACGCGTTCCGGAGGCGGTACGAGGACAGGGTGCGCTACGTGCCGGAGCGGCGCGCGCCGGCGCTCGAGCCCGCGGAGTTCGAGAAGGCGCGCGACCTGCTGCAGCGGTATGTGGCGTTCGAGAAGAGGCTCGCGGAGAACCCGACCGAGCGCGCGATCTTCGAGAACCTGAAGCGCATCCAGATCGACCCGATCCTCGGGGACTACGAGACGGTGCGGCTCGAGGAGCCGCCCTACGTGCTCTTCTACGCGAGCAAGGACCTCAAGCCGAAGGACGCGTCGGACGGGGAGCAGCGCCGCGTGCGCGACGTGCAGGAGCGGCTGCGCGGGCGCCTGGAGGGGTTCCGGGGGCTGATCCGCGCCTACCTCGCCTTCTTCCGCGAGCGCACGATGGAGCCGTTGAAGCTGGATCCGATCTCCCCGACGCAGCTCTTCTTCATCTGGGTCTTCGAGGACAAGAAGAGCTGGGAGGAGTACGGCCACCGCATGGGGACGCCGCCCCCGCCGGGGCTGCTCGGCTACTTCAACTCGCGCGACCACTGGGTCTTCCTCTTCGAGGACCAGGCCAACGCGATCGGGACGACGATCTCGCTCGCGCACGAGATGACCCACCAGCTGCACTGGCACTTCAGCAAGGTCGGGGAGGAGAGCCTCGCGAACCGCATGCAGGCGACCAAGGCGGTCTGGTTCAGCGAGGGGTGGGCGGAGTACATGAGCTGGCACAAGCAGAAGGACGGCGTCTACACCTTCGCGCAGGACGCGCCGGAGCGGATGAACGTCTTCCACCTCTGCCGCAAGATGAAGCTGCCGGTCTATCCGCTGCGGCTCGTCGTCCAGCACGCCTCCTACGCCGACTGGCTCAGCCACACGCTGCGCACGTGGCTGCCCCGCGTGATGAAGGACGCGCTGCAGGGCAAGGAGCTCAACTACGACGTGCTCGCGCCGATCTACCTCGAGATGCTCTACGCCGAGGGGTGGCTCTTCGTGAAGTTCCTGAACGAGTTCATGGACGGCAAGTACAAGGCGAAGTTCCTGCGCTACGCCGAGCTGACGCTGAAGGGCTTCGGACCGATGCGCGGCGCGCAGGGCTACGCGAAGCCGCACGAGGTCTTCGCGCAGGTGATGGGGCTCTCGACGGACGCCGAGTGGTCGGCGCTGCAGCGCGAGTTCGACGACTACCTCGAGGCGATGACCTACAAGATCCCGTCCACGCTGAAGTAGGGGGGGGTTCGGGGGGGCGCAGCGGCGCAAAGCGCCGCGGAGTCCCCCCCGAGCAACCAAGTTGGTTTGCAGCCGGGCTCGCTCCCCTTCGGCCACCTCCCGCATCGCGCGCAAAGCCCCAACCCTCCCGCAGCCAACTCCATCCCCCCTCTTCGGAGGGGCGCGGTGGCGCTCCTCGCCGTCTCGATGGGACGAGGAAGAGTTCCGGCTGCGGTCGCCCCTCCAAAGACCTTCAGCCCCTAGCTCCATCCTCACACGTGGGGGCCCAGGAACCTCTCGCCGTTGAAGTGGATGAGGTGGGAAGGCGCTTCGGCAACCCACACCTCCGTCTCCCATGCGATGTCCCCGAGGTATCTCGTCATCGCCCTGCGCGTTTGAAACGCGGTGACGAACACGAGCCCGGCGCGAGCAGATTCGAAGACGGTCACCAGTTCGTTGACACGTTCCGTGCAGCGGAGAGCGCGCCTGTTCCCGCGCCGGGGTCGAGGATGCGGACGCGGGGAGTCCTGCAATCGAACATGCCATCCATGAACACCGCAATGGAACCGGGCGTCAGGAACTGGCCCAGTTGAACGCGACGCTCGGGATCGAGCCGTCGAGACGCGTCCTTGCGCAGGGTCTCTGTGAGCGGCAAGAGCGAGCTGCCGTCAGCAGCGGTTGTGTCTTGGAGGGCCATTGTCCCGGTTCCGTTGCGTGCACTCCATCGCACGGTCCGCCTCATCCTACGTGCCCCGGCCCCCGCGATCGCCCTCACCGCCCTCGCGAAGCGTGGCCCGGCCAGCGGGCGACGGGCCCCCGGGCCCCCCCTACTCCTTCAGCACCCGCCGCGCGAGCGCCTCCATCACCGCCTCGGAGCGGAGGTTCTGCCGCAGGCGCGCGAAGAAGCGCGCGAGGGGGGTGAAGGCGCGGTAGGTCCAGCGCTTCTCGAGGATCCAGTCGTGGATCACCAGCGCGTCGAGTTGCGTGCCGAGGAAGCAGTCCACCGCGTCGATCGGGTGCTCGACGATCGGCTCGCCGCGCAGGTTGAACGAGGTGTTCAGCAGCACGGCGACGCCGGTCCGCTCCTCGAACGCGCGCAGCAGCGCGTGGAGGCGCGGGTTCTGCTCCTCGGTGAGCGTCTGCACGCGCGCGGTGCCGTCCACGTGCACGATCGCGGGGATCCTGTCGCGGGCCTCGGGGCGCACGCGCTTCACGAGCAGCATGAAGGGCGACTCCAGGTCCCCCTCGAAATACTCGCGCGCCTTCTCGCGCAGCACGACGGGCGCGAAGGGCCGGAACCCCTGCCGGTGCTTCACGCGCGCGTTGACCCGGTCCTTCATGGCCGGGTCGCGCGGGTCCGCGAGGATGCTCCGGTTGCCCAGCGCGCGCGGGCCGATCTCCGACCTCCCCTGCACCCAGCCGACGACGCTGCCCTGCGCGAGCAGGTCCGCGACGTCGCCGGCGAGCGTGTCCGCGCGCTGGCGGCGGCGCGTGAAGACGCGCACCGAGCGCGGCCGCAGCGCCTCCTCCTCGTCGAAGCGGTCGTAGGCGCGGCCGAGGTAGGCGCTCTTCATCACGAAGTTCCGCGGCCGGCCGCGCAGCGCGAGTTGGCCGTAGTAGGCGCAGCCGATCGCGATGCCGTCGTCGCCCGCCGCGGGCTGGATCCAGAGGTTCTCGAAGCCGCTCTCCGCCGCGATGCGCCCGTTCGCGACGCAGTTGAGCGCGACCCCGCCGGCGAGGCAGAGGTTCTTTTCGCCCGTGCGCTCGCGCAGCCAGCGCGCGCGCGCGACGAGGATCTCCTCCGCGTCCTGCTGCACGCGGCGGGCGAGATCCTCCCACTCGGGCCGCAGCGGGCTCTCCTGCCACTGCGCGTCCCCGAGGCCGAGGTTGGGGCGGCGCTTCTCCGCGCCCCACGGGTGCACGACGAGATCCTCGCCGCGCAGCTCCATCAGCGGCGGCAGCGCGGGCCTGCCGTAGGGCGCGAGCCCCATCACCTCGCCGCACTTGTTCCAGTCGGCGAAGATGTAGGTCGACACGCGGCTGTAGACCGCCCCGAGCCCCGGCATCGTGTAGAACTCGTCGGAGAGCACTCCCTTCTCGGGGCCCATCCAGACCTTCTTGACCGTCTCGAGGCGGGCGCCGTCGAACCGGTAGTAGGACTCCGACTCGCGCGCGAGCGCATGCGTCTCGTCGGCGGCCGGCACGCCCTCGACCACGTCGGCGCGATAGCTGCCGACGCCGTCCACGACCATCACCGCGCCGCGCTCGAACGGCGAGACCGCGAACGCGCTGTAGGCGTGCGCGAGGTGGTGCGAGCAGTTGACGACCTTCGCCCCCTCCGCGAGGAAGAGGGGCGACGCCTCCGCGACCTTGCGCTCGCGCGGCGGCAGGTGGTAGGGCTGGTGGTCGCAGAGCAGCCTCTCCTCCATCTGCTGCACCGGCAGCATGTAGCAGTTGCGCACGACGAGGTCGACGCGGTCGAGCGCGATGCCGGCGGTCTCGAGGCAGTAGTCCACCGCCTCGGCGAAGAACCCCGCCGCGTGCTTCTTGCGCGTCAGGCGCTCCTTCGCGATCGCGACCTCGATCGCGCCGTTGCGCAGCAGGCAGGCGGCCACGTCGTGGTCGTACGCGTTGATCCCAAGCACGAAGAGGTCGGGGTCGGCCATGCGTGCGCGCATTATTGCCCGGGGGGTCGTAGGATGGGGCGAAATGCGTCAGGCGTTCGGAATCCTGCTCCTGCTCGCGGGGATCGCGGGGGGGGCGCCGGGGGGGGCGAAGACCTGGAGGAGCGAGGCGACGCGCGTCGCCGGGGAGGAGGTCCGCTTCTGGCGCGACCTGAAGGGCCGCCTGCCGCAGGTCTTCATCGACTTCCGGGCGGAGCTGGAGAAGGCGGACGCGAAGCCCGACGACCACAAGGAGGCGACGCACGACTACGCGCCGTGGCGCAGGCTCTACGACGACTACCTCGCGCTCGCGCGCGAGCGCGCCAAGGCCGACCTCGCGCTGGCCGCCTCCGGCGACGAGAAGGCGCTGGCGCTGCTCTTCGACGAGCTTCTCGACCTCTGCAAGACGGTCGACGCGCTGGACGCCGAGATCGAGGAGGGCAAGCCGAAGGTCCGGTACTACATCTTCGAGCCGCGCCTCGGCATCGAACGCACGGGCCTCGCGCTGCGCCTCACGACGCTGGTCGACGCGCTCGCCCGGTGTCCCGCGGCGGCCCCCTTCCTCGCCGGCGAGGGCTGGAAGCGCGCGGAGAAGGCCGACGGCCGCTCGTCGGTGACGCGCCGCGTCGCCATCCTCGACGCGCTCGCGCTGACCGACAACGAACAGGCGCGCCTCGCCCTCGAGGACCAGCTCGTCGCCCGCTCGACCGCGCTCCGCGTCGCGGCCGTCGAGGCCCTCGCGCGGTTCAGCGACGCCGCGCGTCCCGCCCTGGCCCCGCTGCTGGACGATCCCTCCCCGATCGTGAGGCGCACGCTGTTGCAGTCGATCCGCGCGCACGCGGCCCGCGACGCGGACTGGATCGAGCCGGTGCTCGCGGCGTGGGAGAGGGCGCAGGGCCAGCTCCGCGACGAGTGCGTGCTGACGCTGGGCGCCCTCACGAAGCAGACCTTCGGCCACGACCTCGCGAAGTGGAAGGAGTGGTTCGAGATCTACCGGAAGGAGATCGCCGGCGGCAACTTCGACGCGGAGAAGATCGAGGTGCAGGAGGCGACGCCGGTGCCGGCGCCGGGGGCCTTCCGGTTCTACGGGCGCCCCTACCTCGCGCGCGGCGTCGTCTTCGTGATCGAGGGCACGCAGTTCATGGCGATGCCGGCCGACTGGGAGGTCCAGCGCACGGAGTACCGCGACAAGTGGCCCGGCCTGCGCACGCAATGGGAGGAGAAGTGGCCGAGCCACTGGAAGATCCTGCTGCGCGAGATGGAGGGCACGCTCGCCGCGCTGCCGAAGGAGACGCCGTTCGGCCTCGTCACGCTGGGCCAGATCTACGTGACGCAGACGGCGCCGGAGAAAGGTCTCTTCTCCCCGGGCCCCTCATCTTCCAAACAGGCGCTGAAGCTGATCGAGAGGATCCCGCTCCGCGGCTGGTGCTCGCAGTTCGAGGGCATCCGCGTCGCCGCGCGCATGGGAGGCCTCGATCCGGCGGAGGCCGTCGACCTGCCCGATCCGAAGATCGACACGATCATCCTGCTCGGCCCCGGCGATCCGGCGGGCGGGGTCTACATGACGCCGGAGGCGACCGTCGAGGCCTTCCGCCGCTTCAACCGCTTCCGCCGCCTCGTCGTGCACACGATCCGCACGAACAACGAGAAGGAGGCGAGCGAACTGCTCATGAAGGGTCTCGCCGAGGCGAGCGGCGGCACCTACACCTGGCAGTCCAAGCCGGTGGGCTAGGAGTTTGTCCGACGAATCGTCGGACAAACTCTTAGCTCGCGCGGCGCGCGAAGGGGAGGTCGCGGCCGTCGACGACGGGCACGAGGAAGCGCGCCGCGGCGCGCGCGATCGCCTCCTCCGAGTGGCTGCCGCCCGCGACGATCGAGAATTCGATCGAGTCCACCTGCGCGAGCAGCGAAAGGCGGTTGAGCACCGAGAGGCCGCTGTCGCTCGCGTGGTCGGCGCCGGCGAGGTCGAGGATGCACTGCCGGAGCGTCGGGCAGTGGCGCTCGTAGTACTCGTTGACGAGCGCGTCGGCGCTCTGCTCGTTCAGCGGGCCGACGAGCGACAGGTAGAGGAGGGAGCGCTGGGGGGTGACGTAGCTGGTGATCATGGCTGGCTCTGTTGTGTTTTCCGGACGCCTGGGTGCGACGAAAGAGGCAGGCGCAACCCGCGTGCCGCGTCAGGGCGCGCCGTAGAGGACGACGCCCAGCAACGCCGGGGTCTCCCCCGCCTTCGCGGCGCGACGGGCCTTGCGCTGCTCGGCGCGCAGCACGAAGGGGAACGAGAGGCCCCGCTCCACGCACTCCCGGGCGAGTTCCTGCGCGGTCTCCGGCGGCAGGGGGCCCGCGAGCGCCAGCGCGACGTGGCGTGACGCCGGGAACGCGAGCGCCTCGCCCAGCGCCCAGACCGCCTCCGCGCGCGGGCTCGGGCCTCCCACGGCCTGCGTCGCGGCGGCGAGGACCGCGTCGGCGGGGGGCATGGCGGCGAGCACGCGCCCCGCCGGGGGCCGCCCCAGATCGAGACGGATCGGCTCGCCGAGCCAGAGCAGGCGCGCGCGCCCGCCCGCCGGGGGCGCCTCCCCCGAGGGGCCCCCGCCCTGCACGAGGAGCCCGCGCGCGTCCGCGGGCCACTCCGTGCCGCGCTGCCGGAGAAACGAGGCGGCGGAGGAGACGAGGTAGAGGTCGAACGCGTCCAGCGCGATCCCCTTCTTCCACGGGAGCGTCGGCAGCGCGAGGCCCGCGTCCGGCGCGAGGATGAGCACCCGCTTGCCCTCGAGCAGCGGTGCCGCCGCGGCGAGCGGGTCGGCCGCGTCGAGGGGGCGCAGCAGGGCGCGGGTCCGGTCGAGGACGAGCAGCGCCGAGACGTACTCGTCCTTGACCATCAGCAGGAGCGCCTCCTCCTCGCGGAGCGCCGCCTGCACGCCGGGAAGGTCGGGGGCGCGGGGGAAGGCGAGCGACGCGGCCACCGGGCTCCGCGCGCGCATCCTCTCCACGGTCGCGCGAAAGGCCGCGACCGCCGCGGCGACGTCCGCCCCCTCCGCGCGCGCCTCGCGCAGCGCGCCGCGCGCCGCGACGTACTCGGCGTGCAGGCTCTCGTCGAGGCCCGCGAGGAGGATCGTCTCCCGGCCCCGCAGCGCGACCTCGAGGCGGGCGCGCCGCGCGCGCTCCATCAGCGGCAGCGCCCGCCCCGCGCGCACGCCCTCGTCGCCCTCCGCCCCGAGCAGGATCGAGAGCCCGAAGCTGGGCGCGAAGTCGGCCCGCTCCCCGGGCACGTGCGGGTGCCACTCGGCACCCCGCTCGGGCGCGCCATCCAGCAGCCGGAGCGCCGACTCGACATCGCCTTGATCGCCGGTGACCAGCGCGAGGTGGGCGAGCGCGGTCGCCTCCGTCTCGCGGTCGCCGGCCGAGCGCGCGAGATCCGCGGCGGCGCGCCAGTGCTCGCCCCCCGCGGCCCCCGCCACGACCGCCTCCGCGGTCTTCGCGATCGCCTTCAGGCGCTCGTCGCCCGTGCCCGCCGCGAACGCCTTCACCTGCGACAGCCGCGCGAGGGCCGGGTCGTGCCTTCCGAGCCCGACGAGCACCTTCGTCTCGCGGGCGAGCGCGGGGATCGCGAGGCCGGGCTCCTGCAGCTTCGTGAAGAAGACGGAGGCGTGCGCGAGCGCCTCGAGCGCCTTCTCGTTCTCGCCCTCGAGGAGCAGCAGGTCCGCGAGCAGCGCCCACGCGGCCGCGGCGTTGCCGTACTCGGTGTGCGTGCCCTTCTCGTACTCCTTCAACGCGGCGGAGGCGGCCTCGCGCGCCTCGCCGAGGCGTCCGGCCTGGCGAAGGATCGCGACGCGCTGCAGGTGGATCCGCCCCCGCTCCCCCCCTTCGTTCGCCGCGGCCATCGCGGAGGCGAAGAGCGCGTCGCTCTCCGCCGCCCTCCCGCGCAGTCCCGCGATCCCCGCCTTGCCCGCCAGCGCCCGGGAGGCGCCGGGGTGACGCGCAAGGTAGGCATCGTAGTGCGCCTCCGCGTCGCGCAGGGCGCCGCGCTCGAGCTGCAGATCGCCGAGTTCCGCCTGGAGTTCCAGCCTCCCCCGTTCGTCGGGCATCGCGTCGTGGGCCTCGCGATAGGCGGCGAGGCTCTTCTCGAGGCGCCCGAGACGCCGCAGCACATACGCGCGCTGGATGAGACCCCTGAGCCGGACCTCGGCGGTCGAGCCGGCGTCGGGAGCGAGGAGCGCGTCGAGGTTGGCCATCGCCTCGGGGTAGGCGCCGACCTGGGTCAGGACGGTGCTCAGGTTGAACAGGCACTGGGAGAGCAGGTCCGCATCCCCGGTCTCCCGCGCGGCCTCCAGCGCCTTCTCGTAGTAGGTCCGCGCCTGCCGCGGCATTCCCTCCCGGGTCTGCAGCAGGTGGCCGAGCCCTCCGAGCAGCAGCGCCTCGCTGCGCCGCTCGCGAAGCTGGCGCGCGAGCTCGATCGCCCGGGTGTAGTCCTCGCGCGCCTTGGGGACCTGCCCCGCGAGGAGGCCGATCTGCGCGCGCGCCCCCAGCGCGGCCAGCAGCTCCGGCTGGTCGTCGAGGCGCTCGTTCGTCTCGACGTAGGCGTCGGCCGCGCGCAACGCCTCGGCCACGGTCGCCGCCTTTCCCTTCGCCAGCGCGAGCCACTTGCGCTGCGCCTCCCGCGCGAGCCGGAGCCACCCGACCTCGCGCGCGGCGCGGCCGCACGTCGCGTACGCCTCCCGCGCCTCGTCGGGCCGCTGGTCGAGTTCGAGCGCGCGCGCACGCACCCAGAGGACGCGCACGCCGAAGACCGTCCCGTCGACCGCGTCCCCGCACCCCTCGAGTTCGACCAGCGCGAGGGGACCCTCGCGCCGCTCGACGCGCGCCTCCGCCCGCTGCAGCGCGCCGAGCTGGGCGTGCGAGGGCCGCCCGCCGCGGCGATAGACCTCCACGAGGTGGAGCAGGCCGCCGCCCTCCGGCCCCGCCGCCCGCGCCTGCGCGAGCGCGAGCGCCGCCTCGTCCTCCCCCATCTCGATCAGCGCGTGGACGGCGAGCGCGTAGGGCGTCGAGCGCGCGGGATGCGCCGCGACGATCGACATCTCCGCGGCATCGCCGGCGCGGTGGGCGGCGAGGAAGGCCCGGGCCACCTCTTCGGCCGGACGCTCCTGCGCCCCCACCGGCACGGCAGGCAAGAGGACGACGAGCACGAGTACGGGTCGCACCCGTTCGATTATAGGAGCGGGGGGCAGGGCCCCCCCGCCTCTACTGGATCGTGATCGTGACGTCGAACGTGCCGCTTCCTCCCGGACCCGTCGCCGTGACGCGATAGGTCGTCTGCGAGCTCGTCGCGGTCGGCGTGCCGCTGATCTGGCCGGTGGTGCTGCTGATGCCGATCCCCTGCGGCAGCGCCTTGTCGATGGACCAGCTCGTGATGGAGCCGCCCGAGGTCGTGGGCACCATCGTGTAGAAGACGCCGGGGAGCCCCCCCTGGCCGACGTAGCCGATGTTGGGGTTGTAGGAGTAGGCGTCGATGACCGGGGGGCCCTCGACGACCGTGATCTTGAGGTCCACGCTCGTGCCGCCGGCCGCGTTCGAGGCCGTGACGGTGTGCGTCGTCTGCGCCTTCGGCGCCGTCGGCGTGCCCGAGAGCACGCCGTCGTTCGTGTTGAAGCTGAGGCCGGCGGGCAGCGTGCCCGTGATCGACCAGCTCGTCACCGAGCCCGTGACGGTCGGGACGTTGTTCGTGATCGCCGTGCCTGTGGTGTAGGTGACGGGGTTGTGGCTGTAGGTGAGGTTCGACGGCGCCTGCAGGAGCGCATCGACGGTGATGCGCACCGTCTTCTGCACCGCCCCCGCGCCGTTGCTTCCCGTGATCACGTAGTCGTCGGTGGCGGTCGCCGCGTTCGGCGTGCCGGAGATGATCCCGCTCGTCGGGCCCAGCGACAGGCCGGAAGGAAGGGTCTTGTTCGACGCATAGCTCGTGATCGTGCCGCCCGTCGTGACGGGATTGTTCGGCGCGATCTGCGTGCCGACCGTGTAGGTGACCGGCGTGTTGTAGTTGAGCGTGAGCGGCGGTCCCTCGTTGACGGTGATCGTGACGGTGGCGTCCGCCGTCCCGGCGGCGTTGTGCGCGGTCACAATGTGGTCCGTGGCGGCCTGGAGGACGTTCGGCGTGCCCGTGATGATGCCCGTCACGGGATTCAGCGTGAGCCCGGACGGGAGCGCGGGGGCGACCGTGTAGCTCGCGATCGCGCCGCCGACGCTGCTCGGCACGTTCGAGGCGATCTTCTGCCCGGTGAGATAGGTCGGCGCCGGCGACGAATAGAGCAGGCCGGCCGGCGGAAGGTCCTCGGTGACGATCGCCACCGCGCCGCGCACGACCTGGTTCCCGAGCACGGTCGCCGCCCCGTAGAACTCCTGGCCCGCCAGCATGCGAGCCGCGGTCCTGCCGGCGAAGTCGGCGATCCCGCTGACGCTTGGCCCCGAAGTCGTCAGGTCGGTCCCGAGGAAGAGGTCGACGAGCTGCGGACCGTTGACGCCGGGGCCCGCGTTGAACAGCCCGAGGCCGTCGATCTGGCCGACCGGCGGGCTCTGCATCGTCAGCGTGAAGCTGAACTCGTACGCGCCCGTCAGCAGGCAGGTGAGCGCGCCGGTGTCGGCCCCGCTCTGCGGGGGAACGACGTCCGCGCCGCTCAGCGACGCGAAGAAGGTGACCGGGTTGCGCGTGAGCTGCCCCCGCACGAGCCCGAGCGGCACGGCGGCCGTGTGCAGGTTCACGTAGAAGCCCGAGGGGGCCGCCATCAGGCGGGCCAGCAGGGACTGCGAACAGGCGATCGTGCCGTCGGCGGAGCCGGTGCTCGTGCTCCGGCTGAAGTCGGCACCGGTCATCAGGTCGATCACGATCGGCCCGTTGACCCCCTTCGGGCCCAGGTGGATGTGGCCGAGGGTGATGTCATCGATGCCCTGCGCGACGGGCACGGCGAAGATCGCGAAGCCGCTCGTGAACGTGTTCATCTCCAGCGTGACGCCGCCCGCCATGCCGGGCTGCGGCGTCGTCTCCTCCTCGCCCCGCAACGGGGCCCAGAAATGCACGGGCCCGCTGCCGAGCTGGCCGCGCATGAACCCGAGGGGCTCCGTCGCGGTGTGAAGGTTCACGTAGAAGCCGTCGAGGCCGGCGCAGAGGCGCGCCAGCGCCGCGAGGGAGAGCGTCGCGCTCCCGGTCAGCGTGCCCGTCACGCCGTCGAGGGCCGCGGCGGCGGTCCCCAGATCGACGAGGATCGGCCCGTTGACACCGGCACCGCCGATGTGGATGTGCCCCAGCGTGATGTCCGCGATCGGCCTGCCCGCCACCGCGAGCACATAGTCGATCGTGTCGGGCGCGGAGACAAGCAGCGTCGCGGCGCCCGTCGCGGGCGACACGACGGGGTTGACCTCGTTGCCGGGGAGCAGCGTCGCGTGCCACTCCAGCGGCGCGAACAGGCCGAGCTGCTCCCGCACGAGGCCGAGCGGCGCCGCGCCCGTGTGGATGTTGACGTAGAAGTCGCCCGGCGTGTTCGCGATCTCCGTCGCGAGGGCCGGGCTGGTGTCCACCGAAGCCGCGGCCGTGAACGTCGCCGGATCGAAGGCCGCACCCCCGGCCAGCAGGTCCACGACGATCCCGCCGTTGACCCCCGCCCCGCCGCGGTGGATGTGCATCCCCGTGATGTCGGCCGCCCACCCGGGCTGCGCCGTCGCCGCGAAGCGGACCTCCCCGTCGCTCCAGACCTCGATCGCGATCGCCGCGCGCGCCTGCGCGTCGATGACCGCGACCTCGCGGCTGCCGAGCAGCAGCGCCTTCAGCGTCGCCAGCAGCGTGGCCGCCGCGGGCGGGGTCCCTCCCCCGCTCCCGCAGCCCAGACACGCGAGCACAAGGCAGAGCACGAACGCCCTGCCGCACCGTACCGTAGCACCCATGTTCGCTCCTCTCTCGGGAGCGACTTCGCCCGTGCCCCGCTCTCTCGTCCGGGACCGCGAGCCAACCGTTTGCAGCTACAGTGTATATGCACGAACCGACGGCCGGTCAAGCCCTTTCCGGCAACTCCGGAATCAGGAGCGGGCGGGGGCGCTCGCGACCCGTTCCAGCAGCGGCGCGAGCGCCTCCCAGCGGGCGGCGCCGATCGACGCGACGAGTTTCCGCTGCGCCTTCTCCCAGAGGGGCGCCGCGGCGGTCAACGTGCGTACCCCCTTCGGCGTCAGCGAGAGCGTCGTCCCCCGCGCCCCCTCCCGCTTCCCCGCCACGAGCAGCCCCGCATCCGCCAGCGGCCGGATGTTCCGCGAGAGCGTGCTGCGGTCCATGACCATCGACTGCGCCAGCCGCGCGGGTGCGACGGGCTCGCCCGCCCGCACGAGCGCGAGCAGCACGAACTGCGTCGAACGCAGGCCGCTCGGCTGCAGGACCGCGTCGAAGAATTGCGTGGCGGCCCGCGAGGCGCGCCTCAGGCTGAAGCACGCGCAGACCTTCGCGGCGGCCTCGCAGGCCGCCGCGTCGATGGGACGAGAGCCCTTCGTCACGCGCGGGCAGTGTAGCGCATGGAGTACCCTTGGGGGCGGAGGTCGGATGGTCCGAAAGTCGATCGGGCTCTTTTCCCTTCTGCTGATGCTCGGGGGGTGCGGGGGCGGCGGCGGCGCCGTGCCGGGCCTCTTCGGGCTCGAGACGAGGGTGATCGTCGCCGGGCTCGCCTTCCCGACCTCGCTGCCGCAGCCGGGGGCGCTCCAGCGGGTGCGCGCCTTCCCCGCCCTGGGGTTCGACCGGCCGCTCGTGCTGACGTGGGCACCGGACGGCAGCGACCGCCTCTTCGTCGTCGAGCAGATCGGGAGGATCCGCGTCTTCCCCAACGTGGACTCGATCGGGGCGGCGGGCACCTTCCTCGACATCTCCGCGCGCGTGAACTCGGGAGGGGAGGAGGGGCTGCTCGGACTCGCCTTCGATCCCGGCTACGCGACCAACGGGTTCTTCTACGTGTACTACTCCGCGGCCTTCCCCCGGCGCTCGGTGCTCGCCCGCTTCTCCGTGACCGCCGACCCCGATGTCGCGGACCCCGCGAGCGAGACGGTGCTGTTGACGATCCCGCAGCCCTTCTCGAACCACAACGGCGGATGCCTCGCGTTCGGGCCCGACGGCAGGCTCTACGTCGCCTCCGGAGACGGGGGCAGCGGCAACGACCCGGGGGACCATGCGCAGAACCTGGGCGACCTGCTGGGGAAGATCCTGCGCCTCGACCCCAGCGGCGCGATCCCCCCGGACAACCCCTTCGTCGGGACCGCCGGGGCGCGCGCGGAGATCTGGGCCTACGGGCTGCGGAACCCCTGGCGCTTCAGCTTCGACCGCAACACCGGCGCGCTCTGGGCGGGCGACGTCGGGCAGGACGCCGTCGAGGAGATCAACATCATCGAGCGGGGGCGCAACTACGGCTGGCGGGTCTATGAGGGCGACAGGAGCAACATCAATCCCGGCGCGCTGCCGGCGTCGGGTTTCGCGGCGCCCGTGCACACCTACTCGCACGCGCTCGGCCAGAGCGTGACCGGCGGCCATGTCTACCGGGGCTCGCGCCTGCCCTCGCTCTTCGGCGCCTATCTCTACGGCGACTTCATGACCGGGCGCATCTGGGCGCTCGTGCACGACGGGACGCGGGTGGTGTCGAACGCCGAGGTCGCGACGGTCCCCAACCCGAGCAGCTTTGGCGAGGACCGGGACGGCGAACTCTACGTCTGCTCGTTCGACGGGGGGATCTACCGCTTCGCCAGCGCCTCGGGCGGTACGGCCTTCCCGCAGCACCTCTCGGAGACGGGGCTCTTCGACGACACCGCCGCGCTCGTCCCTGCCCCGGGCCTGATCGAGTACGACGTGAACGCGCCGCTCTGGTCGGACGGCGCCACCAAGCGGCGCTGGATCGCGCTGCCGGGCAGCGCGCGGGTCGTCTTCCGCGCGACCGGGGCGTGGACCTTTCCGGTCGGGACGGTGCTCGTGAAGCACTTCGAACTCGCGCTGGCGCCGGGGGTGGCCCGGCGCGTCGAGACGCGCGTCTTCGTGAACCACGCCCAGGGCTGGAACGGCTACACCTACCGCTGGAACGCCTCGGAGACCGATGCCGACCTCCTCCCCGACCGCGCCGGCGACACCTTCACGGTCGCCGACCCGCTTGCGCCGGGGGGAGTGCGCCAGCAGGAGTGGACCTATCCGAGCCGCGCCGACTGCCTCGCCTGCCACACGGGGGCTGCCGGCCGCATTCTCGGCGTGCATACCCGGCAGATGCAGCGCACCTTCCCCTATCCGGCGCGGGAGGACAACCAACTCCGCGCGTGGAACCACATCCGCCTCTTCACCACCGACATCGGGGAGGGCTCCGCCCATGGCGCGATGCCGGATCCCGACGACGCCCTCCTCCCGGTGGCGGCGCGCGCCCGCGCCTACCTCGACGCCAACTGCGCGAACTGCCACCGCCCCGGGAGTCCGGTCGCGCTCTCGATGGACCTCCGGTTCGAGACGCTCCCCTCCCTGGGCGGGACGCTGCTCGTCCCGGCGGTGAACCCGGTCGGCGGCATCCCCGGCGCGGTGCGCATCACCCCAGGCTCGAAGGAGGCGAGCGACCTCTGGCAGCGCCTCCGCCGCCTCGACGGATTCCGCATGCCTCCGGTCGGGAGTCACCGGCAGGACGACGCCGCCGTCGATCTCCTCGGCGGATGGATCGACGGCGGCGCTCGGGACGGCTAGCTACGGAAGGCGGTAGACAAAGACGTTGGCATCGACGCTCGAGACGATGACGAAGACGTCGAGGCTCGGGACGTAGCGCCACCGGCCGTAGGTCCCGCGGGAGGTCGCAGGACCCGGATCGACGGCGCCGACGCCCGTGACCTTGGTCCAGACCATCGTGCCGAGGTCGAGGCGGTAGACGTCCTTGCCGCCCGACCACGCGATGAGGTGGCCGCTCGGGGCGTGGTAGGCGAGGCCGGGATTGCGCGCGTCTTCGATCTCCTTGTCCCCGGTCGTCGCTACGTCGATCGGCGCGGCGTTAGGCAACGCGAGATCCCAGATGCGCGTGCGATGGTTGCCCACCGCCACGAAGCGGTTGCGGACCGGATCGATCTCGGACGTGGCCTCGATGTCGTAGAAGGTCGTGAGATGCACGTGCTCGGTGGTGCTGCCGGCGGCCACATCCACCACGGCGAGATGCGCCCCCGGCTGCCCGCCACCCCCTTGGATCCAGACACGTCCGTCCGGGCCGACGGCCGCATGGGCCCCGAACCCGAGAGCCCCGATCTCGACCCCCGAACTCCAGGTCTTGGTGTCGAAGTCGAACGTGTAGGTCTGGCGGTCCGGAAGGAGGCCGCTGACGCCGCCGACGACGCCGCCCGCGAGGAAGAGGCGATCCACGGGCTCGGGGACGTACTCGAGCGTGTCGTTCGAGTGGCGGGCGACGGGAGTGCCGTCGAGGTGAGTCAGGAGGTCGAACGCGTTGTTGTCGCCGCCCGGCGGCCAAGCCGGCGGGTCGGTCAGGCGCGACCACGCGAGGGTATCCATGCTGAACGCGTAGAGATCCTCGCGGAACGCGTCACCGCCGCTTCCCCACACGACGAGGCGGTTCCGCTTGGTGTCGAACGCCCCGCCGCTCGCCGCCTGGATGATCGTGGACTGGTCCCCGCGCGCCACGCCGGGCGCACCCGGCCAGTTCACGTCTCGCATCTGGCTCTCGGGGATCTCGTACCACTCGCCCGCGCCGAGGCTGCCGATCGCGCCGAGCAAGTCGGCCACGGGGGGCCTCGGGCGAACGATCTTGAGCGTGACATCGCGCCTCGCCTCCGAGCCGGAGACCGCCTGCGCGACGATCGAGTAGGAGGCCTGGCCCTTCGGGAAGAGGGCGGGATCGACGGCGTAGGTGTAGGGGGGACTCCTCAGATCCAGCGCGAGGAGCCCGTTCACGAAGAAGAGCACGCGGAAGATCCCCGACCCCGAAGCCGAGAGGACGAACGGCGTATCCACCACGGAGTTCGTCGCGGGGCTCGAGAAGGCGATGGGGCCGAAGACTCCGCCCCCGCCCCCGCCACCACCGCCCCCGCCGGTGCCGCCTGTGCCGCAGCCTGCGCCGAGCATGAACACAATCACGAAAACGATCGCCTTTGCCATGTTGGGATTCCTCCGGTCGGTTCGCGGCGAGGGTGCCCTCGATCGAGCGTTCAGAAAACTGGACCCTTGCGCCACGATACGCCCGAGGCGCAACCGCCATGCCAGCGCGGCCCGGACCGGAGCGCGGCGCGCGCGTCCCGCCCCAGCGAGCCATGGGTGTCCCCGCTCCCGACCCCGCCCTCGCGTTCCCCGCGCCGCGGATCCCGGACCATCCGGTCCTCTCCCGGGCCGCGTTGCGCCGAAACGGGACGGTCTCGATCCCCGCGCTCCTCGACGTCGGCACGCCCGTCCACGCGATCAGCGGTCGCATGGCGCTCGCGAGCGGCCTCGCGCTGCTCGGCCTCGGGGAGGGCGATCGCATCCTCCTGCCGGCCTACCACTGCGCGGCGCTCGTCGAGCCCGTCGTCTGGCGCGGCATCACCCCCGACTTCTACCGCGTCGGACCGGACACGCATGTCGATCTCGACGACGTCGCTCGCCGCCTGACCCCGGCCACGCGCGCGCTCTTCGCGATCCACTACTTCGGCTTCCCCCAGCCGATGGCACGGCTGCGCTCGTTCTGCGACGAGCGCGGCCTGCTGCTGATCGAGGACTGCGCGCACGCGCTCTTCGGGATCGAGGGCGGACGCGCGTTCGGCACCACGGGCGACATCGCGATCGCCTCCACGTGGAAGTTCCTGCCGGTGCTCGACGGCGGGCTGCTCGTCTCCGCCCGGCGCGACCTCTCCGCGGTTCCCGCGGAGGGGAGCGGCGTCGCGTTCGACGCCAAGAGCCTGCTGAACACCTACGAGCGCGGATGGGAGTACGGACGCCTGCCGGTGTCGCGCGCGCTCTGCTGGCTGCCGCTCCGTCTCCGGGCCGCGCTCGGCTCCCTGCGCAAGGGGAGGGGTCCGGGGAGGGGGGCGCTCGCCGCGCCGCGCGGCTCGCAGGAGTTCCCCGCCCGGTGGGTGGGCAAGCGTCCGTCGCGCATCTCCTCGTGGATCGTGAGGCGCGCGTCGCTCGCCCGCGTCGTCGATCGCCGGCGCGACCACTACGCGCGGCTCCTCGAGGCGCTCGGGGCGCTGCGCGGCGCGAGGCCGCTCTTCCCGACGCTGCCGGAGGGGGTCGTCCCCTACGTCTTCCCGATGCTCTTCGACGAACCCGAGCGGCTCTTCCCGCCCCTGAAGCGACGAGGCGTGCCCATCGTGCGCTTCGGCGAGTTCCTCTGGCCGGGCGTGGATGCGCGGACCTGCCCGGTCGCGGCGGACTACTCGCGGCGCGTCTTCCAGTTCCCCTGCCATCAGGAACTTCGTTCCGACGAACTCTCGTGGCTGATCTCGGAGGTCAAGGCGGCCCTCGGCTAGACTCTCGGGGTGCTCCCCCGCACCCCCTCCCGTTGGCTCTCTCTCGTGATCGCCGCCGGCTGCGGCGGCGACCGCCCCGAACCCGACCGGGTCGTCGTGGACCACATCCTGATCGGGGTGCGCAGCGCCAAGATGCCGACCGGCAGGCGCAACAGCGAGGAGGCGCGGGACGTCGCCTACGACCTGCTCTCGAGGCTCTTGTCCGGGGCGGACTGGGCGGACCTCAAGCGGGAGTACTCCGAGGACCCTCCGCCGGGCGGCCCCTACGCGCTCCGGAACCGGGGCGTGGCACCCGCCTCAGGACAGGAGTACGCCCGGGACGGCATGGTGCGCGCCTTCGGGGACGTGGGCTTCTCCCTCGAACCGGGCGAAACCGCCATCGCGGACTTCTCGCCGCAGAGCCCCTACGGCTTCCACATCATCCGGCGCCTCGAGTAGCTGGCACGCACGCCACGCGGCGCTAGCATGGTGGTTTCCCCCGAAGAACCGAGGCCCCCTGCGAGGAACGAACCATGACCCGAACCCCGATCCGCTGGCTGATGCTCCTGAGCCTGATTGTGCTGCCCGCCGCGACGACGCGCGCGGAGGAGCCCGAGGCGAAGGGCGAGATGGACGAGATCTCGAAGAGCGCGCTCGAGACGTACATGAAGGTGAGCTACTCCGCCGGCGTGGCCGGCGTGAAGAAGGCCTCGGCCGCCTGCGCCGGCTCCATGGAGGGCATGATGGGCAAGGTCGAGGCGAAGGGCAGCTACGCCTGGGACGGCAAGAAGGGCAAGCTGAACTGGAACAACCCGATGCTGGCGCAGACCTTCCAGCAGCAGGGCTTCGATGCGAGCACGATCGACGGCATCTTCGAGTCGGACTCCTGGGGCGACCACGTCAAGGGCCTCAAGCTCGTCGGCACCAAGACTCCGACCGGGGTCGACATCGCCGTCACCGGCAAGAGCGAGATGGGCCTGAAGAGCATGCAGTTCAACGGCGACGGAGTCCTGACGAAGATCGCCGCGACGCAGGATGCCCCCGGCATGGGGACGATCAACTTCGAGGTGACCTTCACCTACGAGAAGAAGGGCGACAAGCACCGCCCGACCGGATGGGTCACCCACGTCGACCTCGGGCCGCAGGGCAAGGTCGTGGACACCGCGACGATCACGTGGACGACCGTGGGCGCCTACGACGTCTTCGCGAAGGTCGTCTCCAGCGCGACGATGGGCGGCCAGTCGGTCGGCACCAAGACGATGGCGCTGAGCGACTGGAAGTTCAATGACGACGTGACGATCGAAGCCGCCGCCGACGGCTGCGGCAAGACCCGCAAGGCGGACGACGACGGCTGCGACGATGGCTGCGGCGACGACGACGAGGACGGCTGCGGCGACGACGACGAGGACGAAGGCTGCGACGACGACGACGGCTGCGACGACTGAGCCCGACGAGCCTCCCCGGCTCCTCCGGGGAGGCTCAGACCCCGAACAGCGCCTCGATCGCCGCGCGGTGCTCGGCCCCCAGCGTGAGGACCAGCAGCGCGCGCAGCAGGTCGAGGTCGCTGGCGAGCCGGCGGAAGGTGCCCCGGCCCCAGGCGGCGATCGCGCGGAACGCGGTCTCGTTTCCCGTCCCGCCCGCCCCGAGACCGAAGCCGCCCGCGTCCACGGCGTGCACGGTGCCGTCGAACTCCCCGAGGATCGCCTCGATAAGCGCCATGTCGCGCTCGTGCGGCGGGGCGTCGCCGAAGAGCAGGACCACCCGGTGGGCCTTCTTCCGCCAGGGAGTCCCGTGGATGGCCTCCCTGAGCCCCGCGAGGACGGCCTCGGGGGAGTCCCCCCCGCCGTCGGCGCCCACCCCCGCGAGGAAGTCCTCCAGCAGGCGCGTCTCGTGGGTGTGGGGCGATCCGAGGGTGACGAAGAGGTCCCCCTCGTCGCGGAAGGCCACGAGACGCACGCGCAGGTCCGGCACGACCGTCCGCAGCCGCTCCACGACCGCGACGATGCGCCGCTTGGTCGCCTGGATCACCGGCGCCATGCTCGAAGTCGCGTCGAGCACGAGCACCAGGTCGAGGCCTCGACGCCGCAGGTCCTCCACGTGGTAGCGGAACGCGTCCTGGTAGCCCTCCCGCGCGTTGCGGCCCTTCCACCACTCCGCCCATAGCGCGGCACCCGTCGCCGGAGCCTTGGGATCGAACGGGTGCCGCACGGGCGTGCGCGCGTGCAGGAACTCCTGCGCCCGCTCCCGGACGCCCAGATCCTCGTGCAGGAGGTCCGCGACCGCCGAACCGACACTCGCGTCGTCCTCGAGGAATCCCAGCACCGCGGTCGCCGTCGCGCGCACCCGCGCGCTGGCGTCGCGGATCGCCGCACCGTAGAGCCGCGCCTCGCGCTCGGCGCATTCCACGCGCAGGAGCCCTCCCACCGCCGCGAGGCGCGCCTCCTCCCGCGCGTGGTCGAGCAGCGCGAGCAGCAGGCCGCCCGCCCCCGCCCCCCCCACCCTTCCGATCGCGCGGGCCGCGGCCGCCACGACGCCCGGGTCCTTGTCCCCGAGAGAGCCGGCGAGCGCATCCACGTCTCCGACGCGCGCGCACGCCGCGGCACGCACCGGCGGGCTCGCGTCGCGGAGCGCCACGCGGGCCGCCTGCCCCGACAGCGCCGAGGCGACGGCGATCCGGACCGCCTCGTCGCGCTCGTCGAGCAGGGGGAGCAGCAGCGGCGAGAGCTCGGGCCACTCCTCCCGCGCGAACGCATGCAACACGCCCTGCACCGCGGGCTCCCAGTAGGCGGACGGGAGCGTCGAACCCTTCATCAGCCGGATCACGCGGTCGAGGATGAGCCGCGCCGACTCGGCGTCGCGGGCGCCCGCGACGGCCTCCGCGAGCAGCAGCGCATCGCTCCCCTTCGACGCGGCGGGCGCGGCGGCCGCGAGGCGGCGGAGGTGTTCCGCGAGGTCCTTGCCGCCGAACGCGACGCCGCGCCCCGCCAGCTCGCCCACCGCGCGCGCGATCGCGACGTCGGGATTCGGGTCGGGCCGGAAGTAGAGCAGCGGCGCCCGCTTCCCCCCCGCCTCCTTCAGCGCCTTCTCGAAACGCCCGAACAGGTAGCGCGCGTCGGAGGCGTCGCCTCCGCGGCCGAGCAGCAGGATCGCGGGCAGGGCGACCTCGATCTCGCGCGCCCCGGCGAGCGTGCGCAGGCGCGCGAACTGTCCGCCCGCCGCGAGCGCGGTCGCCGCGACCATCGGTGCCGGGTCGTTCTGCAGAGCGCGCAGCGCGGCGCTCTCGCCCCTCCCGCGCAGCGCCCACGCGGCCGCGGCCCGCACCGCGTCGTCCCCGTCCGTGAGCAGCGGCCGCACGAGAGCTTCCGGCGCGAGCAGGTCGAGACCGAGGAGCGCCGCCTCGCGCACCTGGGCCACGGGGTCCTGGAGCAGTTCCGGGGGGGTCCGGGGGCCGAGGCCGCGGGCCGCGAGCCGCCGCGCGTCCCACGCCGTCGACCGCGCCGCCTGCTGCAGGAGCCCCCAGTCCCGCTCACGCACCGCGCGCTCCATGCCCTCGCTCCGGAAGAAGGGGCTCGGTCCGAGCAGCATGCGCTCGGTCTCCGGGGAGCCGAGTGTGGAGAGGACGAGGATCAGCAGCGCGGGCACGAGGGGATTCTCACACGAAGCTGAACGGCGCCCGCGGATCGGATAGCCTGATGGGGAGCCACAGAGGAGTCTGCCTGATGGATCGCCTCGCCTTCATTGCGATCGCCTCCCTGCTCTGCGCGTGTGGGGGCGCGTCCCCTTCCGTCGCTCCCGCGGCGGCGCAGGCCCCCGCACCCCCCCAGGAAGCGCCCCCGGTCGTCGCGGAGCCGCTGTTGCCCGCGATCGAGGGCGAGGTGATCGGGATGCCGGGCGAGCCGGTCCCCGGGCTCAACGCGAACTACGTCTGGACCGGGCTCGGGTGGCTCGGTCCGGACGACGACGTCGTCTTCGAGGCGCTCGTCCGGTTCCGGCCGTCGCTCGCGCTGGGCTGCGGGATCTTCCGTCGCGCCGCGGACGGCACGGTCCACGCGGTGCTGATGCAGGGGCAGGCCCTGCCCGGCACCGGCGGCGGGACCGTGAGGCACCCGGGGCTGCCGATCGAGTCGGACCGGGACCTGCTGCTGCTGCCCGCGCTCGTCGAGGGCGGGACGATCACCCAGGGCCTCTTTGCGGTGTCGAAGCGGGGCGGCGCGCCCGCGCTCGTGCACGGCGAGACGGCGGGGGTCGTCACCCGCGCGGAGTTCGGCGACGGCGGGACGGTGATCCTCGAGATCAGCCGCGGCGACCTCGTCACGATCCTCGCCGTCGAGCCCTCCGGCGCCGAGCGCGTGCTCTGTACCGGGTGCGAGCGCGGCTTCTCGACCGACGGGCGCACGGTCCTCGTGCGCACGCCGCACGGAGCCGAGGCAGTCGACATCGACGGGACGGCGCGCACGCTGCTGCGCGTCGGCGATCCCGCCCCGGGCGGGGCCGGCGTCGTGCGCGCCGTGCTCGACGCGCGCATCACCCCCGCGGGCGACGCGATCGTGCATGCCACGACGGATGACGCGACCCGGCCGGCGCTGCTCTGGCGAGCCGGCACGGCCGGCGAAGTGGTCGCGACGAGCGGCGCGCACGCGCCCGGCACCCTCGGCCGGTTCGGCGCGCTCTTCCCCGCGGCGGGCGACGGCGAGGATGTGCTCTTTGGCGCGGTCGTGGACGGCGATCCCGACCGGGGCGCGGGCATCTTCGCCGCGCGCGCGGGCGAACCGCCGGCGCTGCTCGCCGGCGACGGGCTCGTCGCGTCGGGGCTCCCCCACCCGCTCGCGCCCCTCGTGCGCGACGCGGTCTCGGGCGCGGGAGGCGCGGCCGCGTTCGCCGCGGCGGTCTTCAGGGACGGCGAGCGGATCGCCACCGGGGTCTTCCTCTCGGACGGCCGCGGCGGCGCCCGGCGGCTGCTGACGACCGACGCGCGCGTGCCGACCCTCGAGCCGTCGAGGGTGATCGGCTTCGAATACGAGTTGCGCGACGCGGTGCGCGTCGCGGCGGACGGGCGGGTGCTCGTCCACGCGAGGCTGCGCCTCGACCGTCTGCCGGACGCCTCGCTCGGGGCGCTGATCCTGCTCAGGTGACATGGCACTGCTCGGCGATGAAGAGGTCGCGGCGGCCCTCGCGCGGCTCCCCGGCTGGCAGCAGGCGGGGCGGGCGATGCGGCGCATCTACGAGTTCGGATCGTTCCGCGACGCGTTGCGATTCGTCCACCGCGTCGCCGACCTCGCCGACGAGCTCGACCACCACCCCGAGATCCTGATCGCCTTCAGGACGGTCACGCTGACGCTCTGGAGCCACGATCGAGGCGGCATCACGCGCCGCGACCTCCGCATGGCGACCCGCATCGACGGTCCGGCCGCCTGACGCCCCCCCCGCCCCCCGATTTTCCTACGCACGACGCTGCGTGAGGGGTATAATAAGTGTCGATGTTACACTTACTATGGGAGGAAGGCCGATGACGATGACGGCGACCCAGGCGACCACGCCGCACGACCTCGACGAGGCGGAGGTCGTCGAGCGGCTGTGGGAGATCCGGCGCGGCTACGGGCGGCGCATGGTCGTGCTCGGCCACCACTACCAGCGGCGCGAGATCTGCGCGCTCGCGGACTTCAAGGGGGACAGCCTCGAGCTCTGCCGCGCCGCGGCGGCGGAGCGCGAGGCGGAGTTCATCGTCTTCTGCGGCGTGCGCTTCATGGTCGAGTCGGCGCGCGTGCTCGCGCGGCCGGAGCAACTCGTCTACCACAGCAACGAGCGCGCCGGCTGCCCGATGGCGGACATGGCCAACAGCCACCTCGTCGAGGGGGCGTGGGCCGACCTCGAGGAGCGCGGCCTTGCCGCCTCGACGATCCCGGTCACCTACATGAACAGCGACGTCGAACTGAAGGCGTTCACCGGCCGGCACGGCGGCATCGTCTGCACGAGCAGCAACGCGGCGAAGGTCTACGACTGGGCCTTCGAGCGCGGCGAGCGGATCATCTTCTATCCCGACGAGCATCTGGGCAGGAACATCGCGAACAAGAAGGGGATCCCGCGCGACCAGCAGGCGATCTACGACCCGCGGCTCCCGCTCGGCGGCCTCACCGAGGCGGAGTTCCGGCGCGCGAAGGTGCTCCTCTGGAAGGGCTACTGCCACGTGCATACGCACTTCACCGTCGAGCACATCGCCGAGGCGCGCCGACGCTGGCCGGGGGTCTACGTCATGGTGCATCCCGAATGCACCGAGCAGGTCGTGGCCGCGGCCGACTACAGCGGCTCGACGTCGCAGATGTGCCGGAAGGTCGAGGAGGCGCCGCCGGGCAGCGTCTTCGCGATCGCGACCGAGATCAACATGATCCACCGCCTCGCCTACGACCACCCCGACCGCGAGGTGCACACGCTGAGCCGGTCGCTCTGCCCGAACATGTACCGGATCAACCTCTACAACCTCTACGACCTGATCCGCGACCTCGACAGCGCGGTGCCGGTGACGCTCGATCCCGCGATCCAGGCGCAGGCTCGGCTCGCCCTCGACCGGATGCTGGCCCTCTAGCGGATGGACCCGCTCGCGCAGCTGCTGGCGACGCGCGAGTGGATCCTGCTCGACGGCGGCCTCGCGACCGAACTCGAGGCGCGCGGCCACGACCTGAGCGACCGGCTCTGGTCGGCGCGCCTGCTGCTCGACGCGCCCGAGGAGATCCGGGCCGTGCACCGGAGCTACGTCGCCGCGGGGGCCGACTGCGTCGTGACGTCGAGCTACCAGGCATCGACCCAGGAGCTGCGCCGCCGCGGCGCCGACCCGCGCGAGGTCCTGCTGCGCTCGGTCGCGCTCGCGGCGGGAGCCCCCCTCGTCGCCGCCAGCGTCGGCCCGTACGGCGCCGCGCTCGCCGACGGATCCGAGTACACGGGGCTCTACCCCGGCATGGACGAAAGCGGGCTCGCCGCGTGGCACGAGGAGCGCTTCGGCATCCTCGACGGCAGCGACGCGGATCTGCTCGCCTGCGAGACCCTGCCGTCGTTCGCGGAGGCCCGCGCGCTCTCCGGGCTGCTCTGCCGCAAGCACGCGTGGTTCAGCTTCACCTGCCGCGACGCGCGGTGCATCGCCGACGGCACGCCGATCCGCGAAGTCGCGGCGTTTCTCGACCCGCACCCCGGCGTCGCCGCGATCGGCGTCAACTGCACGCACCCGCGACACGTCAACGGCCTCATCGACGAGCTGCGCGCGGTCACAAAGAAGCCGGTCGTCGTCTACCCGAACTCCGGCGAGAAGTGGGATGCCCACGCGCGCACGTGGCGCGGCGAGGCGAGTGGCTTCCTCGACCTCGCACCCGCGTGGCTCGCTCGCGGCGCGAGGATCCTCGGCGGCTGCTGCCGGGTCGGCCCCTCGCAGATCCGCGCGCTCGCTACCCTCCGATCCTGAACATCTCGATCTTCCCCTCGCGGCGCGGCGTGCCCGCGGTGCGCAGCTCGCTGTAGCGGTCGGTCCGGCCCCCCCAGGCCCCCCCCATCAGCCCCGCGAGGTCGGCGTCCGACGCGCCGGCCCGCATCGGCCCCCGCAGGTCGAGCCCGTCGGTCGCGAAGAGGCAGGTGACGAGCCGCCCCTCCGGCGACAGCCGCGCGCGCGTGCAGCCGCGGCAGAAGGGCTGCGTCACCGACGCGATGACCCCGATCTCGCCCAGGCCGTCACGGTAGCGCCAGCGCTCGGCGACCTCGCCCGGGTAGTTCGCGTCGAGCGGCTCGAGCGGGAACTCGGCACCCACCGTCGCGACGATCTCGCGCGCGGGGACGACCTCGTCCATCCGCCAGCCGTTCAGCGTGCCGACGTCCATGAACTCGATGAAGCGCACGATGTGGCCAGTGCCGCGGAAGCGCCGCGCGAGATCGACCAGGGTGTGATCATTGACGCCGCGCCGCACGACGCAGTTGATCTTGATCGGCGCAAGCCCCGCCTCCTCCGCCGCGCGGATCCCCTCGAGCACCGGCGCCACGTCCGCGCGCCGCCCCGACATCGCCTTGAACACCTCCGGGTCGAGGCTGTCGAGGCTCACCGTCACGCGCGGGAGCCCCGCATCGCGCAGCGCGCGCGCGAAGCCGGCGAGCAGCGAGCCGTTCGTCGTCAGGCTGATGTCGCAGGCGCCGGGCAGCGCCGCGAGCCGCGCGATCAGCCGCGGCAGGTCCGCGCGCAAGAGCGGCTCGCCGCCGGTGATCCGCAGCTTGCCGACGCCAAGCGAGATCGCCACGCGCGCGAGCCGCTCGATCTCCTCGAACGTCAGGATCTCCGCCTTCGGCAGGAACCTGTACGCCTCGCCGAAGACCTCCTGCGGCATGCAATAGGGGCAGCGGAAGTTGCACCGGTCCGTCACCGAGATGCGCAGGTCGCGCATCGGCCTGCCGAGGCGGTCGAGGGTCGGGAGCGTCACCGTCCCAATCTAGCACGGGGGTAGAATGGGACGCATGCGGAGGTTCGGCGTCGCTCTCGTGCTCTGCGCGATGCTTGGGGGGGCGCGGGGGCAGGAGTCGCCGATCTCGGAGGGCTATGCGAATCCCGAGGCGCGCCGCTCGTTCCGGGTGATGTCGAGCGACGGCAAGCCGCTGCCCGGCGCGCTGGTCGCCTTCGTGCCCGCCGTCTACAACGTGCCGCCGCGCACCCGCGCGGATGCGGAGGGTGTCGCGACCGCGGAGATGCGTGTCGAGTGGCCGATGCGCTTCGAGATGGCGGGCTACATGCCGCGGACGTTCTCCTCCGTGTTCGCGATCCCGGACGAGGGCGTCTTCCTCGCCCCCGCCGGGACGATCGCGGGCCACGTCACGAACGCGAGCGGGGAGCCGCTCTTCGGAGTGGACGTGCGGATCGAGGACGAGGGCTCGGGCTTCATCGCCACGACCCGCTCGGACGATCAGGGGCACTTCCGCTTCGATCGCTCCGTGCTCGCCCCCGCGGTCACGCTGACGATCCCGGACGACCACTACGTCACGGTGCGGCGCCGCGTGATCGCCGGCACGGAGGACGTCGCGATCGTGCTGCGGCCGGGCGCGCGCGTGCACGGCGTCGTGCGGCGGCATGACGGATCCCTCGCCGAGGATGCGGTCGTCGAGGGTTTCGTTTGCGTGAAAGGGCGCTTCGACGCCGCGGGACTGTCGCCGGGCAGGCACAGGTTCCGGGCGCGTCTCGCCGGTGCCACGCGCTTCCTGTCGCGCGAAGTCACCCTCGACGGCGGCGAGGCGATGGAGCTCGTGCTCGACGCGCCGAACGAGGAACGGGAGTTGCCCGACGTCGAGCGGGTGCGAATCCTCGGCGCCGCCGGGGGGCCCGTCGCCGCACGTCGGGTGTGGATCGAGGGGGAGGAGGGGTGCACGGACGCCGAGGGGTTCGTCACGGTACCTCGCGGCCTCCGATGGACCGACCTCCTCCGGGTCAGGGTCGAATCGCTCGCCGGCAGCCCGGGACTCGACACGCTGTTGGGCAGGACGCACGTCTCCGCGCGGCGCTTCGACAGGCAACTTCCCGACGCCGGGGCCGTGGAGACCACGACCGCGCGACTTCCCGACCTCTGCCTCTTCGCGATCCGGCTCCATGTCGAGGCGACCGTCACGCTGATCGAGCCCGACGGCCGCCGGGTCGCGATGGACCGCCGGAACGACCTCGCGATGCTCTCGGCCGAGGCCGGCTGCGAATACGCGATCGAGGTCCAGCGGCCCGGACTGCCGCGTTGCGTGCTCGCGCGCTGGACGCCGACGTTCTGGGGGGTGCCCTTCCTGTTGCCTCCAACCACCGATCCCGTCCGCGAGATCCGCGGGCGCCTCCTCATCGACGGCGACGAACCGCTCTGCTACACCGACGTCCACTGCACCTGCGTCGACGCGTACGGCTGGAGGACCGAGGCGACGACCCGCACCGACCGCATCGGCCAGTTCGTGCTGTCGAATCTGCCGCCGGGCCACCTCACGCTGGGGGTCAGCCACGGCGGCACGCGCCTCGCCCGGTTCGAACTCGCGTATACCCCGCACCGCAACCTCGGCGACTTCGCCGTGCAGCGCCCCCGCCGTTTTCGCGGGCGCATCGCGGACGCCTGCGCCCGCGCGCTCGTCACCGTGATGCCGAGCGGCGACGTCGCGACGACCGACGCGCAGGGCCGCTTCGAACTCGACGTGCCCTCCTCCGCACCCTTCTGGCTCCTCGCCGAGTGCGACGGCTTCGCGGCCACGCACCTCGATCCCGCCGCCGCGGAACTTCGCCTCGCCCCGGCGACGACTGCCTGCATCCTCATCGAGCCCCGGGGGCTCGGCGCGGTGCAAGTCGACGTCGCGCCGCCGGGCACCGACCGCTGGCGCCGGATCATCGACGACCCCACCGGCGAAACCGGTGAGCACCTGATCGAGGACCTGCCCCCGGGCCCCCTCCGCTTCCGCCTGACGCGGGGCGATCTCGTTCTCGAGAAGACCGCCGAAGAGGCGGTGACCTTCGACCTCTGGAAGTAGCGTGCGGCGCGTCGCCCTCCTGCTCGCCGTTGCCGCGCTCGCGGTCGCGTGGATCCTTGGGGGGTTTGGGGGCGGACACACCGGTGCCGCGCGACGGTCGCCGACGCGTCCGGACGCGGCCCACGACCGCGCGCGCGACGCGACCGCGCCCATGCGGCAGCCGGAGCCTGCGCTCCCGAGCGCCCCGCCGGGCATGGTTGTCGTCTGCACGCGCGAGGGCGAGCCGATTGCGGGGGCGACGATCACGGCGCTCACCGGATCGATGCGCCGCGCCTCCCCGCCGCAGACCGTCACCGATGCTCGCGGTCTCGCGGCCGAGCTATCGGTGCCGTGGGAGACGGTGCTCGTGAGAGCACGCGGTTACGCATCAAGACGCATCGAGGTCGGCAGGCACTGCCCGGCCGACGAATCGTGATGGACCCCGCGTGGAGCCTTGGCGGGCTCGTCATCAACGACGAGGGACTCCCGATACGAGGGGCGCGCATCTGCGACAGCGGTGAAGCGGTCCTGGCCACATCCGACGCTCGCGGGACCTTTCACATCGACGAGGTCAGCCTCCCTGAAACCTACCTCAAGATCCTCGCCGAGGGCTACGAGAGCCTGGCGCTGACAGTCACGAGTGGGCGTACCGATCTGCGCCTGCGGCTCGTGCCCGACCGCGAGGAAGCGTCGATCCCCGAGGAGGAGATCATGCCCGAATCGCCGCCCGCGCTCGTGATCCGCGTCGTCGATGCGGACGGCCGACCCGCCGCGTCGCGCAGGATCACCGTGGACGCGGACGCGTATGGCTCGGATGCGGATGGGAGGGTGAGCCACACTTTCTTCCCCCCCTACGGCGCCAAGGCGCGGCTGCGCGTCGCGGCAAGCGAAGCGAGCCCGGGCCTGGAACGCATGATCGACCTGCCTCCTCCGGGAAGGGTCGAGGAGCTTCTCGTCACGTTGCCGCGCGGCGTCGCGATCACCTTCTGCACGCAGAGCGAGTCCCGCGTTCAGCTCACGCCGGGACCGCATCGCCTCCTTCCCGCCTGCGAGGCGGAGATCCGGGGGGCCACACCGACCTACGACCAACCGACCCTCCTCTTCGTCACGCAAGGGGAACGCGAGGTGCTTTCGTGCCACGTCCAATTACCGCACCGCCTGACCAACCTCCCCCCGGGCCCCCTCCGCTTCGCACTCCGGCAGGGCGGCACCCTCACGGAGATCGATGCGACCCTCACGCCCGGCGCGCCAACGGTGCTGGATCTCTCCCCCGGTCGCCCACGCGTCCTCACTCCCCCTCCGCGCGCCGCCGTCGAGCGGTGACCCGGGGCGGGAGCACCCGGTGCGGGTCCGACGGCAGCCACTTCGTGCGAGTCCGTGCCGGTCCCCTCACCCGTGAAAGTCGCGGATCAGTTGCTCGAGTTCCTCGGCTCCGGCCGCGTCGAGCAGCAGGCGCGCCGCATCGCGGATCCGGCCGAGATCGAGCCTTTGCGCTTGCGCGACCAGGATCGCCTTGATGTCCTCGATGTCCTTCGAGCGATTGAAGACTTTCTTGTAGACGATGAGGTCCTCGGGCGAGTGGACCCGGATCTTCCTGCCGTCGAGCGATCGAAGCTGCGCACGGCGCAGGACCTCGTGATCGAACGGAAGCCAAGCTGCGAAAACCTCGACGCGGATGCCGAAGCAGAGAAGGCGCGCCACCCGCGCGCAGCGCCGCAGGTCTTCGAGCACCCGGGCAAGTTCGAGCGGCCTTGCGACATCGACCCCGGTGGCTTCATCCAGATCAAGGGAGAGGGCGCCCCCGGCGACGAGATCGCGCACCAGCGGCGGGACACCGAGCTGCGAGACGAACACCAAGACATCGACGTCCCTCGTCAGCCTCGGAACCGCGTAGTAGTTCCGGGCGATCGCACCACCGTAGGAGCGCTCGATCTTGTGACGATCGAACAACTCCTCGAGCCACGCGACCAGTTCGACGAGCGTCTTAGCCGCCATGCCGCTCCCGATCCGCACGGTTCGCGGCCTCCCGCAGCGCCAGATAGCGGGGATTGGTCTTGCCCCGGTTGAGCAGCCACTCCGCGCGCTGCTCGCGGGCGAGCTGCTCCGGGTCTTTGGTGCGCTGGAAGGCCAGATACAGCTCGAACAGCTCGCGCATCTGGTCCGTCCGCTCCTGGTCGGTCAGCTTCGCGGCGAGGCGCGCCTCCGACCGGTACAAGACGAGATCCGCGTGCGTACGGTCCATTCCGCACAGCATCGTAGCAGGCCCCCGCGCCCCCTCCCCTTCCGCCGGTCGCCGGCGCGCTCTATGCTCTGGCGATGGACCGAGCCGAAAAGGAACGCAAGCGGGACGCGCATCTGCTCAGGATCAGCAAGCAGTTCGCGGAGTTCAGCACCTGCCTCTCGCGCAAGGTCGGCTGCATCATCGCGAGCGACGCCGGGCACATCATCTCGACCGGCTACAACGGCGCCCCGAAGAAGACGCGGCACGGCGACGAGGCGGGCTGCTTCTGCCAGGACCCCACGCGCAAGAGCGGCACCTTCCAGGAGCGGCTGCGCTGCTCGCACGCCGAACTCAACGCGATCGCGCAGGCCGCCTACGAGGGCGTCAGCACGCGCGACGCGCGCATCTACTGCCTCACGTTCCCCTGCTCCTTCTGCTGCAAGGCGATCATCCAGGCGGGCATCCGCAAGGTGATCTACGAGGAGGAGTACGACGACGACCTGAGCCGCACGCTCTTCGCCGAGGCGAAGATCGAGCTGGTGCGGATCCTCCCGGGCGAGCCCGCGCCGTGACGGGCGCGGGGCTCTGGCGCGCGATCAGGCTGGAGCGCTACGACGCGGAGTCCGGTTCGCTGTTCGAGTTCCGGCGCGCGGGCTTCCTGCCCGCCGCCGCGCAGGCGGCGATCGTCGTCGGCCTCTTCGTGCTGACGGTCTTCCTGACGCACGCCGAGTACGTCGCCAAGGGCACCTGCTTCGGATTTGCGGGCCCCGCGTTCAACGTGCTGTTCAACCCGATCTACGAGGAGCTGATCTTCCGCGGCTGGATCCTCGCGGCGCTCGCGCGACGGGGCTCGAACGGGAGCGCGATCGCGATCTCGTCGCTGCTCTTCGGCATCGTCCACGTGCGCAACATCTACTGGCTCGACACCGGCCGCCTCGCCGGCATGATGCTCTCGGCGGGACTCCTGACGGGGCCGCTCTTCGCCTACGTGACGCTGCGATTCAAGAGCGTCTGGCCCGCCGTGATCCTCCACTACGTGAACAACCTCACCTACTACCTCCGCCACTGAGGCGGCGGCAGGGGCGGGGCCGGGAGGAGGAGCACCTGCGGCGCCGTTGGACGACTTGGTCGTCAAGTGTCATGACATACGACGACTCGGGTGTCTTCCTCGCGCTGAGCCGCGAGCCGGGCTGCGGCGGCCAGGCGGCCCCTCAGCGGCGACGGGAAGCCGACCAGAAGTCGCGCGGCGTCTGGATCGGGATCGGGGAGCGCTTCCCCAGGGCCAGCAGGTCGCGGTCGCCGCTCACGAGCACGTCGGCGCGCCCCGCCACGGCACTGGCGACAATCCAGGCATCGGCGGGATCGCGGATGTCGATCGGGTAGGGACCCGGTGGGCGCGCCACGACTTCGTGCTCCCGCAGGAACGCCTCGACATCGTCGAGGACGGCCTTGGGAAGGCGGATGCGGTCGCGGAGCGCTCGGATCAGCTCCGAGAGGACCACCTCCGCGGTGACGAGGTCGTGCTCCGTGAGCACGTGCCGGAGGAGGTCGGCGCAGAGTCCCCGTGTCGCGAACGCACTGACGAGCACGTTCGTGTCCAGGAAGACCCTCACGACACGTCCCGCACCACATCCTCGTCCGTCAGGTAGCCGCGAGCCTCGGCAAAGGGCAGGACACGCCGCCGCAGGTCATCGAACTGGAGAAGCGCCAGCTGCCGGCGAAGCGCGTCGCGAACCAGGTCGCTTCGCGAGCGCCCGGTCTTCTTCGCGAGTCGCCTCAGGCGCCGCTCCAGAACCTCATCAAGTCGGATCGTCAGGACGGACTTCATGTCGGACATTGTACTACATGCAACCGCCCCGCGCGGAGCGCGCCCCCCCGGCGCGCCTCAGAACGGAAAGAGGATCCCCCGCTCCTTCAGCAGGTAGGGGCGGTCCGGCGAGAGGCGGAAGAGGCGGGCGGGGCGGTGGGCGCCGCTGCGGCGTTTGCCCTGCACCTGCCGCAGCGCCTCCAGCGCGAGCATCTTGCGGCGGAAATTGCGCTTGTCGAGGGGGCGCTCGAGCAGCACCTCGTAGACCGCCTGCACCTCCGACAGCGTGAAGGGCTCCTCGAGGAAGCGCAGCGGCACCGTCGAGTACTCGGTCTTGGTGTGCAGCCGCTCGACGGCCTCCGCGAGGATCTCGCCGTGGTCGAGGGCGAGCGGCGCCGTCACGGGCACCGCCTTCCACAGGAGGCCCTGCGGCGCGCGACCGCGGGGGACCACGGCGAAGTAGGCGACGGAGATCGGCCCCCGGCCGGGTTCGCCGAAGGTGTAGAGCTGCTCATGGTAGGGGGCCCGGGGGCCGAAGCGCGCCTCGAGGATCCTCCGCGCCGCGTCCCCGGGCGACTCCGTCGCGGCGACCGGGCTCCCGGGCAGTTGCCAGCCCCCGCCGGCGGGCCGCTCCTCGAGCAGCACGCGGAGCTCGCCGCCGTCGATCGTGAAGGCGACGACGTCGACGGCGACGCCGCGCCCCTTCATCCCGCGCCGCCCGCGAACCGCTCGACGATCGGGAAGCGGCGCCCGAGGCCGAAGGCCTTCTCCGTCAGCTTCAGCACCGGCGACGCCTGCTGCCGCTTGTACTCGGTGCGCGAGACCGCGCGCAGCACGCGCTCGACGGTGGCGCGGTCGTAGCCCGCCGCGACGATCTCCGCCGGGCGCATCCGCTCCTCCATCGACAGCCGGAGGATCCCGTCGAGCACCTCGTAGGGAGGCAGCGAGTCCTGGTCCACCTGCCCCGGCGCGAGTTCGGCCGTCGGCGGGCGCGTCACCGAACGTTCGGGGATCTGCGGATACTCCTTCGCGAGCGCGTAGACCTCGGTCTTGTAGAGGTCGGCGATCGGCGCGAGCGCGCCGACCATGTCGCCGTACAGCGTGCAGTAGCCCATCGCCATCTCGCTCTTGTTGCTCGGCGCGAGCACGAGCGCCCCCTCCTTGTTCGCGAGCGACATCAGGAAGAGGCCGCGCAGCCTCGCCTGCAGGTTCTCCTCCGCGACGTCGAAGGGGCGGTCGCCCCAGGCCGCCTGCAGCGAGGCCAGCGTCGACTCGTAGGCATCGAGGATCGGCATCGCGAGGAAGCGGATGCCGAGCCGCTGCGCGAGCGTCTGCGCATCCTCGAGGCTCATGCCGGCGCTGAAGGGGCCCGGCATGCCGATGCCCGTGACGCTGCCCGCGCCGAGCGCCTCGACCGCGAGGCAGGCGACGAGCGAGGAGTCGATGCCGCCGCTCATGCCGACCAGCGCCTTCGAGAAGCCGGTCTTCCCGAAGTAGTCGTGGATGCCGAGCACGATCGCCGCGCGCAGGCTCTCGTCCGGCGCGCGGGCCCCCGCGCCCCCCCCGGAATGGACCCAGAGCAGGTCTTCGCGGAACGGAGCGGCATGGCCGCACAAGGCGCCGTTGCCGTCGAGCGCGAAGGAGTTGCCGTCGAAGATCAGTTGGTCGTTGGCCCCGACGAGGTTGCAGAGCGACACCGGAACGCGATGGCGGCGCGCGTGGGCCGCGGCGATCTCGCGGCGGCGCGCGGGCTTGCCCTTGCAGTAGGGCGAGGCGCTCAGGTTGACGATCGCGCCCGCGCCCTTGCGCACGAGGTCGGCCACCGGATCGTCCTCGTAGAGCGCGCCGGTCCAGATGTCCTCGCAGATCGTGACCCCGAGGCGCCCGCCGCCGATCGCGACGGGCTCGGAGGCGTCGCCGGGCCGGAAGTAGCGCTTCTCATCGAAGACGTCGTAGGTGGGGAGCAGGCGCTTCGCGACCGCTTCGATCGCGCCGCCGCGCAGCAGCGCCGCGACGTTCAGCACCGGCTTGCCTGTGCCCTCGGCGCGCAGCGGGCAGCCGACGAGCAGCGGCGGCAGGTCGCGGTCGGCGGCGAGCGCCGCCAGCGCTTCGGCGCACCGGTCGAGGAAGGAGGGCTCCTCGAGCAGGTCGCGCGGCATGTAGCCCGAGATGGCGAGTTCGGGAAAGACGACGAGGTCGGCCCCGCGGGCGCGCGCCGCCATGGCGCGGAGGCGGGCGAGGTTGCCGTCGAAGTCGCCGACGGTGGCGTTGAGCTGCGCGAGGGCGAGACGCATCGGGTGTTCGTGTCCATGCTACACGAAGAGTGGCGTTCGTCCCCGGATGGTGCGATATTCCGGCGTGCTTCGCATCGGCGCATGGATCCAACACCCCACCCACGGCGCGGGCCGCATCGCCAACCACAACGGCACGCGCTATATCGTCTCCTTCCCGGGCATCGGCCTTCGGGAGATCGATTCCCACGAGCACGGCGTCCGCGAGATCGAGACGCCGCCGCAGGAGGACCCGATCAAGCGCGCGATGCGCGAGATCCTCGACGAGTACGGCTTTGGCAGCACCGCGAAGATCGGCGGCCGCTGGGAGGGGGGCGAACTGATCGCGCGGCCCGCGAAGGAGGGGCTCAAGGAGCACCACTTCCCGGTCGACCAGCTCTTCCACAAGGTCGTGATGGTCCGCGACCGGCTGCGTGTGCTCGAGGCGAAGCTCAACGCGCACCCGTCGCTCAGCGACGCCGAGAAGGTCGAGTTCCAGCAGTACATCACCCGCTGCTACGGGAGCCTGACGAGCTTCAACTTCCTCTTCGCGGAGGAGGACGACAAGTTCCGCGGCCAGAAGTGACGCGGGCCGACCGCGCGAAGTGGGAGGCGCGGTACGCGGCGGGCAGCCATCCGGAGGCGGAACCGATCGCGCTGCTCGCCGAGGCGCTCGCGTTCGCCCCGCGCGCGGGCTACGCGGTGGACGCGGTCGACATCAGCGCCGCCGCTCTCGCGTCCGCGCGCGAGCGGGCGGGGCCGCTCGACGTCCGGTGGATCGAGGCCGACCTCGACAGCGTCGCGATCGAGCGCGGCGCGTACGCGGTGATCTGCTGCATCGACTTCACCGACGAGCGGCTCATGCCGCGTCTCGTGGATGGTCTGGGGGCGCGGGGGCTGCTCGTCTACGCCGCGCGCCCGAGGGCGCTCTGCTCCTTCGGGCCGCGCGAGGGCGACCTCGACAAGTGGTTTGCCTCGCTCGAGACGCGGATCCGTCGCGAGGGGGAGGAGCGCGTCGCGTACGCGGGCCAGCGGCGATGAGGGCGCTGCTCGGCGCGCTGAACGCGATCGTCGCGACGGTCTGGGCCGGCCTCTCCTGCATGCTGGTCTGGCTGATCACGCCAAGCGGCCGCCTCGGCGCGTCGGTGACCCACCTATGGTCGCGCTGGATCCTCTGGGGAGGCGGCGTGCGCGTGACGACGGTGGTCGAGGCGCCGCTGCCCGAGGGGGGTTGCCTGTTCGTCGCGAACCACTCTTCGATGCTCGACATCAACATCACCGCGGCGGCGATCCCGCGCCGCTTCCACTTCGTGTCGCGCCCCTTCTTCTTCAAGATCCCCTTCCTCGGCTGGGGCATGTGGGCCGCCCGGCACATTTCGATCGACCCGAAAAGGCCGCGAGACGCGGCTTCTTCGCTAGCGAGGATCGGGGAGCGATTGCAGAGGGGAGGGGCGGTGCTGATGTTCCCGGAGGGGACGCGGTCGCCGGATGGCGTGGTGCGGCCCTACCGGCGTGGCCCGTTCCTCGTCGCCACCGAGGCAGGCGTGCCGGTCGTGCCGGTGCGGATCGAGGGGGCGCACGAGCGCTTGCGCAAGGGCTCGTTCGGCATCGTCCCAGGGCAGGTGCGCCTGACGATCGGCGCGGCGATCCCGACGGCGGGGAGGAAGCCGGAGGACGCCCGCGCCCTTGCGGACCAGGTCGCCGCGTGGACGCGCGGCGACGCCGGCAGCCAGCCAACCGGCGTGGTACTGGTATGACGTTGTGATCACGTTCCTGGCCTTTCTCGTTTGTGCGTACGCGGCTGCCCGCCTGCTGGCCTTCGTGGGACTCCCCGTCATCAACAGGGTCATTTCGTGGCAGCACATGGGTGTCGTCCGGCGAAGCGTACGCCGGATCGGACGCGATGCCGTGCTCGCGGCGGTGGAACGCCGGCGCGCTACGCCGGGTGCGACCTGCGCGACCCCGGATCCCGTTCTCGACAGGATCAAGGACTCTGCGGTCAGCAACTGCGAGCGAATCGCGACGCTCAGCTACGTCATCGTTCCGGCGTTCGTGCTCGCGGGGGGGGCGCTCTCTGCGTGGGTTTTCTACTGGTAGCCGCGCGGCGGGCGACAGCATGATCCACGGAGGATTCGTGAAGTCGTGCCGCCGCCTTTCGATGGTCGTTCTGCTCGCGTCGATCCCGCACGTCGCCCTCGCGGAGGATCAGGAGTGGAGCGACACGGGAGGGTCGCTCTCACCCGACACGGTTCGGCGATTGAAAGCCCTCGTGCAGGGGCTGGCAACCGACGATGAGCGCGCCCGCGACGCGCTCGCGGGATTCTGCACCGACGGCGGGGACGAAGTCACGCTGGCCGCCTTGTATCTGACGCGCCATCTCCCGTCGGACGCTCGTGCCGCGACCTGGAACGCACTGCCTTCGGGGCGATTCGTGCCGCTGCTGCTGGCGTTCGAGTCGGCACGCCTCGCGCCGACAGGCGATCTCGCCTACGCCCGCGTCGCGTTTCGGGAGCTCATGACCGACCGCGTCCGCGAGGTGGTCGATGCGATAGGGAGCTCGTCGGACCAGCAGGAATTGAATCCGCTCTGGACCTGCTTCCTTTCGTACTGGAGATTCGTGCGCGGGGAGATCGCGCTCAGCCTCGCGCACCTGTGCAACGCGGAAAGGATTGATGCGACGCGTCGATACCGCCCGCTGCGGTGTAACACGGCGTTTCCCGGATTCATCCGCGAGGATCTCGCCTCCGCCTTGGAGCAGCGTGCCGTGCTCGCGGCATCGAAGGGGGAGGCCCGCACGGATCTCCTGAAGCGGTGGGAGATCATCGCCGCCGTCCGGGGCGACGTCGCGTCCGACCGGGGCGACGGTGTCGTGGTGACGGTGTGGGATCTCCCCACCACGCTGCGAGAGTGGCGTGATGCCGTCCCCGACTGGCCTGACCCCGCCCTGATGATCGAACTCCTACGTGGGCAAGTCGCGGAAGAGGCGGCTTGGGAGGAGCCGACGCCCGCCGCGCTCGCCGCGTCCGACGCGACCGCACGAGCGCGCCATTACGTACACAGGCTGCTCGATTCCGCGGTGAGCCGCCATGCCGTCGGGAGCCATTGCCCATCCTCGATCGCGTGGGGTCCGGAGACCGATCCCGCGGTGAAACTGCTCGAAATCGGCTGGGAAGCGCTTCCTGTCGTCATCGAGATCCTGGAGGACCCGAGGCCGACGCGAGGCTACCGCAGTTACAACGACCTATCCTGCCTGAGGATGAGTCGCACCCCGTTCCGCTACGGGTCGTTCTCCCGGGAGTTCGTCGACGAGGTCGCCGGCATGTCGTTCCGTTCACGTGCGGACGCGGAAGCGTGGTGGAAGGAGGCCAAGTCCCTCGGGCCGGTGGGCCACTTCAGGGGGATGCTGCGACGCGGCTACGGTCGCGGCGCCTGCTTCGCCGCGCGACGCCTGATGGCGCGCGATCCGGATGCCTACGTCGATGAGGTCCTCGCGGAGGCGGGACGCAGGCAGGATGCGGCAGCGTCGTCGCTGCTCTGGGTCGCGGCCGAAGGGTTGCGGGCGCGCCACATGCCGGTGCTCCTGCCCATGCTCGACTCTCCATGCCGCCTCGTGGTACTCGCGAGCGCCTGCCTGCTCGCGACGCGGTGCGCGAGCGATGCGGGCACGGATGCTCTGCTCGGCCTGCTCCGCACGCCTCCCACCGGGGAGGAGTACGCCGGGGAGCGCTACCCGCTCTCCGTCATGGAGGCCCTCGCCGCGATCGGCTCGCCACGCTGTGTGGACGCCGTTTGTGCGGCGCTCGCCGGCTCCGACCCCGACCACCGGCGCGCCGCCCTCGCCGCCGCGCCGTCGATGGCGCATGCGCGGGTTCTCGACAGCCTCGTCTCCCTGCTCGATCACACCGATCCGACGAATGGCGACGCGATTGGCCTGCCCGATCAATTGCGCGATGTGGCGGCCTCCGCGATCTGCACGATGCTGGGTCGCGATTCCGGACGCGCCCGCGCACCGACCAGGGCCGAGCGCGACCAGCACCTCGCCGAACTCCGCGCGTGGCTCGCGACAAACCGGGACTCCCTCGACTGGCCCGCGATGCGCGCCCGCAGGCGGCGCTGACCGCCCCCCCGCGCCCCCCCCGCGTCCACCTAGGAGTCTTCCCCCTCCATCGCCGAGAGGACCTCGAGCGGGGAGCGGGGATCGGAGACCGACGCGTCGTGGCCGAGGCGGCGGTGGCGCTCGTCCATGTCGATCATGCCCTTGAAGAGCATCTCGGTCGGCTCGATCATGAAGTGGTTGAACGAGTCGCCGGGGACGGCGCCGGGCAGGAAGAAGTACATGCCCACGGGGAAGTCGACGAGCGAGCCGCAGATGCCGCACACCTGCGCCCGCAGCCCTTCCCAAAGCTGGCGGTGCGTCAGCAGGCCCGCCTCGCGCAGGCGCACGCCGAAGCGGCGCGGGTCGGGGTGCTCCTCGACCTGCTTGATCTGCTCCTCGGTCACGAAGCCGAGCTTGAGCAGCACGTTGCCGATGCGCTCGGTCGCGTCGGTGCTGCCGCCGAAGACGATCGAGCCGCCCTTGAAGAAGATGACCTTCGTCAGCGGGCCGGTCGTGACGCCCAGGATGCCGTTCTGGCGGTTGTTCGACAGGTAGAGGAACAGGTTGTTCAGGATGTCGCTGTGGAAGACGCCGATCATGCTCACCGGCAGCGCCACGGGGCGCGTGATGCCTTCGCCGCGGAAGACGAGGCCGTGGTTCTCGACCGTGATGTGCGAGAAGCTGCCGTCCGCAAGGCCGAGCGTCTTGCGGGCGATTTTCGGCATCATTACCGTGATCGACCTTCCGTCTGCCGTCACCGACATGTCTCCCGACGGTGTTGCCCTACCGTCGAGTCCCGTATCGGCGGAGTCGGGAGCGGCACTTGAGGCGGTTCAAGGGGGGGGGCGCGGGGGCCGATAGGGGGCTATGCCCAGGATCGCGTCCCTCCTGTCCGTGGCCCTTTGCCTCGCCGCTCTCCCCCTGATCGCCGGCTGCGGGGATCTCTTCCGGGTACCGCCGCCGCCGGTGCCCCTGGGGGCGCTCGACGCGCAATTCGCCTCCGCGGGGGGCGAGGGGGAAGCGACCGGGGGCTCGAGCAGCGTGCGGCTGCTGCGCGCGGTGCCGCCGGGATCGCTGCTCCTCGTCCATCTGCCCGACATCGGCGGGACGATCCGCCGGTTCAAGGAGACGTCGCTCTACAAGATCTTCAGCTCCCCCGAGTTCGAGGCGATGCTGGGGCCGCTCGCCGCGGGATTCCGCGGGCTCTCGCTCGGGGGCCCGGGGGCTGCGCCGGGGGCCGCGGGGGCGGGCGGGTTCAGCCCCGAGGCCCTGCTGCGCTCGCTGCGCGGGGAACTCGTGCTCGCGCTCGAGGATCTCACGATCGACGAGCGGGGAGGGCCGCCGCAGGTGCGCGCGCTCCTCGGCATCAGCGTGCGCGGCGCGGAGCGGCAGGCCGAACAGTTCATCACGTTCGTCGGCATGATGACGGCGGCGGACCGCTCGCTGACCATCGAGAAGGGGACGCACGCGGGCACCGCCTTCACCCGCATCGTCGGCCGGACGCCGGTGCCGTTCGTCATCGAGCTGGGAGTGCGCGGGGACGCGCTGCTGGTCGGGCTCGGTCGCGAGACGGTGACGACCGCGCTGACGCGCGTCGCGGACGAGCGCGCCGAGTCGCTCGCCGACGACACGTCGCTGCGGCGCGCGATGGAGCGCTGCGCCGACCCGCGGGACGCGCTTCGCATCCACCTCGACCTCGGGCGGGTCGTCTCGAAGTACGCGCGCCTCCTGCCGCCGGAGGCGCAGGCGCTGCTCCCCGTGGCGGGGCTCAGCCACATGCGCGCCTTCACGCTTGCGGTCCGCCTCGAGGGGAAGGATCTCGCGGTCTCGTCGATGCTCGACAGCCCGGGGGGCCAGGACATCCTGACGAAGCTGCTCTCCGGCCACCTCGTGGACCGGCAGTTCCTCACGCGCATTCCCGCGGGCGCCGCGTCCTTCACGCTCTTCGCCCTCGACGGGACCGCGATCGTGCGCCATCTGCGGGAGACGCTCCCGCCGGAGCCCCGCGGCGATCTGGAGGAGGCGATCGCCTCGCTGAAGAAGGGGGGGTTCGCCCTCGACAAGGACATCTTCGAGGTCTTCGGGCCGCGGTGCGCCGTCGTCACGCTGCGCCACGCGCGCGGCGCCTCGAGGGGCCTCGAGGCGATCTGGAGCCAGTTCCTCGCGACGGCCTTCGTCGTCGAAGTGCATGACGAGGCCCGCGCGGCCGCCTCCCTCGCCAAGCTGCCGGTCGCCGGGGAGAGCGCGCGGCGCCGCGAGACGCTGATCGAGGGCGTGCCGGCGGTCGTCCACCGGTTCGAGAACGCCGCCCACCTGCCGAACGACTTCGCCCTCGCGTACGCGATTCACGACGGCTACCTGGTCGCGGCGCTCTCCGAGGAGACCCTGCGCCGGATGCTGCAGCCGCGCAGCGCCGACAGCGAGATGCAGCTTCGCGAAGCTCTGAGGTCGGTGCCGGAGAGCGTCGCCATCCTCACGTACGACGACATGCGCTCCGGTCTCGGGCTCATGACGGACGCCTTCCTGATGGGGATGCGCGGCGGGGCCGCGGAAGCTGGCGATCCGGCCGCGCCCGTGGCTTCGGGCTCCCTCTTCGAGGACCTCAACCCGTCGGTCGGCTACACGCTCGCGGACTCCCGAGGCGTCTTCAGCTTCTCGCGCTCCCCGACGGGGGGACTCGGGGGCGTCGGCGGCGTGAGCGGCCTCCTGGCCTCCGCCTCGCTCGCCCTTCCCACGCTGATCACCGCGCGGGCGCAGGCCAACGAGACGAGCGCGATCGCCACGCTGCGCGCGATCTATGCCGCGCAGGAGGGCTTTAGGGCGAGGAACGCCCGGGACGGCGACGGCGACGGCGACGGCGAGTTCGGCCTGATCGCCGACCTGATGGCGAGGGCGCGCCCAGGCGAGCGCCGGCCGACGATCCGCACCCCCCTTCTCAGCGGCCTCTCGTCGACTCCCGGCGGCGACTGGACACGGAACGGCTACCAGTTCCGGGCCTACCTGCCCGCAGAGGACGGCTCGCCCGTGGGGGACCACGAGGGCGCCCTCCGCATCGGCCTCGTGGACGGCGATCTCGCCGAGACGGTCCTCGTCGTCGTCGCGTGGCCCATCGCGCGCTCCTCCACCGGTACGCGCGCCTTCCTGATGAACGCGTCGGGCCAGATCTGGCAGTGCTTCGAGGGGACCTACGGCGCCGCGAACGCGCCCCCCCCCGACCTCTTCAACAGCCAGAAGGGCAATCTCGCCTCGCAGCCGATCGGGCTCGGCGAGACGCCGCGCGACGGCTGCCGCTGGCTCAAGCTCCGCGAGTAGGCCGCGACGCGGCTTCACGCAAGCGCGGGCCCCTTCCCCCCCCGTGCCCCCCCCATTCGCGCGTCGGGACGCCGGGGCGTCGGGCTGCTCCTACGCCGTCTTGCGGGCCTGCTCGTCGCCGAGCGTCTTCTCGTACTCGGCGCGCTCCTCGAGGCGGCGGCCGCACTGCACGCAGTAGTAGTAGGTGCGCTCGTGCATGCGCACGATCACATGTTGGGTCGTCCGGTGGCATGCCTGCCCGGCGCAGTAGTAGTTCGAGCCGTGCATGATGTTTCTCCGATGCTGAGTCCAGGTGCTGTATCGACTTGCGCAGGCAAGGAGATTACTGTCCTTTGCCGTACCCCTGCATCGAATGGCGTGCCGCGTGGCGGATGCGGCGAGAGAGCGAGGGGTAAAGCAGCGATTCAGGCCTCGGAAGAAGCGACGCAACCTCTTTCAAGACAACAGGATACGTAGGAATGTGCCGGGCGGCTAGCCCGTCGGCGGCGAGTTCGGTGGCGCGGGCGAGGGGGATGCCGGCGAGCGAAAACGGAGACACGATGGCGTAGAAAAGGGGCACCCGGCGTGCGAGTCCGATCAGCAGGCGGAGCGGTCCGTCGGTGAAGGGCTCCCAGCGGAGGTCGCCCAGCGCGACATGCGCCAGTTCGTGCGCGAGCACCGCCGCGTGGTGGCGGGCTTCGACGCCCTGCCCGAGCAGCAGGCCATAGCCGCGCAGGCCCGTGGCGACCACCGCCGAGGTCCAGCCCGGCAGCATCCGCACATAGGTGGGTGGCGCCAGCCCCATGCCGTCCGCGAGCAGGCGGGCGGCGTCGCGCAACTCCTTCGGCGCCTCCTCCGCGGGCGGCGAGCGGCGGCACCCCCACACGCTGAGGGCAAAGAGCGCTGCGGCGATGGCACCCGCCACCCCCGGCGAGGCCCCCAGCAGCAGGGGCATGCCGGCAAAGACCGCGACATTGATCAGGAGCGCCCCGGCGCGGAGCAGCGCGATCATCCCGCGTGCTGGCCGGTGAGCGGCACGAAGCGCACCGGGGCGCCGAGGCTCCTCCGGAACCGGTTGCCGGTGCGCTCGATGACGAGCAGCCGCTGTTCGTCGTCGCCGACCGGCGCGACGAGGCGACCGCCATCGCGCAGTTGGCGAACCAGGGGGGCGGGGACCTCGCGCTTCGGGGCGGCCGTCACGACGATCGCGTCGAAGGGGCCCACGCCCGCCCAGCCCTCGGCGCCGTCGCCGTAGCGGCAGAGCACGCGGTCGTAGCGGAGCCGCGCGAGCGTCTCGGCGGCGCGGCGCGCGATCGGCTCGACGATCTCGATGGTGTAGACGCGGTCGGCGATCTCGGCAAGGACCGCCGCCTGATAGCCCGAGCCGGTCCCGATCTCGAGCACGTTCTCGCCCCCGCGAAGCTCGCAGAGCTGGACGAGCAGCGCGACGACATAGGGCTGGCTGATCGTCTGCCGGTGGCCGATCGGGAGCGGCCGGTCCTCGTAGGCGTGCGCGCGCTCCTCCGGCGGCACGAACTCGTGGCGCGGCACGGTCCGCATCGCGGAGAGGATCTCCGGCTCGCGGATGCCGCGGGCTTCGATCGTCCGGGCCACCATCTCCAGCCGTTGCTTCCGCTCGGGGGCGCTCACGCCCCACTAGCGTATCAATCCTCAGCCGCGCGCGCATAATGCTTCCGCATGAGCCCGCTCGCGATCGCCGCCCTCGTGACGGGCGCGCTCGCCGTCGGGCGGCTGCTCTTCTCCTGCGTGCTGCTCGCGCGCCACCTGCGCCGCTCGCGGGTCGCGTCGATCCCGCCCGGGCCGACGCCCCCGATCTCGCTGCTGAAGCCGCTCTACGGCGACGAGCCCGGACTTGCCGAGAACCTCGTTGCCACGCTGCGGCAGAACTACCCGGCCTTCGAGGTGCTCTGGCTCCACGAGCGGCCGGACGATCCGGCGCTGGCGGCGGTGGACCGGGCCGAGGCCGCCGTGCCGGACGTGCCGTGCCGGCGGGTCGGCGGACGCGCGGCCGGCGCGGCCAACCCCAAGGTCGGGGTGTTGATGGTGGGGGCTCCGGGGGCCCGGTATGAACTGCTCGCCAGCGCCGACTCCGACGTGCGCCCCGATCCGCTCTACCTGCGCGACATCGCCAACGGCCTCGCCGGGGCGGACGCCGTCTCCTTCCTGCCCGTCCTGTTCGGCATGAAGACCCTCGGAGGACGCCTCGTCGGCCTGCTGCTCGACATCGAGGGGGTGCTGACGGTGCTGCTGACGCGCGGGCAGGTGACGACCGGCGCGACGATCGGCGTGCGACGCGAGGCGCTCGAGGCGATCGGAGGATACGCCGCGGTGAAGGACGAGATCGCCGACGACTACGCGCTCGGCGTGGCGCTGCGGCGCGCGGGACGGACGATCGTGCTCGCCCGGCGCGCCGCACGCATGCATGCGCCCGGCGGCACGCTGCGCGAGACGATGCGCTCCTGGGGGCGGTGGACGCGCACCGTGCGCGCCGCGGCCCCGCGCTTCCACTGGGCGCATCTGCCCTTCGCGTTCGCCCCTCTGCTGTGCGCGGCCGCCCTCGCCACGAGGCACTGGCGGATGGCCGCCGCCCTCCTCGTCGCGCACACCCTGCTGCGCGCCTGCGTCGCGCTGGCCGTGGATCTGCGCTTCTGCCGCGACGGCTCGCTGCGGCGCGCGATCCCGCTCCTGCCGCTGCTCTGGCTCTTCGAGCCGTTCGGCTGGCTCGTCGGCACCTTCGGCAGGACGATTGTCTGGCGCGGGCGGCGTTACCGGCTCTCCGGGGCGCGTGCTACGCTCGTGGAACGGTGACCGCTTGAGGAAGACCGTCCTCTCCCTCTGCCGCGCGACGGGGATCCTCCACCTCGGCAACTACCTCGGCGCCGTCCGCGACTTCGTCGCGCTCGGCGCGGACCCGCGCTACGACTGCTTCTTCGGCATCGCCGACCTGCATGCGCTGACGAGCCAGCGCGACGCGGGTTCGCTGCGCGCCTCGTCGCTCGCGGTCGCGCGCGACTACCTCGCGGCGGGACTCGATCCGGCGCGCACGGCGCTCTTCCGGCAGTCGGACGTGCCGGAGACGAGCGAACTCTTCTGGCTGCTCTGCAACGTGACGAGCGCGGGCGAGCTGCAGCGGAGCAAGACGTTCAAGGAGATGAGCGACAAGCAGCCCGAGAACGTCAACGCCGGCCTGCTGACCTACCCGGTCCTGATGGCCGCCGACATCCTCGGGCCGCAGGCGGACCTCGTCCCGGTGGGCGAGGACCAGGAGGCCCACCTCGAGATGGCGCGCAACATCGCGAAGCGGTTCAACCACCACTTCGGCGACGTGTTCCGGCTGCCGGACCCCTTCCGGAAGACGATGATCCGCGTGCCCGGCCTCGACGGCAAGGGCAAGATGTCGAAGAGCGACGGGAACGGATTCCCGATCGCCGCCTCGCCCGACGAGATCTGGGAGAAGCTGCGCCCGGCCTACACCGATCCTGCGCGCCAGCGGCGAACCGACCCGGGCAACCCCGAGATCTGCCCGATCGGCCAGATCCACCGCCTCGTCTCCGCGCCGGCCGAGGTCGCGCGCATCGAGGAGGGATGTCGCACCGCGGGCATCGGCTGCATCGACTGCAAGCGCTCGCTGCACGGCACGGTGACGACCCTGCTCGCCCCGCTGCGGGAGCGCCACGCGCGCCTCACCGACGGCGATGTCGAAGCCGCGCTGGCGCAGGGGGCGCGACGCACGCGCGAACGGGTCCGCGGGACGCTCGCGCTCGCGAAGGAGCGGATGGGCCTGTGAGCGGACAACTCTCCTACGGCGCCTATCTCAACCTCGCGAAGCTGCTCTCGGCGCAGGACCCGCCCGGTCCCGCCGGTCCCCCGCGCCCCCTCCATCACCACGACGAGATGCTCTTCATCGTGGTGCACCAGGTCTACGAGCTCTGGTTCAAGCAGGTGATCCACGAACTCGTGCGCGTGCGCGACCTCGTGCGCAAGGAACCGGTGCCCGAGTCGGACGTGCAGAAGGTGGTCGAGGCCTTCCAGCGCGTGCACCGCATCCAGCGCATGCTGGTCGACCAGCTCGGCGTCATCGAGACGATGAGCCCCGTGGACTTCCTCGCGTTCCGCGATCAGCTCGGGCCCGCGAGCGGCTTCCAGTCGGCGCAGTTCCGGGAGATGGAGATCCTCGCGGGCCTCCCGGACGGCGTGCGGTACGAGTACGAGGGCGCCTCCTTCGAGCGCCGCTTCGGCCCGGAGCAGGTGCGCAGGTTCGCCGAGCTGCGCGCGCAGCCGTCGCTCCGCGCCGCCCTGGACACGTGGCTCGCACGCACGCCCATCGAGGAGGGGTTCGTCGACACCTATCTCGCCGCCTTCGACGGCTACGTCGACTCCCAGCGGCGGCTGCACGAGGCCAACGTGCAGCTCACGGGGGAGGAGCGGGCGAAGACGCTCGCGCGCCTCGACCAGTACCGCGCCGCCTGTCTCGCCTTCCTTCGCGGCGAGCGGGCGGGCATCCACGCGGCCTGCCTCTTCATCGCGGCCTACCGCGAGGAGCCCCTGCTGCACCTGCCCAACCGCTTCCTCGATTCGCTGCTCGAGTTCGAGGAGCTCTGGCGCCTCTGGCGCTTCCGGCACGCGCGCATGGTCGAGCGGATGATCGGCCTGCGGGTGGGCACGGGGGGGTCGAGCGGGGTCGACTATCTGGACGCCACGGCGGGGAACCGCTACCGCATCTTCACGGTCATCCTCGAGTCGCGCTCCTTCCTGATCCCGCGCCGCCTCCTCCCCGACCTCAGGGACCGCCGCCGGTACGGGTTCGCCCGGGATCTGGGCTGACCCCCCCCTTCAGTTCGGAGGGCGCCTTGCCGATGCCCAATAGGCAGGGTGGGCCCCCAACCGGTCGCCGGTCGCCGCGTGGTCGCGGAACCGGGGGCGCTCCCGAGCGGGACTTGAGAGGAGAATTCGGACATGAAGCGCATCGGACTCGGCGCGTTCGCCCTGGGCGTCGCCACGCTGTGCATCGGGTGCAGGAGCGAGGCCTACCTCAACGCCATCTTCGCGCGGGCGAGCACGCTCTCCGCATCGCCCGAGTACGCGATCGGGAGCGGGGACCGCATCACGATCCGCGTCCTCGGCCAGAGCGAGTTCTCGATCACGGACTCCGTCCGGCCGGACGGGAAGGTGAGCTTCCCCGAGCACGGCGACATCCACGTGGGCGGGAAGACGACCGCGGCCGTGCGCGTCGAGCTCGAAGAGGCGTTCAAGCAGACGCTCGGGCTCAAGAACCCGCGCGTCTACGTCGCGGTGAACGACTTCGACAGCAAGTACGTCACCGTGCTCGGCGAGGTGGTCCGCCCCGGCCGCTACCGCTACCGCGGCGACATGCGCGTGACCGACCTTCTCGGCACGGCGATCGGCGTGAACAACAGCGGCGCGCCCAACCGCGCGCTGCTCTTCCGCGAGATCGACGGCGCGACGAAGGTCTACCACGTCCACCTGAACGACTATTTCGAGAAGGCCGACTTCACGACGGACTTCTACCTGCGTCCTGGCGATGTCGTCTTCGTGCCCAAGCACGGCTTCGCGATCGTCGCGGACGGGATCCGCAAGGTGATGTCGCCCATCACCGCGATCACGGAATCGGTGGGGCTCGGGGCCCGGACCGTCGACCTCTTCGTGCCGGTCTCGCCGGAGTAGCGCTCTCCCGCTTCGCTTCCCAGGGCCACGGGGCCACCGGGCGCGCCCCCGCTGCGGCGGGGCGCGCCCGGAGTCGTTTCAGTCCGGGAGGGCGTCCCGCAATGGGACTCAGGCGCGCGCCTTCGAAGGTCGATGGGGAGGCGGATATGTCCCTGCCCGCCGAAGCGGCGCCCCCCGCGCGCGACACCGTGCGCGTCGGCGCCCTCGAAATCGACCGGGCGCCGGTGACCAACGGGCGCTACGCCGCCTTCGTCGCCGCCACGGTGCACCGCGCGCCGGCCTACTGGCCCCGCGGGGAGTGCCCGGCGAGCCTCCGCGACCACCCGGTCGTCGGCGTGGACTTCTTCGACGCGATGGCGTTTGCGCTCTGGGCGAAGGGGCGCCTCCCCACCGAACGCGAGTGGGTGCTCGCCTCGGGCCTCGCGGCGCCCTCGGCCTACGTCTGGGGCAACGACTTCGAGGCCTCGCGGTGCAACACCGTGCGCAGCGGCCAGAAAGGCACGACGCCCGTCGGCGCCTTCGCAGGGGGCGTCGCGCCGAGCGGCTGCGTCGATCTCTGCGGGAACGTCTGGGAGATGACCTGCACGCCCTACCCCCGGGACGAGGAGTCGGTCATCGTGAAGGGCGGCTCCTGGTACGACTACCCGGCGCACGCGCGCCTCGAGACGCGATTCCGCGCGCGCGTGCATCGCGCGGGCAACACCGTGGGCTTCCGCCTCGTCTACGGCGGCCCGGTGGGCCTGCCGGCGTTCCTCGGCCCGGACCTCGTCGCGCGGTGCATCGCCCACCGGCGCACGGCGACCGCGATCGCCGCGGACGACGAGGCGTCGCCCGAGTTCGACGACGTGCTGAGCGAGCTGCGTTCCGAGGCCGCGGAGATGCTGCCGGGCCTCGAGGCCCCCCTCGACGACGACCTCGGGGACGTCGAGGAGATCCTCGGCTTCTTCGACGCGGCCGACCGCGCGCCGCTGCCCCCCGCCGGGGGCGACGCTCCGCGCGACAAAACGCAAGCGCTCGAACGGCTGGAGGGCATCCTCGACCGCGTGCACGCCTTCGCGTCCGCCCACCCCCGCGCGCTGATGGGCGCGCTGGCCGCGGCCGTGCTGCTCGTGGCCACCCTGCTCTGGGGCAGCGCGTCGGCAGACTCGGACCGGGGCCGCGCCCGCTCCACGGAGGTCGCCCTGCGCGACGCTCCCGATCCGGAACTCGTGCGGCATGCCGGAGGCCCCATCATGATCGTGAAGGAGGCGCCGCCGGCGCGGACCGGGGGCGCCGGCTCCCCGCGCGCTGCCGAGCAGCACGAACCGATGACGCGCATGCCTCCGCCGGACCAGGCGATGGCGGACATCCTGCAGGGCTCCGCGGAGAAGCGCGAAGAGGGCGAGCGCTACTTCATCGACCATCCCGAGATCGCGCGGGACCGCGTCGAGTGGGCGCTCACCGCGGAGATCGACGCCGAGGCGAAGGCCTCGCTCCGCTATGTGCTCGCCGCCCTCGAGGAGAGCGTGCCCGCCGCGGGCTCCCCCGAGGCGGTGAGCGCTCCGCCCCGCGAGGGGCTCGTCTTCTTCGTGGACAAGATCAGCGGAACGGTCAGCGAGGGGCTCGCGATGGTGCGGCGCACCGCGAAGGCGGAGGGGCTGCCCCTCACGGTGGTCTACGCCGGGGACGGCGACGGCTATGCGCTGCTCGACACCCACGGGCACTTCCTCACCGGCACGCGCTACTACGTCGACCGGGACCGCCGGCTCGCCCGGCGCCTCGGCACGACCGGCACGCCCGCGGTCGCCGGCCTCGACGCCGACGGCCGCGTCGCGTTCCTGCATGTCGGCCCTCTGGAGCGCGCCGCGCTCGCGCAGAAGGTCACGACGCTGCAACGGTGACGGCCGCGCCGATCACCGTCGCCATCAGGTTCACGAGGTCGTTGCCGCGGCGGCCCAGGCGGCGCTGCACCGTCGCGCCGAGGATGCTGTCGGCGAGGTTGCCGGCGACGGCGCCGAGAATGGGGGCCATGTAGGGCGCACCGGCGATGAGCGGGATGGGGAGGGCGGCGAGGAGCCCCGCGGCCGTGCCGAGCACGCTCATGCCTCCGTCGATTCCAGGGGGGGCGCGGGGGCCGAACAGCAGCATCCGGGCCGGCGCCTTGAACCGCTGCCCGACCTCGCCGGCCACGGTGTCGGAGAGCGCGGCCGCCAGCGCGCCGACGGCCCCCGCACCCCCCCAGTTCCAGCCGAAGGCAGCGGCGAGCGCGCAGGCGGCGGCCCCCCCCCCATTGCAGAAGGCCTGCAGCGCGCCGCGCCCGCGGCGGCTCCGGTCCGAGACGACCGTGCCGACGACGAGGAGCGTCGCGAGCATCAGCAGACCCGTCCAGCCGAGCCCCCACGTGATCGCGACGGCGAGAAGGCTCCCCATCGCGGCGCCGCCCGCGCTCATCGCGCGAAGAAGGTAGGCCGCGAGCGCGATCAGCGGTACCGCCGCCACCGGCCAGAGTCCGTCGAGGGGCGCGCTCATGCGCCGAGGGAGAGATGGAGCGCCACGGCGGCCGCCGCGGCGACGGGGAGGTTGTCGTCGAAGGGGAGCGGCAGGCCCTCCACGAAGGCGCCCGCGGCGGCGGCGCAGAGGCCCGGCACGAAGGGATGGGGCTCCCCGAGCAGCGCGAGGGTGCCGGTGCAACCGGCGGCGCCCGCGAGAAATCCCGCCGCGGTGCCGGAGAGCGTCTTGCGCGGGTTGCCGGGCCACGTGGGACCGCGCAGCGAGGTCCCCACCCACGCGGCGGCGGGGTCCGCGAGCGCGAGCACGATCCACGCGCCGGCGGCCACCCGCGGCGGCGCGAGCAGGATCAACAGCAGGACGGCGAGCGGGTAGGTGACGATTCCCCCCAGGACCCCCTCGCCGCTGCGCCGGTAGCTCCGGTCGAGACGGAGGCGCGGCGCGACGACCGCGTTGTAGAGCAGCGCGGCGAACGCGACGGAGGCCGCGCCGGCGCGCCCGAGCGGCTCCACGAGAAAGGCGCAGGCGCCGAACGCGACGTGGACGAGTCGGCGCACGCCCTCGCGGGACATGCGATTTGACAAGGGGGGAGGGCCGCTCAACAATCCTGCCTCACGGGTCATACTACGGTACTGGGAGATCGCCCCGGATGAGCCAAGGAATGGATGCGCCCAAACCGGGATTCCGGCCGCCCCGGGTCCCCTTCGACCTGCGCTGCGTCTTTCTCGCGACGTGCGGCTTTCTCCTCGTCTCGCTCGCCGACATGCTGCTCTCGTCCTGGTGGGGCTGCGCGTCGCCGGTCGCGCAACTGATGGGGCTGCTGGCGGCGCAACTCGGGAGGCTCGCGTTCCTCGGCGAGGGGTTCCGGCTCGCCACCGCGCCGCTGTGGGGGATCGAGGCCTACGACCTCGCCTGGTGGCAGGCGCTCACCGCGGGCCTGCTCTTCTTCGCGATCTGGGCCGTCTTCGGCGGGGCGCTGCTCCGCACCGCCGCCCTCCGGCTGACGCGCGACGAGCCGCTGTCGCTGGGGGAGGCGGTCCGATTCGGACTCGGGGCCGGCAGGGAGTTCCTGCTGGTGCCGGTGCTGGTGGGGCTGTTCGCGGGCTTCTTCGTGCTGATGAACCTGCTCGCCGGGCTGCTGATGAGCCTCTGGTTCGTCGGCTCGTCGCTGCTCTCGCTCCTGCTCTTCCCGCTCACGCTCATCTCCTCCCTGCTGATCCTGCTCGCGATCGCGGGCGGGCTGGTCGGGCTCCCCCTGATGTGGGCGGGGGTCGCCACGGAACGCAACGGCGCGCTGGAGGCGGTCTCCCGCGCCTTCTCGTACATGTCGGCCCGGCCCTTCCGCTTCCTATTCGGCTACCTGCTGCTCTTCGTCTTCATGGGGGCGATCCTCCTTGTCGGCGACGCCTTCGAGCAGACCGCGAAGGCGACGATCCAGGCGGGCATCGTGCGCGGGGATCTGGACGACATGGTGCAACGCTCGCCCCCCGCGGACGTGCTCGGGAATCCCGCGGCCCGCAACCACGAGCGGGTCCTGCGCGAGGCGAGGGGGATCGCCGCGCTGCAGAACATCCGCCACGCCCGCTGGTACGACGCGCTCGGCTTCCTCTGGATGTGGCTCTTCCTGAACCTCTTCCTGCTCGGCTTCAAGGGGTACGCGCTCTACGCGCTCCTGGGCGGGACGCTCTCGGTCTACGTCGAGTTGCGGCTCGACGTCGACGGCACCGCCGAGGACCAGATCGGGGGCCTCCCCGAGGCGGAGGCGGCGGGCGGCGAGCCCAGCCCCCGCTGGGTCGGGGCTCCGGAGTCCGGGGACGCGGCAGCCGGGGCCGAGGCAAGCGACGCGCCCAAGACGCCCTAGGCGCGTGCGATGGACCTGCAGAGGCTCACCCGGGCGCGCATCCGGCCCGCGCGGACCGGGGAGGATCTCGAGCGGGCGGCGGAGTTCCTCGGCACTCCGCGCGTGCACGCGATCGCGGAGACGCACCCCGAGGAGCGCGGCTGCGTGCGACTCTGCGAGGTGGACGGCGAGCTGCTGGCGGCCCTGCTCGTGGATCCCACGCCGCTGCGCATCCGGGGCGTCGAGGTGCGATGCGCGCGCCTCGTCGAGACCGCGGGCCAGGACGGCCGCCGGCTCTTCCGCGAGAGCGGCGAGGACGAGCTCTTCGGCTTCGTGCTCGAGGAGTTCCTCGGCTACCTGTGGGCGAGGCGCTTCCCGGTCGCGTTCGTGCACGGCGAGCTCGCGCTCTACCCCGCCCACGGGTTCGTGCCCTGCTTCTATCACCCGCGCGTGCACGTCCCGGTCGCCGCGGCGCTGCGGCTGCCCGCGACCTACCGCGTGCGCCACTTCAAGAGCGAGGACGCGCCCGCGATCCTCGAGCTGCGCCGGCACCACCTGGAGAGCAAGCCGGTCGTCGTCGCGTCGGGGGTGCGCATGTTCCACCACTTCTGCGTCGAGGGGAAGGAGCGCGAGTTGCGCGGCTACTTCAGCCTCGAGGTGAACGCGGAGTCGGTCTGGCAGCCGCGCTTCTACGCGCCGGAAGTCGAGGCGCTCGACCGCGCGGCCGCCTGCACGCTGCTCGAACACTGCGCGCGGAAGGCGCAGGCCGCCGGGCTCGACGAGATGCACTTCCCGCTCGCCGCGAGCCATCCGGTCGCCCGGCTCTGCCTCGAACTGGGGGGGCGGGCGATCCTGAGAGCCGCCTCCGCCGACCCGCTGCTCGACGAGGAGATGCTGCTGCTCGGAGACCCGATCGGCCTCGTGGAGGCGCTCGCGCCGGCGCTCGAACCGGGCCTGCACGCGCTCAGGGAGCCGGTCGCGATCCCCGTCCGCACGGGCAAGGCCGGCTGGTGGATCCGGCTCGCGCCGGGGAAGGTCAGCGTCGCCTCGATGGAAGGCGATCCGGACGAGAGCGCGCGCATCCCCGACTGGGCCTTCACGCAACTGCTCGCCGGCTACCGCGGCGTGGACGAGCTTCCGGCCGAGATCGATCCGGCGCACGCGGCACTGCTCGCCGCGGTGTTCCCGAAGACGTGGCCCTATTCGATGTCGGACCCCGACCACTGGGAAGACGTAAAGCCTCCTCGCCCCTACAAGCCGCGGGGGGCGGAGGTCGCGCGCCGCGTGCGGCTCCCGTGGGCCTCCCTCGGGTAGGGCCCCTGGCCCGCGCGGCGGGCGCCGGGCCCCCCCGCACCCCCCGGCCTTCCCCTACAATGGACGGATGCAACGGGTCGCGGCGCTCCTCCTGGTCGCTTCGTGCCTGCTCGCCCAGGGCATGCCGCCGCCGAGCCGCATCGACGGCTGGCGGGCGAGCCACAACCAGAAGCGGCTCAAGCTCGAGTTCGACAGCCTGCCGGACACGACGCCGATCAAGCTCCCCGACGGCAGCACCGAGCCGCGGCGGGCGCCGTGGCCCTTCGTGCTCTACGTCGTGCAGGAGGAGAGCAAGTCCAACGAGAAGCTGCAGCGCAACGTGCTCGAGGACGCGCGCTTCTCGCTCGCGGTCCACGCGGTCAAGCTGATCAAGATCAAGCCGGCGAAGGCGATCGACCTCTCCTATCTCGCATCGGTGCAGGGCATCCGCGACCCCGCGCTCGTCGTCGTGGACCGCGACTTCAAGGTCGTCGGCGCCTTGACGAGCCACACGGAGTTCACCGCGAACAAGGTGCTCGACCTGCTCGTGAAGGCGGCCGACGCCGCCTACGAGGGCAAGCTCACGGCCTACATCGCCGACTACTTCAAGCTGATGCAGGACGCGGAGAAGCTCTGGGAGGAGGAGCAGAAGATCGAGGCCCTCGCGTCCAAGGCGGGCACGAAGGACCCCGCGAAGGCGAAGGAGATCGACAGGGAGGTCGCGGCGCGCGAGGCGGAACTCGAGAAGGCGATGGACGATCTCGCCGGGCGCGAGGCCGAGATCCGCGCGTCGCTCAAGCTCATCGGCGAGAAGGTCGAGGCGCTGCCGACGAGCGTCGGCTCCGGCAAGAGCAAGCGGAAGCTGACGCCGCAGGAGCTGGAGGCGCTCGCCGCCTTCCGCGACTTCGCGCGCGACGACAACCCGATCGTGCGCGCCGCGGCGGTCGAGGATCTCGGGGCCATCGACAGCGCCGTCATGGTCGAGGCGATCCTCGAGGCCGCCAACGACCTCGACCCCCGCGTGCTGGAGGCGGCGGGGCGGGCCCTCGGCCGCATGAAGTCGGACGAATCGCTCGCCGCGATGGACGCGGCGCTCGGCTCGGGCAACGCGAAGGCGAAGCAGGCCGCGCTCCTCGGCTTCGCCGCGGTCACGCGCTCCTATCCGCCCGCGATCCCGCGCATCCTCCCCTTCCTGCGGAGCGGCGACGAGGAGGCGCGCCGCGCCGCAATCCTCGCGGTGCAGGGGCAGCAGAGCGCCGAGGGCGCGAAGGCGCTGGTGCCGCTCCTCTCCGACAGCGTGCCCGCGCTGCGCGTGATCGCCGCGACCGCCCTCGGGAGCCTCCGGTCGCGCGACGGCGTCGCGGGCCTCTGCGAGGCGCTCGGCGCAAGCGACTGGTCGCTGCAGAAGGCCGCGGGCGAGGCGCTCGGGAAGATCCGCGCGAAGGAGTCGATCGAGCCGCTGCTCGACCGCTTCGAGAAGGAGGAGGGCCTCATGGTGGAGGTCCTCCAGAAGGCGCTCGTCGCGGTCACCGGGCAGGACTTCAGCTTCAACGCGGAGAACTGGCGCAAGTGGTGGACGAAGTTCGGCGCGGGCTTCGTCGTCCCGACCGACGAGGAGGTCGCCGCCGCGAAGGCGAAGGCGGAGAAGGCGCTCGAGGGGTATGCCACGCCCGACAAGCGCAAGTACCACAACATCGAGACGCTCTCGCGCAAGATGCTCTTCGTCATCGACATCAGCGGCAGCATGCGCGACAAGATCGTGCTGCCGCCGGATGCGACCGCCGAGCAGCAGGCGGAGTACCCCGACCGCATGAAGATGGAGATCGCGAAGAAGGCGACGATCGACTTCCTCGCGACGGTGGACGGCAACGTCTACTTCAACATCATCACCTTCGCGGGGAAGGTCGACATGTGGCGCGACAACCTCGTCTCGGGGTCGCAGCGCACGACCGCGATCAAGCATGTCGCGAAGCTCAAGGCGCTCGAGCCCTCCACGGGGGGAAGGAAGGGGGGCGGGGGGGGCGAAGAGCAGAAGACGAACACCTACGCGGCGCTGATGGCCGCCTTCGGGCAGGCGGAGGCCGCGGTGCCGGACTGGAAGGCGCGCACGAAGGTGGACACGATCTTCCTCGTGACCGACGGCCTGCCCACCACCGGCGAGATCGTCGAGGTGCCCAAGCTGATCCGCGAGATCACCGAGATCAACAAGTCCCGCGGCATCGTGATCCACGTGATCACCTTCGACAAGATCGCCCACCAGCAGTTGACGCCGCTCGCCACCCAGAACGGCGGCCAGTGCGTGCTCCGCGGCTATTGATCACCGACCCCCCTTGGGGCGTCGTAGTGTAGGCGCAAGTCCTTGCGGCGGACGGGGTTAGGACTGGGAGGGTGCGGCAGGACTGCCGCAATCACTTCTTGGCGTAGGTGGCCAGCACCCAGTCCCGCCAGCGCACGTGCAGCACGCTCGGCGCCGCGCCGAACGCGAACTCGATGCAGGTCGCCGCGTCGGGCTTGTCCTTGATGTCGTTCTGCTTCAGGAACATCTTCGCGAAGCGGATCGGCTCGGTCTCGATCATGAACTGGACCATGCTCCAGCAGAGCCCCTGCTCGATGCCGGTGAGCTCGCCCGGCAGGAGCTTCTCGCACCACTGCTGGAAGGGCGTGTCCTTGCCGCGGCGGACGAGATTGTGCACCGACGACTCCCAGTCCGACTTCTGGAACTCGGGCGGCTTCCGGCCCTCCGCCCAGCAGAAGGTGTTGAAGCGCGGGTTCTCGCGGCGCTCGTAGTAGTGGGCGACGCCCTCCTCGAGCCACGCCCACGTCTCCCGGTAGTAGTTGCCATAACCGTCGGCGAGCAGGTGGGCCACGTTGTGGACCACGTGGTTCGAGAAGACGCGGTCGCCGGTGCCGTTGTTGGCCGCCACCTGGCTCTCGGAGGTCGTGAAGAGCATGAAGTTCGGCGCCTCCTTCTTGTGGTCCTGGACGCCCGCCTTGTCCATCGCCCGCCCGATGAACCGGTCGTTGAACGCGTGATGCTCCCCGTAGTCGTAGAAGAGGTAGACCTCGTAGGGCGCGTGCATGCCCAGCCAGGGGTCCTTGCAGTCGAGCAGCGCGGCGAAGTGGCTGTAGAGCCGCTCGAGGCGGATGTGGTAGAGGTGCGCGCGCTCGTGGGCGTCGAGGCTCGCCCCCTCGCGGCCGATCACGAGCTTCGGGAAGATCGTCTTCAACCGCTCGAGATCGGCGCGCACGTAGGTCCCGTCCTTGAGCTTGGCGGGGCACTTCTCGAGCGTCGAGAGCAGCTTGAAGTGGGGCGTCTCGATGACGATGTACCCCGGCTCGAGTTCGAGGATCTTCGCCAGGTCGCCGACCGGCTGCCGCATCATGCGGACGATCCGGTCGCCCGCCTCGGCCGGCAGGATCCCCTGCGCGACGCAGGTGGAGCAACTCCACGGCGTGAAGACGACCTCCAGCGGAGTCAAGGGGGCCCGGGGGTTCATGACGTCCGGCCAGGGATCGTCCTTCGCCAGCGCCCGCACACACAGGCAGAGGAGGACTCCCAGACTCAGGGCTCGTACTCGCATACCCCGGCGATTATCCCCGATCGGCGACGCTCCCGCCCCTAAATGAGAGCCCGGCCGACGCCCGTGGCTCCCGCGCACCCGTCGGCCGGAAGCTCAGACGAAGAGATCGCAGCGGATCTTCTCGAAGGCGGCGCGGAGCTTCTCGATGACCTTGCCGTGGATCTGGCAGACCCTCGACTCGGTGAGGCTCAGCACCTTGGCGATCTCCTTCATCGAGAGCTGGTCGAAGTAGTAGAGGGAGACGACGATCTGCTCCTTCTCGTTCAGGCAGCGCTTCGCGAGTTCGCGCAGGTCGGACTTGTGGACGCTGTGCAGCGGGCTCTCGCTGCGGTCGTCCTTCACGAGATCCACCATCCGGTTCGTGCCGTCCTCGCTCCCCTCCGACGCCTCCTCGGAGAGGCTCAGCATCGCGACCGGCTTGCTGTCGCGCTCGATGCGCTGGTACTCCCGCACGTCGACCTTCAGCGCGGCGGCCATCTCGAAGATCGTCGCGTCGCGGCCCAGCCGGCTCTGGAGGCGCCCGCCGGTGCGGTCCACCGTGGTCGCCTTGTGGCGCACGAGGCGCGGCACCCAGTCCAGGGCGCGCAGCTCGTCGAGGATGGCGCCGCGGATTCGGTTGACGCAGTAGGTCTTGAAGAGCACGCCGCGCTCCAGATCGAACCGGTCGATCGCCTCGAGCAGGCCGAAGGTCCCCATGCTGATCAGGTCGTCGAGCTCGACGGAGGCCGGAAGCGTCATGTGCATGCGCTCCGCGACGTTGCGGACCAGCGGGAGGTAGGTCTCGATGAGGATGTTCTTGTAGATCTTGCGCCGCGTCTTCTTGTACTTCAGCCAGACGGGGCGCACCAACCGGTCGTCGATCTTCACGCTCGCCATTTCGCCTTCTCCTCCCGTGGGACGGGCACTGTCAGGAATCCCGGTCACGGACCGGGACGACAGCGGGAAGGGCGTGGCGCGCGCCACCAAAGAGAGCGCGCCCGGATGCCGTAAACGACGTCCGGGCGCGCACTTGCGCGGTTTCCGGACCCGTGTGGCAACTGGCTGCCATGCCGCGCCTGCGCGCGGGTTAGGCCCTGTAGCTTTGCGCCACCAGCTTTCGCCGGTTTTGCCCTTTCAGCCGAGTACCGACCGTACCGATCTCGATTGTCCGCGAACCTCGGTTCGCAAAGATCTTGAGTCTCCTTTTGAGACCTCCCGAAGAATAGCCCGAAAACGGGACGAGGCAAGTCGGACCGCGAGATTTATCCACGCGTCGCGGCGAATGTCCTCCCCGTTGGACCCGGGCGCCGCGGGAGAAGCGGGATCGGCGCTAGGGTCCGCGCTCCCGCAGCACCCAACGCATCACCACGCGGAAACCGAGATCGGCCTCGCGGCTGACGGGCTCGAGGTGGTCGCGGTGCTGCAGGCGCAGGCAGTCGGCCGGGCTCGCAAACGAGCCGCCGCGGACGACGCGATGGAGATTCTGGGAGGGCCCGCGCGGGTTGGAGCGCGAGCAGCGCTCGTACCAGCGCGGATCGAACCGGTCCTCGCACCACTCGCGGACGTTGCCGCTCATGTGGAGAAGCGAGTAGGGCCCCTCGCCGCCGGGCAGCGAGTCCGCGGGAAGCGGGCCGGCCTCGCCGTGCCAGCAGCGCGAGAGGTCGAATTCGTCGCCCCACGCATAGGCGAGCCCGAGCGGTCCCGCGCCTGCACGCTCCCACTCCGCCTCGGACGGAAGGTGCCCGCCCACCCACCGCGCGTAGGCGTAGGCGGCAAACCAGCTCACGCCCGTCACCGGGAGCGCCTCGAGCCCGGCCGGACACTCGTCGTGCGGCCACTCCTTCGGCCTGTAGCTCAGCCCCGGATCCTCCGTGTGGCAGAGCGCGCGGTCCCCGGTGCGGCGCATGTGATCGAGAAACTCGGCGAACTGGCCGCCGGTGACCTCGCTCCGGTCGATCAGCAGGGGCGGCATGCGCACGATGTGCGCCGGGCCGTGCGGGGGAGCGCGCCCCTCGCCCCGCCGCGAGAGGCCGCCGGGCACGAGGATCACCTCCTGGCCGTCGATGCGGCGCAGGAACGCGTGCTGACCCTTGGGCGTGATGCGCAGGAAGGTGAGTCCCGGCGGGGCGCGATAGAGCGTGAACGGGCGCCCTCCCACGGTGACGCGATTCTCGAGAGCATCGAGCGCGACGTCGCTCGAACCCATCGGCCCCCCGCTGCCCCCCCCCATCGTGCCCACCTCGAGCCGGATGTGGGCCACGGAGACCGTCGAGCCCTCCGCGTGGCTGCGCACGCGCAGGTCGCCCGCCGGCGGCGGCGCGGGCGAGGCCACGACTTCGCGCGCAAGGCGTGCCTCGCCGCCGCCGATCCCGGTCGCGACGACATCCACCGACCCGCTCGCCAGCGGGAGGCGCACGCTGAAGCGCGTGCCGTCGGGGGAGATCGTCGCGGGCTGGCCGTCCACCGTGACGGAGACGACCGCGTCGAAGGCGATCGTCCCGGAGACCGCGACCTCGCCGTCGACGAAGCGCGCCTCGGTGATCGTGAACCCATGGGCCGGATCGCCTTCGCTCACCTCATCGGGGGGCGCGAGGGAGGCGACGGCCTCCGCCGCGATCTCGGCCACCGTCGCCGCGCGTGCCGGCGCCTCCCGATCGGGCGGCGCCTCGCGCGGCCACGCCATGACGACCGCGATCGAACCGGCGGCAAGCGCGATCCCCACCACGGTCATCAGCCGACGCGAGCGCATCTTGCGTGCGTGACGCCCGGCGGCGGTGACCGGCGCCTTGCGCGTGCCGAGGGCGGAGAGGTCCCCGGGAGGCGGTGCCTCCGCCTTCTCCCCGCAATGGGGGCAGCGCCGAAGGTTGTCGGCGTAGGTTTCGTCGCACTGGATGCACCGGGGCATGGTGGTCCACGCTCCCTATCGGACGGATGCGCCCCCGGGGCTGAGAGCCCCGCCGCGGCGCCTGCGGGGATCCTGGGGGGGCGGGGGGGGGCTTAGCGCGCGACCGGGCCCCGGAGCGCCTTCACGGCCCGGAAGAGGTCTTCCTGCGAGCCGCTGGCGGCGAGGTGCAGGACGACCTCGGTCGGGAAGCCTGCCTCGGTCAGCAGGTCGAGGCGCGCGAGCACGCGGAAATCCTCCTCCCACCGTCGGCGCTGGCGCGGTTCCTGCGGCCGCTCGCCGAGGCAGGGGAAGTCGAGGAAGGGGCAGTCCTCAGGCCTCATCGCGTAGCGCACGAGTTCCCGCTGGCGAGGCGTGGCCACCAGTTCGATGCGCTCGAACGCATAGAAGCCCTCCCGCTCGAGGAACTCGCGGGCCGCCCGGCCATCCCGCTTCCCGAGGCGCGAGAGTTCGGTGAGGATGCGCTCGTTGATGCTCTCCTCCTCCTCGCGCGTCACCTCGCGGATCATCTCGCTCGCGCGGGTGATGCGGGCCTCCCCCTCGTAGGGGGCCCCGCGCTTCCTCTCCTCCTCGCGCAGGCGCGTGCGGACGCGCGCGGCCATGACCTTCGCGATCTCGGCGTCGAGCTCCCCGCTCGCGCTCCGGGCCTGCTCGGACTCGAAGGGCTCGGGGAAGAGGCGGCGGAAGTGGTCGCGACGCTGCTCGCGCGGAAGCAGGGCGAGGTTCCGATCGAGCCGGTGCTGCCGCAGGCGCATCACCACGAGCTTGCCCGCGAGGCTCCTCACCTCGGCCGGCTGGCGGGCGACGAAATCGCGCAGGCGCGGGGGCAGACGACCCGTGCCGAAGTCGTGCTCGGGCTTCACGAGATACTCCGCGAGCCCGCCCTCCCGGATCTCCCGCTGGCGCTCCGGCGAGAGCTCGGCGAAGCGGCGCCAGCGCTCCGCGATCATCTCCTGCCGCCAAGGCGGCAGCTCCGCCCACCGCTCCTGCCCGAGGATCTCGGCCGGCGGCGCCAGCGCCCCGTCGGCACGCGCCCCGGGCTCTTGCGCGGGGGCGGCCGCGGCAAGCCAGAGCAGGAGGATCACCGGGAGAGGTCGCATCGGGCTAGGTCGAGCGCAGCTCCGCGAGGATCAGCGCCTCGAACTCGCTGTCGTTGAGCGCGAGGCTGCCGTAGGTGTCCGCATCCGCCTCCCAGACATACTCGAGGTGGTCCGCGAGATCGAAGGCGGGCTGCAACTCGCCCTTGCCCGCCCCGCCGCCCGGCAGCAGCGCGAGAAGCAGGCCCGCGGCTGCGGCGAGCGGGAGCAGAAGGCGCAGCAGGCGCCCGCCGCGCGTCCGTGCGGAGCTGGCAACCCTCTGGGTCCACTCCGCGGCGGGGATGCAGCCGGGCAGCGTGCCGAGCGCCGCGTCGACGTCGCCGAGCCTGCGCAACTCCTCGGCCAGCGCCGGATCGGCCCGGACCGCCCGCTCGACCGCGGCCGCCTCCTCGGGAGAGAGTTCCCGGTCGAAGTAGGCGTGGAGACTCTCGGTGTCGATCTGTCTCATCGGAGACCTCTCTTTTCGGTGACGCGGACCTTGTCGCTTTCGAGGTAGGGCTCGATCCTGGCCCGCACGCCTTCGCGCGCCCGCACGAGCAGGCTCTTGACGGCGGGCACGGACATTTCGAGGGCGCTGGCGAGCTCCTCGTAGCCGAGGCCGTGGAACTTGTTCAGCAGGAGCGCGAGCCGCTGGCGCTCCGGCAGCGCATCCACCGCGGCACGCACCTGGGCGTGCAGCTCGGCGCGCTCGGCTGTCGCATGCGGATCGAGTTCCGCCCGCGTTGCCCCCGCGGCGGCATCCCAGGCTTGCCCACCCCCCTCGGCGAGGGGAGCGGCCCCGTGGGTGGGCCGGTGCTTCCGGCTGCGCAGTTCGTTCAGGCAGGCGTTGGCAGCGACACGGTAGAGCCAAGTCGTGAATTTCGCCTCCGGCCGCCAGCGGCTGCGCGCACGATGGACCTTGAGGAAGATCTCCTGGGCGAGGTCGTCCGCGTCGGCGCGGTTGCCGAGGTAGCGGTAGGCGAGGTTGAGAACGGCGGCCATGTGACGCTGGACCAAGGCCGGGAAGGCCCCCTCGTCGCCTGCCTTCAGGGCAAGCATCAACTCCACATCGGAACGATCGGGCATATGGACCTGGCCACACGGTGAAACCCCTGCGGGGGTGGCCGGTTTCGGCCTTATCCTAGCCGGGATGGAGCTTTGGAAACGCCTCGCCGGCGAGATGGTCTTCGACGCCGGGATCTTCCGCCTGCACCGGGAGTTCTACGAGTTCCGGGGGGAGGGCGCGGGGCCCTTCTACGTGCTGAAGGCCGGCCCATGGGCCAACGTCGTCGCGGTCACCGCGCAGGACGAGGTCGTCCTCGTACGCCAGTTCCGCCACGGGACGCGGGGTCCCAGCCTCGAAGTCCCGGGCGGGCTCGTGGATCCGGAGGATCCCGATCCGACGCACGGCGCGCTCAGGGAGCTGCTCGAGGAGACCGGCTACTCGGCCCCGCAGGTCCGCCCGCTGGGCCGGGTCTCGAGCAATCCCGCCATTCTCGACAACGAGACCCACTTCTTCGTGGCCGAGCCTGCGCGTCACGCGCAAGCCGCCGCTCCGGGCCGTTTCGAGGAGATCGAGGTCTCGCTCCTGCCGGTGTCGGAGGTGCTCGGCCGGATCCGGTCGGGCGAGATCCACCACTCCCTATCGGTGGCGGCGCTGACTCTCTACCTGCTCGAGCGCGCCGAGGCCTAGCGCCGCCCAGTGTTGGAGGCGGGAAACTAACCTGCCTGACACAACTCATTTTGAGATAGCGACTTACGCGCGGAATTCGGTTGACCGGCCCTTCGCGCGAGGTAGCCTTCGGGTGCAACGGAATCCCTCCTGATCATCCGTTCAAACGTCCATCGGGACGGGTCGCCCTCCTCCTCATCGATCCCTGCAGCAAGCAAAACGACCCGTCCGAAGGCCGCCCCCCTGGGGCGGCCTTTGTTGATTTGCAGGGCTCAGCGCACGCGGCGGATCCGGGAGGGGGGCCACGCCACGGCGAGCAGGGCCCCTTCGATGTCGTCGCGGCGGACGGGACCGAAGTGGCGCGAGTCGCGGCTGTGGGTGCTGTTGTCGCCGAGCAGGAAGAACTCGTCGGGGCCGACCTGCAGCGTGCTGTCCGCGTTGCCCTCGGCCGTATGGAAGAGGTCCCGGGCGATCCGGAAACGGTCGATCGCGATCCCGCGGCCCTCGAGCACCAGCGCGAGCCCGGGGAGGGAGCGGCCCCGCGCGATCCCGACGCGCGCCACCTCGACGCCGTCCACCTCGACCCTGAGGCAGCGGTCGGCGTTGGTGAGCCAGACGGCACGCCACTCCCCGAGGCGGATCGCGAAGGGCGGCCCCCGGGCCCCCTCCACACCACCCACGGAGATCCCTCCCGCATGCCCGGTGGTGTCGAACAGCAGCGTGACCGGCATCCTCCCGCCGTCGTCGAGAAGCAGCGTCAGCGTCTCCCCCGGCCCGCCCGCGCGCACGAGGAAGGAGACGACGACGTCGCGCACCTCCCCCTCCTCGCGGTTCACCGTACCGTCGGGCAGCAGGTAGCCCGCATGCAGCACCCCTTCCCGAAGGCGGAACCCCCGCGGCGAGGCGGTCTCCTCCAGCGCGTCGGCCCCGCCGAGCGGCACGGCGACGCGATCGAGGAGCGCGCGCTCCTTCACGAGCCGCTTCCCGTCGATCAGGAGGTCCCCTTCGCGGATCGCCACCTTCTCCCCCGGCAGCGCGAGCACGCGCTTGACGAGCGGCTCCGGGACGCCGCGCATGCGAAAGGTGACGATGTCGCCGCGTGCCGGCGCGGAGAGACGCGGCGAGACGAGATCGGTGAGCACGATCGCGTCCCCGCCCTCGACGGCGGGGATCAGCACCGGCGCCATCGACGAACTCGCCTGCGGGATCGAATGGACGCCCACGACGAAGAGCCTCAGCAGCCCGAGGATGACGAGCAGGAATAGCGGCGCCGCGAGACGGCCCACGGAAGCGCGCAGCCTCAGGCGTACCGGGCCGCCGCGCGCGACGCGCCGCAGGAAGGCGCGTGCCGCTCCGGGAGGCCCGAGGCCGGCCAGCGCCGCGACGACGGCCTTCGCGACGGGCGCCTGGTGAAAGACGCGCCGGTCCGCGTCGGCGACGACGACCCGGCGGAGCTCCTCGAACCAGGCGGGCTTGAGTCCGCGCGTGAGCCGCCCGATCTCCCGATCGATCAGCGAGAGCTCCCGAGCCCCCATCGCGAACGAGGGCGGGAATCCGGGGGGGCGCGGGGGGGCCGAGAGGCGGGTCTCCGGGAGACCGAAGACCTCCTCCCCGGGCCCCTCCTCGATCGACTCGATGGCGCCGCGGCGGGCGAGATTGGCCAGCGCGCCGTAGACGAGCACGCCCCGGCCCTCGAAGGGGTTTCGCCCGTGCGCCTGCAGGCGTTCGAGCAGGCGGCCGCCGCTGTCCGCCCTCTCGCGCAGCGCCTCCAGCACGACCGCCTCGAGGTCCATCGCCGTCACTCCTTCGCGAGATAGCGGGGGAGGTTCGAAAGCATCTCGCCAAACCCGTCGCTGAGCATGGAGGCGAGCAGCGCCGCCGCGGCGCAGAGCGCCCAGGCGAGGGCGACGAGCAGCAGCAGCCTCGGCCCCTTCTCGCGGAAGGCGCGCAGCGCGGAGGGGATCGTGATCAGCAGCGTGCCGCCGAGGTGGATCCGGCCGAAGAGCGTGTCGCGGGGGTCGGCCGGGCCGATGTGGAAGCTCTGCAGCGCGACGAGGATGCAGAGCAGGCAGACGCTGTAGAAGAAGATCCTCATCGCGCAGGCGAGCGCGGAGAGGAGTCGGCGGTACTCGGCCCGCGCGACCGTGGCGGCGGCCCACCACGGAAACGTGCTCGCGAGCGCGAGCAGGAAGAGCAGGCCCACGTACTGCAGCGTGCGCGGCACCGCGTCCGTGGGCATCGGCCCATGCTACCTTCCGCGGCCAGACCGCATGCGCAGGAAGCAGATCGTCGCCTTCTGCCTCTACGACTTCGGGGACTCCGCGTTCGCGGTGCTCTTCCCGTTCGTCTACGGCACCTACTACGCGGAGAAGGTCGTCGGGGGGGAGCGGGGGGCGGGCTGGTGGGGGGCGGTCGGATCGGTATCGATGCTCGCGGTCGCGCTGAGCGCGCCGCTGCTCGGCGGCATCGCCGACCACGCGGGCGTGCGCAAGCGCATGCTCGTGCTCTTCACGCTGCTCGGCGTCGCGGCTTCGCTCTCGTTCGCGGGCATCGCGCCGGGCTTCGTGGTGCTCGGCTTCCTCGCGGGCGTCCTCGCCAACTTCGCATTCGAGGGCGGCATCGTCTTCTACAACGCCTACCTGCCGATCATCGCGCCGCCGAGCCACCACGGGCGCATCTCGGCGGCGGGGTTCGCGGTCGGGTACGTCGGCTCCCTGCTCGCGATCGGCGGCGCCGCGCTCCTGCGGGACTGGACGCTCATCTGGGTCGCGATGGGCCTGCAGTGGCTCCTCTTCGCGCTTCCCGCGCTCTTCCTGCTGCCCGCGGATCGCCCCACGGGGAAGGGCATCCTCGCGGCGGCGCGGGAGGGGCTGCGGGGCACGCTCTCGACGTGGCGCGACGTGCTCGGGATGAAGGACCTGCGCCGCTTCCTGATCGCCTACTTCTTCTACATGGACGGCGTCAACACGGTGATCCTCTTCGCGGGGCTCTATGCCGCGCGCGAGTTCGCGTTCACGACCGGCGAGCTGCTGCTGCTGATCGCTCTCGTGCAGGTCACCGCCCTGCTCGGCTCGATCGCGATGGCGAAGCCGACCGACGTGAAGGGCCCCAAGTGGAGCGTGCGCGTGATGCTGCTCTGGTGGATCTTCGTCGTGGGCGCGGCGTACTTCGCGACCAACCGCACGCTCTTCTGGTGCGTCGCCGTGCTGGCGGGCCTCGGCGTCGGCTGCATCCAGGCCTCGTCGCGGGCCTTCATGTCGCGCATGGTCCCGCGCGGGCGCGAGGCCGAGATGTTCGGCTTCTACGCGCTCTGCGGCAAGAGCGGCGCGATCCTCGGCCCCTTCCTCTTCGGCCAGATCGGCCAGGCGTTCGGCAGCCTGCGCCCCGCGATCCTCTCCGTCGCCGTCTTCTACGTCGTCGGCTACCTGCTGCTCGGCCGGGTGCGCCTGCCGGCGCCGAGCGCGCAGGCCCCAGCATGAGGGCGCCTCTGCACGACGAGCGGGACCGGATCTCGACGGATGTTCGGTTCCAGTTGCGAACGCGCTCGGAGGCGCGCGAGGATGTGGCCGCGCGCGACCTCCAAAGTGCAAGGGCACGCCCATGGCCACGCGGTGGACCACAGCCTTCGTCTTGAGCTTGGAAGAAGGAACCCAGGATCCTAGGAACCGAGGAAGAGGCGCATTCGATCCATCCGCGTCCCGGGATGCTCACCCTTGCCCTCATGGGCTCCTCCCTTCCTGGCTTCCTCATCAAGAAAGCCGCTACACACGATCCGGATCGGCCGAAGGCCGTCGCGAGGGCGCGCGGCGCCCGAGGCTTGCCCTCCTAGGTGCAGCAACCGAGGGAGTGCGGGTCCCTGCACGCGTCAGGTTGACGAATGACCACGAAGACGCGGAGGCACGGAGAAAGCGAAGAGTCGGACTGGCGCGCGTCCCGCAGTGCTGTCTGTCAATGTGGTGTAGTTCCGGTTGATCTCGATTGTCCCGTTGCTCGTCCTCCTCCCCCCATGGGGGGGAGGGGGACGAGCGTCGCCTACTACTGAAAGCGCGGCGCGCTCTGGCGCCGCGCTTTCAGTCCTTGAGCTCGACGTTCCAGTAGCGCTCGCTGAGGAAGTTCTCCCACGAGACCTTGCGGCGGCCGAAGGAGACCTCGATATCCCAGGACCACTTCGGCACCTGCGGCTTGCGCAGCAGCGTCATGCCGGTGCGCCGCAGCGGGCGGTTGGCCTTGCGCTTGTTGCAGTCGACGCAGGCGAGCACGCAGTTCGTCCACGTCGACCGCCCGCCGGCGGAGCGGGGCACGATGTGGTCGATGGTCAGCTCCTCGCTGCCCGGGCGCACGCCGCAGTACTGGCAGGCGAAGAGGTCGCGGCGGTAGAGGTTGCGACGGCTGAACGCGACGGTCCTCGAGGGCACCCCGTCGTACATCGCGAGCACGATGATCTCGGGCACGCGGATGCGCAGGCTCACCGAGCGGATGCAGGGCTCGTCCCGCGCCACGGCGAGTTCGCTCCACGTGTCGAAGTCGTGGATCACGTAGGACTCCGGGCAGACGATCTTCGCGGCCCGCTGGTACACCAGCGAGAGGGCACGACGCACCGTGGTCGTGGTAATGGCCATCCACGACCGGTTCAGAACGAGCGTCCGCTCGTCCAAGACCAGCGCTTGATCACTCATGAACGAGCCCCGGCGGATACCTGCGGCGTGCAGCGCCGCCAGGTTGACCTCCGTGGAATCGGGGCGAACCGATTGTAATCCCCGTTGGGCCCGCGTGGAGGGGGCAGCCGGAATCCGGTGGCGTTCCGGGTGCCCGAATGGGTAGGATTCGGGACGTCAGAACCTTCGAGAGAGGACAACCCTGCCGGCGAGGCGGGACCTAGGGCGTAGGGCAGTGCGAGGGGGCCGGACCCGTGGTTCGGCCTCCGCTGTTAACGGTCGAGCAGCGCCACCTTGGAGACGAAGCAGCCGCCCTTGACCGCCTGCAGGGCGGCGTCGATCTGGGCGTGGGAGAGCTGGTCCGCGATCAGCAGCGGCAGCGCGACCTCGCCCGCGTGCCGGGCGAACGTGGCCGCATCCATCGCGACGACATACTCCCCGTCGGCCGGGAGGGGAGCGCCCCACCGCACGACCGGCAGGATGCGCAGGCCGGGCCTCACGCCCCTCAGCGCGTTCGCGTGCGCGACGGCGTCGGGCCCGTGGACGAGAACGCCCGCGAGGCTCAGCGCCCGGAGCAGCGTCTCCGCGCACGTCACCGCCGTCGCGGGATCGAGCCAGCCCCAGACGGGATAGCGGCGGCTGGCGACCCGGTTCAACTGCTCGGGCCAGAGCGCCTCTTCCCCGAGGCTCGCCGTCCCGAGATCAAGGACGAGCACGTTGTAGCCTTCGCGCGCGATCACCTCGGCGAGCGCGCTGCTGAACTGGCGGTGGCCGATCACGTAGCCGCGGGGGACCTCGGCTTGCCTGATCGCGATCGGCGCCTCCGGAATCGCGAAGGCCATCGCGGCGAGCACGGCGACGGTGAGACCTGCGATCATCGGTCCGGAGCTGGCCCCCGCCGGGGCGTGGCTGGTCGACATGGGAGCGCATCCTACCAACGGCCGGGAGCACGTCGGAGAATCGGTCCGGAGGCGGCAGGCCGACAGGCTCCCGGCCCCTGCCGCGCCTCCGCCGACGCCTAGCGACCCTTCGGCCTTCGGCTCGCGCCCCGGCCCGGGGCCTCCCCCGGACGGATGGCGAGGCGGAAGGTGCTGCCCCGCTGGGGGCCGCTTCCGGCCCCCGACCCCGGCGCGAGAGCCAGCGTTCCCCCGAGCATCGCGGCAAGCCGCCGGGCCACCGGCAGGCCGTGTCCGCTCGCTGCGGCCGCCGGATCGGGGGGCGCCTGCTCGCGGAAGATCGCCTCGCGCCGCTCCTCGGGGATGCCGATGCCGCTGTCGCTGACGTTGATGACGCACGCATCGCCCGAGCCGTGGACCGCCACGCAGACGCCGCCCTCCCGCGTGTACCGGATCGCGTTCCCGAGCAGCTTCGCGACGATGCGGGCAATCTTCTCGCCGTCCGAGACGACGACCAGATCCTCCGCGCAGTCGAGCGACAGTCTCAGCCCCCGCGCTTCGGCGAGGGGCCGCGCCTTGTCGATCTCCCGCCGGAGCAGTTCGAAGAGCGCCACCTTCCCGACGTCGAGCGGACCCTCGGCCATATCTCCAGTCTACGCTGCCCCGGGGTCACGCGGGACGAGCGCGCGCCGCAGCAGCGAGACGGGATGGGCGACCGCCACCCTCCCCCCGAGCCCGCGCCAGAGCCAGAGCATGCAGCCCGGGTTCGCCGTCGCCACGACATCGGCGCCGCTGCGCAGGATCGCCTCGATCTTGGGCGCGCGCACCCTCGCGGCGAAGGCGCGCTGCGCCTCCATGTAGACGCCGCCGGCGCCGCAGCAGTCGCTCGCGCCGTCGAGCGGCACGAGCTCGAGCCCTTCGATCGACCCGAGCAGCGGCGCGGCGTCGAACCGCTGCCCATGCAACAGGTGGCACGGCGCGTCGAAGGCGACCTTCACCGGCGGCAGGCGCGCGCCCGGCAGCGGCCCTTCGCCCGCGAGCAGCCTGCAGACATCCGTGATGCCCGCCGTCGTGCTGCACCCCGCCGCCGGGGAGACGACCGCGTCGAAGCCAGCGAACGCCCGCGCGTTGCGCTCCTCGTACCCCGACGCGTCCATGCCCGCGTGGCGGAAGAGCGCCCCGCAGCAGGTCTGGCCCTCCGGCGCCTCGACCGCGTAGCCCAGCCGCGCGAGCAGGTGCGCGGTGTCCGTGACGAGCCCCGGATAGAGGTGCTGCGTCACGCAGCCGAGATGGAGCGCGATGCGCGCCTTCGGGCGCGCGGGCGCGGCGGGCCAGGGCTCGCGCGCGGGACGCGGAGGCGCAAGGCCGAGCAGGCGCGCCAGCGCGAGGATGGGGCGCGGCCGCGCGACGATCTGTCGCAGGAGGAATCGGAGGGGGCGCGGGGGACCGCCGAGGCGGCGCCGCGCCTCTTCCAGCCTCTCGCCGTAGGCGACGCCGCTCGGGCAGACCGTCTCGCAGGCGCGGCAGCCGATGCACCGGTCGAGGTGCGGACGCACCTCCGCGGCGGTGGCGCGCCCCGACGCGAGAGCCTCCATCAGCAGAAGGCGGCCGCGCGGCGACTCCGCCTCCTCCTTGTCGAGCCTGTAGGTCGGGCAGGCCGAGAGGCAGATGCCGCAGTGCACGCAGGGGTTGCTCACGTCGCGAGCGCCTCCACGACGCGCCGCCAGAGCGGGTCACGATTCGGCGCCGGGTCAAGCTCGGAGCCCACGACGCCGCCGACGAGGATGCCCTCGCCGCTGTCGCGGATCGAGCGCACCCTGCGCCACGGCCCGCGCAGCAGCGCGCGTGCCTCCCGCGGGTCGATCGCGCGATAGCCCTGCGGCGCCGCCTCGCCGCGCCGGAGGAAGCGCCAGCTGTCGCCGGTCCAGACGACCGAGCCCGGTCCGGAGAGCGCCTCCTCGCGCGCCGTCGCCTCGCGGACGGCGGCGTGCCACCCCCGGGGTGCCGGGCGCACGCGCAGGTGCGCCGAGATCACGCGGCCGATCGCCCCCCGCGCGCCGACGAAGGCGCGGGAGAGGTCGTAGCCCGCGACGTTCTTGACGACCCGGCCGCCGAAGGTGACGCGCGCCCCGGACGCGAGTTCGGCGGTCAGGCCGAGCACCTGCGAGCGCGTCGCGCCGAGCGTCTCCCAGAGCAGGTCGACGCCGCCCCGGGCGATCCACGCGTCGACCGTCAGGTCGGGCCGGTCGGAGGCGAAGAGCGCCGGGGCGACGCGCGCCTCCACCTCGGCGCAGAGCGCGTCGCCCGGGACGGTGATCACCCCCTCGTCAACGGACCACACGGTGCGCCTCCTTGCGCAGCACCGCCTCGGCGCAGACCTTCGGCCCCGGCAGCACCTTGCCGGGGTTGAAGATGCGCCGAGGGTCGAACGCCGCGCGCACGGCTTCCATCGCGGCGAGCGACGGTGCGTCGAAGAGCAGCGGCATGAAGTCGCGCTTCTCGATGCCGATGCCGTGCTCGCCGGTCAGCGACCCGCCCAGCGCGAGGCAGGCCTCCGCGATCGCGCGCCCCGCATGCTCGACGGAGGCCGCCTGGTCGCGCCGGTAGGCGATCAGCGGGTGGAGGTTCCCGTCGCCCGCATGGAAGACGTTGACGCACTTCAGGTCGCGCTCGGCGGCGATCGCATCGATGCGCGCGAGCGCCTCCGCCATGCGCGCCCGCGGCACGACGCAGTCGAGCACGTAGCACTCCTCCGCGAAGCGGCCCATCGCGCCGAACGCCCCCTTGCGCCCCTTCCAGAGCGCCGCGCGCTCGGCGTCGTCGCGGGCGCGTCGCGCCGGCCAGCGCGACGCGATCCACGCGCACGCCTCCTCCACCTCCTCCCCGGTCCCCTCCACCTCCACCAGAAGGACCGCGGCCGCCTCGGTCGGATAGCCCCCCCGGAAGTCGGACGCCTCGACCGCGGCGACGGCGCGCCGGTCGAGGATCTCGAGCGCGGCGGGCAGGAAGCCCTCGTCGAGGATCGAACCGACGGCGGCGCACGCCCCGTCCATCGTGCCAAACGACAGGAGCAGGGTTGCGACAGAGGGGGCCCGGGGGAGCAGCCGGAGCGTGGCCTCGGTGACCACGCCGAGGGTGCCCTCGCTGCCGACGACGAGCGACAGCAGCGCCTCGTCCTCGATCTCGTGCGCGTGGCCCTCGGCGTCGACGAGCAGCGCCGCGAGCACATGGTCGGTCATCGTGCCGTAGCGCAGGCAGTGCGGCCCGCCGCTGCCGCACGCGACGTTGCCGCCGATCGTGCAGGCGATCTGGCTCGACGGGTCGGGCGCGAAGAAGAGGCCGAGGGGCGCCGCGGCCTCCGAGACGCGCACGTTGACGACGCCCGCCTGCACGCGGGCGCGGCGCCGGGCCGCATCGAGCGAGAGGATCCGGTCCATGCGGGCGAGGTCGAGCACGACACCGCCCTGGCAGGGGCGGGCGCCACCGGCGAGGCCCGTGCCCGCGCCGCGCGGGACGATCGGGATGCGGTGCGGGGCGAGCGCGCGGACGCAGGCCTGCACCTCCGCGGTGCTCTCCGGGTAGACGATGGCCTCCGCGCGCTCGCGGTAGAGCGTGAGCCCGTCGCACTCGTGCACGAGCAGCGTCGCGGGGTCGTCGCGCACGCGACCGGCGGGGAGCACCCCGCGGAGCAGCCGGCCGATCCTCATCGCTGCGCCGCCGCCCAGATGGGCCAGAAGATGCCGGGCTTGCGCTCGGCGCCGGGCGGCGTCGCCGGGCCCGCGAGGCGCCAGAGCCGCTCGCGCGCCAGCTCGAGCAGGTGCGTGTCCGCCTCCATGCCCTGCTGCACGCAGGCGAGGACCACGAGCGAGTCGCGCCACGTCTTCGCGAGCAGCCCCTCGGTGGCGCGCGCTTCCAGCGCGTCGAGAAGCGCCTCGAGGATGGGCTTGGGCGCTCCCCACCCGGGATCCTGGGGCTTCAGCAGTTCGTAGGCGACCTTCGCCCAGCGCTCCTTGTCGCGCCCGTCGAGGATCGCCTTCGTCCACGCGGAGGCGACCTCCGCCGCGGAGGCGACGCGGCCGTCGATCTCGAGGCGCGTGTGCTCGAGACGCAGCCTGCGCACCTCCGCCCCGTCGCCCGCGAGCGCGAGACGCAGCCACGCCCCGTAGTTGGTCCACACCGTCCCGTCCTTGCGGTCGAAGGCGCGCCCCGCGCTCTCGAGCGTCGCGGCGAGCGCCGCGCGGTCGGCCGGGATGATCTGCATGCTGCCGGCGAGGCGCGTCAGGCGGAGCGCGAGCGACGTCGCGGCGGCGCGCGCGTAGACGTCCCCGTGGGCGAGCAGCGCGGCGACGCCGGAGACATCCCCGGTCGCGAGCAGCGCGTCCGCGGCAAGCACCGCCGGGGCGACGGCCTCGCCGCGGCAGAGGTCGCGCACGCGGGCGGCGAGCGCGGCGTCGCCCGCGCGGAGCATCGCCGCGAGGGCGCGCTCCACGCGATCGAGCGGCAGTGCCGCGAGGTGGCCCAGCAGCGGCGCCGCCGCGGCCGCGTAGCCCGCGTCCACGAGCGGCAGCAGCTCGAGGGCGGCGCTCCCCGAGCCGGCGGCCTTGACCGCGAGTTCGCGCGCCCCGGCGGTGTCGAGCCGGACGAGCAGGCGCACGAGATCGCGGCGCTCGTCCTCCTCCGCGCTGCGCGCGAGCCGCGAGGAGACGAGCGCGAGCAGGTGGTCCACCGTCGCCCCTTCCTCGGGCACGGGCTCGCTCGCGTCCTCCGGCAGCGAGACGCAGATCTCGATCTCCTCGCCGCGCGCGCCGTAGAGGCTGATCGCGACGCGCTCCTGCCGGAGCGTGCGGCGCAGCAGGCGCGGGTCGCGGGCGCCGGTGAGCCCCGGCGGCGGGCCGAGCAGATCGATCCCCTCGCCCTCCTCCGAGGGCACGAGCACGCCGACGAAGCCCTCGCCGGCGCGGATCGGGACGTGCGCCCGGACATCGGCCCGGACCACGCGCGCGAGCACCGGGGGTCGGCCGGGTTCGGGATGGAGCAGCAGGACCTGGAGCAGGCGGTGCAGCCGCTCGGTGCGGGGCAGTGCGACGGGCCCAGCCGCGGGGGAGTAGTCCTCGAGGGGGCGCGGGGGCCCGCTGCGCACGGCGGCGAGCAGGTCGCGCGCGAGCGGGCGGAGCGGCGCCAGCGGCGCCAGCTTCGCGAGCACGGTGTCGAGGAGTGCGCCCCGCTCCTCGGGCGGGAGCTGCTCGTCGCAGATCAGCTCGAGCAGCAGCGGCGGCGCCGAGGTCGCGAACGCCGGATCCGAGGCGGCGGCGAGCGCGATGGTCCGGGCCAGCGCGACGAGGCCGCCACGGTCGAGGGTGCGTTCGCGATAGGCGCGCGCGAGGATGTCCCGCGCATGGAGCCCTTCGGCGAGCGGCGCGATCTGGGCCTGGGCGGAGAAGTCGAGCAGCCGCGGCAGGTAGAAGAGCGACGCGGCCTCGGAGAGGACCTCCCTCGGCACGGCCTCGTCGCCCTGCCGGGCCGCGAGGCCGAGCAGGAGCGGGAGCAGGCGGTTCTTGACGAGCCAGCGCGTGCGCGCGTCGGGGGAGGCGCGCTCCTCGACGGCGCGCACGTTGCGCAGGCACTCGAGGAAGAAGCGGAGGCGCACCGGCGCGCTCAGATCGATCGCGGCGAGGGTCTCCCCCGCATACTGCACGAAGAGGTTGAGCGTCCCGGTGGTGACCGCCTGCGGCGCCCCGTACGCGCTCCGCAGGACGTCGAGGGCGGCCAGCGCCCGTTCGTGGATCGGAAGGAGGCCGGGATCGCTCTCGCCCTCCGGCTCCAGGGGTGTCTGCAGGGCGGGCTCGAGCAGTTCCGCGAAGAGGCGCTCCAGCGGCCAGAGCGTCTCCTCGAACCGGACGAGGATCGGCCGCGCGTCGGTGAACCGCCGCTGCCGGTCCACCTCCCCCATGCGGCTCCTCATGCCCCGGCGCTCGTCGGGGCCCGCGCGGTCCCAGCGCGCGAGCATCGCCTCCTCGGCGAGCCGCCCCTCCGGCTCCCGCGGCGCCGCGGGCAGTTCCGCCTGCACGAGCAGCAGCACCGGGAGGATGGACGCACCCCGCACGGCGGCCCAGTATCGCAGCGCCGCGCCCCCGCGCCCCCTGCTAATCGCTCCCCGCCCGGTAGCGGAAACCCTGGGCCCGGCCCACGTCGAGCAGGCGGTCATAGAGGGTGCGCCGCTCGGCGATCACCTCGGGCGTGCGCAACGCGTGCTTGAAGTGGTGCAGTACGACCTCCATCGTGCGGCGCCGCCTGAGCCCCTTGCAGATCTCGTGGACCGGCCTCTCGAAGCGGGCGCGGGGCGAGTTCGGGAAGAGGCGCCCCTGCCGGTCGGGCCAGAGTTTCTCCTCCGGGGCGGGGATCGTGCGGCCGAAGTCGCACCAGTGGTGGCGCGGGAACTCCCAGATCGCCGGGCCCAGCGCGAGCAGCGGGCGAGGGTCGCCCTCGATCGTCTCGTCGGCGTCGAGCATCAGGATCCAGTCGGCGGTCGCATGGCGCATCGCGTCGTTGCGCATCTGGCTGAAGTAGGTGAAGTCGAGGTCGACGACGCGAGCCCCCGCCGCGACCTCCCGCGTGCGGTCGGTCGTGCGCCGGTCGACGCCGACGACGACCTCGTCCACGAGGGGACGGGCCGAGGCGAGCGCCCGGGGCAGGGCGTGCTCCTCGTTCAAGGCGATCACGACGAGCGCGAGGGTCGGCACGCGCCCGATCTTAAGTCCGGGGCGCGCCCGGCCGACGTCTTTGCCTATGCGCCGCGCGCTGATCACCCTCCTCGGGATCGCCATCCTGGCCGGGGCCGCCATCTTCATCATGCGCCAGTTCCTGAAGCCCGCGGCGGAGAAGGCGGAACGCAAGGAGCCGGTGCTGACCGGCGCCTACGACGTGCGCCTCGACTCCTGCCGCGTGCTCGAGGACCACGAGCTTCCCGAAGGGCTCGAGCCGCCCGGCGTGGGGGACGAGAGCCTCTACCTGCTGGTCGTGGCGCTCTACCCGGGCCGCGACAACGCCCCGCCCGCGGAGCAGCACTTCCTCGGGCGCGTCAACGGCGAGGCCGAGGGCACCCTGCGCCCGGTCCACTCGTCGAGCGAGGTCGCCGCGGACGGCCAGTACATCAGCCTCGTCTTCCGGGCCCCCCCCGAATTCGAGTCCGCGAGGCTGATGCACGAGGACAAGACCCTGGTCGAGCGGGTCACGCTCGACTGACGGCGCCCCCGCCTTCCGCTGCCTTGGACCGGGGCTTAGGATGGGCGGCATGAAGGGCGAACCCGAAATCATCGACATCCTCAACGAGGTGCTGACCGCCGAACTCACCGCGGTGAACCAGTACTTCATCCACGCGAAGATGTGCGCCGACTGGGGGTACAACGAGCTCGCGAGCTACACGAAGGCGGAGTCGATCGACGAGATGCGCCACGCGGAGGTCGTGATCGACCGCATCCTCTTCCTCGAGGGCGTGCCCAACATGCAGCGCTACTTCAAGATCAGCGTCGGCAAGAGCGTGCCGGAGCAGTTCAAGAACGACGTCGACCTCGAGTACAAGGCGGTCGAGCGGCTCAACCGCGGCGTGCGCCTCTGCGTCGAGAAGGGGGACAACACGACCCGCCAGATCCTCGAGACGATCCTGAAGGAAGAGGAGCACCACGTGGACTGGCTCGAGACCCAGCTCTCGATCATCGACGCCGTCGGCATCGAGAACTACCTCGCCCAGAAGCTGGGCGAGGAGGCCGGCCACTAGGGCCTGTCTGGAAACCCCGCCGTCGGACCAAGGGCGAGCGAGGACAAGCCGGGCAAGGAGCGACGGAGAGTCGTCGCGACGCGGTCCCGCCGCAGCCGCAGCCGGCCCTCTCCAGGCGGGGTTTGCAGACAGGCCCTACCCGAGCCCCCAGAGCTGCCAGGCGGCCCAGTAGCGGGGGTCGGCCCATCGCGGCTGGGCGCGGACGTGCCGCTGGGCCGCCCGCAGCGCGGTGGCCACGTCGGCTCCGGCGCCCCTCCTGAGCTCGTAGAACTTCGCCATCAGCGCCGCGGTGGCCTCGTCGTCGACCTTCCAGAGCGAGACGACGACGCGCGAAGCGCCGGCGATCAGGAAGGTGCTCGCGAAGCCGACGAGGCCCTCGCCTTCGAAGACCTTTCCCTGGCCGGTGTCGCAGGCGCTCAGCACGACGAGGTCGGCCGGGATCTTGAGCGCGCTGATCTCGAGCGCCGTCAGGAAGCCGTCGCTCGATGCGTCCGGCGTCACGGCGAGAGCCGAAAGGAGGGGGTTTCGGGGGTCGACGAGGCCGTGGCAGGCGAGATGCAGCACGGAGAGCCGCCCCGCCTTCGCGATCTCGGCCAGGAGCCGCGTCTCGGTCGCCTCCTGCCCGAGCAGCACGGTGCCGCCTACGGCCTCCGCCTCGGCGCGGGTCGCCGGCAGCCGCCCCTTCGCGTCGCCATAGGCGGGGTCGCCGAGCGCCAGCGCCGCGTTTCCGCGCGCGGCGCGGTCGAGCCTCAGGAAGGTCGAGACGGACGGCACCAGGACGTATTCGCGCTCCGGATCGAGCGCCGCGAAGGGCACGAGGCCGAGCGCCCCGTCCGGCGACACGTAGACGCGGCGGATCCCCGCGCCGAGCGCGAGCGGCGCGATCAGGTGGCCCTCGTCCTCGCGGAGGCCCGCACGCGCCCCGAGGTCGACGATCGCCGCCCGCCCCGCGGTGACGACCAGCGCATGCGCCGTCTCCCCTTGCAGCAGGTAGAGGACGAGAGCCTCGTCGGCCCGCAGCGCCTCCAGCAGTTCGCGCAGCGTCGCCGGCTCGGGGAAGAGCACGCGCGCGCCGAGGCCGCTCTCGCGGCGGATCTGCTGGGCGACGTCCTGCAGGGCCACGCGCGCCGCCTCGTGTTCGGCCCTCGCCTTCGCGATCGCCGTGCGCTCCCCCCCGGCACGCGCCTGCGCGAGGCGCCGCTGGGCCAACCCCTCCCGACCCCGCGCCTCCGCCTCCCGCTGGCGAAGCTGCGGCGGGACGACGGCCTGCTCCAGCGCGCCCTGCCGGTTCAGCGCGTCGACGAGCGCGCCCGCCCGCGCCATGTCGGCGAAGCGGAGCACCGTCTCGGGGCGGCCGGTCGCGAGCGCGAGGTCGATGCCCTGCCGCATGCCGGCGGCCGCCGCGGCGCGGGCCGCGGCGTTCTCGCCGGCGGAGAGGCCGGCGAACTGCCCGACGGTGATCCTGAGCGCCCGCTCCGCCTCGGCGACCGCGTCGTCGAGCCTCCCCTGCGCGCGGCGAGCCGAGGCGAAGGCCCAGCAGATCTGGCCGTGGAGGCGCGGCTCGTCGAGGTCGCCGAGCGCCGTGCGCGCCTCCTCGAGGGAGCGCACCCCCTCGTCGACCTCGCCGCTGTGGACCTGCCCCGCCCCGATCCGGCAGAGCGCCTCGGCCTGTACGTGGAGGTTTCCGGCCCGCACCGCGAGGCCGAGCGCGCGGCGGTGGAAGGGGCGCGCCGCCCCGTGGTCGCCGCGCGCGTCGAGGATCACGGCGAGCTGCCCGACCGCCCAGCTCGCGGTCTCCGGGTCGCCGAGCCGCTCGGCATCGGCGAAGACGCTCTCGAAGCGCCGCACCGCCTCCTCGGTCCGCCCGAGGCGGGACCAGCAGTTCCCCTCGTAGAGGCGGCACTGGATGCGCTGCCGCTCCCAGCCCATCCGCTCGGCGAGCGACGCCGCCTCGCCGTAGCAGGCGGCCGCACGCTCGTGATCGCCGAACGCGTTGCGGATCGCGCCCAGGTTCATCGAGTTCGTCGAGAGCAGGCGCAGGTCCTTCTGCTCGCGCGCCATCGCGAGCGCGCGCTCGATCAGCGTCAGCCCGCGCGCCCAGTCGCCGCTGACGTAGCAGGCCCAGCCGTAGTCGCCGAGCGACGAGGCGACCTTGGACGGGTTGCCGGTCGCCTCGGCGACCGCGAGTGCCTCCGCCGAGGCCTCGCGCGCGCCGCGGTAGTCCCCCCGCGCGTACCGCGTCGCGGCGACCTGGCTCAGCGCGAAGCTGACCAGCCGCTCCTCGTTCAGCACGCGGGCCATCTCCAGCGCGCGCGCCGCGTAGCGCTCCGAGGCCTCGTACTCGGCGCGCTCCCGCTGGACGATCGCCATCGAGCCGAGCGTGTCGACGACGTTGGCATCGGCGCTGCCGAGCTCCTCGAAGAGCAGCAGCGCCTCCGAGCCCGATCGCACGGCAAGCTCGCCGTCGCCGGTCGCCGCCGCGGGGTAGCAGAGCCTCCCGAGCGACTCGGCGAGGCGGTAGCTGCGGCCGCGGGCGCGCTCGCCCTCGACCCACCGCCCCCAGCTCTCCCGCGCCTGGCGGAAGTCGGTGAGCCTGTAGAAGGCCCACCCCGACCCGCGCCAGCAGCTTGCCGAGAGGCCCGCGCAGCCGAGACGCGCGGCGCGCTGCGCCGCATCGGCCAGCGTCGCCCCCGCCTCGGCCATGCGGCCGAGTTGCCAGTAGAGGATGCCGCGCTCCTGCACGACCAGCGTCGACGTCAGGTCCTCGTCGAGCGACGTGACCGCCTCGATCGCCGGGAGCGCCCCCCCCGCGTCCCCCCCCTCCCGCCGCTTGCGGCTCTCGCGCAGCGCGCGATAGCGCTCCCGCGCAGCGGCGAGATCGCGCCCCTTCAGCGACGCGACATAGGCGGGCAGCGCGCCCGCATCGGCGGTACGCACGCTCGCGGCCTCGGCGAGAGCCGCCGCGCGGTCGAAGGCTCCCTCGTGGCAGAGCAGCTCGGCGAGCAGCCACGGGTCGCCCGACTTCGCGCTGAGCGCCGCGAGTTCGGCGGGGCCGCCCGTCCGCGCCGTTGCGAGTTCGGCGTCGAACTCGTCGCTGAGCGCGACAGCGGCGAGCAGCGGCAGGAGAAGGAGGCGGCTCACGCGGACCGCTGCGCCTCCGACCGGAACGCGATCCGCTCGAGAATCGCGGCGCCGACGCCGTCGTCCCAGACGTTGACGGTCGTGCGGCAGCGGTCGAGGAACCAGTCGACGGCGAGGATCAGCCCCATGCCTTCGAGCGGGAGGCCGACGGCATTCAGCACGAGCACCATCGTGACGAGGCCCGCCTCGGGGATGCCGGCGGCGCCGATCGCGGCGAGCGTCGCGGTGAACGCGACGACGACGAGCGAGCCTAGACCGAGGTCGATGCCGTGCGCCTGCGCGATGAAGACGGCGGCAACCGCCTCGTAGAGCGCGGTGCCGTTCATGTTGAGCGTGGTGCCGAGCGGCGCGAGGAAGCCCGCGGCCTTGCGCGAGACGCCGTTCTTGCCGGAGATGCATTCGAGAGTGACCGGCAGCGTCGCCGACGACGAGGCGGTCGAGAAGGCGGTGACGAGCGCGGGCAGCATGCCGCGCGCATACGCGAGCGGGCGGCGGCCTCCGAGCAGGCGAAGCAGCAGCGGCAGCACGAGGACGCCGTGGATGAGCAGGCCCGCGATGACGACGAGCATGTAGGCGCCGATGCGGCGGAACTCCTCGAGTGCGGCGGCGCCGCCGCCGGTGGCGCCGATGCGCCCCGCGACGAGGCCGAGGATGCCGGCCGGGGCGAGCCACATCAGCCACGAGACGACGCGGAGCAGGCCGTCGTTCACCGCGTGGAAGAACTCGAGCGCGGGGCGTGCGCGGGCGCCGAGCGTCGTCAGCGCGGCGCCGAAGACGAGCGCGAAGACGATGCAGGGGAGGATCAGCGTCCGCGCCATCGCGTCGAGCAGCGAGGGGTGCACGAAGGAGCGGGCGAAGTCCTCGAGCCCGACCTCCGACTTCCCCTCGAAGCGGGCCGCCGCCTCGGGCGTGAGCCTGCCGGGCCCCGCGCCGTCGCCGGGCCGGATCACGGAGACGAGCAGCAGCCCGAGCGTGACGGCGAGCAGCATCGTCCCGAGGAAGTAGACGATCGCGACGAGCCCCGCGCGTCCGAGACCGCGCACGTCCCCGATCGCCGCGATGCCGCAGATCAGCGAGGCCATCACGAGCGGCACGACGACCATGCGCAGCGCGTCGAGGAAGATGTCGCCGACCCAGCCGACCGCCTTCGCGGCCGGCTTGCCGAGAAGCGCGCCGAGAAGCGCGCCCCCGAGCGCGCCCGCGACGATCAGCCAGAGCAGCAGGGGCGGAGCGGGCTTGGCCGCGTCGTCCGGCGCAACCCCCGGCGAGGTCATGGGGAGAGCCTACGCGATGCGACGGGCGAGCGGAAGCGGGGACCCGATTCGACTCCTGCGTTCCGCTGCTCCCCCTCGCGCGCGCGGGCGGAGGGCCCGCGGTCCCCGCGGGGGCAACCTCCTAGTCGGCCCAGGGCTTACGGATATCGACGCAGGTGCCGCCGTTCTCCTCGGCGATCAGGGCCATGAAGGCTGCCATCTCGTCGGGATCCTCGTACTTGATCGCCTTCTCGATGCTCGCCTTGCCGATCGCGAGCGCGATCGTGTTGAAGATGACCCTCCGGAAGCGGTTGTTGAAGCGGTGTCGGACGAGGATCTCCTCGGGGACTTCCACCTTCCCGGCCGAGGGGATCCCGTCGGAGAGGAAGAAGACGGTATCGACGAGGGGGTTCTTCGTCAGCGACTCCTCGAGCGCGAGGTCGGTGTTGGTGCCTCCGCGGGGCAGCAGGAACTTCTCGGCCCACTCGAGGGCGCGGCGCTTGTTGGCGTCGGTCGCCTGCACCTCGCCCTTCTCCCAGTGGGCGGTGCTTCCGGCGAAGGTCATCAGGTTGAAGAGCGTCTGCTCGCTGAGCGACTCGATGCCCCTCTTGAGCTCCCGCTTGGCGACCTCGATGCGGTTGGGGTGGTAGTCGGGCCACTGCATCGAGCCGCTCACGTCGACGACGAAGAGCACGCGGTCGCTGTAGATCTTGAAGTTGTAGTAGCTGCCGATCGACATCGTCTCGCGGTTCTTGATCTCGCCGGCCTCGGTCAGGCGGCCCGCCTGCTTGTCGCGCCACCACTTGTCCCACGCATCGGGCGCGTAGCCGTAGTCGACCCCGGAGATCTGCTTCATCGCCTCGAAGGCCTTCACCTTCGAGCGGAGGTTGCCCTCGCGCATCAGCAGGATCAGTTCCGGGAAGAGCGGCTCCATGCGGGCCGCCCCCGCCGCGATCGCGGCGGTCTCGCGCACGATGAACTCCTCGTCCTTGAGCAGCTTGCGCTGCGCCTCCACGGCGTCGGGCGCCCGGTGGCGCGAGACGAGCGCCTCCGCGGCGGCGAGGCGCACGCGCCAGTCCGGGCTCGCGGCGGCGGCGAGAAGCACCGGCTTGGTCCCCTCGCCCCCGATGGCGCCGGCGGTCCGCAGCGCCTCGAAGTAGAGGTGCAGGTCGTTCTGGTCGCGCTTCTCCTCCTTCGCGATCAGGTCGAGGACCGGTCCGTTGGCCTCGGGCGTCCGCAAGAGGCCGAGCGCCTCGACCGCCCCGAGGCGGATCGTGCGGTTCCCGCTCTTCAGCACCTTGTCGAGAATCCACATGCCCGCCGCGGGGTCGGTGGCGAGCCCGAAGGCGCGGCCGAGGTAGTGCGGCAGCACCGAGCGCTGCTCCTTCAGGACCTTCCGGTAGGCCCGCGCGAGGGCCTTCACGTCGCCCACCTTCGCGACGGAGTACATCGCGAAGATCTGCGTGCGCGTGTCGCCGTCCTCCTCGAGGATCTGGTTGAGCAGCTCCGCCGACTTGGGCGAGTTCAGGGTGCCGAGCCGCCGCGCCAACTCCCGGCGGCGCCGCACCGGAACGAGGTCCTGGTTCGAGCGGAGCGCCTCGTACTCCTCCGCGATCGTCTTCACCTGCGCCTCGATCGCGGCGGGGTCGCCGGGGGCGGGTCCGTCCTCCCCGGCCCGGCTAGGAACCAGCAGGACGAGCACCGGCACCAGGACGGAGACGATCCGACTCATCGCAGCGCTCTATCGTAGCCCAACCTCCGACGCGGCGCCGCGCCTAAAACCTCGCGAGGAGCAGCGTGAAGTCGTCCCGGAGGCCGCGCCCGGCCGCGTAGGCCTCCGAGTCGGCGCGGATCGCGTCCGCGACGGCGATCGCATCGGCCCCCGCGCGGGCGGCGGTCCGCACGGCCTCCCGGAGCCGCCCGATGCCGTAGTGTTCGCCCTCGGGATCGGGGCGGTCCACGACGCCGTCGGTGTAGCAGACGAGGAGATCCCCGGGGCCGATCGGCAGCGACCGGCACGCGCGGCCGGGGCCGCCGGCGAAGAGTCCCAGCACGGGGGCCGTCCGCTCCAACGCCTCGAAGCGGTCCGCGCGCAGGCTGTAGTGCAACGGGGCGACGTGACCGGCGTTGCGATACTCCAGCGTGCGCGTCTTGGCGTCGAAGATCCCGACGAAGAGCGCGACGTACATCCCGTCGGTCAACTCCTCGCGCAGCACCTCGTTGAGCGCGTCATGGACGCCCGCGAGGGAGTCCTTCGTCAGCAGCGCGCTCCGGAGATGGCCCCGGACATCCGACATCATCAGGGCCGGGGCCACGCCGTGGCCGGAGACGTCGCCGATCGCGAGCGCGAGCCGGTCGCGCTCGAGGGGCACGTAGTCGCAGTAGTCGCCGCCGACCTGCGCGGCGATCAGGTTCAACGCGACCAGCTCGACCCCTCCGATCTTCGCGGGGGAGCGCGGGAGGAGCCGGAGCTGGATCTCCCGCGCGGTCAGGAGTTGCCGCTGCAGGTCCTGCGCCTCCCACGCCTCGTGGAACAGGCGGTGGTTCTCGATCGCGAGCCCCATCAGGCCCGCCTGGGCATGGAAGAGCATCAGGTCCGCGTCGGTGTGCGTCCTCCGGGTGACCTTGGAATCGACATAGACCGCGCCCAGCACGCGACCCCGCGCGCGCAGCGGCGCGCACATCAGTTCGCGCAGACGCAGGCCGGTCACGGACTCGCTGAGCCCGAGCGTCTGCTGCGTCCCCGAGACCTGCGCGATGACGGGCTTGTTCTCGCGCACGACGCTCTCCGGGATCGAGTGGGAGTACTCGAGATCCCGGCCGAGGGAGTCGCCCTGGCTGTCGAGCGCTACGCGAATCGCGAGCTGCCCGTCGCGGGGCAGCAGCAGGAGCCCGCGCTCCGCGCCGGTCGTCCGGATCGCGTGGGCGACGAGCTTCTTCAGCAGCGCATCGAGCTCGGTCTCCCCGATGACCTCCGCGACGGTCGCGATCAGCGTCCGGAAGTTGCGTTGGCTCTCCGGCGAGGCGCCCGAGAGGTAGTCCGCGTAGTAGTGGACCTCCTCCTCGCTGAACCAGGGTCGCTGCTCCGGCACCATCGCTCGGCCCGCGATTGTCGCAGGTCGGCCCGGTCCGGCCTAGCGCCGGGGGTCGCGCTCGTGGCAATCGAGGCAGGTCACGACCTTCGTCAGGCGGTCGCCGCCGAGGCGGTTGAGCTTCTCGACCCACTGCTCCATCAGCTCGCCGACCCACTCCCGCTCCCTCGCGAGCCGCTCGGGCCGCTCCAGCGTCGCTTCGAGCAGGCCGTCCATGTTCGCGGTGTGGCACATCGAGCACTTGACGGGGGCCCCCGCAGGGTCCTTCAGCAGCGGTTTCCACGCCGACGCGGGCTCGCGGTTGGTGGTCGGCGCCTCGGAGAGCGCCTGGACGAAGGTCTTCATGAAGTAGGCGTACGCCATCGCCCGGGCCTGGCGCTGGCCGGGGCTCAGGTGCTCGGTCTCCGGGTTCTTCTCGTGGCAGGTCGTGCAGGTGACCGGCGCCCTGAGCCTCTCCCCGTGCACCGTGTTGAGCCGCTTCATCCAGTTCCGCATCAGCGGGATCATGAAGGCGGGATCCTTGCGGAACGACTCCACCGCCTGCGAGCCCGGGTCGCTCGCCTTCATCCCCTCGACGTTGTACTTCGTCGGGTCGTGGCAGTCGGCGCAGTCGATCGGCGCGCTCCCCTCGCGCAGCGGCGAGGTCCACTGCGGGTTCGGCTCGCGGTTCTGCGGCGTGCCCACGAGCGCCGCGACGAACTTCTTCATGAAGTGCGCCTTCGCCTGCGACGCCGCGGCCCGGTCCTGCGGGGCGCCGCCGCCGTGGGGATCCTTCGCGTCGCCGCCCTGCGCGCCGGGCCTGCGCGTCTCCCCCCCGTGCCCCCCCCCCATCCTCTTCTGGTAGTCGAGGTAGGTCTCGGACGTATCCCGGCTCGAGAAGATCATCATGCCGGCGCTGCCGAGCAGAAGGCCGAAGAAGAGGCCGATCAGCAGGACGGGGGTCGGGCGGCGTGCGCTCACGGGAGGGATTGTAGGCGCGCCGGCAACTACCTCCAATGGGCCGGGAGGGGCTCGGGCGCCGCGGCGCCCGCGAGCCGCACCGCCTCGACGACGAGGTCGCGCTGCTCGCACCCCTCCACCGTCGCGTAGCCGTCGAAGGATCCCTGGCGCTGCTGCGCCAACTCCTGCGCGAGCGAGAGGCGCACGCGCTGGCCGCGGCGCATGACCACCTCGCGGCTGTAGAAGAGCTGGCCGGTGTCGTTGGTGAGGCGCAGCGTCACCTTCGCGGGTCGCACGCCGAGGTAGATGAGCACGAACTCGGTATCGAGGCTGCGGCGGGCGTCGAGGCTCACGCGCGGGAAGATCGCGCTGATGGCCTGCGCGCCGGGGGGCTGCCCGCATCCGTCCACGACCGCCGGATCCGCCGGATGGAGAGGGGGCTCGGGGGCCGCAGGTTCCGTCGGTGCCGTCTCCGGCGGCGGGAAGGGGGTCCAGTCGCGCGGCAGTTCGGCGTCGCCGGGGATGCGCAGGACCGTGAAGGTCATGTCGTTGCTCCCCGCGGCGATGCTCCACCCGGTGCGCGAGGGGTTGCTGCCCATCGCGACGACGGCCGTGCCGGGCAGGAACTTCTCGTGGTGGATGCTCGCGCGCCGGTCCCGCTCGACGACGGCGATCCAGGCGCGTCCGTCCCGCGTGCCCCCGACGAGCAGATGCTGCGCGTCGAGCACCTGCACGAGGTCGAGGGATCCCATGCCGTAGTCGGTGGACGCGGTCACCTCGAACTTCGTCACGAGCACCGGCACCGGGATCCACGGCGTGCGCTTGCCGCCCCCGGCGGAGAGGGCGACCAGCGTCGCGCGCCCGCCGCGGGTCCCGGCGATCCAGAGTTCGCGCCCTTCCCCGACCATCGCGCGGGGCAGCAGGCCTGGCACCGCGTAGGCGTACTCCTCCCTGAACGCGAAGCCGCTCCCGCTTCCGTCGAGATGGAGCAGCCGCGAATCGTCGGTCGCGACGACGATGTCGGCCCGGTCGTCGCGGTCGAGGAAGTAGGGAGGGGTCGACGCGATCACGTTGACCCCCGGCCGCGCGATGAGGCTGCTGAAGCCCTTGCCCCCGGCTCTCGGACCCGCGACCGTGAGACCCGCATCGTGCGCGAGCACGAGCACCGGCCCCTCGCGCAGCGAACCCATCGCGAGCGTCCTCCAGTTGCGGAGGCCCGCGAGCGACTCACTGCCGGCATCCGTTCCGCCGAGCCTGCCGGACTGGAACTTCATCTCCCTGAGCGTGATCGCCTTCCCCGAGGCGGTCGCCATGAGGACGCCCGACCCGTGGCGGAAGAGGCCGACGGCGGACTCGCGCAGCCGCGAGCCGTCGTAGTACTCGCCCCTGTGGCTGAGGATGCGCAGGTGGCCGACGCCGGGGGGACGCTGCTCGATGAGCGCGGGCAGGTGTCCGTCGCCGGCGGCGAGGGCGTCCACGCCGCGCGCCTCCCCGACGTAGACCTCCTGCGAGATCTGGATCAGCGGGTCGGCGAGAGCAGGGGAAAGGAGGAGCAGGGCAACCATGGGAATGCGCATGGGGTCTAGCCTACCTCTTTTCCGGCCGATCCCATGAGGGTGTAGAATCCCCCCCGGGCCCCCCCTCCATCCACATCAAGGCACCCCCATGCGAGTCCTGTTCGTCTACCCCAATATCGATTGCCCCCCCGGCATCAACCACGGGCTCGCGGCCATGTCGGCGGTGCTGAAGCAGCGCGGCCACGAGGTGGGCCTGATCCACGTCTGCGACAACCTCTGGGAGATCCCCACCACCGCGGAGGTGGTGCAGCAGATCGAGGACTTCCGGCCCGACATCGTGGGGTGGTCGGCGATGAGCCAGCAGTTCGCCTGGGTCTGCGCGACCAGCAAGGCGCTCCGGGCGGCCCGGCCCGACCTGCCCCAGGCGGTGGGCGGCGTGCACTGCACGATGGTGCCCGACGAGGTGACCGCGACCGACCTCTTCGAGTGGGTCTTCGTGGGCGAGTGCGACCTCGCGTTCGCCGACCTCGTGGACCGGATGCGCGACGGCGGCGACCGGCTGACGGTCCCGAACACGCGCATCTGCGCCCGCTTCTCGCCGACGGGCAAGGTCCTCTCGAACCCGGTGGGCCCCTTCCCCGACCTCGCCTCCCTCCCCGAGACCGACTACGACCTCTTCGACATCGACCACATCGTCGGCAAGAAGAGCGGGTGGATGGGGCTGATCACGAGCCGCGGCTGCCCCTACAAGTGCACCTACTGCTTCAACAAGGAGATCGTCGACCTCTACAAGGAGGAGGGCGGCGCGAAGTCGATGAAGGAGTACCTGCGCGCCTACCCCGTCGAGCAGATGGTCGGCGAGATCAAGAGGCTCAAGGAGCGCCACCCGGGCATCCGCACGCTCATCATCGACGACGACCTCTTCACGCTGAACAAGAAGTACGTGATGGAGTGGACGGCCGCCTACCGCAAGAGCGGCCTCAAGATCCCGTTCGTCGTCAACGCCCACGTGCAGTGCTTCGACGACGAGATGGCGAAGGCGCTCGCCGACGCGGGCTGCATCATCACGAAGTACGGCCTCGAGTCGGGCAGCCCGCGCGTGCGCAAGGATGTCCTCTGGCGCTACATGACCAACCGGCAGATCGAGGACATGACCGCGACGGCGCACCGCCACGGCCTGCACACGAGCGCGTTCGTGATGTTCGGCCTGCCGCGCGAGACGAAGGAGGAGATCTACGAGACCCTCCGCCTCTGCGCCAAGGTCAAGATGGGCCGCTTCCGCTGGGCGATCTTCTACCCCTTCCCGGGCACCGCGGGCTACACGATCGCGAAGGACGCGGGGCTGATCGACTGGGAGCGCTGGTCGGGCATGGGCAACTACTTCGACGCGAGCTGCCTCAAGTTCGGCGACGAGCACGACCTGTTCATCGAGAAGCTCGGCGCGCTCTGCTCGTGGTACGTCAACGCGCTCACCGACTGGCCCTGCGCGAAGACCTACACCGAACTCGTCCACGAGGTCGAGGCGATGGATCGCGCGACGTTCCGCAAGCGCCGCGGCGAGCTCGTCAAGTACGACCGCGAGCTCTCCGAGGAGCTGCTCCGCCTCGACATCCCCCACTACTCGATCCGCTACGCGCACGTGATGGGCGTCCGCAGCGACTTCGTCAAGTGGGAGCGCCGCCTCGAGCGCAACAGCCGCGAGGAGCAGGCGGTCGTCTACACGCTCGACTAGCGACAGCGGCGCCGGGAGTAGAACCCGAAGCCGAAGTGCGCGTGGTGTCGCGGAGGCTCGGGGCGCTCGACGGCGATCGCGAGCTCGGTCGCTCCGGGAGCCGGCTCGAGGGCCGACGCGACGAGCGAAACGGGGAGGGGCACGGGGAGGGCCGGATAGGACTCGTGGATCCACGGGGAATCCGCCGCGCGCGAATCGCGGACGAGGATCGCGAGATCGCCTTCGCGGTCCCGTGCGGCGTGGAACGAGCCCACATACCGCGCCTCCCCCTTGACCGCCACGAGGCGAGGACGGTCGACCTTCGGGTAGTAGCCGCCGATGGAGACGACGTCGTAGGTGCCCGGCTCGAGCGCGACGACGAAGGGGTCGTGCTCCGGACGCAGGCTGACCTCTTTTCCGTCGGCCCCGCGCAGCAGCAGCCGCGGCAGGACCGGGGTGCCATCGAAGCGGAAGCTCCCCGCCACGATCGCGGCGTCCGCAGGGAGACCCCCCTCCCTCGGGAGGTCGCGGACGGGGGTCGCGCACGCCGCCGCGAGCAGCCCCGCCGCGAGGATCGCTACGCGCCGAGGCGTTGGAGCGCCTCCTCGGCCAGCTTGCCGGCGCGGGTCTCGGGGTACTTCTTCGCAAGACGCTTGTAGGCGCTCTTCGCGCCGCCGAGCTTCTTCGCCTTGCCTTCGGCCTTCGATTCGAGCGCCTGGGCCTTCTCGAGGGCCTCCCAGGCGTCCACCTCGTCCTTGACGGCGGGGTCGGCGGAGAGCTCCTTGTCCTTCGCCCAGGCCCACTCCGCGACCTCCATGCCGGCAAAGTCCTTCTCGAGCATCTTCAGGTCGTCGAAGGCGCGTGCATAGGCCTTGCCCGCGACGGACTGCTCGACGAGGCTGCGCAGGAAGTTGGCGTACGCCTCGCACTTGCCGCGCAGGAACTCGGCGTCGGCGACGACGGTGCGGTCGTCCCCCGCGAGGTACTTCTCGGCGCCCGCCCAGGCCTTGCCGACGTCGCCCTTCTCGTAGGACTTCACGAGCCCCTTGAGCGCCGGCGCGAGCTCCTTGCCGAGGTCGGCGTCGAAGATCTCCTTCAGGAGTTCCTCGATCTTCTGCTCGCTCGGGACCCCCTCGCCGACGACGACGCCGCGCGCGTCGATGAGGTAGGCGTGCGGGATGCCGCGCGGGCCGGGATCGATGAAGCGGGCGGCGGTCTCCTTGCCGGGGTCGGAGCCGATCCAGTAGCGCGCCGACTTCTCCTTCAGCATCTTCGATTCGAGCAGGCCCGGGGCCTCGTCGGAGATCGCGATGACCCTGAGCCCCTTGTCGAAGTACTTGTCATGAAGTTCGTTCAGGTGACCCACCTGAGCCATGCAGGGGCCTCACCACGTCGCGAAGAACTCGAGCAGGAAGACCTTGCCGCGCAGCACCGCCGAGTTCGGGCTCTCCTTGCCGGTGTTGAACCAGCTCTTCGCGCCGATGTCGGGGACCGCCTGGCCGTCGAGTTTCTTCCAGCCTTCGGCGCTCGCGGGGAGGCTGGCGAGGAGGATCGCGGAGAGGGAGAGCAGGCAATTGCGCATCGCCCCATTGTACGCCCGGCGGCTATCCTGCTGCGCTGTGGCCCCCTCGCCGCTGCCGATCGACGACGTGCTGCCGTGGCTCCTGGGCGCCTTGCGGACGGGCGGCGGTGCCGTGCTCCGGGCGCCCACGGGCGCGGGAAAGACGACTCGCGTGCCGCCGGCGCTTCTCGACGGCGGGCTGGCGGGGGAGGGCATGGTCGTGATGCTCGAGCCGCGCCGGATCGCGGCGCGGGCGGCGGCGCGGCGCATCGCCGAGGAGCGCGGCGCGACGGTGGGCGGCGAGGTGGGTTGGCAGGTGCGCTTCGACCGGCGCGCCGGGCGCGACACGCGCATCCTCGTCGTGACCGAGGGCATCCTCGTGCGCATGCTGCAGCGCGACCCCCTGCTCGAAAGCGTCGGCGCGCTCGTCTTCGACGAGTTCCACGAGCGCCGCCTCGACGGCGAACTCGCGCTCGCCATGGCGCGCCGCGTCCAGCGCGAGGCGCGGCCCGACCTGCGCCTCGTCGCGATGTCGGCCACCGCGGAGACGGCCCCGCTCGCCGCGTTCCTCGGCGACTGCCCCGTCGTCGCGGCGGAGGGGCGCCTCTTTCCCGTCGAGATCGTGCACCTGCCCGCCCCCCCGATGCGGGAGGCGCCCGAGGCCGCGGCCGATGCCGCGGTCGACGCGCTCCGCCGCACGGGAGGGGACGTCCTCGTCTTCCTGCCCGGGGCGGGCGAGATCCGCCGCGCGCACCGGCGCCTCGAAGAGCGCAAGCCCGCGGCCGCGGTCTGCGAACTCTACGGCGACCTGCCCCCCGGCGAGCAGGACGCCGTGCTGCGCGGCGGGGGCGGGCGACGCATCATCCTCGCGACCAACGTCGCCGAGACCTCCGTGACGGTCGAAGGGGTCACCGCCGTCGTCGACTCGGGCCTCGCCCGCGTGATGCGCTTCGACCCCGCGGTCGGTATGCCGCGCCTGAACGTCGAGCGCATCTCCCGCTCCTCGGCCGACCAGCGCGCCGGGCGCGCGGGCCGCCTCGCCGAGGGGCTCTGCCTGCGCCTCTGGACCGCCCACGACCACCGCGGCCTCCCCGCGCAGGACGAGCCCGAGGTGCGCCGCGTCGATCTCGCCGGGGCCGTGCTCGAACTGCTCGCGTGGGGGGAGCGCGACATCGCCGCGTTCCCCTGGTTCGACCCCCCGGACCCCCCGCGCCTCGCCTCCGCGATGCAACTGCTCGAACGTCTCGGCGCCGTTGCCTCCGGGAGCCTCACGCCGCTCGGCCGCCGCATGGCGCAAGTGCCCGCCCACCCGCGCCTCGCGCGCCTGCTGCTCGAAGGCGGCGAGAGCGCGGGGCTCGCCGCGGCGCTGCTCTCGGAGCGCGACGCGACCCGGCCGCGCGAGGCGCGCCACCGCTCCGACAGCGACCTGCTCGACCGGCTCGACGCCGACCTGCCGCGCCACATGCTGCAGGCGGCGCGGCAGTACGCGAGGATGGCGCCGGCAGAGGGCGACCTGCTGCGCGCCCTCTTCGCGGCCTATCCGGACCGCCTCGCGAGACGTCGCGAGCCGGGGAGCCGCAGGGGCCTGATGTCGGGGGGCCGGGGGGTCGTGCTGCACGAGGCGAGCGCGGTCACCGATGCGGAGCTCTTCCTCTGCCTCGACCTCGACGCGGGCAGCGGCGGCGACGCGGTCGTGCGGATGGCGTCGAAGGTCGAGCGCGACTGGCTGCCCGAAGGGGAGTTGGACCGGGCGGTCGAGGTGCGCTTCCACGACGAGCGCGTCTCGGCCGTCCGCGTGACGCGGTGGCACGACCTCGTGCTCGACGAGACGCCCGCCGGGCTTCCGGCGGACGGCAGCGCGGAGGCGCTGCTCGCGCGGGAGGCGGCGGCGGGCCTCGACCTCGCGGTCGGGGACGCGGCAAGGCTGCTCGCCCGGCTCGACTGCCTGCGCGCATGGATGCCCGAGCTCGGGCTTCCCCCCCTCGACTGGCGCGACTGCCTGCCCGACCTCTGCCGCGGCCTCCGGTCGTTCGACGAGCTCAGGCGCGCGCCGCTCGAGGACTGGTTGCGCGCGCGGCTCGGCCACGGGCACCTGCGCGACCTCGACCGGCACGCCCCGGAGCGCATCACCGTGCCGAGCGGCAGCCGCGTGGCGCTCTCGTACGAGCCGGGCAAGGCGCCGGTCCTCGCGGTGCGCATGCAGGAGCTCTTCGGCGTCGCGGAGACGCCCCGGGTGGCCGGAGGGAGGGTGCCGGTGCTGCTGCACCTGCTCGCGCCGAACCGGAGGCCGCAGCAGGTGACCGACGACCTCGCGAGCTTCTGGCGCAACGTCTACCCGCGGGTGCGGCGGGAGTTGCGCGCGCGATACCCGCGCCACTCCTGGCCGGAGGATCCGGCGGCGGCGGACCCGGAGCGCAGGCCGCGACGCAAACCGTAGAATGCGGGCATGCAACGCATCGCCCTGCTCTTCGCCCTCGCCCTGCTCGCCGCGCCCGCCGCCCGCGCGGACGAACTGCTCGCCGACGACTGGGGGATCATCCGGATCGGCGGCGCGGACGTCGGCTACGTCCGCACGAAGGCCGAACGCGGGGCCGACGAGGCCGGACCGCTGCTGCGCCTCACGATCGAGATGGAGATGAAGATGCGTCGCATGGGCACGACGATCGACATCAAGACGACGCAGGTCTCGCACGAGCGCGAGGACGGCAAGATGGTGCGGCTCGAGTCGCGCTCGGCGATGTCGAAGCAGGAGCAGGTCACGGAGGTGACGTTCGAGGGGGGCAAGGCGACCGTCGCGACGACGGTCATGGGGACCCTCCGCGAGACGAAGGTCGATTGCCCGGAGGATGTCGTCGGCATGATCGAGATCGACCGGCGGACGCGCGCCCTCTCGCGCGAGGCGGGCGCGAAGCTGAGTGCGAAGACCTTTTCCCCCGACACCGGCGGCGTCACGGTGATCACGGTGACGAGTGGCGGGGAGGAGGAGACCAAGCTGCGCGACGGCTCGAGCAGGAAGCTCTGGAAGTACACGTCCACGATGAACACGCTGCCGATCGTCACGACGGTCTGGGCGGACGAGCAGGGGCTCCCGCGCAAGACGCAGGTCCCGATGGCGGGCATGGTGATGGAGATGTACGCGGCACCGAAGGCGGAGGCGCTCAAGGCCGCGATGGGCGGCGGCGAACTGCCTCCGGACGTCTTCGAGAAGACGCTGATCGTCTCGGCCCATCCGGTCGCCTGCCCGCGCGCGGTGGAGGGCGCGCTGCTGCGGCTCCGCGCGCGCGAAGGCACGGAGCGCGTGCCCGACCTCACGGCGGCGACGCAGGCGGTGGAGCCGGGCGACGGCGAGGATCCCAGGACGGCGCTCGTCCGGATCCGGCGGCTGACGCCCCCGGCGGGCCGCACGGGCACGCGCCCGCTGAGCCCGATCCCGGCAGGGCTCGAGGACTCGCTGCGGCCCAACAGCCTCGTCCAGTCCGACGCGCCGGAGATCATCGCGATCGCGAGGGAGGTGGTCGGCGAGGAGACCGACGCGTGGCGCGCCGCGCAGATGCTGGAGCGCTGGGTCCACGACAACATCACGAACAAGAACATGGACGTCGCGTTCGCCTCGGCGCTCGAGGTGTGCAAGAACCGCGAGGGGGACTGCACCGAGCATGCGGTGCTGCTCTCCGCGCTCTGCCGGGCCGCGGGGATCCCCTCCGACGTCGTGATGGGCGTCGTCTACATCGGAGCCGTCTGGGGAGGCCACGCGTGGTCGAGGGTGTGGATCGACGGGGCGTGGTACCCGCTCGACGGCACCAACGGCTACGGCTTCGTCGACGCGCTGCACCTCGAGTTCGACAACGCGACGCTGAAGGACGCCGCGTTCGCGACCGAACTCGCCGGGGTGCTGCTCAGCCTCGGGACGCTCGACATCGAGATCCTCGAGGTGACCCGCGGAGGCAAGACCTACCGCCCGGGCGACCCCGCCCTCGTGACGCTCGACGGGAAGGGCTACGTGGACCGGGCGTGGGGCATCAGGATCCCGGCGCGGCCCGGCTGGGAGATCGAACCCGAGAAGCCGGGCGCGACGCTCTCGATGAAGCTGCTCGAGATCGAGGGGAAGAACGCCGAGGGCAAGAACTGCGAGATCGAGGTCTCGGCGTTCGACGCCCCCTGCGACCGCGATGTCGACCGGCAGGCCTCCGCGCTGATCGCGGCCGGCGCCTCCTCCGAGGCGTCGCAGGTGGACGGCAGGCCCGCCCGCATCCTGACGATCACCCAGCAGGGCCGCCGCTCCTGCCACGCGCTCGTGCTCGCGGGGGACGTGATGTGGCACTTCGTGCACGACCGCGTCGCGGGCGATGCCGACCTGAAGGAGTTCGCGGACTTCCTCGCGGCCCTCGACTTTGACACCTAGGGCGGCCTACCTGGCGGCCGAGGGGCGGCTCCACGACGTCCTCGCGGAACTCGGGGAGCCGCCGCTGCTCGTCCACGACCGCCTCGTCCTGTCCGCCTCCCCCCCGCGTCGCCTCTGCTGGGCGCAAAACACCTGGGAGGAGCCGCGCCTCGTCCCGTTCGCGTCGATCAACGAGGGGGCGAACGCGCTGCGCGCCCTGCAGCGCAACTGGGCGCTCTATCCGGTCGCGGCGCACCGCCGCGCCGCGCTGATCGAGAGCAAGCTCCCCCCCCTCCCCCGGCGCCCCCTCCCCTTCCCCTCCACGCTGCCGAAGGCGCCGATGGGTTCGTGGGCGCTCCTCGACGAGAGGGTGCTGCTCGCCTCGCCCCGCTGTTCGAGCCCCTTCCCGCACGGCGAGGTGACCTTCGTCGAGGACCGGGAGGGGCCGCCCAACCGCGCCTATCTGAAGCTCTGGGAGGCGCTGACGCTGCTCGGGGAGTTCCCCCGACGCGGCGCGCGCTGCCTCGACCTCGGCAGTTGCCCGGGCGGGTGGACATGGGTGCTCGCGCGGCTCGGCGCGACGGTGGTGAGCGTGGACAAGGCCCCGCTCGACCCCGCCGTCGCGGCGATGGAGGGGGTGACCTTCCGTCAGGAGAGCGCGTTCGGCCTCGATCCGGCGCGCGAGGGGGAGTTCGATTGGCTCTTCTGCGACGTCGTCTGCTACCCGGCGCGGCTGCTCGAACTCGTGCGGCGCTGGCGCGAGGCGGGGACGGCACGCCGCTTCGTCTGCACGATCAAGTTCCAGCAGGAGACCGACCACGCGGCGGCGGCGGCCTTCGCGGCGATCCCCGGCGCCCGCGTGGTCCACCTCCACCACAACAAGCACGAATTGACGTTTCTGCTCGCCTGACCGGTAGAATCCGGCCCATGCACGAGACGCCCAATTTCGACGATGCCAACCTCGGCCTCAGGCTCTACGAGCTGCGGCGCGAGTCGGAGATGCGCAAGGCGCGCGCGCTGGTCGGGACCCACGTGTGGGGCAGGAGCACCGAGGAGGTGCTCAAGCTCTTCGACTACGAGCACCCGGAGAACGCGCACCTGCGCCAGGTGACGAGCTACTGGGAGATGTGCGCCTCCTTCGTGAACCGCGGCATCTTCCACCCCGCGGTCTACCTCGACACCTGCAGCGAGGGGATCTTCACCTACACCTGCTTCCACCCGCACCTCGCGGCGATCCGCGCGGAGCGGCCCGCCTTCCTGACCCGCACCGAGCAGGTCATCCAGGACATCCCGGCGGTGCGCGAGAAGTTCGAGCAGTCGCTGCAGATGTTCGCCGCCTGGCAGGCCAAGATGGCGGAGCAGAAGGCGAAGAGGAAGAAGCCCGCCCGGAACGCGAGCAAGCCCAAGCCGAGCAAGCCGAAGGCCGCGAAGCGGCGCTAGGGGGGATGGGGCACGGGCGGCGAGATCACCGAGGCCCTCGTCTTGAACCAAGTTTTGAGTTGATGGTGCGGGGGTCGGGTCTTTCTCGCCGCCCACGCTACCGGAGATGATCGGTCGCGGGCTTGGCGCCCTTGAGCGCCCGCCCGCGGCGCTCAACGGGGCGCCCCGAGCTCCTTCCGGAACGCGGCGTGGCACGCGAGGCAGCTCGCGAGCAGGGCTTCCCGCGCCCGGGGGACTCCGCGCACCAGCGCCGCGGACTTTTCCCTCGCGTCCGCCAGAAGCTCGAGGAACCTCGGCTCCGACGGCTCGGAGGGACGCGCCCGGAGCAGCAGGTTCTCGATCCTCAGCGGCTCCTCGTCCCCCCCCGCCCCCCCCGTCCTCAACCAGTCGAGGCTGCCGCGCCGCTCCAGCTCCGCCATCGCCTCCTTCAGCGCCACGGGATCCGCCCGGAGACCCATCGCGATGCGCCGCCTCTCGACCGCATCCAGGGCGGGTTCGCCGGCGCAGGAGACGATCGCGAGGAGCAGCGCTAGGCGCATCGGGTCGAATTGTAGTCATGCCGGCGGTGATCTTCGACCTCGACGACACGTTGATCGACACGAAAGGCGTGCTGCTGCCCGCCTCGCTGGGCCGCGTCGCGGCGGCGACCGGCATCGCGGTCGACCGCCTCGACGCACGCGGCAAGCGGATCGACGAGGTGCTCAAGCCGGTGCCGGACGTCACCGAGGAGCAGCAGCGCGCCGCCGCGGCCGCGTGGTACGACCCCGAAGTCCCCCCGCTCGATCCGCTGCCGGGCGCACTCCCGCTGCTGCGCGCGCTGCGGGGACGGGTGACGCTGGTGCTGCTGACGCGCGGCAACCCCGCCCGCCAGCGCAACAAGATCGCGCGGTCGGGCCTCGGGGGCTACTTCGACGAGATCGTCATCCGGCCGATCGAGGCGCCCGGGAGCAAGCGCGACGACCTCGAGCGCCTCCGCGCCGCCCACGGCCCGTGCGTCGTCATCGGCGACGATCCGCGCGATGAACTGCACCACGCGAGCGCCCTCGGGATGCCTACGCTCCGGGTGCCGGAGGTGCCGCTCGCATCGATCCTGCCACGGCTGGAGCGGCTGGGAGTGCTCGGGCCGCCCGGAGGTTGGTCTTCAGGTCCGGGCAGTACTTGACCTTCCAGATGCGGGCGTCCACGACGTAGTGCACGCCCGCGAAGGTGTAGGCGACCGGCACGAGCAGGTCGACGCGCTGCATCAGCGCGGTGCAGGTGCCGTAGAGGATGCCGAAGGCGTAATAGAGCCACCACCCCCGGTGCACGAGCCGGCTCGTGATCGGGTTCTCGGGCCGGAACCCCTCCGCGTACTTGTTGCGGTTGTAGAGCCACGTGATCGCGATGTACTGCGTCGCATGGAAGGAGGTCACGGCGACCAGCATGACGATCAGCGAGCTCTCGAGCAGCGCCGCGCCCGTCACGAGGCCCACGGCCATCACGATCACGAGGCACTTCTGCCCCGCGACCTCGCCGAAGCGCCGGTAGCGGTACGCCTCCCGGACTCCCATCGCGAGAAATCCCGCCCCCAGCAGCGCAAAGCCCGCGTAGGCGACCGGGACGGGCACGTGCGGGTAGAGCAGCGACTTGTCGAGCTCGCCCAGCTGGTCGAGGCGGAAGACGTAGAGCATGCCCGCCACGACGCCGCCGAAGAGGCAGAAGTTGTCGAGCCAGGTGTCGACGCGGCCGAGGGCCGACCCGGGCCGCCGCCGGTCGTAGATGCGCACGAAGCCGTAGTGCTGCTTGGTCTGGTGCCAGACGGCGCCGTAGACGACGAGGGAGAGCGCGTAGGACATGCCCGCGATCCAGACGCCGACGAACACGAGCAGCACGATGACGATCGTCGAGACGTAGAAGAAGCGGGCGCGCCGGAACTCGGCGAGGTCGAAGTAGGTGCGGCTGAACGTGTGGAAGTTGTGGACCTGGTCGAGGCAGATCGAGACGAGCGCGCAGAGCAGCAGCGACGCGTAGGAGGGGATCAGGAAGTTGACGAGCAGGATCACGAACCCGAGCAGCCCGCTGCCGATGAAGAAGGCGAGATCGAACAGGGGGCCCGCGATCCAGGGTGACGGCCGCCCCGCCCTGGGTGCGGCGGCGAAAGTCGCGATGTCCATCGGTCGAAGGCGCAGAGGATACGGCGGGATCGGCGCGTTGGCAACCGCCCTTGCCCCCCCCGCCCCCCCATGTTCTCCTCTTGGCATGAAACGCCTCCTCGCAGCGCTGGCGCTGCTCGGCATCGCGACGACGACGCTCGCCGACGACCATGGGCTCGCGGAGGAGAACCGGCGCCTGCGCGACGAGGTCGCCGCGCTGAAGGCGAACGATCCCGACGCGGGCCTGCGCAAGGCCATCGAGGACTACCTCGCCGGGCCGCGCCCGGAGGACATGCCGTCGGTCGGCGCGACGACCGACTACCAGGGCGGATTCACGCTGCGCTCCTCCGACGGCCTCCACCTGCTGCGCATCAACCTCTGGGGCCGCGCCGGCTGGAACTGGTACCGCGACCACTCCGAGACGCACGGCGCCACGCAGGCGGGCTTCCGCATCCCCGACCTTCGCGTGCGGCTCTCCGGCCACGCGTTCTCGGAGCGGCTCCGCTACTTCGTCGACCTCGAGTTCGCGCCCGACGCGGAACGCTTCGACGACGCAAGCGACCCAGTCTCGGAAGCCCACCTCACCTACCGCCGGCCCCCGTGGCGCTGGCTCCGCCTGCGCATCGGGCGCATGCGTCCGGCCTTCACCTCGGAGGAGCAGGCGGCCGACGAGGCGCTCGCGCTCGCGGAGAGGGGGCTTGTTCACGAATACTTCACGGTCGGGCGCAGCGACGGCCTCGCGGCCATTCTCGAGGGGGTCCGGGGGGGCAGGTCCCGCGTGGAACTCTCGATCACGAACGGCTCGGAGAGGTTCGACCCCTCCCACGCCTTCGAGGGCGACGACAAGAGGCGCGGATTCAGCTTCCGCTGGGCGCGCACGCTGGTCGGGGAGGGGGACCCGGCGTCGCACCTCGCGTACGAGGGTTCGCCCTACGACGACCCGGCCCGCACCCTCGTCGCGGGCGTCGGGATCCACTGGGAGGAGAACCGCATCCCCGATTCGACACCCGCGGAGTTCGTGCAGGCGACGGCGGACCTGACCTGGCGCCACCGCGGCACCTACGCCACCGTGCAGGTCTTCCTGCGGCGCAACCGGGCCGGCGGGACGCCGGGGCTGGCCGAGGACGACGAGGACCTCGGGGCGCAGGTGCTCCTCGCGCACTTCGTCGTCCCCCGCAAGTTCGAGCTCGCGGCGAGGGTCGGCTGGCTCGACTACGCCTCCCACATGGACCCCGGGGGCGACCTGGTCGAGGCGACCGTGGGCTTCAACTTCTACTGGACCAACGAGGTGGACCGATTCCAGGGCCACCGGATGAGGGTCACGGTCGACTGGGGCTACGCCGAGCACGTCGTGCAGGAGAGCCGCGGCACCGGCTGGCCCGCGGGCCACGGCCGCGGCTGGCAGTTCCGGTCGGTCGTCACCTTCGTGTTCTGAGAACTGCGGGCCTGACCGATACTTCAGGGGAGGGCTGCCGCGACCCGCGGGCTTCATGCGGGGCCGCGGGTTGGCCGAAAAGGGGTGGGTAGCACGTCCAGTACCCGGCGCCCGGAGGAAGGGACTCGCGATCATGCTGAAGGAAAAGATCCAGAACAAGAGCGTCCGCTACGGGGTGATCGGCCTCGGCTACGTCGGCCTGCCCTTGGCGGTGGAATTCGCCCAGGTGGGTATCCGCGTGACGGGGTTCGAGGTGGACCAGTCCAAGGTGGACCGGATCCGCAAGGCGGACTCCTACATCGAGGACGTCGCGAGCGAGGCGCTGAAGCCGCTCGTCGCCGAGGGGCGCTTCACCGCGACGACCGACTTCGACGAGCTCGCCCAGATGGACGTCATCAGCATCTGCGTCCCGACGCCGCTCGGCAAGACGCGCGACCCCGACATGAGCTACGTCGTCAAGGCGACGGACTCCGTCGCGAAGCGCCTGCGCAAGGGCCAGCTCATCATCCTCGAGAGCACGACCTATCCCGGCACGACCGAGGAGCTGATGCGGCCCGAGCTCGAGAAGCAGGGGCTCACCTGCGGCAAGGACTTCTGGCTCGCGTTCAGCCCCGAGCGCGTCGATCCCGCGAACAAGAAGTTCGGCGTCAAGAACACGCCCAAGGTCGTCGGCGGATGCACGCGCGAGGGCGGCGAGCTCGCGACCTTCTTCTACCGGCAGGCCATCGACACCGTGCACTTCGTCTCGAGCGCCGCCGCGGCGGAGATGGCGAAGCTGCTCGAGAACACCTTCCGCAGCGTGAACATCGGCCTCGTCAACGAGGTCGCGCTCATGTGCGACCGCCTCGGCCTCGACGTCTGGGAGGTCATCGACGCCGCCGCGACGAAGCCCTTCGGCTTCATGAAGTTCGTCCCGGGCCCCGGCGTCGGCGGCCACTGCATCCCGCTCGACCCGATCTACCTCGCGTGGAAGCTGCGCAGCCTCAACTACCGCGCGCGCTTCATCGAGCTCGCGAGCGAGATCAACCTCGAGATGCCGGGCTACGTCGTCCGGAAGGTCACCGACGCGCTCAACGACAAGTCGAGGAGCGTGCGCGGCAGCCGCATCCTCCTGCTCGGCATCGCCTACAAGAACGACGTCGGCGACATGCGCGAATCCCCCGCGCTCGACATCGTGAAACTGCTCGAGCAGCGAGGCGCGACGGTCGTCTACCACGACCCCCACGTGCCGAGCTTCGATGACCACGGGCTCAAGATGACGAGCGTCCCCCTCTCCGCCGAGGAGCTGCAGCGGGCGGACTGCGTCGTCGTGACCTGCAACCACAAGGCCACCGACTTCGACTTCGTCGCGAAGAACTGCAAGCTCATCGTCGATTCGCGCAACGCCTATCCGAGCACGAAGCCGATGGCGAGCGGCACCGCACGGATCGTGCGCCTGTAGGACTTTCGGGGGGGGGCGGGGGGGGGGGGGGGCCCCCCCCCCCCCCCCCCCCCCCAAGCGGGGGGGGGGGGCCGGCCGCGGGGGGGGGGGGGCGCGCCCCGCGGCCCCCGGGGGCCGCCCCCCCGCGCCCCCCCGCCTTCATTTGCCCGGCTCGACGTCCTCGGCGGGGGCGGTGGCCGCGCGGCTCGCCTCCTCGGCGCGCCGCTGCGCCTCGGCGATCTCCCAGAGCATCTCCTTCGCGCGCTTGCCCTGCGGCTCGTCGGGGTGGCTCGCCGCGAGCTCCCTCAGCAGGGCGGCCATCTGCTCGTCGCGGGCCGCGGACTTGAGCAGCATCACCTTGTGCAGCAGGTACTTCGGCAGGCGCTCCTTGGATACCTTCGCGAGGGCGTCGTCCATGAACCCGAGCGCCCGCTCCGTGTCGCCCGCGACGGCGTAGACCTCCGCCGCCGTGTCGAGGATGACCGCGTCGCCCGGGCGGAGCTCGAGCGCTCGATCGACGTAGGCCTTCGCGACATCCACGCGGCCCGGCGCGAGCTGCGCGATGTGCCACGCGGCGTTGTTGAGCGCCTCCCAGGCGTTGCCGTTGGCTTCGACGGCGCTCTCGTAGTCGCTGAGCGCCTCGTGGAGCTTCCCGCCCGCCTCGAAGGACATGCCCCGCAGGACGTGCACGTGGGCGCGCTCCCCGCGGAACTGCTTCAGGAAGTCCGCGCCGAGCACGCGGCCCGAGAGGGCCTGGAACTCGTCGAGCTTCTGCTGCCGGACCAGCGTCTCGTAGAGGCCCGCCCAGGCGTTGCGGTCGCGGAACGCGCTCACGATGAGGAGCGATTCGAAGATCTGCCCCGCGAGGCCGTAGTCGCCGCTCTGCATCAGCAGGTCGGCCCGGAGCTGCAGGAGGTAGGAGTTGTTGCTCGGGGCGATGCTCAGGACCGCGAGCGCGTCCCGCGGCCGACCGAGATCGGTGTAGAGCTGGGCCAACTGCGCGTAGGGGAGCGGCACCGCGGGATGGGCGTTGCGCGCCTCGCGCGCGAGTTCCAGCGCCTCCGGCTTGCGGTCGAGGAGCACGAGCGCCCCGACGACGCGGGCGTAGCCGTCGGCGGTCTTGTGCTCGATGCCCTTGTAGAGCTCGAGCACCTCGGCGAACTGCTTGTCCCGGAGCATCCGCGCGGCCACGATGTCGCGCGCGCTGGCCTGGGCGGGATCCTCCGCCAGGTGCACGCCGGCGATCCGGGCCGCGGAGTCGAGGTCGCCCCGCGCGAACGCGATCTCGGCGGCGAGGCTCAGCGCGGGCCGCCTCGACGCGGCTTCCGACGCCGCCCCCTCGATCAGCGAGGGGATCGAATCGCGCGCGGCGCCCGTCAGCAGCAGCGCCTCCGCGAAGGCCTTCACGAACGCCGGCGACGTCCCGCGCGCCGCCGCGTCGGCCGCCCCCTGGGCGATGCGGGTGATCGCGTCGCGGTTCTCCACCTGCGAGACGCTCTCGAGGACGCGCAGACCGAGGTCGAGCGGCTCGCCCGGCATCGCGACCGCGCGCCCCAGGAAGGCCCCCGCCATCTCCCGCGATCCGGCGAGCGCGGCGAGCTGGAACGCGAGCACGAGATCCTGCTTCTTCGCCTTGGGATCCTCGAGCAGCACGGCGAGATCGCTCTCGACCCGGGCGCGCATCTCCGCGCCCTCGGGGCCGTCGGCCTTGGACCGGTTGCGCGCGAGAAGGCCGAGGGCCCGGCTGAGCCGGTGCATCGTCGCCCCCTCGCCCCCCTTCGCGACCTGGCTCTCGATGTAGCGCTCGAACGCGGCGCCCTTGCCGCCGAGGAGCCGCATCATCTCCTGGCTCTCCTCGCCCGCGTCGGTGCTCAGGGCGAGGCGCTCGGCCAGCGCGAGCGCCTCCTCCCGGTCCTCCTCCCGCGAGGAGAGCAGCGAGGCGAGGAACGCATTGATGCGCATGTTGTCGCGCTCGACGAGCTTCGCCTCCTGGGCGGCGGCGCGCGCCGTCTCGACGTCCACCCGGACGGCGAGCAGCTGCAGCGCCGCGAGCAGGTGCGCGATCTCCGCGTCGGGATTCCCGAGGAAGGAGCGCAGGATGGCGAGGCCGGCGTCACGCTCGGGCCCCTCCTCCCCCCGGAGCAGCAGGTCGGCCCGCGCGAGGCGCCGTTCCGGCCGGTCGCGGTCGGGCCCCCCGTCGAGCACGTCGAGCGCCACCTCCCGCGGAGCGGTGCGCGACAGCACGAGATAGGCGCGCTGCCACAGGTAGCCGTCCTTCAGCTCGCGCATCAGGTCCACGGCCTCGCTCCACTCGGCGCGGCGGATGTGGTAGAGGGCGAGGTCGGCGATGCCGTGCTCGCTCCGGGCGAGCCCGCTCACGTACTTGCGGAGCGTCTGCGAGGCGAGTTCGGACTCCTCCGGCTTCTCCGACAGGATCCGGATCCGTGCCATCGCGAGGTCGTAGGGATAGGTGCCGTCCCGCTGCCGCGCCTGCGTCGCCGCGTCGACCGCCGCCCGCAGGTCCTGGCGCAACCGCTCCATCAGCCGCGGCGTGCGTCCGGCGTTCTCGGGAAGGACCTCCAGCGTCACGGCGGAGGCGAAGGTGAGTGCCTCCGCCTTCGCGGCGTCGGACTGCGTCACGGACGCGAGCCCGCGCATCGTCGCCGCCGCCTCGAGGCGGAGGCGCGGCTCGCCCTTCGCGATCCCGGCATGATCCTGCAGGAGCGCGAGGACCTGGTAGCTGAAGTCGGGCTGCGACTCCGCGAGCGTGCGCGCGATGCGGTCCGCCTCGGAGTAGTCCCCGCGGCTCACGGCCAGCTGGCAGAGCGTGCGCAGGGCCGCGCCGTTCTCGCCCCCCTCGGCCGCCCACTTCTCGGCGAGGTCGCGCAGCTCGTCGAGCTGTCCCTCGTGCTCGAGCGCGAAGAGCAGGAGCTCCCGCGCCCGGCGATGCCCGGGCTCGGACACGAGGGTCTCGCGGAGGAGGCGGATCGCCTCGGGGTAGTTCTGGTCGCGCAGCGCGCGCTCGGAACGTTCGTACAGGCCCTCCCGCTCGAGCCCGCGCTCGTAGACCATGAGGCCGAGAAACCCGAGCCCCCCCAGCGCGAGCAGCGTGACGATAGGAAACACGAGCCGTTGCCCGAGCGTCTTGTTCGACTTAGCCATGGACCACTCCCGGTGTCGTGATGCGTTGGAGATGGGACCCGATCGCGCGGAGGAAGCGGCGGGCTGCCTCTTCGGTTTCCGGCGCGCCCCCGACGAGGGGGATGTAGATGGTGCAGATCTGCGTGGGGGCCAGCGGCGCGCCCCCGAAGAGGTCTCCGAAGATGTCGCGGAGACGCCGCAGGCGCACGCCCCACTCGGTCCCCGCGCGGTGCCCGCCGGTCTGGAACCAGTAGAAGACGAGCATCTTCTCGTTGCCGCGCTGGAGCAGCATCCGGCGCATCCGCGCGCCGGGATCCTGCTCGTCGCCGCCATAGTCGACCGTGTCGTTCTCCAGCGCCTCCCAGCCCGCGGCGGGCATGCAGACGTTGGGGGCGTGGAAGTTCTCGTCGTTGCCCAGCGAGGCGCCGACATAGACCTGGTAGCTGCGACCCTCGCCGTCGGAGTACATGGCCGAGACGTAGGCGTCGGCCCCCGACGCCTCGATGACCTTCTCCTCGAAACGGACGGGCTCGCCGCGATAGGCGCCTTCCCCGACCTCGAGGGGCAGCCGGCTCAGGGATGCGGCCAACCCCGCCGCCCCCTCCTCGCGCGACGGCAGGTCGCCGAGGCGGGCCCGGATCAGGTAGACGCCCAGGAGCCCGGTCGCGAGTAGGAGCACCACGAGGCCGCGCGCGCCCAGGGTCGCGCCGCGCCAGGCACGCGGGTACTCCCTGCGCATGCGGCGGATGGGAGGCGCGGAGTCCGCGGGACGCGGGAGCGGGAGGAGCGCATCCAGCAGGCGCGCCCAGCCCCAGAGGATGAGGGCGGCGCAGCCGAAGAGGAGGAACCCCTCGAAGACGTGGAAGAAGCCCTGCGCGGCGGCGGGGCTGACGTGATAGGAGAGCATCCCCGTGAGCCAGATCCGCATGCCGTTGACGAGCACGGCGATCGGAAGGCAGGAGAGGACCACCAGCGCACGGGTCAGCCAGTGGCGGCGCCAGAGGATGCAGGCGAGGATCGCGACACTCACGAGCGAGATGAGCGACCGGATGCCGCTGCACGCGTCCGCGATCCAGAGGGACTCGACCTGCGGGATGTGGATCAGGTTGCCTTCGAGCGTCGCGTCGAGGCCGCTCAGGTCGAGCAGCCCCGTCGCCAGCACGGTCGCGTGGCGCTTCAGCGGAAGCGTCAGGTCGGTGTGCAGGCGGTAGGGCAGGGGGCACATCAGGAGGAGCACGAGGAGGGGGGCCTTCAACTGAAACAGCCCCCGCGCCCCCCAAAGGACCGTCACCGCGGCGGTGACCGCCGCGACGAAGGCGAAGGGCTTGAGCCCCCACCAGAGCTTCGCCTCCCCGAAGAGGAGGATCGCGACCACGGGAACGAGCGCGACGGCCGCCGCCACCCGGAGCGCCGCGTCGAGGAGGTCGCGGCGCTGGCGCAGCCCGAGGAGGCGCTTGCGGTTCGTCCAGACGAGCCAGCCCGCGACCGGCGGCATCAGTAGGCCGTGGCCATACTCGGGCCAACGGAACCAGACGCCGGCGAGCTCGACAAGCGTCGGCGCGAACGCGCCGAGGAGGAGCAGTCCCAGGATGCCCGCGAGGATGCGGCCTGGCCGATCGAGCAACGGGCGCTCGAGGCGACGCGGGACGGCGGATTGGGACATCGCTTTTCCTGGACACTTTCTCTGCGACGGCCCGTGCGACGCAAAGGGGGGGCCACGCGCCTCATCTTCCCCCAGTGATCCCTAGGGCGCCAGCGCGAGCCGCGGGCAGAGGCCGCCGTAGAGGGGGCGATAGCGGGCGACACTCAGCGCCCAGGTCCTCTCCCGCTCGACGTACGATCGGCCGGCGAGGCGGAGCGCGGGCCAACGTTCCGGGTGGGCGAGGAGCTCGATCGCGGCCTCCGCGAGCGCGTCGGCGCTCCCGGCCGCGAAGAGCACGCCCGTCTCCCCGTCCCGGATCAGCTCCCTGTGCCCGCCGACGTCGGAAGCGAGGACGATCTTCCCCTGCGCCATCGCCTCGAGCGGCTTCAGCGGCGTCACGAGGTCGGTGAGTCTCATCGCGAGACGCGGATAGACCATGAGGTCGCAGAGGGAGTAGTAGCGGTCCACCTCGGCGTTCGGTACGCGGCCCGTCAGGCGCACGGCGTCGCCGAGGTGCAGCGCGGCGGCTTGGGCGCGGAGGCGCTCCTCCTCGATCCCGCCCCCGACGAGCAGCAGGCGCGCCTCGGGGACGGCGCGGAGGATGCGCGGCATCGCGTCGAGAAGCAGCGAGAGTCCTTCGTATCCGTAGAAGGAGCCTACAAATCCCAGGACCCGGCACCCGTCGAGGCGCAGCGCGGACCGGAGCGCCGGATCCGCGGGGGCATCGACCCGGAAGCGCGCGATGTCCACCGCGTTGGGGATGACGGTCACGCGCGAGGCCGGGACACCTCGCGCGACGATGTCCTGGCGCAACCCCTCGCAGATGGTCGTGATCGCGTCGGCGCGACGGAGGACCCAAGTCTCGAGGTACCGTGTCGCGCGATAGCGCAGCCCCCAGGCCCGGCTCGTCCCGTGGTCGACGGCGGCGTCCTCCCAGAACGCGCGGACTTCGTAGACGACGGGGAGGCCGACCTTGCGCCCCACCTGCAGGGCGGCGAGACCGTTCAGGGCGGGGGAGTGCGCGTGCAAGACGTCCGGCGAGGTCTCCCGTACCACCTCCTCCAGCCGGCGCCGCAGGTCGCGCACGACGGCGACCTGGTTCATCACCGGCAGGCGGTGGAGGAGCCCGCCCGCAGGTGCCGTCCGGTGGAAGCGAAGACCGTCGACCTCCTCGACAGACCCGGCCGGGCCGGCCGCCCCCCCGGCCCCCCCCTGCTTGGTGCTGGTCAGGTGCTCGGTCTCCCAGCCGAGCGCCCTCTGGTGCTCGAGGATCGCCCGCGTCCGGAACGTGTATCCGCTGTGGAGCGGAATGCTGTGGTCGAGAATGTGCAGAATCTTCACCGGGGCTAGAGGTCTAAGATCGGCTGGGACTGGATCGTCTTGAGGCGCCCCCGCCTTGCGCCAGCCTTAACACGGGACTAACGCGCCGGGCGAGCAGGGCATTGACGCGGGGCCGCCGTTTCCGTATCCTCGCCCCTCCTGAGGATTGGGTCTAGGTCGCGTCGGGCAGAGACGTGCGGCGTGAGGGTCGCATCTTCCTCCCTGGCCGCCCTCGTCCCACAGCAACTGAGGGTACTGGGACATGTGCATCGCGATTTTCAGCAATCTGCCGCTCACGCTTCTATTGGAGGGAGGGATCTTCCTCACGCTTGCGGTCGGTGTTCGCCTCGGTCGGAAGGGGCGCGCGTCCTAGCCGCGACGGAGGGCCCGCGGGCGGGGAGCCCGCCCGAGTTGGACCTACCCGCCTTGACAGGGGCCGGTTGAGTCGCAGAATCAAGGTGGCGCGCGGACAGTGATGGGCGATGCGGGAGCCGAGATGCTGCCGCATGAGATCGGGACGGGCGCCATGGGAGTTTGGCCGGAGGAGTCCCGGGCGGAGGGATCGGCGATTGGCATGCATCATGCGTACCGCCGCCTGACGACTCTTACGAGAAGAAAAAGTTGGACACCGCGCGGGCTGTCGTCACCGTGCGGCTGTCAAGCGGCCTCTGGGGCCACGCAACAACGACTGGAGCAGCAATGTCAGGTTTCGGACTCGTCCTCGCGAACTACGTCCGGCGCGGCCTCACCTACCGCTGGACCGTTCTCATCCCCACGGTGTTCGTCTTCGCGCTCGTGACCGTCTACGGACTCACGCAGCCGGACACCTACGAGAGCACCGCCGTGCTCATGTCGCCGATCGCCCAGCCGGTGGACGGGACCACCCGCTCGACCGCGGGCGAGATGGCCCGCAACATGTTCCGCTCCGCGGCCGAGCGCATGCTCAGCACGAACACGCTCACCCAGGTGGCGGAGAAGCTCCAGCCCTTCCCGCTCGTCCGCGAGCAGCGCGGCATCCTCGCCGAGGTGGAGATGCTCCGCAAGATGCTGCGGGTCGAGATGAACAGCGGTACCGGTTCGATCTCCGTCACCGCGACGTGCAATCACGGCGAGAACCCCGCCGAGATGGCGACGAACATCGCGAACATGGTCACGGATCTCTTCATCCGCAGCCAGCAGGACGCGATCGAGGACGAGGCGAACAAGCACAAGATGCGCGCCGAGGCCGAGAAGACCAGCGCGCTGAAGAAGCTCGAGACCGCGCAGAGCGCGCTCGACCAGTTCAAGCAGCAGTACGCCGGTTCGCTCCCCGACGACGTCGAGGGCAACAACGAGCAGATCGACCGGCTCACGCAGCAGATGGTGGACAGCAACCAGAACATCCGGTCGCTCCAGTTCGAGATCGCCCGCATCCACCGCGACCAGATCCGCCTCGACGCGGAAGCGGCGCTCGTGGACGAGGATGTCACCGCCGACTTCTCGCACGCGATGCGCGACGCCGAAGCGGCCCTGACGGAACTCCGCCTCCAGCTGAAGCTGCTCCAGGTCGACTTCGACCTGAATCACGAGCGCGTCATCCGCCTGCAGGCGCTGATCGCAGGCCGCGAGCAGATCATCGAGGACCTCAAGAACTCCTCGAACCAGCGGACCAGCGCGCAGAAGCGCAAGGACCTGCTCAAGTACCTCATCGACGAGGGCACGCAGATGCTCGCGCAGTACGAGAAGGACATCAAGGCGCAGGAGGCCTCCCTCCTCGAGATCGAGAAGCGCCGCGAGGAGGTCCGCGCCCGGATCATCACGGCCGCGAAGATCGACATGCAGTACACGTCCCTCAAGCGCAGCGTCGAGAACTCCGAGCGCTTCTGGGAGGACTCCGAGCGCGCCTACAAGGCCTCCGAACTCATGGAGCGCAGCGTGCGCGGCGGCATCAACCCGATCCAGGTCGAGCAGCGCGCCTTCATCGCGGCCCGCCCGTCGGGTCCCGACCGCCTGATCACGTCCCTCCTCGGCCTCGGCCTGGGTCTCGGCCTCGGCGTGGGGCTCGCGATCGCGCACTACAAGCTCGACGCCTCCTACCACCGTGCGGAAGACCTGCGCGCGCTGCTGCCCGGCGCGGTCCTCGTCACGATCCCCGAGGTCGCCGCGGGCGGCGCCAAGATCGGACGCGCCCTCTTCGCCGTCTTCGGCGGTCTCATCCTCATCACGCTCTTCATCGCGACCGTGGCCGTGCTCGGCACGCAGGTCGGCTGGTGGGGCGAGCCCGAGATGATCCGCGGGATCTTCGGACTCCGGTAGACAGCCATGAAACCCATCACCTTCGACATGACACCCCTCGCCAAGGTCCTCGAGATGCCCACCACGAAGAGCAACCCCTCGGCGCCCGCGACCAAGGAGAAGCGGCCGAACCTGGACCGCGTCGGGATCTTCCCCAAGCACATCGCGCGGAACGCGGGATGGCTGACGACCCTCGCCCACGAACAGGTGCATGCGCTCGCGACCCACGTCCTCGCCCGGCACACGGAGCACGGCATGCGCTCCGTGGCGCTCACCAGCGCGCTCGCCGGGGAGGGCAAGACGACCATCACCCTCGCGCTGGCGGAGAAGCTGGCGTCGGCGGGCAAGAAGATCCTGATCATCGACCTCGACACGCACCGCGGCACGCTCAGCCGGGCCGCCCAGCTCGAATCGGTCTCGGGCGCTCTCGAGACCTCCGTCCACCGGTCGGGCATGCAGACCTTCCACTGCTACGCGACCGACTGCAAGGGGGTGTCCATCATGCCCACGGGCATGGTGGACGCGGCCGAGGAGGGCGTCCCCCTCCTCTCCCCCGACCACATCCTGAACCTGACCAAGCGCGCCCTCGAGGAGCACGACATCGTGCTCCTCGACTGCCCCCCGCTGCTGCCCGTCGCCGACACCCACGTGATCGCCGACGTCGCGGACAGCTCGATCCTGGTCGTTCGCGCGGAGTCGACTCCGCGCGAACTCCTCGGCCAGGCCCTGAAGGAGTTCGGCAAGGACAAGTTCTTCGCCGTCGTGCTGAACCGCGCGAGACCCAACAACATCCCGTATTTCCACGAAGTCTATGGGTACTACCGACGCCCGGCACCGAAGCCGGAGTGATCGCGGGAGTCAAGCGAAAGATACGGGTAGCCCCGCGTCCCTGCGCCTCGGCGTACTGTGGGGCTACCCGTTCTCCCTCGTCCGGCAACTCCTGCTCGTCTTCCTCGTCCTCCTAGGCGCCTGCTTCGCAGGCGCCTACGTGCTTTCCCAGCCGGAGGAGCCGGTCACGATCCTGCTGCACCTGCTCCCGGTCGCCGCGTCGATCCTGCTCGCGATGTACGTCACCGAGGTGGTCGGCGTGACGGAGCGCCCGCTGCCGCCCGTCGCGCTCGAGGCGATCTTCTGGTCGATCGCCACCTCCTGCATCGTGATGTCCTTCGGCTACGCGGTCTGGCCGACCTATCCGCCGAGCACGACGCTCGTCTGCGCGGCACCGGTCATCAGCGCTTTCGCCGTCTACTTGCAGCGCAAGTGGGTGGAAATCCGGGGGGCCGGGGGGGCGGGCTATCCCGCCGCGCTGCTCGCGGCGAACCGGGCCGACGCGACCCGGGCGATGGCGGATCTCGCGGACGCGCCCGGCGTGCTCGTGAAGGGCGTCATCCTGGGTGCGGCGGGGCAGGACCAGGCGCCGATGGCGGGCCTCCCCGTCCACGACGTCGCCTCGGGGCAGCGCTGGCTCGCCGGCGAGTCGATCCGGATCCTCGCCGTAGCCTCCCCCCGCGCCCACGATCTCGACGGGATCCTCTCGCAGGCGGCGGGACGCGGCTGCGTCGTGGACACGGTCTCGGGGATCGTCGCCAAGGTGCGCGGCCGCGTCGATCTCGACATGCCCGATCCGACCGCCGTGCTCGCGCCGGTCAGCGAGCGCCGCGGCCAGTTCGCGCACCAGCGCGCCATCGACCTCGCGCTGGCGCTGGTCGTGCTCGTGCCGTCGGCCCTGCTCGCGGCGGTCGTGTCGATCGCGGTCAAGCTCACGTCCCGCGGCCCCGTGCTCTACCGCCAGCGGCGCGTCGGCCTCGGCGGCGCGGAGTTCGAGATCCTCAAGTTCCGCACGATGCACGAGCACGCCGAGAAGGAGACGGGCCCGGTCTATGCGCAGGAGGACGACCCGCGGACGACGCGCATCGGGAAGTTCCTGCGCAAGACGCGCCTCGACGAGATCCCGCAGCTCTGGAACATCCTGAAGGGCGAGATGTCGCTCGTGGGCCCGCGCCCCGAGCGCCCCGCGTTCGTCGGGGAGCTGCGGACGAAGATCCCGCTCTACGATGCGCGCCACTGCGTCCGTCCCGGCCTCACCGGCTGGGCGCAGATCCGCTACCCCTACGGCGCCGACGAGAACGACTCGCGGGAGAAGCTCGCCTACGACCTCTTCTACATCCTCAACCGCTCGGTGACCTTCTACCTCGCCATCGTGCTGGAGACGGTGAAGGTCCTGCTCTTCCAGCGCGGGAGTCGATAGGGACTCTTCCGGGGGGGGGCGCGGGGGGGCGTCGGCGGGATCCCGCTATCGCGGGGCCGGGGTCGGCCCCGGCAACGGGGTGAGGCGGAGGGAGAGGACCGAATAACCGTCGAGTTCGAAGTGGTCGACGGCGAGGTCGTGCTCGCCGGACTCGACCTCGAACTCCGTCACGTGCTCCGTCGGGCCGTGCCAGGTCCAGTCCTCCTGGATGACCTTGCCGTCGAGCAGCACGCGGATGCCGTCGTCGCTCGTGGTGCGCACTTCGTAGCGCCCGGACGCGAGCGGCAGGCGCGTCTCGGCCCTCGTCACGAAACCGTCCCTGGGCACGCGCTCGTGCGGCGCTCCGTGCCCCCAGACGAAGTCGAGCGCGTCGGACTCGATCTCGGCGAGGGGCTCGCTCCCCCCCGGCACCCCCCCACCCGCGCTCCGCCTCGGATCCTCGGTCCATTTCCACCAGCGGACCTTCCACTTCGCGGTGCAGAGCACGCCCTCGAACGGGAAGCGCTCGCCGCCGATCCTCACCGCCCCCGAAAACGCCTGGATCCCGGGAGGGCCACCGCGCACGCGGAAGGTGCTCGGACCCTTCTCGACCGTCACCGTCGCGGGAAGCCCCTCCAGCTCGTAGCCACCGGCGCCGAGCACGTGGAAGGCGCAGGAGCCCCATCCGCGCACCAGGCGCGGGAAGACCGCCTTCGCGGCGGGGTCGAGCGGCCCCCACTCGTCGATGCGGATCAGGTGGCGGCCGGCGGGGTCGAGCGGCGGGATCTCGCATCGGACCGGGGGGGTGTCGGCGGCCGGGCCCGGGGCCTCCTCGACCGCGGAGAGGTCGTCCTTCTCGATGGAGAGGCCCTCGTTCCTCGAATGCACGACGTCGGTCGTCCGGGCGAGCAGCAGCGGCGTCCGGCAGTCGCGGAAGAGGTTCCCGACGAGGCGGTAGCGGCGCGACGTGCAGGCGTGCCGCTTGCCGAAGGCGCTCGCGAGAAGGTCCTTGTCGTCGTCCCACCAGAGCCAGATCCCGCGGGGGTTCGCCTCGATCGCGTTGGCCGCGATCAGGTGCGACTCGCCGTGCTCGATCGCGATCCCGGCGATGGCGTTGCCGCGGATCTCGTTGGACTGGAATGCGCAGGCGTAGCTGTATCCGCCCCAGATGCCGTAGTTCGAGCCGTTGCAGCGGTTGCCCGCGAAGAGGTTGTTGCGCGAGAAGGTCGCCTCGATCGCGTTGGCGACCGCATGGCTGAAGTCGTTGCCGACGACGAGGTTGTCGTTGCAGCCCCCCTCGCCGGTGCGCTGGGTCGTCTCGTGTCCCGCGTACAGGAAGAAGCCATCCCCGCCATGGGTGGCGCGATTCCCCTCGAACTGGTTCCCGCTCGACTGCTCGAAGACGAGGATGCCCGCGCTGTCCTGCCCGCGGTCGTAGACGCCGTGGCTGTAGCCGCGCACGCAGAAGTCGAAGCGGTTTCTGGCGACCTTGTTGCCGCAGGATCGCCAGAGCGCGATGCCCCAGCCCGAGTTGAACGACGCGTCGCAACCCTCGACGCGGCACCCCCGGCAGCGGTCGAGCAGGATCCCGTTCTGCTGCCCCCGCGCCGTGCACCGCTCCACGACGCACCCCCGGCAGTTCTCGAGGCAGAGGCCCGCGCCGTAGTTCTTGCGCCACTCCTGGTCGTCGTTCTCGTGCGGCCAGAGCCAGTCGGAGGCGTACTCGCGCTCCGGCGTGGAGCCGAGCCGCTGGCGGAAGTTGCCCGAAAGGTCGCAATCGACGATCGTGACCTCCTCGCAGTCCCGCAGCAGGATGGCGCAGCGAAATCCCCGGATCCTCGCGTTGCGGATCGTGAGGCCCCGACGGCCCTCGACGAGCAGGCCGATCCCCTCGAAGCGGTCCGGCGGCGTCCCCTCGTCGGCCCCGAGCAGGACGACCCCGGCGAGGTCGATCGACTCCGTGACCTCGAGCGGCGCCCGGAGCCGGCGCACCTCCTCGGCGCGCGCCCACGCAAGGAGCAGGAGGAGGACGGCGGCGGCCCGCATCCGTCCAGCATAGCGTTCCCTTGCCGATGGGGCCGCGGCACGGTATCAACGCGTGGCATGTCCACGGTCGAGGCACTGGTCCAGGCGGGCGCGGAGAAGCGCGCGGCGAGGGTCGGCCTGATGGACCTGCGCTACCGCGAGATGCAGCGCGACCGGCTGTTCTCGATCCTCCGCCAGAACGAGGCCACCGAGTTCGGTCGCGCCCACGGCTTCGCGTCGATCCGCACCGTCGAGGAGTTCCAGCGCGCGGTCCCGGTCAGCGTCGCGCCGGACTACGAGGCCGCGTGGAAGCGGATCGCCGCGGGCGAGACCGGCATCCTCTTCGGCGATCCGGTCCACGCCTTCGGGCTCTCCTCGGGCACGACCGGCGAGGCGAAGCTCGTCCCGCTCACGAAGGGGCTCATCCGCGGGCTCAAGCACGCGATCGCCTACGCGACCTCCTGCGCGATCGTGCGCACCGGCAACTGGTCGCTGATGCGGGGCTACGCGCTGCAGATGGCGGCGCCAACCTGCGTGCGCCGGATCCTCGGCGACCTCCCCGTCGGCTACATCACGGGCATCATCGGCGCGTCCCGCAGCTACCCCTTCCACAACATCGGGATCCCGCCCGTCGAGGTGCTCGACCGGATGGACTGGGAGGAGAAGTACGCGATCGTCGAGCGGGAGTACTGCGACCACGACGTGCGGATGATCTTCGGCGTGCCGAACTACATCCACGGCATGCTCCGCCACGTGCAGGCCCGGCGCACCGACCCGCCCTGGCCCGGCGTCTCGCTGATCGTGACGAGCGGCACGAGCCTCGCCCCGCACCGCGCGGCGTTCTCCCGCTTGTTTCCCGCCGCGGAGTTCCGCGAGATGTATCTCGCGACGGAGGCCGCCGTCGGCTTCCAGCCCGCGCCGGAGCCGGGGCTGATGGCCGTCGTCGAGGATCTCTTCCTCGAGTTCGTGCCGGAGGAGGCGTTCGCGGCCCCCGCCCCCCCCCGGTTCCTGCTCGGCGAGACCGAGCCCGGCACGCGCTACGTGCCCATCGTCACGACACCCTCGGGCCTCTACGCCTACTCGCTCGGCGACATCGTGAGCTTCCTCCGGCGCGATCCGCCGCGCTTCGAGGTGGTGGGCCGGCAGGGCAACGTGATCAACCTCGCGACGGAGAAGCTCGAGGCGGGCCAGGCGGAGAGCGCGATCCGCGAGGCGGGGATCTCCTGCGAGGCCTTCCTCGTCTGCCCCTTCGCGCCCCCGGAGATCGGCCACGAATGGGTCGTCGAGTTCCGCGGCACGCCGCCGCGCGACGCGGCCGAGCGCATCGACCGGGCGCTGCGGCGCATCAACCCCCTCTATCGGCACCTGCGCGAGGGCGGCGGGCTGCTCGCGCCGCCGCGGGTGACGGCGGTGCCCCCCGCGTCGTTCGCGCGCGCGCTGCACCGGCGTCCCGGCCAGGGCAAGATCCTCCGCATCTACAACGACCGCGCGATCCGCGACGAACTCGTCTCCGGCACGACCGCATGAAGCAGCAGCCGGTCGTCACGAACTTCCGCATCCGGCCGATCACGTATCCCGACGGCCACTGGATGAACCGCTTCTGGCGGCCCCTCGCGTCCGCCGTGATGAACGTCGTCGGCCGCTTCCCGATCTACCGCTACGTGCTGCGCGCGCATCCGGGGGCGGCGGCGCTGCTGGACAGCGGCCGGCCCGCGATCTTCGCCTGCACCCACCAGGACGTCTTCGACACGTTCAACGGGCTGCCGCGCCTGCTGCCGCAGCGCCCGCTCGCCGCGATGGTCTCCTACTCGCGCGATGGCGGCCTCGCGGCCCTCGGCCTGCAGATGCTCGGCTACGAGGTGGTGCGCGGCTCGTCGAGCCGCGGCGGCGGCGAGGGGCTGATGGTGCTCCGCGCGAATCTCCTGTCGGGCACGTCGGTCGTCATGGTCTGCGACGGACCCAAGGCGCCGCTCGGCGACGTGAAGGCCGGCGTCGTGCGCCTCGCCGCCAGCGTCGGGGCGCCGATCCTCCCGGTGCGCGCGTGGGGGACGAACCGGCTCCGCTTCCACCGCTCGTGGACGAAGGCGGCCGTGAGCCTCCCCGGCTGCACCGTCGCGGTCTGCCTCGGGGAGCCGATCGCGGTGGAGCGGGAGACGCGCGACACGCGGCCGCGGCAGCTCGCGGTCGCCCGGAGCCTCGCCGACCTCGCGCGCTGGGCGTCGCGGTGGGCGGACAGCGCGCCGGTGGCGCCGTTCGAAGTCGCGGAGAGTTGACCGGGGCTCAGGGGGTCCGGGGGCCGTCCAGCCGCGCCAGCCCCGCCTTGCAGTGGCCGAGCGGCAACCACGGACAGGCGCCGCAGATGCGGTCGAGGTCGTCGGGCCGGACCCGGCCGCGGATCCGGTCGAGGATCTCCCCCCACGGCAGGGTCGTCCCCGCGGCGATGCCGAGGCGCGCCATGACGTCGCGGTCCTGGCGCACGATCCCCGCCTCGGTGCCGCGGCCGTGCAGCGCGCAGCCATCCTCCGCGAGGTTCGGGCAGGCCGCGCAGAGCGCGTCGGGGCGGTCGACGACGGTCACCTCGGCGCGCGGGCCGAGGCTCTCGACGACCTTCGTCATGTTGGCCACGAACGCGGGGCTGTACCCCTTGCCGACAAAGCCCTGGATGCAGAGGAGGTTATGGCCGCGGAGGATCAGGCGGTCACCTCACCCAGCGCGCGGCGTCCACGGCCATCTCGGGGGCAAGCCTGTGGTCCGCCTCGTAGCGTCGCTCCTCGACGTCGAAGCCGGCCTCGCGCAGCGGGTGCACGCCCTTCGCGACGAGGTCGGGCGGGACGGACTCGTCGCGGGCCCCCGTCTGCACGAGAAACCGCACCCCGCGGGCGGCGCCGAGGTCGGGCGCGAACTCGGTCTTGGGCCGCCCGCAGCAGCAGACGACCGCGTCGAAGAGGTCGGGCCGCGCGAGCGCGGCGTAGCTCGCGAGATAGGCGCCCTGGCTGAAGCCGAGCAGCGTGAGGGACGACGGGCGCAGCGCGCGGCGCGCCGTCGCCGCCAGCGCCGCGAGGTAGTGCCGCGCCTCGTCCATGCTGGCGCGCAGCGCCTGCTGGTCCCCGTCGAAGACGTACCAGCCGTAGCCGATGCGCCGGCTGCGCACCTCGCACGGCAGGATGCCGCGGGGCACCCACCACGAGCGGCCCGCGACCGCGAACGCGGGGGCGAGCCAGCGCGAGAAGGAGCGCTCGGACATGCCCCAGCCGTGCAGCGCGAGAACGAGGGGGGCTCCGGGGGCTGCCGCGGGCACGGCCACGCGCGAGCGGAGCGTGACTGTGGTTTCGAAATCCGGTTCCACCGCTCGAATTGTAAACCCCTTCGGCTTCGCTTAGGATGCGACTCCGCTCCGTGCCCATGGCCACCCCCGCAAGCTCCCCCATCGACCTGCGCGGCAAGTTCGCCCTCGTCACGGGGGGAAGCCGCGGCATCGGCCGCGCGATCTGCAAGCGGCTCGCGATGCACGGCGCGCGCGTCTGCTTCAACTACCTGCGCAACCGCGAGGCGGCCGCCGAGGCCGTGAAGGAGATCGCGGCGGTCGGTCCCGAGCCGCTGGAGATCCGCGCGAACGTCGCCGACGAGGAGCACCTCGCGAACCTCTTCGAGGGCATCAAGAAGGAGTTCGGCCAGCTCGACATCCTCGTCTCGAACGCGGCGCTGGGCGTGCTCAAGCCCGTGACGCAGCTTCGCGAGAAGGACTGGCGCTGGACGATGGACATCAACGCCCGCGCGCTGATCCCGCTGGCCCGCGGCGCGATCGAGCTGATGGGCGGCCGCGGCGGCAGCATCGTCGCGGTGAGCAGCCTCGGCGCGACGCACGCGATCCCCTTCTACGGGGCGGTCGGCGCGAGCAAGGCGGCCCTCGAATCCCTCGTCCGCCACCTCGCGATCGAGAACGCCGCGTCCGGCGTCCGCGTCAACACGGTCTCCGGCGGCGCCGTCGACACCGACGCGCTGAAGTTCTTCCCGAACCGCGACGAGATCCTCGCCGACTCCCTCAGGCGCACGCCGGCCGGCCGCCTCGTGACGCCGGACGACATGGCGGACGCGGTGCTCTTCCTCTGCTCCGACCTCGCCCGCATGATCCACGGCCAGACGCTGATCGTGGACGGCGGCTGCAGTATCGTCGCGTAAGGTGAAGCCTGCGGCTTCACCTTACGCCTAAGGGAGAGATCCGGGTGGGGGTACGGCGGGAGAAGAGGGTGCCTTTCGCCTCGAGCAGCGCGGCGAGCAGGTCGAGTGTGTGCGCCGCGGGCGGAAGGGCCAGCTCCGCGCGGTACGCGCGCTGCGCGCAGGCTCGCCACGTCCCATCCTTCGTGCCTCCGCTCCTTCGTGGTCATCGTCCAAAGCGACGCGCGCGGCGGCCAGCGCTCATCGGGTTGCGGCGTCGGGCCGCGCGGTGCTGTTGCCGCGTCAGTTGCCCGTGACGGTCACCGTCGGGATCGTCGCGCGCTTCAGGAAGAGCAGCGCGAAGCAGGTGCCGAGCACGTCGTGCGGCTTCATGCAGCTCGAGTCGACCCACTTGCCCTCGTGGTCCTGGTTGGCGAGCAGGAACTCGGCGCCGCGGACGTACCAGTTCTTGCCGTTGAACTCGTTGCGGCCGGTGAGGTCGCCGATGCGCTCGATGCCGTAGAGGTAGTAGTAGTGGTAGGAGCCGCCGTGGTGGTGGCCCTGGTTCTGCGTCACGTCGAAGAGCGTGTCGAGATGCGCGAGCGACTTCTTGATCAGTTCGTCGGTGAAGCCGGGGACCGCGTGGCCGGCGAGCTCGAGCTGCTCCTTGCAGATGATCGCGCTCGCGGCGGAGGCGGCGGTCATGCCCGCGCTCACCGCCTCGCCCTTGCGGTAGGGCGAGGCGCCGGACGGATCCTGCATGCTCTTCACGTAGTTGAGCGCGTTCGTCCAGACCTCGGGCTTGACGGGATAGCCCGCGAGCGACGCCGCGCGCAGGCCGAGCAGCGCGAACTGCGTCGCCGACAGGTCCTGGTCGCCGCTCGCCTGGCCGTAGCGCCAGCCGCCGGTCTTGTTCTGGCAGCCGTTCCACGTCGTCCCCTTCTTCACGGGCCCCTTGCCCGACGTGAGGAAGAGGATGCCCTGGTGCATCCACTGCCAGTCCTCCTTCGGGATGCGGCTGCGATCCGGGGGCTGGAGGGGGTTGTCGGTCACGAGCCTGCGTTCGTCGTGCTTGCCGGTGAGCTTCGCGCTCTCCTCGTGCATCGCCTCGAGCATCATGATCAGCGAGGCGATCTCGTAGGTGACCATGCTGCCCTCGGGGCCCGCGGGCTTCACGGCGTCGGTCCAGATCTGCGTCTTCCGGTAGTTGTCGTTCAGCCACTTGTAGCCCTTGCGCATCGTCGCGTCGGACTTCTTCACGCCGCACTTCGCGAGCGTGTAGAGCGAGAACGACGTCGGACCGCTGAAGTAGCAGTCCCCGCCCGGCTCGGTGCTGTCGTACTTGCGGTCGCCGTGGCAGGGTCCGTAGGAGCCGTCCTTCAACTGCGCCTTCTTGAGCCAGGCGACCCCCTTCTTGATCGCCTCGTTGATGCGCTGCTGGAGGCTCATCTGGACCTTCGGCGCATCGGGGTCGCCCTCGTCGGCGCCGCCGCCGCCGGCGAGGCCGGCATTCTTGCGCTTGGTCTCCTCGGGGTCGTAGCCGTCGCCCTTCTCCCCCTTCCCCTCCGGCGCCTCCGGCGGCTCGTTGATCTCGATGACGCTGCATCCGTCGCCCCCGCCGCCGTCCTGCGCGGCGACCGGGCCGAGCAGCAGCGCGGCGAGGACGAGGAGGGTCCACGGAACGGCGGGAGGGGGGAGTCTCATGGGAGGCTTTCGACCCCAGATTCTACGTCGCCTGGCCCTGAATTGCCGGTGGAAACCGGCCCCCGCCCCCCCTCCCCTTCCCCGCTACGGGAGCGGTCTCAGGACGGCCCGGACCGGGCTCGCATCCCGCCCGGCGAGCCGAAGCGGCAGCGCGATCAGCTCGTAGCGGCCCGCCGGGACGCCGTCCAGCATGAGACACTCGAGATTCGCGATGCCATGGCGGTAGAGCGCCTTGTGGCAGGGCAGGTCCTTGCTGTCGAAGCGGTCCACGCTGGGCGAGTCGAGGCCCACGAGCACAAAGCCTCGCTCCGCGAGCCACTCGACGAGGGCGGGGGTCAGGCAGGTGAACGGGTCCGGGAACCGGGTCCGGTCGGTGCGGTCCCGGGTGCGCAGCAACAGCCGGCGCGTGCCGCGCAGGTCGAGCCCCTCGATGTCGCGCGGGGCGATCGCGTGGTTGGGTGGGCGCACATCGGCGACGATGCACGGGCCGACGTACCGGTCGAGCGGCACCTCGGCGATGCTCTCGGCGCCGGCGAGGTAGTGGCAGGGGGCGTCCGCGTGCGCCCCGGTGTGGCAGGAGAGCGTGATCGTGGAGAGATGGACGCTCGCCCCCGTCTCGATGCGGAGCAGGTCGGTCGACGAGAAGGGGGTATCCCCGGGCCAGACGCTCACGCTGGGATCGACGAGGGGCGAGATGTCGAGGATCGGGGGGTCCGGGGGGCTGTTCATGTGGGCATCGCCCCCGCGACCGACTGGTGCCCTTCGAACGCCCGGGTCGCGAGGATGCCGGCCATCTCGCCGAGCACCGCGCGGCACTCCTCCTCGCTGCTGTAGAAGTGCGGCGCGAGCCTGATCCCCGCGCCGGGCCGGTAGTCGACGACGAAGTCGCGCGCGAGAAGCTCCTTCGCGACACGCTCGCCGTCGGGCAGGTCCACCGCGACGGTGCCGCCGCGGCGCGCGGGGTCGGCGGGCGCATGCACGCGCCACCCGCGCTCCTGCGCCCCCTCGAAGAGCAGCCTCGTCAGGCGCATCGACTTCTCGCGGATCGGCGCGATGCCGATCTCGTTGTGAATCTCGAGGCCCGGGGTCGCGGCGTAGAGGCAGGGCACCTGCGGCGTGCCGTTCATGAAGCGGTAGGAGTCCTCGCGCAGCCGGGTCGGCGGGGGCTCGAAGGCGAAGGGTGCGCGGTGCGCCATCCACCCGGTCAGCGACGGGTTCAGGCGCGGCGCCAGCGCGGGGTCGACATAGAGATAGACGTTGCCGGGGCCGCCGCAGAGCCACTTGAGGCAGCCGCCGACGCAGGCGTCGACCCCCCATTTCGCGACCTCGATCGGGAGCACCCCGGCCGACTGGAACGCGTCGAGCAGGAGCAGCGCCCCGCGCTCGCGGCAGCGGCGGGCGACCTCGGCGGCATCGTTGATCCACGCGCTCCTGAACTCGACGTGGCTGATCGCCACGAGCAGCGTGCGGTCGTCGATCGCCTCGATCAGCCGCGACGGCTCGACCCCCTTGCCGTCCGGTGCCGGTACCACGACGAACTCCGCGCCCTGTTCGCGGCACCAGCCGTCGAGCAGGTACTGGATCGACGGGAACTGCAGCTCGGTGGTGACGACCCGCTTGCGCGCCCCCTTCGCCCGGAGGCAGGAGAGGAAGACCGCGGTCGCGAGCGTGACGTTGGTGTGCATCGAGACGGTGCCGGGAGGGGCGCCGAGAAGCGGCGCGACGAGATCCCCGACGCGGCCCGGCAGCGTCCACCACTCCTCCGCCCACGCGCGCACGCCGCGGGTCGCCCAGATGGCCGCGTAGTCCGCCATCCGTCCCGCGACAGCCGCCGGCATCGCCCCGAGGCTGTTGCTGATCAGGTAGGTGCTCTTCGCGAGGATCGGGAAGCGCTCGCGATAGGCGAGGAGGCGGTCGCTCATGGCCCCATCGTACGCGCGGCCCGATGGGGGGCGCGAGCCTACCTCCCGCGAGCGCCTCTCCGACGATCGGCCGTACGAGCTCCCTGGACCCCGGAAACGAAGTGACGCGGCCACTTCGAGGGGACTCGTCATGACCGCGTCGGACAGTGAGGGCTTGGGAAGAAATGCGGAGAGGGGTTGGATGCGCCATCGATGCTCCTCCAGAGCCTTGCGCGAGACCCGGACTGGCTTGCCGCATGTCGCCGCGCGGCAGGCCGCACTCCTTCGACGTTGGTCCGCACCTCATCGGCCCAGCCGGCGGTAGCGCCTATTCGGTTCCGCGCTCCCCCTCCGCAGTTCGTCTGCCCTGGGGTCTTCCCGCCGACGGGGGTCCGTGCGCAAGCGCCTGGGGCGCCGATCACGTGCTTGACCCGTCCTTGGAGTTCCTGGTCCCGGACTCGCCCCCCGCGTCCGAAGACGCGGGAACGGCTCTCATGGAGTTCTGTCCCCTACGACACACGCCAGCACGGAGGATCCGGTCACTCCCGGGGGTTCCACGCCCCGGCACCTTCCGTCCCCAGGGTTTGGCTACCCTCTCGACGGCTTTCGCTCCTCCGCACCCGGCAGCAGCCCGTCGGCCGCCGCGGCATCCATGGGGTTGTCCCTTCAGGGCCTTGCTCCTCCCGGCCAGCGGTACCCCTCTCGGGGCCTCGCCTCTCCTGTCGTTCCTGCGGGCAGCTTCCGCCGCCCGCCCGCGACTCCAGAGGATGACTCTGACCGGGAAGGGAACCGACGAGCCCCCGCGCAAGCGCGGCGGCCGTCGATCCTTGCCCTCCTGGGTTTCGCCCCTCCAAGGCTCTCTCCTCTGGCGCCTTGGGCCGGCTTCCCGACCCGAGCCCTTCTTTCCCTTTCGTCCGGAGGTGCTCTTTACCGTTCCACTCCCGGCCGGGGATCCAAGGGTTGTTGTGCGACAGAGTCGGCTGGCCTCTCTCGAGACTGCCGGCCCTCCTGGGGTTTTGCACCTTCCCGAAACACAGCGCCTCTTAGACCGCCCTCCCCCCCGGGCTCATGGATTCGCCTCGACCCGCTAGCGGGCCTCTTAGGAAGGGGACAACGATCGACCGGAGTTCGGCACTGGTTCGCCTCGGTGCGATGTACGCATCCGACACCCTGCTCCGACTTGATTTCAATGAACGCGGTCGCAGAAGAGCAACGCCAGTGCCCGGCGCACCCCGCCGGGCCCCTCCCACGGGTTCTCCACAGGCTGTGCACCGGCCGGTCTGCGCTCGCTCGGCCACCCTCACAGTCCGCGGGAAGTTCTCCACAATCGTGATTTCCCCGCGCGTGGAGAAACGGGCCGGGGAGCGCTGCCTTGCTTCCTTACAGGCGAGCGGTTCCGCACGGGATCGCCGCCGAGGGAGGCGGCGGCCCCCCCCCGCGGCCCCCCCCCGTCAGGAGGCCTTGGCGGCGATGCGGGCGCGCTTGCGGCGCTCGCTCTCGGAGAGCACGCGCTTCCTGAGGCGGATCGACTTCGGCGTCACTTCCATGAGTTCATCCTCCTCGATGTACTCGAGCGCCTCCTCCACGCTGAAGACGCGGGGAGGCGAGAGGATGATGTTCTCGTCGGAGCCCGACGCGCGCATGTTCGTGAGCTTCTTCTCGCGGCAGGGGTTGACGGTGATGTCGTCGGTGCGGCAGTGCTCGCCGACGATCATGCCGTCGTAGACGGGGTCGCCGGGGCGGACGAAGTGCGCTCCCCTGTCCTTGAGGCCGAAGAGGGCGAACGCGACGACCGGGCCCGTGGCCATCGAGACCTGCACGCCGGCGGAGCGGCCGGCGATGGGGCCGCGGTAGGCGCCGTAGCCCTCGAAGATGGTCTGCATGACCGCCTCGCCGCGCGTCGCGGTCAGGAGGCGCGTACGCAGGCCGATGAGCCCGCGCGACGGGATCACGAACTCCTGCCGCACGTGGCCGCCGCGGTTCTCGAGGTTCACGAGTTCGCCGCGGCGCTTCACGAGCAGCGAGACGACGGTGCCGCTCGCGTCCTCCGGCACGTCCACGGTCACGCGCTCGAGCGGCTCCTCGTCGCCGTGCATGATGACCTGCGGCTTGCCGACGGCGAACTCGTAGTCCTCGCGGCGCAGCCGCTCGATCAGGATGCCCAGGTGCAGCGTGCCGCGGCCGGAGACCTTGAGCGAGTCCGCGGAGTCGGTCTCCTCGACCCTCAGCGCCACGTCGCTCTCGGTCTCGCGGAAGAGGCGCTCCTTGAGCTTGCGGCTCTGGACGTAGCGGCCCTCCTGCCCCGCGAGCGGCGACGTGTTGATCGTGAAGATGACCGAGATCGTCGGCTCCTCGATCGCCGGCACCGGCAGGAAGTGCGGCTCGTCGAGGTCGGTGACGGTCTCGCCGATCTCGACCTGCTCGAGGCCGACGACGGCGCAGATCTCGCCCGCCTCGACCTCCTCGACCTCCTGCTTGCCGAGGTTCTCGAAGACCATCAGCTTCTCGATCGTGTCGCGCCGCACGTTGCCGTCGCGCCCGACGATGCCGACGACCTGGCCGCGGCGCAGCGTCCCCTCGCGCACGCGGCCGATCGCGATCCGCCCCACGTAGGAGTCGTAGTCGATCGCCGCGACCGAGAGGCAGGGGAGGGCGGCGGGGTCGCCGCCGGGCGCGGGGATGTCGCGCAGGATCGCCTCGAAGAGCGGGCGGAAGTCCTTGCGCTCGTCCGCGAGGCCGCGGGCGGCCCATCCGTCGCGGCCCGACGCGTAGACCGTGCGGAACTCGAGCTGGTGGTCCTCGAGGTCGAAGTCGCAGAAGAGCGACACCACCTCGTCGAGCACCTGCACCGGCCGCGCGTGCGGGCGGTCGACCTTGTTGATCACGACGATGGGCTTGAGCCCGCGCTC
>CAZMXP010000004.1:0-71573 GCA_964570285.1 uncultured Planctomycetaceae bacterium
GGGGGGGCGGAGCGGAGCGACGGCCCCCCCGAGCAACCCGGCCGAGCGGGGGGGGCGGAGCGGAGCGACGGCCCCCCCGAGCAACCCGGCCGAGCGGGGGGGGAGCGAGGCGAAGGCCCTCGCCCGCGCGCTCGAGGGCACGCCGCTGGCGGAGCGTGCGGCGGCCCTGGCGAAGACATGACACCACTTTCACGGAGACGACACACCGATATGACCCGAATGCGTTCCTCCCTCGCTCTGCTCGCGATCGCCGCGCTGGCGCTCGCGGGCAAGCCCAAGCTCAAGGACTCCGTCACCTACGCCACCTCGTGGGAGGGGGCGGTCGCGGAGGCGAAGCTGCTCAACGTCCCGATCGTGGTCCACAGCCACGGCTTCTACTGACCCCCCTGCACCAGCGTGCACGGGTCCGTGCTGCAGAACGAGAAGTACATCAAGTTCGCCGAGGAGAACACCGTCGAGGTGCTCGCGCTGAGCCGCCTCGACGAGGGGATCGAGAAGAAGGACCGCCGCGCCGAGACCTACAAGGGCAAGAACGACAAGGGCGAGGAGGCGGAGTTCCTCGTCGAGTGGCCCAACCTGACCCCCGAGCTGGTCAAGAGCCTCGCGTCGAGCAAGGCCGGCAGCTACAACAACACCGGCAAGATCCCCTACACCGCCATCGTCAACCCCCACACCGGGGAGGAGATGGACAAGATCCAGGGCGGGTTCGGGATGGGCAAGCTGGTCGAGGTGGTCGAGGCGTGCAAGAAGACGCTCAACGGCCAGTACGGCAAGAGCGTCTCGCGCAAGGACCTCGCGAAGGTGAACAAGCAGGCGGAGAAGATCCGCGACGACCTCGCCGACGGCGACTTCGCCAAGGCGTTCACGGGGATCAAGGCCCTCGACAAGAGCGTCGAGAAGTCCCCCGACGCCGTGAAGGCGCTCGCGAAGGCGCTCTCCGACGAGGCGCTCGAGCTCGCGGGCAAGAAGCTCGACGAGATCGAGGGCATGGTCGAGAGCGACCCGAAGGCTGCCGAGAAGGCCCTCGGCCCGCTCGGTCGCGCGCTCAAGGGCACGAGCCTCGAGGATCGCGCCTCGGGACTCCTCGCCAAGCTCAAGGAGACGGCGGAGTAGCCCGGAATTCGTTTGCGGCGCACGGGGTGCGGCCGATAGACCGTACCCATGCGCCGCGGCCTCGTACTCCTCCTGCTGCTCGCCGTCCCGGCGGCAGCCGACTCCCTCGACGACCTGCTCGCGAAGGCGGGCTTCCTCCGAGGCGACCTCGGCTGGACGCAGGAGGGGCGCTGGGCGGGCTTCCCCCGCCAGATCCCGCACAAGCTTCCCCACTTCGACGGGCTCTTCCGCGAGCCGCTCGCGACGGTTCCCTTCGCCCGCGGCATGGGCCGCTCGCTCTCGGACCTGCTCTCGGCGGAAGGGCGGCTGACGAAGGGTGCGCAGGGCGCGGGCGCCCTGATGCGGCTCGTCTGGGCGCTCGGCATCGACAAGCGCACCGGCACCTTCCGCAGCTACAGCGCCAACCTCACCGCGGCACCGACGCCGCTCGCGGAGGCGCTGCTCGCGACCTACGCCTACGCGCGCCGCCAGACCCGCTTCGTCACCTTCAACACGGAGTCGCCCTATCCGACCGTCGAGAAGGACCTGCGCGCGGCGGCGGCGGTCGTGCCCGAGGAGGCGGGGAGGATCCTCGGCGAACTCGTGATGAACGTCCTCGACGCGCAGCGCTGGGCCGACCTCGCGTGGCGCAACGTCCCCCTCGAACTCCGCACGCGCATCGCGTCGCGCCTCGATCTCGGCGCCGAGAGCGTCGATGCGCTCGAGTACGAGCCCGCCGTCGACGACGCCGCGCGGCTCTGGGACGAGGCGTCGCTCTGGTACGCGGCGATGAAGTGCGTGGAGGCCCTCGACGTCGCGCGAGGCAAACTCGCTCTCCTTCCCCCCGCGCCCCCCTTCGTTCTCGATTGGGAGACGCCCCTCGGCTGGATCCGCGTGCGCGGCGGTGGCGATGACACGATCGCGGCGGAAAACACCCTCCTCTGCGTCGACCTCGGCGGCAACGACACCTACACCGGCTCTCCCGGCGCGTCCTCCCCGACACGGCCGCTGGGACTCTGCCTCGACCTCTCCGGCGACGACACCTACAGGGGCGCCGTTTCGATGGGCGCGGGCCTCTGCGGCGTCGGCGTGCTGCTCGACGCCGGCGGCACCGACCGCTATCTCGGCGGCGAGTACGTGCAGGGGGTGGGCCAGTTCGGCCTCGGCGCGCTGATCGACCTCTCCGGCGACGACGTCTACGAGGCGACCTACTCGGCGCAGGGTTGCGGCTTCTTCGGCATCGGTCTCCTTCTCGAAGGGGGAGGCCACGACTCCTACTCCATCCTGGCGGATGGCCAGGGGTTCGGGGGCGTGGCCGGCGTCGGCGTCCTCGCGGACCGCTACGGGAACGACCGCTACCGCGCGGAGCCCGACGGGCCGAAGTCGGGCCGGCCGAGCTACCACAGCGAGGGGAGGATCGCCGTCTCGAACGCGCAGGGGTGCGCGATGGGGCGGCGCGGCGACGGCGCCGACGGCCACTCGTGGGCGGGCGGCCTCGGCGCGCTGCTCGACGCGGAGGGGAACGACTCCTACCTCTCGGGCAACTGGTCGATGGGGACGGGCTACTGGTTCGGGACGGGCCTCCTGTGGGAGGGGGGAGGCAACGACGTCTACGACGGCCACGTCTGGTCGCAGGCGACCGGCGCGCACTTCTGCATCGGCGTGCTCGTGGACGAGGCGGGCGCCGACACCCACTTCGGGCGGCAGAACAACTCGGTCTGCTTCGCCCACGACTTCACGATCGCGGTGCTGGTCGATGCGGCGGGCGACGACCACTACGAGACGCCGGCGGACGGGCTGGGCTACAGCATCAACCGCTCCGTCGCGATGCTGCTCGACCTCGCGGGCGACGACACCTACCGCGCGAAGAGCCGCCCCGGCTTCGCGCGCTACGACGAGCGCTTCGCCGACCGCACCGCGCTGATGAGCTACTGGGTGGAGGCGCGAAGCCTCGGGCTCTTCCTCGACCTCGGCGGCAAGGACTCCTACGCGCCGGAGGACTGCGAGGGCTCGTCCTGGGGAGACGCTCCCGGCACCCCGAACGCCGCGGTGCGCAACATGGGGGTTGGAGCGGACTTGCCGTCCGGCGTGGTCGAGTTGGGTCCCACGCCGGGCGAAGGCAGCCCCCGCGAGAGTCGATGACGGCGTGCACCGGAGGCAAGTGCGGCTTAAGGGGTGTGGTGTTGTCCGCCCATCCGAACTTGCCGCTCCGTACCGTGCGCGTAGTCCTGATCTGCGCTGACCGCCGCCGCGACTCCGAGCTGGCTTCGAGGGCCCTGGCCCTCGAAGTCGCCCTTTAGGTGAAATCGGGGGGGCGCAGTTTGCCCCCCCGATTTCACGCCCACCGGACGAGGCCGAGGTGCGCCGACTCCGCGAATGAGGAGGCCGCGGGCAGCACGCGCACCCCGTAGCGGAAGGAACCGGCCCCGCGGGGCAGGTAGGCCCCGGCGTAGTGGGCGACGCCCTCCTTCACCTCGCCGTCGCGCTGCAGCGCGATCACGACGGGATGCACGAGCGCGCCCTTCTCGCCGCTCCGCCCGATGAAGAGCTCGACGGTGACATCCTCCGCGGTGAGCTGGCCGAGCCGGATGCGCGCCCGCACCTCGAGCACCTCGCCGAGCGCGATGCTGCCGCGCGAGAGGTCGGTGACCGAGAGGTCCTCGATCTTGACGCTCTCCCATGCGGCGCGCAGGACCGCGTGGCGCGCCGCCCTCGCCTTCGCGAGGCGGTAGTCGTCGCCCACCATCCCCGCCACCTCGTTGCCGAGGGGGGCGTAGGCGAAGCGCACGTAGTCCGAGACCATGCGGTGGGTGTTGAACGTGCCCGGGACCGTCGCGATCGAGCGCTTCATCTTGGCGATCCAGCCCGGCGGGAGCCCGTCGAGCCCGCGCTCGAAGAAGAGCGGCACGATCTCGGACTCGAGCAGCCCGTAGAGGCTCCGGCTGTCGTACTCCTTCTGCATCTCCGCGTTCTCGTATTCGCGGCCGCCGCCGATCGCCCAGCCGTTGGTCCCGTCGTAGCCCTCGCACCACCAGCCGTCGAGCACGCTCAGGTGCAGGCCGCCGTTGAGGCAGGCCTTCATGCCGCTCGTGCCGGAGGCCTCCAGCGGCCGCGTCGGCGTGTTGAGCCAGACGTCGACGCCCTGCACGAGGTGGCGCGCGATGCCGACGCCGTAGTTCTCGACGAAGAAGACCCTGCCCTCGTAGCGCGGGTCGTTCGTGAGCCCGACGATCTTCTGCACGAGGTCGCTCCCCTCGCGGTCGTCGGGGTGCGCCTTGCCCGCGAAGACGACCCGCACCGGCCGGCTCCCGTCGTCGAGCAGGGCCTGCAGCCGGTCGGCGTCGCGGAAGAGCAGCGTCGCGCGCTTGTAGGGCGCGAAGCGGCGCGCATAGCCGATCCAGAGCGCGTTCTCGGTGATGCCCTCGATCCGGCGCTGGAGCGTCGCCGCCCCCTCCCCGCGGCGGAGGCCGGTCCGCTCGACGTCCTCGCGCAGCCACGCGATCATGCGCCGCTTCTGCGTCTCGTGCGCGCGCCAGATCTCGTCGTCGGCGATCTCCTCCGCGCCCGCCCAGACCTCGCGCGACGGGTGGTTCTCGGCCCAGTCGGAGGCGAGGTTCGCGCGGAAGACCTCGTCCATCTCCGGGCCGACCCAGGTCGCGAGGTGGACGCCGTTGGTGACGGAGTCGACCGGCGTCTCCGCGGGGTGGATCCCCGGCCAGACGCCCGCGAGCATGTCGCGCGACACCTGCCCGTGCAGCACGCTGACGCCGTTGGCGCGGTCGGAGAGCCGGAGCGCGAGCACCGTCATGCTGAACTCGTGGTCCTCGCGCGAGGTGCGCCCGAGGTCGAGGAACTCCGCCCAGTCGAGGCCGAGGCGCTGCGCGAGCGGCCCGAAGTAGCGGCGCATCAGCCCCTCGCTGAACCGGTCGTGGCCGGCCGGCACCGGCGTGTGCGTCGTGAACGCGGTGCTCGCGCGCACGACCGCCTGCGCCTGCGCGAACGTGAGCCCCTCCTCCTCGACGAGTTCGAGCAGCCGCTCGAGCAGCAGGAAGGCGGAGTGCCCCTCGTTCAGGTGGCAGACCCGCGGCGTCTTGCCGAGCGCGCGCAGCATCCGCCATCCGCCCATCCCGAGCAGGATTTCCTGCCGCAGCCGAGGCTCGCGGTCGCTCGGGTAGAGGCGGTCGGTCACCCCCTGGTCGGCGGGATCGCCCTCGGGGATCGCGGTGTCGAGCAGGTAGAGCGTCACGGAGCCGACCGCGACCTTCCACACGCCCGCCTTCAGCTCGCGCTCCGGCAGCGGGATCGAGATGCGCAGCGGCTCGTCGTCCTCGCCGAGCACCTCCGCCATCGGCATGTCCCGCGGGTCGTGGCGCCGGAACTCGACGCCCTGGCGCCCGTCGGCCTCGATCCGCTGCACGAAGTAGCCGTTGGCGTAGCGCAGGCCGACGGCGCTGAGCGGGAGCCTCAGGTCGCTCGCCGACTTCAGGTGGTCGCCCGCGAGCACGCCGAGGCCGCCGCTGTAGATCGGCAGGCTCTCGTGGATCGCGAACTCGGCGCAGAAGTACGCCGTGGAGGGCGTCTCCGCCGCGGGCCGCTCCCGGTAGCGGTCGTACTCCTCGCAGACCGCGTCGTACGCCCGCTGGTAGCCCGGATCGCGAGCCTGCTCCAGCGCGCGCGCCGGGTCGGCCGCGCGCAGCATCCGCACCGGGTTCTCCCCCGACGCCGCCCACGCCGCGGGATCGAGCTGCTCGAAGAGGGAGCGCGCGCGCGGGTTCCAGCACCACCAGAGGTTCATCGAGAGCTCGCCGAGGCGGGCGATCCGCTCCGGCAGCGACGTCGAGACGGTGAAGTGGTGGAGGCGCGGGCGGTTGGCGCTCTGGCCGGGAATCAGCAGCATCGAACGCGTGCTCGTGCGCGTGAGGCCGGGGATGATCGCCGTGGCGCGCCTCGCCGCGGCGCGCTCGAGCGCGATGCCGTGCGCCTCGATCGTCTTGCCGATCAGCGTCTCCCACGAGAGGCGCTTGAGGATCGGCTCCCCCGAGCGCCGCAGCGCGGCGAGCTCCTCGTCGGAGCGCGCGAGGTAGCGCTTGAGCGCCTGCACGAGCGACTCCGCGACCTGCCCGTTGTCCACCTTCTCGCCGGGCAGCACCGTCACGCCCGCCCGCTCCTCCTCCGGCAGCGTCAGCACGAACCGCCCGAAGCCGGTCAGGTCCGTCGTCACCGTCGGCACGCCGGCCGCGAGACTCTCGACCGGCGTGTAGCCCCACGGCTCGTAGCTCGACGGGAAGATCGTGATGTCGCTCGCCTGCAGGACGTCGGCGTACGAGAACGGCAGCACCGGATCGCGCCCGTCGAGGCGGACCGGCGCGAAGAGGATCCGCGCCGCGTCGCCGGGCCTGTTGTCGATCCCGTGCGTGCGGCAGGCCGTCAGGATCGGGTCGTCCTCCGGATGGGCCAGGTTGTGCGTGCAGACGCCGCACGCCGTCCCGGCGAGCTCGGGCTCCTTGAGCCGGCGCACCACCTCCGGCCGCGGGCCGGTCTGGGGCGCCGCCACGGCGACGCAGTAGAGCAGCGGCCGCGCGGGGGGCTCGGGATCCTCGCAGAGGCGCCCGAGCACGTCCATCACGACGTCGAGCCCCTTGTTGCGGAACTCGTACCGGCCCGAGGAGAAGACGAGCCGCGTGCGCACCGGATCCACCGGCGAGCCGAGGAATCGCTCCGCCGTGCGGAAGAGCGCCGCGCGCACCTCGTCGCGGTGCTTCGCGTCGGGGCGCGGCGTCGTCGTCCACCCGTTCGGCGTCACGAGGTCGGGCCTGCGCCCGAGCAGGTGCGCCGTCTCCACGGCGGAGTGCTCGCTCACGTCCACGAGCACGGAGGCCTGCTTCGCCGCGGCGACCTCGAGGGTGTGCTGCGCGTCGAGGTGGCGCTCCCGCGCCGTCTTCGCCGGCTCCACCGTCGCGAGGTCGCGGTGCAGCTTCACGCCGCCGCCCGCGAGCGCCCGCCCGAGCGCGCTGCCGTGCGGGTTGTAGACGGTCCCGATCTCCGGCGTCGTCTTCGCGAGCCTCAGCAGCCCCGCGGCGGTCTGCCACTGGTGGAAGTGCGCCACCGCCCGCAGCCCGCGCGAGCGCACGGCGGTGTGGTAGTGCAGCTCGACGAGCATGCCGGTCGCGTAGGCGAAGAGGATCCGCTCGACACTGTCCCAGTCGGCGTGGATCGAGTCGACGCCGAAGTCGTTCCAGAGGTCGCCGAGCAGCCGGTTCTTGCTCTCGAGCAGCCGCCCGGAGTCGACGAGCGCCACCGCCGGCGACCCCTCGATGCGCCACCGCCCGAACCGCACCGGCACGTCCCGCTCCGCCGCGAGCGCGGCGAGCGTCGGCTGCACCGCGTCCTCCACGAAGGTCGCCTGAGCGGCCCGGTCGGCCCACAGGTCGGGGCCGACGTAGAGCACGTCGTCCCCGTAGCGCGACGCGATCGCCGGCGCGGAGGTCTCGAGCACGGTATGCACGCCGCCCAGCCGGTTGCAGACCTCCCACGAGATCACGTAGAGAAAACCGGGCCGCTTGCCGTCGGCGAGATCGTTCACGTGCACCTCATCCTTATCGACCAGATCCTAGTGAAGGTACGACCCTCCGCAAACATCGAGCACCACGCCGGTGACGTAGCGCGCGAGGTCCGAGCAGAGAGCTTGGGAAGAAATCCCGGCGTCGGCCCGAGACCGAGCGAGGACAAGCCTGGCAAGGAGCGCCTCCGACCCGTATCAACGGAGAGATACGGCGAGGAGGCGCGACGCGGACAGGCGCAGCCGCAGCCGGTCGAAGCCAGCTGGGATTTCTTCACAGGCTCAGCGGAAGAGCGCCGGTCCGGCGACGTCGTCCAGCTCCCCGACGCGGGACAGGGGGATGGGTTCGGGAAGGGGGCGTCCCCGCAGCGCCTCCTCGGTCATGTCGGTGTGCACCCAGCCCGGCGCGACGGCGTTGACGCGGATGCCGCGCGGCCCCAGTTCGGTCGCGAGCGACTTCCTAGCTGGTACGATCCGATTCATGCGGGCCAGCCTGATCCTGCTGATCTCCCTTGTGGCCTGCGGCGGAGAGCAACCCCCCGGACCCCCCGTGAATACACCCACCACGAACCGGCTTGCGACCGAGAAGAGCCCCTATCTGTTGCAACACGCCACCAATCCCGTGGACTGGTATCCGTGGGGCGACGAGGCGTTCGGGAAGGCAAGGCGCGAGGACAAGCCCGTCTTCCTGTCCATCGGCTACTCGTCGTGCCACTGGTGCCACGTGATGGAGCACGAGTCCTTCGCCGACGCGGAGGTCGCCGCCTACCTGAACGAGCACTACGTCTGCGTCAAGCTCGACCGCGAGGAGCGGCCCGACATCGACGAGATCTACATGAACGCGGTGCAGCTGATGCGCGTGCCCGGCGGCTGGCCGCTCTCGGTCTGGCTGACGGCCGATCGCAAGCCCTTCATGGGCGGCACCTACTTCCCGAAGGAGGCGATGTACGGGAGGCCCGGCTTCCTCGACGTGATGCGGCACATCGCCGAGGCGTGGAAGGACCCGGAGATGCGCGCGAAGATCGACCGCAGCAGCGAGCAGATCACCGACGCGGTGCGGCAGGTCTACGAGATGGAGGAGCCGCAGCGGCTCGAGGTCGCGGCGCTCGACACCGCCTTCGCGATGGCGCAGGGCGCCTCCGACACGGTGCACGGCGGGTTCGGCGACGCGCCGAAGTTCCCGAGCCCGTCGAGCGTCGAGATGGTGCTGCGCGCGTGGCATCGCACCGGCGGCGACGAGGCGCGCAACATCGCGGTCAAGACGCTCGACGCGATGGCGCGGGGCGGCATCCACGACCACGTCGGCGGCGGCTTCCACCGCTACGCGACGACGCGGGACTGGCTCGTGCCGCACTTCGAGAAGATGCTCTATGACAACGGGCAGCTACTGTCGCTGTACGCGTGGGGCTACCGCGCCTTCGGCAGCGAGTTCTACGCGGAGACCGCCCGCGACATCGCGCGCTGGGTGCTCGCGGAGATGACCGACGCGCAGGGCGGCTTCTACGCCGCGCAGGACGCCGACGACCCCGGCGGCCCCGAGGGCGAGGGCGGGTTCTATGTGTGGGATCCTGCCTCGATCCGGCGGCTCTTCCCCGACGCCGCGGATCAGCAGGTGCTCTTCGCGCGCTTCGACATCCGCGAGGAGGGCAACTGGCACGAGCGGCCGGGGAAGTCGATCCTGCAAGTGTTGAAATCGCGGGCCGAGGTCGCCAGGGAGACGAAGCTCGAGGAGGCGCAGGTGAAGGAGATCCTCTCCCGCTGCACCGCCCGCATGTACGCCGAGCGCGAGAAGCGCCCGAAGCCGATGACCGACACGAAGGTGCTCGCCGACTGGAACGGGCTGATGATCAGCGGCCTTTGCAAGGGATACCAGGCGCTCGGCGAGCAGGCGTGGCTGGATGCCGCGGTGCGCGCGGGGCGGTTCCTGCGCACGACCCTGACGCGGGAGGACGGCAGCCTGATCCGCCGCTGGGCCGGCGGCGAGGCGGCGCACGAGGGCGTGCTCTCCGACCACGCCTACGTCGTGCAGGCCTATCTCGATCTCTACGAGACGACGTTCGACGCCGACTGGCTGCGCGCGGCGATCGCGCTGTCGAAGGTGACCGTCGAGCGCTTCTACGACCCGAAGGAGGGCGGCTTCTTCTATACGTCGGACCGCGCCGAGGCGCTGATCGCGCGGGGCAAGAGCGGCTATGACAATGCCACGCCCTCCGGCAACGGCGTGATGGCGTTGAACCTGCTGCGACTCTTCGAACTGACCGGCGACCCGAAGGCGAAGGAGCAGGCGCGAAAGACCCTCGACTTCTTCGGCGCCCGCGTCGGCGCGAGCGCGCTCGGCTTCAGCGCGGTGCTGATCGCCCTCGACTTCGAGGCGAGCAAGCCGCGCGCGGTGTTCATTGCGGGGGAGCGCGAGGGGGTGAAGCCTCTCGTCGAGGCGGTCTGGCGCGCGCCCGACCCCAACCGCGTGCTCGCCCTCGTGACGCCGGAGATCGAAAAGCTGCTCCCGCCGGCGAAGGGCAAGACGGCGTCGGACGGCAAGCCCGCGGCCTACGTCTGCCGGGACTTCACCTGTGCGGCGCCCGTGACCACGCCGGCGGAACTCGCGAAGCATCTGCGGCGATGAGGCGCACCGTCGCGTCGCCGGCTTGTCGCGCCGCGGGCCGCCGCGCTACGCTGTCGGCATGAGCGCCGCCTTCGACGACTACATCGCAAGCGCGCCCGGGTTCGCGCAGCCGGTGCTGCGGAAGATCCGCGCGCTCTTCCACAAGGCCTGCCCGGAGATCGAGGAGGTCTTCAAGTGGCGCAACCCCTCGTTCGAGTACAGGGGGCTCGTCGGCGGCATGGCCGCGTTCAAGGCCCATGTCAGCTTCGGCTTCTGGAAGCAGAAGCTCGTCAAGGGCGCGGACCGGCTTCCCGGCCGGATCACCTCCGTGAAGGACCTGCCGCCGGACAAGGTGCTGCTCGCGATGATCCGCGAGGCGGTGCGGCTCAACGAGGAGGGGATCAAGCTGACGAAGGAGAAGCGCGCGAAGCCCGCGCTCGCGGTGCCCGCCGACCTCGCCGCGGCGCTGAAGAAGAACAGGCAGGCGCGCGCGACCTTCGACGGCTTCCCCCCCGGCCAGCGCCGCGAGTACATCGAGTGGATCGTCGAGGCGAAGCAGCAGGCGACCCGCGACCGCCGGCTCGCGACGACGATCGAGTGGCTCGCGGAGGGCAAGCGCAAGAACTGGAAGTACGAGAAGTGCTGAGCGAAATCGGCTGCGCCGATTTTGCCTAGGACGTGGCAGGGGTGGACTGTCCTTCGTGAGGACATTCATGCTCTCTCGACATCGCGTTCCCACCCATCCCGGCGAGATTCTCCTGCGGGAATACCTTGAGCCCCTCGGAATCACGCAGGTCGCATTCGCGAAGAATCTGGGTGTGCCCGTGCAGCGGATCAACGAACTCGTACGTGGAAAGCGTGGCGTCACGGCAGAGACCGCTGGGCTCCTCGCGGACGCTCTGGATGTCTCCCCGGAGTTCTGGATGAACTTGCAGAGCGGCCATCACCTCGCCCGCGTGTCGGCGAACGAGTACTCCCTTGCCGCTGAGCGCAAGGCCCCCGCTGTTCGCCCGCTTCCGGCGCTCGTGGGCGCCGCGAGGGGGCCAAGCGGGCAGCCAGGCGCCGCCGCGGGCAGGCCTGACCGGAAGCCGTTGCCCCCTTGTGCCACACTGTCGGCGTGGCTACCGAAGACCCGCTGGCCGACGGGGCGCTGCCCCCGGACCCCCTGATTCTCTTCCATGATTGGTGGAAGCGCGCGCATGACGCGGCGCTGCCCGAGCCCGCCGCCGCGGCGTTGGCGACCGTGGACGGCGAGGGGCGGCCCTCGGCGCGGATGGTGCTGATCCGCGGCGCGGATGCGCGTGGGTTCTTCGTCTACACCAACTACCGGAGCCGCAAGGCGCGCGAGATGGACGCGACCGGCCGCGCGGCGTTGACGGTCCACTGGGCGGCGCTGATGCGGCAGATCCGCATCGAGGGGCGCGCCGGGCGCGCCAGCGCCGCCGACAGCGATGCCTACTGGAGTTCGCGGCCGCGCGAGAGCCAGATCGGCGCGCATGCGTCGCCGCAGAGCGAGGTGATCGCCGACCGCGCCGCGCTCGACCGGCGCGTCGAGGAGGTGACCGAGCGCTTCCGCGGGCGCGTCGTGCCGCGGCCGGCCCACTGGGGCGGGTACGTGATCGTGCCCGACCGCATCGAATTCTGGCAGGGGCGGCTTGCGCGGCTGCACGACCGCGTGCTCTACCGGCGGGAGGGGGGCGGGGCGTGGGTGGTGGAGCGGTTGGCGCCGTAGCGCCTCTCCGCTGCACGCGTGGACGCCGCGCCCGCGAGTCCGGCCCTCCGCAGCAGAGACCGGAGGGTCCCGAGCGCCACCTCGCGGTGGTCAGGCGGCCGGCGCCGGAGCGACGTGCCCCCCCGCGCCCCTCCGAACTCGACGCACGGGGAGTGCGTTCGCGGTAGACTCGGCGCCGGAGGGAGCAGATGTCCGACGACAAGTTCCGCGTTTCGCGACGCGACATGTTGCGGGGTGCCGGCGTCGCCGCCGCGCTCGGCGCGCTCGCGCCGGGGGTACGGGCCGAGCCGCCTGGGAGGGGGGCGAGCGGCCTCTCCCGCGTCGGCCCCGGGGCGACGAAGATCGAGCTTTCGATCAACGGCAAGGCGCACGTGCTCGAGGTCGAGCCGCGCGTGACGCTGCTCGACGCGCTGCGCGACCGGCTCGAACTGACCGGCAGCAAGCGCGTCTGCGACCGCGGCGCCTGCGGCGCCTGCACCGTGCACCTCGACGGCCGCCCGGTCAACTCCTGCACGATGCTCGCGATCGACGCGGAGGGGTACAGAGTCCGCACGATCGAGGGGCTCGAAGGGCCCGACGGGCTGCACCCGGTGCAGGCCGCCTTCCTCAAGCACGACGCGCTCCAGTGCGGCTTCTGCACGCCCGGCATGGTGATGTCCTGCGCGGCGCTCGTCGGGACGGTCAAGAACCCGACCGACGCGCAGATCCGCCGCGCGGTCTCCGGCAACCTCTGCCGCTGCGGCACCTACGGCCACGTCTTCGCGGCCTGCAAGGAGGCGGCGCGATGAGCGAACTGCGCCTCGGCTTCCCCGGCAACGAGAAGAAGGTCGACGCCCCCGACGTGAAGGACTCCCCCGCGCCGTGGGACCTCGGCTCCGATCTCGCCGTCGTCGGCAAAGACCACCCGCGCCTCGACGGCGCGCTCAAGGTGACCGGCCGCGCGAAGTACAGCTACGACATCCGCTTCCCCGGGATGATCTACGCGAAGATGCTGCGCTCGCCGCACGCGAGCGCGATCGTGAGGAAGCTCGACCTTTCCAAGGCGAAGGCGCTTGCCGGCGTGGTCTATTCGGAGGGGGCCGCGGGGGCGCGCATCCGCCACGCGGGGCAGGAGGTCTGCGGCCTCGCCGCCGAGAGCGAGGAGATCCTCGACGACGCGCTCGCGCTGGTCGAGGTCGAGTACGAGGTGCTCGACCACGCGGCGACCCTCGACATGGCGATGGCGGAGGGCGCCGCGAAGGTGCTCGACGACGGCCCCAACGTGCGCGGCGGACGCGCGCCGGGCAACCTCGACGCGGTCGCGAAGGCGCATGCCGAGGCCGACGTCGTCGTCGAGCAGGAGTACAGGACGCAGGTGCAGACGCACAGTTGCCTCGAGACGCACGGATGCGTCTGCAAGTGGGAGGGGGGCAAGCTCACCGTCTGGGCGAGCACGCAGGCGACCTTCGCGATCCAGTCTTCGATGGCGCAGGCGCTTCGGATGCCCGCCGCCGACATCCTCGTCATCACCGAGCACATGGGCGGCGGCTTCGGCTCGAAGTTCGGCATCAGCTCGTGGGACGCCTTCTGCGCGCGCGCCGCGCGCGAGACCAAGCGGCCCTGCCGGCTGATGCTCGACCGGCGCGAGGAGCATCTCGTCGCGGGCAACCGGCCCGACTCGATCCAGCGCTGCAAGTTCAGCGCGAAACGGGACGGGACGCTCTGCGGCGCATCCGTCGAAGCCTTCGGCACCGCGGGGAACGGGGGGGGTGCGGGGGTCTTCAACCCGGGGATCTATGCGTTCAAGGCCGCGGCGCTGACGCAGTCGGACGTGCTGACGCACGCGGGCGGCGCGCGCGCGTTCCGCGCCCCGTCGCACCCGCAAGGGGTCTTCGCCCTCGAGGGGATGATGGACGAACTGGCCGACGCGCTCGGCATGGACCCGCTCGCGTTCAGGAAGAAGAACGACCGCCACCCGGTGCGGCTCGCGCAGTACGACGTCGGCGCGAAGGAGATCGGCTGGGAGCGGCGCGTGAAATCGGGCAGCGCGAAGGGGCCCGTGAAGCGCGGCCTCGGCATGGCCTCGACCCGGTGGGGACACAACGCGCGCCCCGGCGACGCGGTGAACTGCCGCATCGGGCGCGACGGCTCGGTGCTCTTCAGCAACGGGTCGCAGGACATCGGCACCGGCACGCGCACGGTCATCGCGGTCATCGGCGCGGAGGAACTCGGCCTGCCGGTCGCACGCGTCTCGGTGCGGCTGGGCCACACCTCCGACCCCTACGGCCACGGCAGCGGCGGCTCGGTCACGGCGCCGTCCATCGCGCCGGTCGTCCGCCACGCGGCCTGGCTCGCGAAGCGGGAGCTGCTCGCCGCCGTCGCCGCCGCGGCCGGCGGCGATGCGGGCACGATGGACCTGCGCGGCGGCAGGGTCGTCGGCGGCAGCCGCGACCTCACCTTCGAGCAGGCCTGCGCGATGATGCCGAAGGAGGCGATCGAGGCGCAGGGGCAGGGGCGGGCGGAGTTCTTCGGCCTGCCGCGGTTCAGCGGCGAGGTCGCCGGCGTGCAGTTCGCCGAGGTCGACGTGGACACCGAGACGGGCGCGGTGCGCGTCGTGAAGATTGTCGCGGTGCAGGACTGCGGCCTCGTCGTCGACCCGTTGCTCGCCCGGAGCCAGATCAGCGGCGGCGTGATCCAGGGCATCTCCTACGCGCTCTTCGAGGAGAGGATCCTCGACCGGGCGACCGGCAACATGGTCAACCCGAACCTGCTCGACTACAAGGTGCTCGGCGCCGCCGACATGCCGGAGATCGTCTCGATCGCCTTCTCGGTCGCCAACGGCATCAGCCCGACCGGCGTCAGCAGCCTCGGCGAGCCGCCGACGGTGCCGACGGCGGGGGCGATCGGCAACGCGGTCGCGAACGCGATCGGCGCGCGGGTGCGCTCGCTGCCGATCACGCCGGACAAGGTGCTCGCGGCGCTGGGGGTGCTCTCATGAAACAGTTCGGCTACGTCCACAGCGACAGCTTCGCCGCCGCGTCGAAGGCGCTCGCGTCGAACGGCGACGCGTTGGCGAAGGGGGCGGGCACCGACCTGCTCGATCTCCTCAAGGAGCGCGTCCTCGAGCCGGCCGAGATCGTGAACCTGCTCCGGATCAAGCGCGAGGAGGGCAAGGGCGAACTGAGCGCGCTCGCGACGCTGGCCGAGGTGGCCGAGGACGAGTGGATCAGGGCGGAGTTCCCCGCGCTGCACAAGGCGGCGGGGGAGGCGGCGACGCCGCAGATCCGCAACGTCGGCACCGTCGGCGGCAACCTCTGCCAGTCGACGCGCTGCTGGTTCCTGCGCCAGAAGGGGTTCGAGTGCTTCAAGCTCGGCGCGGGCAACTGCGCCGCGATGGCCGAGGGCGCCGCGAACCGCCACCACGCGATCTTCCCGCACCGCCGCTGCGCCTGCGCGCATCCGAGCAACCTCGCGCCCGCGCTGATCGCGCTCAAGGCGCGCCTCGCCTGCGTCCACCCCGACGGCGACCGCATCCTCGACGCCGAACTGCTCTACGAGCAGCCGAAGAGCGGCAAGATCTCCGACACGGTGCTGCGGCAGGGCGAACTGATCCGCGCCGTGCTGCTCGAGCCCTCGCCGCTCGCCAAGCGCAGCACCTATCTCGAGTTCCGCGAGCGCCTCTCCTTCGACTTCGCCGTCGCGTCCGTCGCGGTCGCGCTCGACATGCAGGGCGGCACCGTCAAGGAGGCGCGCATCGTCTGCGGCGGCGTCGCGCCGACCCCCTACCGCGCCACGAAGGCGGAAAGCGCGCTCACGGGCCGGAAGCCCGACCCGGCCGCGGCCGCCGCGGCGGCGGTCGAGGGGGCGGAGCCCCTCGCCCAGAACCGGCACAAGGTCGTCATCCTGAAGCGCCTCGTGCAGCGCGCCCTCGAGGAGGTGATCGCATGAGACCGCTCACCGCCTGCAAGCACCTCCAGAACAAGGCCTTCTTCTTCCCGCCGCCGGTCGAGGGCTACGACGAGGAACTCGGCCTCCGGACGCCCTGCTGGTGCATCCGGACCCACCAGCCGGTGGGCCCCGACGGCGGCGAGGCCTCCCTCGAGCGCTGCGACAAGAGCCGCACCTGCTTCCAACCCGCCGTGCAACTGTGAAGAAGGGCGCCCTCGGGGTCCTCTTCCTGACGGTCTTCGTCGACCTGCTCGGGTTCGGCATCGTCCTGCCGCTGCTGCCGCTCTACGCGAGGGACCATGGCGCCTCCCCGGGCCAGATCGGGCTCCTGTTCGCGTCCTTCTCGGCGATGCAGCTGCTCTTCGCGCCGCTCTGGGGCCGACTGAGCGACCGCCACGGCCGCAGGCCGATGCTGATGCTGGGCCTCTTCGGCAGCATCCTCTCCTACACGCTCTTCGCGTTCGCGCCCGACTACACGTGGCTTCTCGTCTCGCGCGCCGCGGCGGGCTTCTTCGGCGCGACGATCGGCACCGCGCAGGCCTACATCGCGGACGTGACGGGCCGCCACGACCGCGGCAAGCAGATGGCGCTCATCGGCGCCGCGTTCGGCGTCGGCTTCGCGTTCGGACCGTCGATCGGCGGCCTCTCCCACGCGCTGAGTCCCGCGGCGCCCGGCCTCATCGCCGCGGGCTTCTCGCTCGTCGCGTTCCTGATCGCGTGGAAGAGGCTCCCGGAACCGGAGCGCCACGTCGAACGGATCGTGGGGGGGGTCGGGGGCCTGAGGTACATCGCGAGCCACCCGGTCGCGCTGCTCGCGGTCGCGCTGCAGGTGATCGTGACCTTCTGCTTCGCGAATTTCGAGGGCACGCTCGCGCTCTTCTCGCGCGACCGCTGGCAGTTCGACATCCTCGCGAACGGCTTTCTCTTCACCTACCTCGGCGTGCTGATGCTCGTCTTCCAGGGGCTCGTCGTGCGCCGCCTGATGCCGAGGGTGGGGGAGGCGCGCTTCGCCGTCATGGGATGCCTGCTGCTCGGCGGGGGGCTGCTGGGCATCGCGCTCGGGGGGAAGTTCGTCGTCATGGCCGTGGCCGTGCTCGGCTTCTCGATGACCTCCCCGTCGCTCGCGAGCCTGCTCTCGCAGGCGACGCCCGCCGACATGCAGGGGGAGGTGCTCGGCATCGGCCAGTCCGGCCTCGCGTTGGCGCGCATCCTGGGCCCGTGGGCGGGGAACCTGCTCTTCGGCCTTGCCCCCGAGACCCCCTATGAATACGCCGCAGGCGTGATGGCGATCGGCCTCCTGGGGTCGCTGCTGCTCGCGGCGCGGGTGCGCGCCGTCCGATAGAGAGGGACATGTCCCCGTTCGTCGAGGCGCTCGTGCTCGGGCTCGTGCAGGGGCTGACCGAGTTCCTGCCGGTTTCGTCGAGCGGCCACCTCGCGCTCTTCCAGGCGCTCCTCGGCTGGGAGGACCCCGAGTCGAACCTCGCGTTCAACATCGCCGTGCATCTCGGATCGCTCGCGGCGGTGCTGCTGTTCGTGCGCCGCGAGCTCTGGTCGATGGTGACGACGGCGCCGCGGCTGATGCTCGTGCTGGCCGTGGCGACGCTGCCCGTCGTCGCGCTGGGACTGCTCCTCAAGGACACGGTCGAGTCGATCTCGTCCAGCGTCGCGGCCGTCGGGGGGCTGCTTCTCGTGACCGCCGCGATCCTCTGGTTCGCCTCGCGCGCGCGCGACGGCGCGCTCCGGGCGCCGACGATGCCGCTCTCGCGCGCGCTCGTGGTCGGCTTCGCGCAGGTGCTCGCGATCCTGCCCGGCGTCAGCCGCAGCGGCACGACGCTGGCCGCGTCGCTGCGCGTCGGCCTCGAGCGCGAGCAGGCGGTGCGCTTCGCCTTCCTGATGGCCGTGCCCGCGATCGGCGGCGCGGGGCTGCTGCTGCTCCGCGACGACTTCTCGGCGGATGCCGACGCGACGCAGATGGTCGCGGGCGGCGTGGTCTCGTTTCTCGCGAGCCTCTTCGCGATGCGCGTGATGGTCGGCGTCGTCGTGCGGAAGCGCCTCTTCGGCTTCGCCGTCTACTGCGCCTGCGCCGGCCTCGTCGCGATCGCCTGCGGCCTATGACTCGTTCTTGACCACGCGCAGGCCGAAGACGATCGTGCCGGTGTAGGTGTCGTCGACGATCGTGCCATCCCTGCCGGCGGGGACGCCGTCGGCGCTCGAGTCGCGGGTGAGGCGGATCTCGATCGTCTTCAGGATGCCGCGGGAGTCCTGCTCGACCTGGCGGCAGAAGCGCGCGACGCGCTCGCGCGTGACGGGGCGGCTCGTGCCGCTCCTGCGGATCTCGACGAAGAAGCGGCGCTCGAGGCCCTTGCTGCCGATCGGCTTGGGGTTGGGCTCCTCGCCGAGCCCCGCGACGTCGATGCCGTTGTCGCGCACGGCGTCCTCGATCAGGGTCTTGTGGCGCGCGGTGCGCAGCTTGCTCTTGCTCAGCTGCTCGCAGAGGCGGTCCACCTCCGCGGTGAGCTGGCTGATCGACTTCGCGTGGCCGGGCGCCTGCTCGACGGCCTGCTCGAACGCGCTCGCCTGCTTCCACGAGGTCTGCGCGACCCAGCCGAGCACCGCGACGAGGATCGACATCACGACGACGTAGAGCTTGATGGGGTCTTCGGTCATCGGCGCGACCTTCTCTCGCGGAAGTTGTAGCGGATGCGCTGCAGGTCGCTGCCCGAGACCGGCACGGCCCTCCACGCCTCGAGTTCCATGTCCTGCAGGACCGGCACCTGCTTCAGCGCGGCCTCGAGCCGCTCGCCGTCGCCGGCGCTGCGCAGCATCGTGTTGATCGTGACGCTCTCCTGCTTCACCTCGATGAGCTCGAAGTCGACGTAGCCGAGTTCCTTGTGGATCTTCCCGACCGCGCCGAAGACCTCGTTCCAGATGTGCAGCGCGGAGGTGATCTGCGGGATGCCCTTGTCGCCGCCGACCGTGCGCATCAGGTGCGCGCTCATCGAGCGCAGGCTGTTCGCGATCCTCCGGATCGCGTCGTGGGGCTGGCCGACGGTCTCGACGGCGCCGACGTTCACGGTCTTCTCGGGCGGCACGATCGACTCGCCGAGGTCGTTGTAGCGCCGCGCGCTGTCGCTGAAGGGCTTGTAGGCCTCGGTGAGCAGCGCGTCGAACCGCTCCCGCTTGAGGCTGTTCTTCTTGTAGAGCGCGTAGAAGGAGACGCCCATCAGGCAGAGGAAGAGCAGCGTCACCGTCACCGCGAGGGTGTTCTTGAGCAGCTCGAACCGGTTCGCGACCGTCAGCTCCTCCTGCCGGAAGTCGAGGTCGAGCGGGTCCTCCCCGAGCCCCTTCAGCGCGAGCCCGAGGGCGACCGTCGCGCCGGCGTCGAACTCCTCCGCGCCCGGCTCGCGCCCGCGGTAGCCGAAGGCCTCCGAGGGGCGGAAGGTCTCGACCGGCTGCCCGAGCCGCTGGCCGAGGTGGTCGAGCAGCCCGGGCACCGCGATGCCGGCGCCGCTCGCGAGGATGCGGAACTCGCCCCCGGTGTGCATCGCCGCGCGCGAGCGCACGAACTCGCGCTTGAGGCGGGCGGTGAACTCGTCGCGCTTCTGCGTGAAGAGGTCGCGCTCGAGCTCGGCGTGGCTCTTCTCGGTCTCCTTGCGGTCGCTCGCGCCGTCGCCGGGCAGCAGCAGGTCGCCGCCCTCGCCCTCGGCGCGGATGCCCGCGAGCTTGACGTCCGCCTCGCTGAAGTCGATGTCCATGTCGCGCGCGAGCCCCTGCGTGATGCTGTCGATGCCCATGCGCACCGAGCGCAGCGCGCGCAGTTCGCCCTCGCTGACGAAGATCATCTCGGTGGAGCGGTGCGCGATGTGCAGCAGCACGAAGGCGGCGCCGTCGTCGAAGAGCCCCGCCGCCCGCACGGCCCCGTAGACCCCCACGGCATCGAGGTCCATCGCGAGCGGCTCGACGCCGACGCCGCGCGCGTACTCGATGCGCCGCGAGATGTCCTCCTTGCGCGCGGCGAAGACGAGCAGGTTCGCGCCCTCCTTCGACTCGCCGACGCGGGTGTACTGCACGATCACGTCCTCGGCGTTGCAGTCGTGGAGGTGGTGCTCCGCCTCGAACTTGACGACCTTGCGGATCTGGTCGTCGCCCTTGAAGGGCACCGGGATCTCGCGCACCATCGTCTCGCCCGCCTCGAGCGAGCCGATCACGCTCGACCGCGAGAACCGTCCGCCGCGGAAGATCTCGCCCAGGGCGACCTTCAGCTCCTCGGGGTCGGGGGCGCCGCCGCGCGGGTGCACCGGCCGGTCCAGGTAGCGCGTGATGCGGAAGCTGCGCCCGCGGCCGCTGAGTTCGACCGCGCGCACGCCGCGCGCATGAATTTCGAGTCCGACCGATTTTGCCATGGATCCCGCGGGCCCGCCGGGGGCCGAGAGCCGCACATTCTAGCCCCCGCCGCGCCGCCTGTCGTATTCGGTGCGCTGCTCCGGGGTGAGGACATCCGCCCGGATCTGCGCCCGGTGGCGCTCGCGCAACTCCTCGAGCTGCCGGTACTGCTCCGCGCCGATCTGGTCGCGGATCTGCTGCGCACCCATGTCGTAGCGCGCGAGGATCTCCCTCAGCCGCCGCTCCTGGCTCGGCGTCAGCGAGAAGGCGCCCTGCCAGTCCTGCACGCGGCGATCGAGAGGCCCGGGCAACGGCGCGGGCGCCGCGCGCAGGCCCCCGATGAAGACGCCCGCGGCGACGCCGCCGACGAAGGTCAGGCAGAGCGCCGCGAGGAACATCCGCCTCAGCTCGCGCATCGGCTACCTGCCCCCCAGCAGCGAGTCCTGCGCATGCAGCGGCGGCGGCGTGAGGAGTCGCGGGACCACCGCCGCGGCCAGATACGCGAGCCCGACGGCCCCTAGGATCGCCGCCGCGACGAGCGCACGCCGCAGGAAGCGGCGCATCTCGGCGAGGTCGACGGACGGGGCGGGCCCGCCCAGCCGCGCGAGCGCCTCGATCCGGCGTGAGAATCCGGGGGGGACCGGGGGGGTGCCCGCGAGGATCCCGCGCTTGAGTTCCGCGAGAGCGGCGATCCGCGAGGCGAGCACCGGGTCGGTCGCCGCCTCCGCGCGGAGGCGCGCCGCCTCGGCGTCGGGCAGGTCGCCGTCGAGCAGTTGCCAGAGCAGCCGGTCAGTCCGCATGGGATGAGAGCCTCCGTTTCAGGCGCTCCCGCGCCCGGTGGATCCTGCTTTCGACGGTGCCGATGGAGATGCCGAGGATCTCGGCGATGCGCGCGTAGGCGAGGCCGTCGAGCTCGCGCAGCGTCAGGATCTCGCGATAGCGCACCGGCAGCGCGGCGATTTCGGCGCGCACGATCCGCCGCGTCTCCGCCACCTCCGCCGCCCTGAGCGGGTCGCGATCGGAGCCGGGGAGTTGCTCCTCCTCGTCGATGGCCACCGCGGGGCGCCGCGACCTCTTCTTCAGGTGGTCCTTCGCCGCGTTGGCCGCCACGCGATAGAGCCAGGTGTAGAACTGCGAGCGGCCGTCGAACGCGTCGATCTTCGTAAACACCTTCAGGAAAACCTCTTGCGCCACGTCTTCGACCTCGTGCGCGTCCCGGATGATCCCGTGGACCAGCGCGAAGATGCGCTGCTGATACCGCTCCACCACCACCCGGAGAGCCGCCGCATCCCCCGTCCGGATCCGGGCCACCAGATCCGCGTCGGGGAGCGCCCTGGGCACCTCCGGCAAGGTCATGAGGGTGAGCATCGCATGGACCGCCCGAGTTAGACGCCCCCTGGGGCGGCAGCCTTCCGCCGGAACGGTGCCACGTCGAATGGTTGCAGGTCCGGGCCGCCGCGGGCCCTGTCGCAAGTCGTGGGCACGCCGCTACTTGGGGAACCCGAGTCCCGTGCAACAATCCAGCCTGGCACGGCGCTCTACTCCGGCGCGGCCCCGCCGCCCCCCGCCTTCGACTCCTTCGACTCCTTCGACGCCGGGCCGAAGATGTGCCCGAGCTTGGCTTTCTTGGTGGCGAGGTAGTGGGCGTTGGCGGGGTTGGGGGGGATCTCGATCGGGAGGCGTTCGGTGATCGCGAGGCCGTAGCCCTGCAGCGCGCGGAACTTCCGGGGGTTGTTCGTCAGGATGCGGAGCTTCCGGACGCCCAGGTGGCGGAGGATCTGCGCGCCGACGCCGTAGTCCCGCTGGTCGGCCTTGAAGCCGAGCGCATGGTTGGCCTCGACGGTGTCGAGCCCCTTGTCCTGCAGGTGGTAGGCGCGGATCTTGTTCTCGATGCCGATGCCCCTTCCCTCCTGCCGCATGTAGAGCACGACGCCTTTGCCCTCCTTCTCGATCGCGGCCATCGCGAGTTCCAGCTGCGCGCCGCAGTCGCAGCGCAGCGAATGGAAGACGTCGCCGGTGAGGCATTCGCTGTGGGGCCGCACGAGCAGGGGCTCCTCGATCGGGGGGTTGCCGAGCGCGGCGTCGGGCGTCGGGATGCCCTTCGTCAGCGCGAAGTGGGGGCGATCGTCGACGAGGCTCCGGTACATGTGCAGCATGAAGTCGCCGTAGGCGGTCGGCAGCGCGACCGTCTCCGCCTTCTCGATGAGCCGCTCGTTCATGCGCCGGTACTCGATCAGCTGCGAGATCGTGCAGATCCCGATGCCGTGCCGCTTCGCGAAGCGCTCGAGGTCGGGCATGCGCGCCATGCTGCCGTCCTCGTTCGCGATCTCGCAGATCACCGCGGCGGGCCTCAGGCCCGCGAGCCGGGCGAGATCCACGCTCCCCTCGGTCTGGCCCGCGCGCACGAGCACGCCGCCCTTCCTCGCGCGGATCGGCTGGACGTGGCCCGGGCGCACGAGGTCGGTGGGCTTGGCCTCCGGGCGCACGGCGACCTGGATGCTGCGCGCCCGGTCCTGGGCGCTGATCCCGGTGGTGACGCCCGACGCCGCCTCGAACGTCACCGTGAAGTTGGTGCGGAAGCGGCTGTTGTTCTGGGCCACCATCACCGGCAGCTCGAGCCGCTCCGCCATCGCGTCGTCCATCGCGAGGCAGATCCAGCCGCGGGCGTGGGTGGCCATGAAGTTGATCGTCTCGGGGGTGATCGCCTGCGCCGCGATGCAGAGGTCGCCCTCGTTCTCCCGGTCGGGGTCGTCGACGAGGATGACCATCCGGCCCGCCCGGATCTCGGTGATGGCGTCGGGGATCGTGATCAGGCTCATGGGATGAAACCCGCCCGCAAGAGGCGTTATAACTAGGGTAGCGGGGAATTCCGCCAAGGCACGCTTCGTCCCGGTTGGATGCCCCCCCCGCCCCCCCCGTTTCAACCCCGGAGGCAGCGATGCGACTCCTGATCTCGGCCCTCTTCCTCGCCCTGCCCGCCCTCGCGCTCGACATGATCGAGCTGAAGAACGGCAAGCTGATCCCCGCCGAGTCGGTCACCGTCCGCGGCGACAGGCTCCGCATCCGGCTCTACCTGCCGGGCAAGGACGCGAGCGCGGAATACACCGTCCCCATCGACCAGGTCGTGCCCGAGTTCGTCTACTACGCGTGGGCGGAGCAGGTCGCCGAGGGCGACGCGGCGGGGCACCGCGCGCTCGGCGACTGGGCGCGGTCGCAGGGTCTCTTCCGCCTCGCGCTCGTCCAGTACCGCGAGGCGGGCGAGGCGACGCCGGAGTTCGAGGCGACCCTTCGCGAGGAAGAGGCGACGTGGCGCTTCGACGAGGCGTGGCGGCTCTTCCGCGAAGGGGAGGTCAAGGGGGCGCGCCACCTCGCGGAGTCGATTCTCGGGGAGTTCGAGGGGTCAGCGGAGGCGGGGAGGGTCAACGGGCTGCTCGCGATCATCGCGGAGCGCGAGCAGTTCCTGAGCGAGCAGAAGCGCCAGGAGGAGGTCGCCCGCCGCGCCCGCGGCCACCGCCGCGAGATGGAGAGGCAGGTCGACCGGATGGACCGGGCCGACCGGATGGTGCGCGAGGCGCGCCTCGGCGCCCGGGCCGACGCGAGACGGAACCTCTCGTGGGCGGCCTATGCCTACCGCAGCGCGGAGGTGCGCCTGCAGGAACTCCTGCTGCTGGTCGAGGTGGACGACCTGCGCCTGTCGCTGCGCGCGCTGCTCGACGGGCTCGCGCCGCGCATGGTGCGCTCCTTCCTCAAGCTCGCCGACGCGCTCTGGATCTCCGGGCAGGTGGAGGGGGCGCTCGACGCCGTCCACGAGGTGCTCGCGATCGACCCGGACAACAAGTCCGCCTCCGGGCTGCGGGAGCGGATTCTCGACCGCGAGACGCGCATCGCGGGGCCCGCGCCGGCGGTCACGGTGGGGTACCCCTGGTCCCGCGCCTACCTGCTCCGCCGCGGCCTGCTGTTCGGCCTCTGCCCGGCCCCGGCGCCGATCCACCTCTGCCACACCCGCTAGGCTCGGTTCTTCCTAGGAGCGGGCGAAGCCCGCTCCTGCTAGAATCCCGCGTTTGGCCCACGGCGTCGCCTGCACCTCGGCGGCGGAAGGTCATGAGCGGGAGCACTTCGCACCTCGACACCCTCGTTGCCGCCCGCGTTGCCGACGCGATGGGGATCGACCCCGCGATCGCGGAGCGCGCGCTCGGCCTGCTTGCCGAAGGGAAGGGCATCCCCTACCTGGCGCGCTACCGCCGCATCGACGTGGGCGGCCTCGACGAGCGGGCGCTGCGGGCGCTGCGCAACATGGCCGAGTTCGCGCGCGAGGTCGAGCAGCGCCGCGAGTTCATCCTCGCCGCCATCCGCGAACGCGACGGCGTGTCCGAGAAGCTCAGGAAGCGCATCGAGCGCTGCCGCGACCGCACCGAACTCGAGTACCTCTACGAGCCGCACCGGCCCCCGCGCAAGACCCCCGGCCGCCTCGCCCGCGATCGCGGGCTCGACCCGCTCGCGGACGCCTACCTCGCGAACGACCCCGCGGACGGCACGGCCTTCGTGGACCCGGCGAAGGGCGTCGGCTCGGCCGAGGAGGCGCTCCAGGGCGCGCGCGAGATCCTCGCCGAGCGCTTCGCCGTCGACCCCGAGGTGCGCGGCGCGGCGCTGCGCGCGCTCGAGAAGGAGGGGATCCTGTCGGGCGTCGCGGTGCCGGGCCGCGAGAACCTGCCGCAGCGGCTCCGCGGGCTCGTGGCGTCGGAGGAGCGGCTCGGCCGCATCCCCTCCCACCGCCTGCTCGCGCTGCGCCGTGCCGAGCGCGAAGGCATCCTGACGATCCGCGTGACGCTGCCCGACGAGAAGGTCGTCGCCGCCGTCGAGCAGCGCTTCCTGCCGAAGGAGGCCAAGGCCGAGGTGAAGGCCTTCCTCGACCAGGCCGCCGCCGCGGCCGTTCGCCTGCTCAAGCCGGCGGTCGTCGAGGACGGCATGCGCCGGGCGCGGGCGCGCAGCGAGGAGGAGGCGATCGGCGTCTACGCGCAGAACCTCCACGACCTGCTGCTCTTCCCGCCCGCCGGCGCGCGGCGCGTGCTCGGCATCGACCCCTCCTCCCGCGGCCCCGTCCCCTTCGCGTGCGTGGACGAGCGCGGCCACCACCTCGCGAGCGTGCGGCTGAAGCCCTTCGACAAGGACGAGGCGAAGCGGGCCGAGGCGCGCGAGGCCGTGCGGGGCCTTGTCGTCACGCACAAGATCGAGGTGATCGCGCTGGGCAACGGCCAGGGTCGCCACGAGGTGGAGGCCTTCCTCCACGCGGCGATGGAGCCGCTGGGCGCCGAGGTGCCGCCGGTCGTCATCGTCTCCGAGGCGGGCGTCGGCGCGTACGCGAGCGGTCCGGTCGGGCGCGGCGAGCTGCCGTCGCTGCCGGTCCCGGTGCGCGGCGCGGTCTCCCTCGCGCGCCGGCTCATCGATCCGATGGCGGAACTCGTGAAGCTCGACCCGCGGCATGCCGCCGCGGGCCAGTTCCAGGAGGAGATCGACCCGGCGCACCTCGCCCGCGCGCTCCGCGACGCGGTCGAGTCCTGCGTCAACCGCGTCGGCGCCGACGTCAACCGCGCGCCCGCGGCACAGCTCGCCAACGTCTGCGGGCTGACGCCGTCCGCCGCGCGCGCGCTCGTCGAGCACCGCGAGACCCACGGTCCCTTCCGGACCCGCGAGGCGGTGCGGGCGCTCCCGTTCATCACGGCGAACGCGTTCGAGCAGGCGGGCGGCTTCCTGCGCATCCACGGGGGCGAGGACCCGCTCGACGCGACCGGCGTCCATCCCGACCACGCCCCGGTGGTGCGACGCATCGCGGAGAAGCTCGGCAAGGAGACCCGGGAGCTGATCGGCAACGCCGACCTGCTCGCCGACCTGGTCGCGGAGGAGTTCGCCGACGAGGCCTGTCCGCCGGCGACGGTCGCGGGCGTGATCCTCGAGCTGCTCGAGAGCGGCAAGGACCCGCGCCCGCCGCTCGAACTCGTGCGCCGGCCCGCGGGCGTGCGCAGCACCACGGACCTCGCCCCGGGCCTGGAGTTGCCCGGCCGCGTGACCAACGTGACCAACTTCGGCGCGTTTGTCGATGTCGGCGTGCAGCAGGACGGCCTCGTGCACGTGAGCGAACTCGCCGACCACTTCGTCAAGGACCCGACGACGGTCGTGCATGTCGGCCAGACCGTGCAGGTGAGGGTGCTCGGCGTGGACGGCGAGTCGGGACGCATCTCCCTCTCGATGAAGAGCGGGGTGGGGCGCGGGGAGGGGACGGAGCGGCGTGCCCGGGGCCGCGGCGAGGAGGGCGAGGGCGGCGACGCCGGTCGACGCGGCGGCGCGACCAGGAGCCGCCGCCCCGACGAGCGCCGCCCGCGCCGCGACCGGCCGCGCCCGGCGAGAGAGGAGCGGGAGCGCGAGCCGGAGGAGGCAGCCGAGCCTGTCGCCGGGGCGCCCGCGGCCCCCGCACCCCCCGAGGATCGACCTCCCGACCGGGAGCTCACCGAGGAGGAGTTCGTCAAGCAGCGCCTCGAGGAGATCCGGCGGCGGTTCGGGTAGGAAGCGCCGGGGGCCGGGCGAGGGAGCGTCGCCGCGCGCGGGGACGCGGACCTCCGGGGACCCTAGCGCCGGTCGAGGGTGAAGAGGACGAGGCGGTGCCTGCTCGTGACGATGGCGAGGCGTCCGTCGCCGGAGGTGATGCGCACGGGGGCCTCGTCCTTCGGGAACGTGAAGTCCCACCAGGGCTTGAGCTCGTGCGTGTCGAACGCGCTCAGCCGGTTCGCGCCGATCGCGTAGAGGAAGCCGTTCGCGAGCACGGGGGCGTCGGGCGCGACGCCGGGGAGCTCGAAGGCGTCGTCGCGCTCGAGGCCCTCCTCCGACAGCACGCTCACGAGGCCCGCGCGCGTGGCGAGGTAGATCGACTTGCCGTCGGGCGTCGCGACCGCCTGCGTCGTGACGGGGCCGGGCGTATGGAAGCGCCAGCGGTAGGTGCCCTTCTCGCCGTCGAACGCGTAGAGGGCGCCGTCCTCCGCGCCCGCGAGCACGAGCGGGCCGCACGCCTCGAGGCCGCCGAAGAACGACGAGCCCGACGGGCTCGCCATGACGGCGATCGGCTCGCCGCTCTTCGCGTCGTGCACGAGGATGCTCCCCTCGGCGGTGCCGACGAAGAGCCGGCCCCGCGCGAGCAGCACGCGCGTGCTCGGCGTCGCCGCGAGCGGCTTCTGCCAGACCGTCTCCCTGCCCTCGAGGCAGATCAGGTGGCGCTCGCGCGTGGCCACGAAGAGGCGCGCGCCGTCGACCGCGAGGTCGAAGAGCACCTGCCCGGGAAGGTCGGTGCGGCCGGCGGGCTTGCCGTCCTTCAGGTGCACGCGGTAGAGGCGCCCGGCGCCGGTGACGAAGCAGGCGTAGTCGCCGCAGACCACCGGCGCGACCTTGATCCGTTCGAGGTCCTTCGTCGCGGCCTCCCACGCGACGCTGCCGTCCTCGAGGCGGAAGGCGAGCAGGCTCGCGTTGCTGGTCGCGACGAGCGCGAGGCCGCCGTGGATGACCGCCGGCGCCTCCGTGCCGCCCGAGATCTCCTTCTCCCAGAGGGTGCGCTTGGGCAGCGAGGCCTCCACGAGGCCGGTGAGATTGAAGTCCAGCGGCTCGAGCCGCACCTCCGCGCTCTCGAAGCCGGGCTTGGAGATGCGCACGAAGACCGGCTGCGGGCTCATGTCGAGCTCGACGGCGACCGGCGTGGTGCCGACGACCTTGCCGTCGAGCGTCACCTCCGCGCCGCGCGGCGTCGAGTCGATGCGGTAGGGGAAGCGGTACTTGCGCTCGAACTGCACGACGCGGAACTCCCGGCGGAGGTCGCGCATGATGCGGAAGGCGGCGTCCTCGCGCCCCTCGCGGCGCTCGCTCTCGAAGAGCGCGAGCTGCCGCACGATGCGGTCCATGTCGTCGCGCCGCTCCTTCATGTCCTCGCGGAAGCGGCGCTGGTCAATCCACTGCAGGAGGTCGCGGAAGTAGGGGCGCGGCTCCTCGTCGGTGGCCGAGTCCGCCTTCCGGTAGGCGGCCTCGTAGAGCGCGCGCGCCTCGACGAACTCGCAGTTCGACTGGTGCTGGCGCCCGCGCTCGCGCGCGGCGTCGCACGTGTCGCCGATCTCGGCGCGCAGGCGCTCCTTGCGCACGGTGAAGAAGAGCGCGTCGAGGTTGTCGAAGGCGGAGAGGCTCCCCTCGATGCGCCGGCGGAACTCGGCGATGCCCTCCTGCGCGCGGCCGATGGCGGGCGAAGCGCCGATCTCGTCGAGTTTCGCGATGAGGTTCGGCAGCAGCGTCGGCCACGACCAGCGACGCACGCCGCTGAGCCGGTTCTCGAGCTCGAGCAGCATCGCCGCGCCGCGATCGAAGTTCGCCTTCAGCTTCTGCTCGGTCACCGCGACCTCGCCCCGGTCGGCGTCGAACCGCGAGGCGATCCGATCGAGGAAGGTGAGGAGGCCGTACTCGACGTGCGGCTGCATGCTCGCGCGCAGGAAGGCCGCCTCCGGCTTGCGCAGGCGCTCGAGGAACGCGTCCACCTGTCCGATCGCCTCGAGCGGCGGGCCCTCCGCGAGCGCGCTGCGCGCCCCCTCCCACTGCTCGGCGAACTCGGCGCGGAGGCTCTCCTCGCGCCGCTTCTGCTCCTGCTCCCGCTGCTGGCGCGTCTGGTCCAGCGCGCGGCGCATCCGCATCGCCCGCGTCGCCTCCTCGGAGTCCGGATGGCTCCCGACGAGGCGGTCGATCGCCTCCTGCATCGCGGTCTCGTCGCGCGCCTGCTCCGCGCGCACGACCGCCGCGAAGAGCTGCTCCGGGCTCGCGCCCCGGAACGCGACGCCGACGCCCGCGGCGAGGGCGAGCAGCGCCGCGGCGAGCGCCCCGCGCACCGCGAGCGTGCGGCGGCGCTTCGTCGAGAGCAGCAGGCGGTCGAGGTTCCGCAGGCCCTGGTGCGCCTCCTCGTCCTGCGGGTTGATCTTCAGCAGGAGGCGGAAGCACCCCGTCAGGAGCTCGTGCGCCTTCTTGCTGCGCATGACCTTCTTGTTGGTCTCCGTCTCGCGGACGAGCGTGAGCAGCTCCTCGCGCGCCTCCTCCGGGCGGTCCACGCGCATCAGGATCTGGCCCAGGTAGTAGCGCAGCGCGACGCTGTCGGGGACGATCTCGAGCCCGCTGCGGCAGGCGCCGATCGCCTGCTCGAGATCGCCGTTCTCGCTGTAGGCGCGGGCGATGCGCAGGCTCGTCTCGGCGGCGCTGTCCGGCTGGCCCTGCCCCATGAAGGCGTCGCGCAGCGCGAAGAGCGCGTCGTAGTTGTCGGACTGGTGGCGCAGCGACTGCTCGAGGTGCTCGACCGCCTTCTCGGCGTCGCCCTCCTCGACGCAGAGCCGCCCGAGGTTGGCGAGGTGGTGGGCGAGGCGCGGCGGCTCGCCGAGGCGCTGCACCGCGCGCACGCACTCCTCGAGCACGGCGCGGTTCTTCGGCTCGCGGCGGTGGGCCTTCTCGTAGAGCTGCGCCGCGCGCTCGTGGCGCCCCTGGTCCCTCGCCTCCGTCGCGGCCGCGAGCAGCTCCGCGCTGTCGAGGGGGCGGATCAGGCCGCCCTCCAGCAGGCAGACCAGCGTGCGCAGGATGTCGAAGAGCGAGAGCCCGACGAGGTCGCGCAGGTCGTCCACGCTGTTCGGCGTCGCGAGCGCGTCGTAGACCGCGCAGACCGCCGCGCTGTTCGCCGCCCGGTCGGGCTCGAGCCCCTCGGTCTGCGCGAAGTACTCCCCGTTGCTCGGGATCACCTTGCGCAGCCGCTCCATCTCGTCGAGGCGACGCGCCGCCTCGAGGCAGAGGCCGGAGCTGTCGAGCAGCACCTCCGAGAGGGGGTTGTTGGCGTGCTCGCCCGCCGAGGCGCCGTCGAAGAAGGCGAAGGTGCCGCTGTCCCACGCGAAGATCTCGTAGATCTCGTCCTCGGCCTGGTAGCGCAGGACCTGGTCGATCGCCTCCCGCGGGACCTTGCCGCTCAGGACGAGCAGCTCGCCCATCGGCTTGTATTCCTGCTTCTGCTGCAGCAGCAGGATCTCGACGTCCTGGCTCGTGATCAGCCCGCGCCGGACGAAGATCTCCCCGAGGCGCAGCGGGCGGAAGGAGCGGCTGAAGAAGACCCGCACCCCGGCGGGCGAAATATGGACCTTCTTCGTCACACCCTCGCGCTGCAGGACCAGCACGCCGGTCTGATTATTCGTGTTCAGCGTCTGGAAGACGTCGAACAGGCTGATGTTTTTGAGGTCGCCCTTGAACGCCATGACGGCGCATCCTTCCCGGGATGCCGAAGACCTATCGGAGCCGTCTCGGCTTGGGCTTAACCCAGCGCCCGCGCGATTCCCTCGGCGGCGACCGGGGAAATGACCCCAACCTCGGTGATCAGCGCGGTCACGAGCTTCGCCGGCGTCACGTCGAAGGCGGGCGAATAGACGTAAACACCTGCGGGAGCAGTCCTTACGCCGAATCCGTCCGTCACCTCGCTGCCGGAACGCTCCTCGATCGGGATCGACCCCCCGTCGGGACAGCGCGGGTCGATCGTCGAGCGGGGGGCGGCGACGTAGAACGGGACGGCGTGCTCGCGGGCGGAGAGGGCGAGGGGGTAGGTGCCGACCTTGTTGGCGACATCGCCGTTGGCGGCGATGCGGTCGGCGCCGACGACGACCGCGTCGATCCGTCCGCCGCGCAGCAGCGACGCGGCCGCCGAATCGGGGAGCACGGTCACCTCGATGCCCGCGCGGGAGAGCTCCCAGGCCGTCAGCCGCGCCCCCTGAAGGAGCGGCCGCGTCTCGTCCGCGAAGACGGCGACGCGCTTGCCCGCCTCGACGGCGGCATAGACGACCCCGAGCGCGGTGCCGTACCCCGCCGTCGCGAGCGATCCCGCGTTGCAGTGCGTCAGGACGCGGCTCGTCTGCCCGAGCAGCGCCGCGCCGTGGCGCCCGATGGCACGGCAGGCGGCTTCATCCTCGTCCCGGATCCTGTGCGCCTCCGCCAGCAGGCGGTCACGGGGGGGCTCGGGGGCCACCACCCCCTCGAGCACCCCCAACATCCGCTCCACGGCCCACCGGAGGTTGACTGCCGTGGGGCGCGCCGACGCGATGGCAGGCGCGGCCGCACGCACCTGTTCGGCCGACCCGGCCGCGAGCACCATCGCGTAGGCGCCGGCGACACCGATGGCGGGGGCGCCGCGCACGGCCAGCCGCCGGATCGCCGCGATCACCTCGGCCGGCGTCGTGAGCCTGAGCCACCGCTCCTCGCCGGGCAGCAGCGTCTGGTCGAGCACTTCGAGGGCGCCGCGCGCGAAGCGCAGCGGCCGGATCGGGTCGATTTCCACGCGGGAACGTATCCTATCCGCCCATGAGCCCCACGGCGGCGGCCTTTCTGAGTGTCGGGATCGTGAGCCTGATCTCGCTCGTCGGCGCGGTCGGCCTCTGGGTTTCGGCGGCGCAGATCCGCCGGATCCTGCTGCCGCTCGTCGCGCTGGCCGCCGGCGCGATGCTCGGGGACGCCTTCCTGCACCTGCTGCCGCACGCGGTCGAGGAGGCGCACGGCTTCACGCGCGGCATCAGCCTCGCGGTGCTGGCCGGCGTCGCGGCCTTCCTCGTCCTCGAGAAGGTGATCCACTGGCAGCACAGCCACGACCCCTGCGACGAGGACCACGTCCACCCCGTCGCGAAGATGAACCTCGTCGGGGATGCGGTGCACAACCTGCTCGACGGCATCCTCGTCGCGGGCGCCTACCTCGAGGGGGGCACCGCCGTCGGCATCCCGGTCACGATCGCGGTCGCGCTGCACGAGATCCCGCAGGAGATCGGCGACTTCGCGATCCTGCTGCACGGCGGCTACAAGCCCGGCAAGGCGCTGCTGCTCAACCTGCTCTCCGGCTGCGTCGCGCTCGTCGGCGCGGCGCTGGTCTTCCTCGTCGGCCACGAGGCGGAGCACCTCGGCGCCACGCTGATGCCCTTCACCGCCGGCGCGTTCCTCTACATCGCCGCGAGCGACCTGATCCCCGAACTGCGCAAGGAGACGCGCCCCGCGAAGTCGTGCGTGCTGCTCGTGTCGTTTGCCGCGGGCATCGCGCTGATGGCGCTGATCGAGACGGGGGGGCACGGGGGGCACGTCCACTGAGGCGCGGACGCGGCACATGCGCTCGGCGCCAGGACCGAAGCCCACGAAGGCAGGAAGGCACGGAGAGAGGGAAGCGACGAGCCTGCGCGCAGCGCGCGCCTCGGGTCGCTGGGGCTCCTTCGTGTCTTCGTGCCTCCGTGGTTCTCGCTTTTCCCCGCTCGAACTCAGTGACTCGTCGGGATTCGCGCAAGCGCCGAGGACTCTGCGGGCATGGAGTACGAGCGATCAGGGACGAGGGTATCGGATTCTAGAAGGAACCCAGGAAGGGAGGAACCCATGAGAGGAAAGGGGAGCATCCCGGGACTCGGATGGATCGAAGGCGCCCTTTCCTCGGTTCCTAGGTTCCTGGGTTCCTTCTTCTAACCTCACGACGAAGGCTGTGGTCCACCGCACCGCGCGGTTCCCGGTGACATTGGGCGTGCCATTGCACCCTGCCGAGCTCGCGCGGCAACATCCTCGCGCGCCTCCGCCGCCGTCATCGGAGGGCGCGCGGTCCGCCCGTGACGTAAGCGCGGGCGACGATCTGCGCGCAGGCAAACGCGTCGGAGGCGGCGTCGTGGTGGTCGAGTCCGATGCCGAGGCGGCGGCAGACGTCCGGCAGCCGCGTCGGCCGGATGTTCCAGAGGCGCCGCGCGACCTGCACGGTGCAGACGAAGGGGACCCTCGGCGTGCGGAGGCCGCCGCGGGCGCAGCACGCCTGCAGCACGGAGCGGTCGAACGGCGCGTTGTGCGCGGCAAAGGAGTGCGCTCCCGCGAGGATCGGCGCCAGCCCGCGCCAGACCTCCGGGAAGGCCGGGGCGTCCTTGACATCGCTCCACCCGATCCCGTGGAGGTCCGTGAACTGGAAGTAGGAGGTCGGCGGCCGGATCAGCAGGCTCCGCGCCGCGGCGACGACTCCGTCCTCGACCACCGCGATCCCCACCGCGCACGCGCTGTCGCGGCTGCTGTTCGCGGTCTCGAAGTCGATGGCGACGATGCGCAGCGCGGGACTTCACCTTTCGTGGGCCAGACGAGGCCGGATGACATCGAGCATGGGCCAGTGTGATGACTGTACGTGTCACCGGCGACGCTAGCCGCGAGCATTGCGGCGAGCGATTGTGCCGTGAGACTTCGCGTCTGGTTCAGCGCGCATCGTGCCGAAACCAGCGACCGCGCGTGGTCCGCGAGCCTGACGCGCGCATGTCCAGGCTCCCGCTCCGGTACACTCGCAGCGGAACGGGCGCAAGTGATCGTCTAGCTGTGGCCTGATCCCGGCTCCCGATGCGCCACCTTGCTTAGGGATTGCGCGAAGCGCAATCCCCTACCCCGGCTTCACGCGCGTTCTCCAGAACGCCTCCCAGCGAGGGTCCTTGCGGCAGTTGTTCAGGTCCTTGTCGCCGCTCACGTGGGCGTCCGTGACGGGCTTCACGTGCGTGAAGGCGCGGTCGAGGGCGGCGAAGGCGCGGTCGAGGTCGCCCGCGAGGGAGCAGGAGCAGGCGAGGTTGTAGCCCGACTGCGCGGCGCGCTCCTTCGGCTTGTTCTCGGAGGGGATCCTCGCGCAGGCCTGCTCCGCGAGCTCGAACCACTCGATCGCCTCCTTCGGCGTCGGCTGCACGCTGCCGCCGCACTCGAAGAGCCACCACAGCTCCTCCGGGGTGTAGCTCCCCTCCTTCATCGTCGCGCGCGCGAGCGCGAGGGTCTTCGCGGCGAGAGGGCGGTTCTGGCGGCGGTACTTCGCGCCCCGGGCGTACTCCGCGCCGGCGAACAGCAGCACCTTCGGGTCGTCGGTCCCCTTGCTCTCCTCGAGCGCGATCCGCCTGACGAGCAGCGCGCCCTGCTCGCCCGGGGCCATCGAGAAGCCCGCGACCGCCGCGCGCAGCGCGTCGTCGCCCTTCCCCTCCCCGTCGTCGAGCCACGCGTGCACCTCGAACCCCTGCATGCCGCGCGTGAAGTAGGCGTAGAGGTGCTTGGCCTCGAAGACCGCGAGCCGGGTCTCGTGCAGCAGGATCCACGGCTGCGGGCTCTCCCCCTCCGAGACGCGCACCATCTTCCGCTTCGCCTTCTCCCACGAGGCCTTCGCCGCCGCCCGCATCGCCGCCGCGTCGACTGCGCCCTCCTCCTCGACCATGCGTACCACGAGGCGCACGCCGCCGGCGGCGCGGCCCTCGAAGACCTGCGAGAGGTCGCCGCGCCCGACGGCCGCCTCGATGCCGTCGAGCCTGAGGGCGATCCCGAAGTAGGGGTCGGACCACTCGTCGAGGGCGTGCGCGGCCAGCGCGGGCAGCAGCAGGCAGATCAGGAGGGGGCGCGGGGGAGGCATCGGGGCATGATGCTAATCGCCCGCGGCGAGCTCGCGAGGGAGTTGCGCCAGGAACTCGGCCCACGGAAGCGAGTCGGCGAGCCCGAGCGCCTGCAGCGACCGCTGCCGGACCGCCCAGAGCAGGCGCTCCCGCGGGTACTTCTGCAGCTGCGCGACGCTCTCGCGGTACGCCGCGAGGTGGCGGCCGGCGCCGTGCAGCAGGTGGGCCGTCAGCACCGCCCGCGTGACCTCCGGCGACTGCGCGGCCCGCTCGCGCACCTCGTGGAGGCGCCCCTCGAGCTCCCCCCCCTTCGCCAGCGTGACCGTCGCGAACACGCCGGGCTCCTTCGCCTCGTCCGGCTGATAGCCCCAGCGCACCGGGCCGCCCCCCTGCAGCACCGCGGCGACGGCGGGCGGCAGCGGAAGGCAGGTGATCGTGCGCTCGGGCGTGAAGCGCCGCTCCTCGATCAGCTCCTCCCCGCGGAGGAAGACGATCCGGCCCCTGGGCTCGTAGTCCGGGTGCGTGTCGATGCGGAGCCCGTCGAGATCCTCGGCCGAGACGCACCCCCGCGGCCAGACGGGGAGGACCGTCCCGCCCCAGCTCCCGGAGTTGCGCTCGCGCTCGACGTCGAGGGCGAGAAGCTCGATGCCGAGTTCGCGCGCGATCTCCGGCAGCGGCGCGTCGCTCTTGAGCAGAAGCACCGCGGTCAGCGTCCGCTCCTCGCGCGGCTCGAGGCTGAGCGTGCGCACGAGCATCGCGAAGCCCGGACGGTGCAGCGTGATCCGGTGCGTGCCCGCGTCGAGGCGCAGCAGCGCGGGCGTCTCGCCCGCGTCGATCCCGTTCACCTGGATGCGGGCGGTCGGCACCGCGACGACGCGCAGCTCCGCGGGCCGCGTGCGCGCCCAGAGGGTCGCCCCCGCCACCAGCAGCAGCACGACCAGCGCGGGCAGGCGGTAGCGTTTCGACCGGCGGAGCCCCTGCTGCCACGCCGGCGGGGCCCGTCCCGCGATGGCGTCCCCGGAGAGGAAGGCGCGCAGGTCGTCGCGCAGCGCCGCCGCGTCCGCGTAGCGCTGCTCCGGCCGCTTCTCGACGCACTTCATCACGATGTCGCCGAGCGCGCGCGGCACCTCGGGATCGACGTCGGCGAGCGGACGGGGGCGCGCCGTGAGGATCTTGCGCATCAGCGCGCGCGGATCGGGGGCGTCGAAGAGCGGCACGGCGCCGAGGAGCTCGTACATCGTCGCGCCGAGCCCGTAGACGTCGGAGCGGCCGTCGATGCGCGTGCCGTCGGCGAGGAGCTGCTCGGGACTCATGTAGCGCGGCGTGCCGAGCGCCTCGCCGCTCAGCGTGAGGCCGGGCATCTCGACGACGTGGGCGAGGCCGAAGTCGGCGAGCACGAGGCGCCCGTTGCCCGCGAAGATCAGGTTGCCGGGCTTCAGGTCCCGGTGGACGATGCCGCCGCCGTGCAGCGCGTGCAGCGCGTCCGCGACCCCCGCGAAGCCCTCGACGAGCCGCTCGAGGGGGGGCAGCCTGCCCTCGCGCGCGAGCACGTCGAGGCTCCTGCCCTGCAGCAGCTCCATCGCGCAGCAGGGGCGACCGTCGACGACCCCCGCCTCGTAGACCTCGACGATCGACGGGTGCTCGATGCGCGCGCAGGCGAGCGCCTCGCGCCGGAAGCGCTCCAGCGCCACCTCGTGCAGGTCGAGCCCCGTGCGGAGGATCTTCACCGCGACGGTGCGGGCGGTGCTGCGCTGGATCGCCTCGTAGACGACGCCGACCGCGCCGCGGCCGATCTCGCGCAGCAGCAGGTAGGGACCAAAGTGGCGCGGGAGCCTCCTGGCCCCCGCGCCCCCCCTCTTGCCCTCGTCGAGTTCCGACTCCATCGCGAGGATGCGCCGGAACTCCTCAAACTGTTCCCCCGCGCGTGCGCGGTACTCCTCTTCGCTGACCCCCTCGCCGAGCGCCCGCCGCCGGTGGAACTCGGCCAGCAGCCCCGCGAGCGCTTCGCTCATCGGCCCGCCCGCTCGCGGCGGTCCTTGCGCGGCAGCGCGGCGGCCCGCCCCTGGAGGTCGTCCCATAGCGGCGACTCGGTGAGCTTCATCGCCCGCAGCGCCGCCTGCAGGATCGCGCAGGCGTGCTCGCTCCGCTCGACCTTGCCGAGGATGTCGCGCGCCTCGTGCATCGCCGCGCAGTGCAGCCCCTTGTCGAGGTAGACCTGCGCCCGCATGTGCTGGAGCACGATCGGGGGCTGGTCCTTGAGCCGCTTCGCGATCGCCTCCATGCGGCGGTCGAGGTCGGGCTCGACCACCTCGAACTCGGTGACGGTCTTCTTGCCCTTGCCCGCGGGCACGAATCCCCAGCTCGCCCTGCTGCCCCGCTTGAGCGCCGCCTTCACCTCGGCCGGGATCTCCGCGACGGTCTCGAGCTTCTCGGGATCGAAGGGCGCGCTGTGGACCGTCGCGCCGCCCACGGTCCACTCCAGCGTGCCGGCGGCCTCGAAGGCGGGGCCGACGTCGATGCGGTAGCTGTGCAGGTCCTCGAGGCGCACCTCGCCGCGCGGGAAGAGCGGCAGCACGCCCGCGTCGTCCCCCGCGCCGCGGTGGCGCTCCATCTCGTCGAGGTTCGCCATCGCGAGCTCGAACCCCTTCGCGAGCTTCGCCAGCGCCTCGGGGTCGCTCGGGTTCTCGGCGATCAGGACGAGGTCGAGGGTGCGGCGCTGCCCCGCGTCGAGTTCGATCTCGCGGCTCTGCGGGCTGAAGCCGCCGGTGCGCAGCACGAGGGTGTGCTTGCCCGGCGGGAGTTCCAGCCGGAGCGGCGTCTCCCCCCTCTCCTCGCCGTCCACCGCGACCTGCGCCGGCGGGTAGGAGCCGACTTCGAGGGTCGCGGCGCGGCGGCCCCAGAGCAGCACCGCGACGAGGAGCGCCGCGGCGGCGGCGGTGAGCGGCATCCAGCGCGCGCGCAGCCTGCGCAACGCCCGGACCGCGCCCGAGATCGGCCGCCCCGACACCTCGCGACCCTCCGCGTAGGCGCGGAGGTCGTCGCGCATGTCGGCGGCGCTGCCGTACCGGTCGCGGTTGCGCTTCTCGAGCGCCTTCATGACGATCGACTCGCAGTCGCTGTCGAGCGTCGGCGCGGCGTCGCGCAGCGAGGAGGGGCGCGAGTCGAGGATCATGCGCATCAGCTCGCGCAGGTCCGTGGCCCGGAAGACCGGCCGGCCCGCGAGCACCTCGTACATCGTCGCGCCGAGGCCGTAGACGTCGCTCCTGCCGTTGATCTCCTCGCGCTGGCCGAGGAGCTGCTCCGGGCTCATGTAGAGCGGGGTGCCGAGCGCCTCGCCGCTCTGGGTGAGCTGCTTGCTCGCCACCGCGCGGGCGAGGCCGAAGTCGGCGAGCACCATGCGGCCGTCGGGCTCCACCATGATGTTGCCGGGCTTCACGTCGCGGTGGACGATGCCCTTCTCGTGCAGCGCGTGCAGCGCGTCGGCGATCCCCGCGAGCCCCTGGCAGAGCTCGCGCGGGGGCGGCAGCGCGCCGTCGCGGGCGAGCTGCGAGAGCGACCGGCCGTTCAGCTTCGTCATCGCGTAGAAGGGGCGGCCCTCGTTCTCCCCCGCCTCGTACACCTCGACGACGTGCGCGTGGCGCACCTGCGCGCACGCCACCGCCTCGCGCTTGAACCGCTCGATCGCGTCGGGGGTCGTGTCGAACCCGGTGCGCAGCACCTTCAGCGCGACGGTGCGGCCGAGCCCGCGCTGCAGCGCCTCGTAGACGACGCCGAAGGCGCCCCGGCCGAGCTCGCGCAGCAGCGTGTAGCTCCCGAAGGGGCGCGGCAGCGGCGGCTCGGTGGAGAGCTCCATCACCGCGTCGATCGCCGACTCCGCCGAGAGCAGGTCGAGGAAGTCGGGGTAGCTCTCCCCGGCGCGCTCGCGGTACTCCTCCGGTCCGGGCGTCTCGCCGCGGGCCCGGCGCTGGTGGAAGTCCTCGAGGAGGGTGCTGAGAAGGTCTGACATCGCCCCCTTAAGCGGAAGGCGGGGGCGGACGTTTCACGCCATCTCCTTTTTCAGCTCCGCGATCGCCCGGCAGTAGAGGATCCGGACCGCGTTCTCGCTCCGGTCCATGATCTTCGCGATCTCGGCGACGTCGCGCTCCTCGAAACGGCGCATCTGGATCACCTGCCGGTGGGGCTCGCTCAGCCTCGCGAGGGCCTTCCGGAGCCTGTGGGAGAGCTCGCTCTTGATGGCTGCCGTGGACGGGCTGGCTTCGTCGAAGGGGAGGGGGTCCGGGGGCCGCCGCTTGATCGCCCCGAAGTGGTCGGCCAGGTCGCGGATGCGGTTCTCCGCGACCGTGAAGAGCCAGCGCTGGAACTCCTTCTCGGTGCGGTCGGCCACGGTCGAGAAGTCGCGGTGGACGGCGAGCAGGATCTCCTGCACGACGTCCTCCGGCTCGGTCTTCGCCCGGAGCTCGTCCGAGAGGCGCGCCGTCACCCAGAGGATCAGGCGCGGCCGCAGGCGTTCGAGCAGTTCGCCCTTCGCGGCGGCGTCGCCGTCCAGCGCGCCGCGGAGGATCTTGATCGTGGGGGCGTCCACGTCAGCGCGACTCCTCGTAGTCGCCCGCCATGGGCCGCTTGGAGGGGTCCTGCAGGTACTCGACCTGCCTCACCTTCACCTCGTCGAGAGGGCACATCTGCGCCGTGTACGAGCCGTTCTTCAGCTTCACCTGCTCGCGGGTGACGAGGTCGCGGAAGGTGAGAAAGCCGCCGGCCTCGCTGTGGATGCTCCGCTCGGTGTGCGCGTAGTAGACGCGCCCGTCGTCCGCGGTGACCCGGAGGTAGGGGGAGACGGGCCGGCTCGCGCAGGCCGCGAAGAGCGGGAGGAGCAGCGCGAGCACCCGGTGCATGGAGGCGCGATTCTACCGGAGGAGCGCGGTCGCCCTGTCGACGGCCTCCCCGTCCAGACACTCGATGTCGGGGGGCACCCCCCTCCCCTCGATCGGCGTGCCGTCGGGCAGCAGGCGCCTCCACGTGGGAAGGAAGACGTCCGTGCCGTGGAGGATGGCGAAGGGCTGCGGGTTGCCGCTCGCCCCCCGGGTGGGCTGGCCGACCGTGGTCACGTTGTCGAGGGCGCGCATCATCAGCACAAACCCCTCCGCCGAACTGACCGTCCCGGGCCCCTGCAAGACGACCACCTTCCTCGGGTCGTGCCTCCCGGCGGGTTCGAGCACCTGCTCCACCGGGGGGTGGAAGCCGTGCAGCCCCGGCAGCGTCGGATCGCGCATCTGCACCTTCGCGTACGCCACCCTCCGCGAGGCGAATCGCGCGGCGATGCGCCCGGCCAACCGCTCGTCGCCGCCGCCGTTGCGCCGCACGTCGAGGATGAGCGCGGGACACTCCTTCAGCGCGTCGAGCCGCTCCTCGAACCCCTCCGCGGTGAAGTTGTCGATCTCGAGGTAGCCGACGGTGCCTAAGGGAGCCGGCGCGACCGGAGGTGCCCCGCCCGGGAAGGTCGGCGTGCGCCGCCCGCCCTCCCGGATCCACACATGGACGTCGCGGAGGGGCCGCAGGAACGGGAGCAGGCCCGCGTCCACCGGCAGGTCCTGGGGCCTCGGCTTGCCCGGGACGTCGAAGAACGGGTAGGTGAGTGCGACGTGCGTGCGCAGCGCCTCGTACGCCCCGTCGTCGAGCTTGTCCCCCGGGCTCACCGAGAAGCGCGGGCGTTCGAACCAGATCGTGCCCGGCATCGACAGGAAGAGGGCGAGCTGGAACGACGACGCCTCCTCCGGCGCGATCGCATGGATGAAGAGATCCACCTTCCCGCGATCCCCGCTCATCACCGCCGAGGGCACGAGCCTGCGCGGCTTGTCGAAGATCAGCAGCGCGTTGGCGTTGCGGAACCGTGCCCCCTCGGGCGCGATGCCGCGGCAGCGGGCCGCGACTCGGACGACGACGCGCTGCCCTCCCCGCACCGGGATCGTCCGCCCGACGAGGCGCCAGACCGTCGTCGCCGCGTCGCCCGAGAGCCGCAGTTCGCCCGCGTCGAGCGACACCTCCGACACCTTCTCCACGCCGGGCGCCCGCGCCCCCTCGGAGATCTCCCAGCCGTCGAGGGTGTCGAACGCGACGAGCAGCAGCAGCCAGCTCATGCCCGGTTGAGCTTCTCGTCGTCGTAGAACGCGAGGCCGTGGCCCGCCCCCGCGCGCAGCTTGGCGATCCAGACGATCTGGCCCGTGTGCCACGAGAAGTGCTCGACGACGTGGTAGACCGCGGCGAGGCCCGTGGTCTGGAAGCCCTGGATCGAGAGGGGTTCCCCGAGACGGGCGGGATGCAGGTTCCCGATGACGCGCGCGGCTTCCGTGGCCGTCGCGCGCAGCGCGTCGAACGGCGCGCCCTCGCGCGCGTCGAACTCCGCCGCGCGGCGCCGCGCGACCTCCGCCCCCCCGAGCCCGCTCGATTGGGCGGGGGGGACTCCGCTGCGCTCCGCCCCCCCGAGCCCCCCCAGGATCCACTGCCGCACGTTGCCTTCGAGATGGAGGAGGAGGTTGCCGATACTGGTCATGTCCTCGCGCGGGCGCCACCAGAGGTCGCCCGCGGGGAGGATCTCGAGCGCGCGGGCGAGGCGCGGCAGGTAGACGTCGCGGAGCTGTCGCGCGGATTCGTGCAGGAACGCATCCATCGGACGCAACGGTATCATGCCCCGCGTGCGCACCCTCGCCGCCGTGGTGATCGTCTGCTGCGCCGCCCGCGCGCAGGAGTGGCCCTTCGGCGGCAACCGCGACCTCTACAACCTCGGCCTGCTCGGAGGCAAGGCGTCGGATGCGGCCGCGCCGCCGCCCGCGCCCGAGGCGCCGACCGGCGGGCGGCGCAGCTTCAGCGTCGAGCGGCCGGCGAGCGACGACGGGCCCGAGCGGCTGCGCGTCGAGCTGCTCTTCCCCGAGGGGCCGCTGGAGAAGGCGGGCGTCGCGGTCGGCGACGAGATCGTGGGGGTCGAGGGGGCCAGCTTCGCGAAGGGTTCGCTCGCGGCGATCGCGAAGGCGCTCGGCAGGGAGAAGGTGACGCTGCTCGTGAAGCCGGCCGCGGGCGGCGCGACGCGGAAGGTGAAACTGCAGCTCCCGGGGGCGGGCGCGACCCACCGCGAGATCGCGACGGCGGCGCTCGGCTGGCTCGCGGGCAGGCAGCAGGAGGACGGCGGCTTTCCCGAGGCGCTCTCGGGCAAGAACGGGGCGGTCGTGGCGACGAGCATCGCGGGCCTCGCGTGGCTCGGGTCGGGGGCCCATGGCGAGAACGTGGGCAGGGCCGCCGAATTCGTCATGGCGGCGGTGAAGGATCTCGACGCGGAGGCGGCGATGGGACCTGCCGGCGGCGCCAACTGGAGCCAGGTCAACTGGGGGCTCGCGCACGCGGCGATCTTCCTCGGGGAGTTGCATGCGAGGGAGCCGGCGCGCGGTGTCGCGGCCGCGCTGCACGGGATCGCCGCCGCGCTCGCGCGCAACCAGGAGCCGAGCGGCGGCTGGGCGCACGGCCCCGGCGGCCCCAACGCTCTCGGCTATGTCGAGCTGAACATCGTGACCGGGCTCGCGCTGATGGGGCTCGGCCTCGCGCAGCAGAGCGGGTATGCGATCCCGGAGGGCACGCTCGCGCGCGCGGAGGCCTACTTGCAGGGGAGCGGCGGAGGCGACGGCGGCGTCGGCTACTCGACGAGCCCCGGCCAGAAGGGGCAGGGCAACATCGGCCGGACTGCCGCGTCGTGGCTCGGGTATCTGGCGCTCGGGAAGAAGCGCGACCCGTGGTGCGCGAAGATGGGCAACTACGTGCGGCGCCACGCCGACCGCGTGCTCGACGGCCATGCGAGCCTGATGCAACACATCCTGCTCGCGGGAGTCGCCGCCGAGACGCAGGGCGGCGAGGCGAGGAAGACCTACTGGGCGACGATGGAGCGCGACCTCGTGCTCGCCCGGGCTCCCGACGGCTCGCTGCAGCCGCGACCGTGGGCCGAGAGCCTCTCGATGGGCAGCAACAGCGATGTCAGTTTCGGACAGGTGTGGACGACGGCGGCGTGGGCGATGGTGCTCGTCTCCGAGCGGGGCAAGAACGGCTTCCCGGGGTTCCCGGCGCTGACGGGGGGGTAGCGGGGGGGTTGTGCTGGCGCGCGATCCGGTGTAGACCCTCTGGCGTGGGTTTGCGGAGGATGGCGCTCTTGCTCCTGGTCGCGGCCTGCCGCGCGCCGATGGGCGGGGAACTGCGGGACCGGGACTTCGACGATGTCGTGGGCATGCTCGGGAGCGAGGACCCCGACGTGCGCGACGCGGCGGAGGAGGAACTCCTCGACCGCGCCCACCACCTCCTCGACGGCGGCGGCGTGCGCTTCGAACTCGCGCAATGGCTGGGGCGCACGCAGGACCCGGAGATCGCCGGCCGCCTGACCCGCATCCTCGGAGCCGCGGGCGTCGTCTTGGCCGGCCCGGGCGCGCGCGAGGGCCTGAAGTCGCTCTGGGACATCCTCGTGCGCCTGTCGGAGCTGATCGACGTGATCCACCGGCGCACGTCGGAGGCTTGGCGTCGCACGGTGGATGCGGAGGTCGCGAACCTCATCGGCCTCGTCGAACGCGAGTTCGGGCGGTCGCGCGCGGAGGCCGCGCGCCGGATGCTCGGGGATCTGGGCGACGCGCTGCGGGAGCTTCGCGAGAGGAACGCGCTGCTCGTCCCGTTCGGAGGCGGGACCGACATGTGGGTGGATCCCGAAGAGGTGCTCGACCGGCTCGGGAAGCTGATCGCGCGCATCCGGAAGATCCTGCGCGGGCACAACGACCTCGACCGCGACGGGATGGGGACCGACTGGGAACTCGAGCACGGCTTCGACCCCACCCGAGACGACTCGATGGAAGACCCCGACCGCGACGGCCGGAGCAATCTCGAGGAGTTCGACCTCGGCTCGAACCCCCGCCGGTTCACCCCCCGCACCGACTGAGGCCGCCGGCGGCCCCTCGCATCGCCTCCAACGGTTTCCCCCATCCCCCCCATCGCCCCCCCCGATCTAGCGGGTGATTGGGGTCAGACCCCATTCACCCGGTAGACTCGGCGCGTGATCGGGCTGCTCGTCAATGCCGATGACGCCGGGCTCGCGGCTTCGACGGACGACGCGATCCTCGCTTGTGCGGCCGCCGGCATCGTCCGGTGCGCGACCGTCGTCGCCAACGGTCCCACCGCCGAGGCGTTCGTGCCGCGCGCCCGCGCCGCCGGCCTCGATCTGGGGCTGCACTTCAATCTCACGGAGGGATCGGCACTCGGCGGTCCCTACCGGACGCTCACCGACCGCCAGGGGCGATTCCATGGCCCGAAGTCCGAGGTCTGGCGCCGGGCGGCTGCGGGCGAGTTCGAGGCCGCCGAGGTCGAATCCGAGGCGAGGGCGCAGTGGGAGCGTCTCCGCGCGCTCGGCGCCGAGCCCTCCCATGTGGACGGGCACAACCACGTCCACCTCTTTCCCGCCGCGAGGCGCTTCTTCGGGGGGTGCGGGGGCCGCCCGCACTGCCGCATTCCGCTCGAACGCCTCGCGCCCCCCGGCTATCTTCCGGCGGCGTTCCGCGAATGGGCGCTGGCGGTGAACGGGGAGGCGCGCCACGCCGACCGTTTCATCGGCTACGCCTTCGCGCGCCTCCCCACGGCCGACGTCTTCCTGCGCTGCATCCCCGACGGCGTCGCGACGGTGGAGTTCATGGTGCATCCGGGCTCGCGGCGCGGATCGCCCTTCGCCTCCTCGCCCTCCCGCGACCGGGAGCGCGAGGTGCTCTGCATGCCGGATCTGCGCGAGGCGCTCGCCCGCTACGAGATCGTGCCCATGCGCTTCGCCGACCTCCCATGCGCGTAGCGGTCGTCTGCCACGCGCTGGACCAGCCGAGCCGCGGCAACTTCGCCACGGTGCAACGCTGGCGACGGCATGTGCGGGGCGCGGAACTGCTGCTGGTGCCGCCCGACCCCGGACGCCGGTTCGACCCCGTGCCGGACCTCTTTCACGGCTACCACGCCCTGCACGGCGGCGTCGCCGCGCTCGCCCTCGCCCGCCGCCACGGGAGGCCGCTCGTGATCAGCCTCGGCGGCACCGACCTGCTCGCGCTCGTCGAGGAGTCGCCGGGCCACGAGGAGATCCGGCGCGTGCTGCGCGAGGCGGACGTCGTCACGGGCGCCTTCGACGGGTTCGGCGCCCTGCTGCGCGGCGTCGTCAGGGCCTACGTCACGGTCCCCCGCGGCGTCGAGGCGGGGGCCCTTCCGTCCCCCAAGCCCCCCGACGGATCCCTCTCGGTACTGCTGCCCGCCGGCCTCCGGGAGGTGAAGGATCCCCTCCTCGCCGTCGAGATGGCGCGCACGCTGCATCGCCGAGGACTCCCGGTGGCGCTGCGCATCGCGGGCCCGGTGCTGAGCGAGTCCTATGCCGCGCGCGTGCACGCCGCCGCGGCGGGACTCGACTTCATCTCGATCGGCGAGGTCGAGCACGAGGGGATGGGCGAGGTCTACCGCGCCAGCGACGTCGTCTGGAACACGAGCCGCGCCGAAGGGGGCGCCAACGCGCTGCTGGAGGCGCTCGCCGCCGGCTGCGCCGTCTTCGCGCGCAACGTCATGGGCAACCGCGAGCTTCTCCCTCCGGAGTGCCTCTTCGACGCCGGCGACGAGGGGCGCCTCGTCGACTTCCACCGGTCGCTGCTCGCGGAGAGCGGCGAGGCGCGGCGCGCGCGCGCCGGCGCCGCTCTCCGCCTGCTCCGCGAGCGCCACGATCCGGCCGGGGAGGCGCGGGCGCTCGAGCAGGCGTGGGCGCGCGCTACACCCCGAAGTAGCGCGCCTCCGGGTGGTGGAGCACCAGCGCGCTGACGGAGGCCTCCGGCTCCATCATGAACTCGTCCGTGAGCGTGACGCCGATCTCGCCCGGATCGAGCATCTCGAACAGGGGCGCCTGCAGCGCGAGGTCGGGGCAGGCGGGATACCCGAAGCTGTAGCGCTTGCCGCGGTAGTGCGCGCGGAAGCGGTCGGCCATCGTCGTCGCGGGGGCGTCGGGGAATCCCCAGAGGCCGCGCAGCTTCCGGTGCAGCCACTCGGCGGCCGCCTCCGCGGTCTCGATCGCGAGCGCCTGCACGCCGTGGCTCTTCCGGTAGTCGCCCCTCGCCTTCAGCTCCTCGTAGCGCGCGCGGATGCCCTCGCCGGCCGTCACGACGAAGAGCGCGACGTGGTCCCCGGGCCCCTCCGAGATGAAGTCCGCGATGCAGAGCCGCTGCCCCTTCGGCTGCCTCGGGAACGGAAACAGCCGCTCTCCGATGCGCATGCCGTCCCCTTCGCGCCGCGCGGGGAAGAAGCGCCAGACGGCGCGCGCGGCCATCGGCGCGACGCCGCCCGGCCGCGACTCCGCCTTGAGCTCGTCGATCAGCGCGACGAGCTTCTCCGCCTTCTCGCCGCCCTCCTCGATGCGCCCCTTGAGCCCGAGGTGCTTGCCATAGAGCATCAGGGGATTGACATAGGTCCAGACCTCGTCGAGTGGCAACTGGCGCAGCACGTGTCGGTCGAGGTCGGGCGGCGCCGGCCGGTCGGGCGCCTCCGGGACCGGAGCGGGGGGGGGCGCGGGGGGGGCGGGCGCGGGCTCCGCCGGCGGCGCGGCCAGGCGGCGCGCCTCCTCCTCGACCTCCCCGAGCAGCAGCGCGCGCTGCGTGTCGTCGCGGAGGCGGTTGCAGAGGTCGAGGCCCCCCATCGCGTCCTTCGCGTAGAGCGTGAGCCCCTTGTAGCTCGGCGCGATGCGGCGGCGCGTGAAGTTGCGCGTCAGCGCCGCGCCGCCGACGAGCAGCGGCGGGCACTTGCCGTGGAGCGAGAGTTCCTCGGCGGTGACGACCATCTGCTGCGCCGACTTCACGAGCAGGCCGCTGAGGCCGACGGCGTCGGGCTGGTGGCGCTCGATCGCCTCGAGGAGGTCGTGGGGGGGCACCTTGATGCCGAGGTTGATCACCTCGTAGCCGTTGTTGGAGAGGATGATGTCGACGAGGTTCTTGCCGATGTCGTGGACGTCGCCCTTGACGGTGGCGAGCAGGATCCGGCCGCGGCCCCGGCTGCCCGCCTTCGGCATGTGCGGCTCGAGGTGCGAGACGGCGGCCTTCATCGCCTCCGCGGATTGCAGCACCTCGGCGACGATCAGCTCGTTGTTGTTGAAGAGGCGGCCGACCTCGTCCATGCCGGCCATCAGCGGGCCGTTGATGATGTCCAGCGGGGCCGACTCCCTCAGCTTCGCGTCGAGGTCGGCGAGGAGCCCCTCCTTGGTCCCGCCGACGATGTAGCCCGCGAGGCGCTCGTCGAGGGTGAGCGTGGAGATGTCCTTGCGGATGCGGCTGCTCGCCTCGCGGAAGTGGGCGGTGAACGCGGCGACCGCCGCCTCCGTGGTCTCGAAGAGCACCGCCTCGGCGAGGCGGCGCTCCTCCTCGGGGATGCCCGCGTAGCGCTCGAGCTTCTCGGTGTTGACGATCGCCATGTCGAGGCCGGCCTTCGTCGCGTGGTAGAGGAAGACCGAGTTGAGCACCTCGCGCCCGGCCGCGGGCAGCCCGAAGGAGACGTTGCTGATGCCGAGGATCGTCTTGCACCGCGGCAGCGCCTGCTTGATGAGGCGGATGCCCTCGACGGTCTCGCGGGCGGAGCCGAGGTAGTTGCGGTCGCCGGTCGCGCACGGGAAGACGAGCGGGTCGAAGAGGATGTCGCACGGGTCGACCCCGTAGTCGCGGACGAGGATGTCGTGGGAGCGGCGCGCGATCGCGAGCTTGCGCTCGCGGGTGACGGCCATGCCCTGCTCCTTGTCCTCGTCGATGCAGCCGACGACGAGCGCGGCGCCGAACCGGCGCGCCAGCGGCACGACGCGCTCGAAGCGCTCGAGTCCGTCCTCGAGGTTGATCGAGTTCACGACCGACTTGCCCTGCGCGTAGGTCAGCGCGAGCGCGATCACGTCGGCATCCGTCGAGTCGATCATCAGCGGCGCCTTGATCTTGCGGATGACCTGCTCGAGGAAGCGGCGCATGTCGGCCGTCTCGTCGCGGTCGGGGTTCTGCAGGCAGACGTCGAGGACCTGCGCGCCGCCCTGCACCTGCGCGCGGGCGAGCTCGCTCGCCTCCTCGAACTTCCCTTCGGCGATGAGCTGCTTGAACTTCCGGCTGCCGAGGGAGTTCGTGCGCTCGCCGACGAGCAGCGGGCGGTTGCTCTCCTCGAACTCCACCGTCTCGAGGCCGGAGAGCAGCGTGCGCTCGTAGGCGGGGAGGGGCCGGGGCCTGCGCCCCGCCACCATCGCGGAGAGGGCGCGGATGTGCGCCGCCGTCGTGCCGCAGCAGCCGCCGACGAGGTTGATCCAGCCCTCGTCCACGAAGCGCGAGAGGACGGAGGCGATCATCGCCGGCGTCTCGAGGTAGCGCCCCTCCTCGTCGGGCAGGCCCGCGTTGGGCACGCAGGCGACGCGCGTCTTCGCGATCTCGCTGATCGCGCGGATGTGGTCGGTCATGAAGTCCGGGCCCGTCGCGCAGTTGAGGCCGAGGTAGAGGAGGTCCGCGTGGGCGAGGCTCACGGCGAGCGCGTCCGCGGTCTGCCCCGCGAGCATCGTCCCCATCGCCTCGATGGTGCCGCTCACCGCGACGGGCAGCCTCCGCCCGAGGCGCGCGAACGCCTCGTCGCAGCCGAGCAGCGCCGCCTTGATGTTGCGCGTGTCCTGCGCCGTCTCGATCAGCAGGTAGTCGGCGCCGCCCTCGGCCAGCGCGGCGGCCTGCTCCCGGAAGGTCGCGACGAGCCCCTCGAAGGTGACGCCGCCGGTGACGGAGATCGCCTTCGTCGTGGGGCCCATCGAGCCCGCGACGAAGCGCGGGCGGCCTGGCGTCGCGTAGTCGTCGGCCGCGCGCCGCGCGAGTCGCGCCGCGGCGAGCGTGATCTCGTAGGCGCGCTCGTGCAGCGGCGGGTACTCCGCGAGCACGAGCGAGGTCGAGCCGAAGGTGTTGGTCTCGATGATGTCCGCGCCCGCGTCGAGGTAGGCGCGGTGGATCGAGTCGATCACGTCGGGCCGGGTCAGGTTGAGGTGCTCGTTGCAGCCGTCGAAGGCCTCGCCGCCGAAGTCGCCTCCCGAAAGCCCCCTCTGCTGGATCGCCGTGCCCATGGCGCCGTCGAGGCAGAGAATGCGTTCCCGCAGCGCCGTTTCGAGTGCGTTCATCGGTGCGCGTGGAGCGTGACGACTTCGAAGTGGGGGGCGCGCCGCTCGCGCGACGTGACGCCGCAGGCGTCGACCGTGGCCCCCGCGTCCCGGAACCACTGCTCGACGCGCCGCGGCGGGAAGCCGAGGTGCAGGTGGCCGTAGCGGCGGGCGATGTCGTCCTGGCGGTGGGGCGCGAGCGTGTTCAGCACGAGCGTGCCGCCGGGGCGGAGCACGCGGCACGCCTCGCTCGCCGCGCGCGCGGGGTCGCGCGCGTGGTCGAGGCAGCCGAGCATCAGCACGTGGTCGAACGAGGCCGCGGCGAAGGGCAGCGCGTGCATGTCGCCCCGGCCGAAGGCGATCGACCGCGTCTCCCGCAGGCGCGCCCGGCCGGTCGCGAGCACTCCGGCGTCGACGTCGAGGCAGGTGACCGAGCGCGCGCGCGGCGCGATGAGTTCGGCGATCGCGCAGTCCCCCGAGCCGAGGTCGAGCACACGGCCGAGCCGCGCGAGGCCGAGGAGCGCCCGCAGCGCCGCCTCCCACGAGCGGCCGGGGAGGTAGTGGCGCTCGATGCGTCCCGCGAGAGCGTCGGCGAGCACGCCGTCGCCGTTGCGCGCGCGCAGCGTGGCGCGCAGCCGGCCCTGGTCCTCCTCGAGCAGCGGGTCCGCGGCGGTGCGGCGCACGAGGTCCCAGAGTTCGGCGATGCCGGGATCGGCGTCGCGCGCCGCCGCCTTGTAGTACGTCGACGTCCCGGCCCGGCGGTCCACGACGAGGGTGGCCTCCTTGAGCCGCGCGAGATGCGTGCTGATGCGCGACTGCGCGAGCCGCGTGATCCGGGTCAGCTCGGCGACGGTGAGCTCCTCCTGCTCGAGCAGCGCGAGAAGCCGGAGCCGGCTCGGGTCGCCGAGTACGCGCAGCAGGCTCGTGGCCTCGTCGAGGCAGTGCATATCCAGAGTCTACCACAATCATCCTTCAATCCGGATATACCGATCGTGGGACAATGGGGTCAGACCCCAATCACCCACCAAGCACCCAGACTAGCGGAGGAGGGGGCCCGCGCGGTGGATGGGGACGCCGAAGTTGGCTCCGGAGAAGGCTTTAAGGATGCCGTAGTTCACCGCGAGCACCCTCCCCTGCATGTCGATCAGCGGCGCGCCGCTACCGCCGCCGGCAGTCGGCGCGTCGAAGACGATCTTTTCCTGCCCCACATCGCAAATGTGCCCCTGGGTCGGCAGCGGGCGCACCATCCCGCGCTTCGCCAGCGCGTCCAGCATCGCCGCCGGCTCGACGCCCTCCCCTCGCGTCATGCTGTCGGCGAACTCCTCCTCGGCCCTCGCGAGCAGCGCGTTGAGGCCGGACGGATAGCCGAGCAGGAGCACGCGGCGTCCGACGACGGCCTCCCCTGCAGGGGCGAGGGGGAGGGGCTCGGGGAGGGGGCCCTCCGGCGTGAAGCGCAGCGCGGCGAGGTCGCACTCCTCGAGCACCGAGGTGGCCGCCCGATCGAAGCAGACCGCGCTCTCCCGGCCGGGGAAGCAGGCGCGCAGGAAGAGGAAGCGCGGCTCGAACCCGTCGCGCAGCAGCGGTTCCGCGGCGTCGTTGCGCCACCAGGGTTCCGCGATGTGGCGGTTGGTGAGGACGACGCCGCGCGAGTCGACGAGAAAGCCCGTGCCGGTGTAGTCCACCGTGAAGACCTCTCCCTCCCCCTCGAGGACGAGCGGGATCTTCTCGGGGCTCAGCTCGATCTCCTCGAGGATCTCCTTGGACGCCTCGCGCAGGAAGCGCCACTGGCCGTCCACCTCGCGACCAAAGCCGTAGGAGCCCTGGATCAGGCAGACCGCGGGGGCGGCGCGCGCGATGACCCCCGCGACCCCCGAATCATCCCTTTCGAAGCGCTTCACCGCATCCCGCGCCGCCTTCAGGTCGGGATGGGCACCGAGGGAGCGGGCGACCTCCGTGTCGACGCGCTCCAGCACGGCGCTCTCGACCTCGGCGACCGCGCGGCGAACCTCGCCCATGCGCGCCTCCATCTCGGCGCGCGTGCCGAGGCCGCGCAGGTCGCGCTCGAGATCGCCGATGCGCGCCTCGTAGCGCTCCCGCTCCCTCTCCCAGAGGGCGCGCTGCCGGCGCGCCTCTTCGGCGGAGGCGGCACTCGCGCGCTCCGTGGAGCCGGCGAGCTGCGTCACGCCGAGCGCCACGGCGACGACGCTCGTGGCCAGGACCCCGATCACCAGCGCGAGGAAGAGGCCGCCCGGCGTGAACCGCGCCGCGGCTCGCGTCTGCCGCGGCAGCGCCGCGCCGTCGGCATCGAGCAGCCGGAACCGCAGCGTCGCCGCCCCGCCGAACTCGACGAGGTCGCCGTCCTCGAGCCTCGCGCGTCGCACGCGCGCGCGATTGACGCGCACCGGACCCCGCGCCTCGAGCAGCGCCGCGCCCTCGCGCAGATCGAGGGTCGCGTGGTCGGGGAGCGCCCCGTCGATGCGGATCTCCGCCTCGGGCATCGACCCGATCCGCAACACCTCCCCCGCGGGCATCTCCGCGACGCCGCGGCGGGCCCCATCGAGGTGGGCGACGGCAATCCTCACGTTCCCCCTATATCGGCCGGGCGCACGCGCCGTCCTAAGTCCAACGGCGCTTGCGATTTAGGGACGCGTTGTCGCCCCGCGCGGATCTGGCCGTACTCTTAGGGCAGGGGCTGGCCTCGGGACCGGGACAGAGCGCGCAGAAATCCAGAGGGTCGAAAATGAAATGCAGAGGTCTCGGCCGGGCGGCGTTCGCGCCGGTCCTGTTGGTGTTTGTTCTGTCCGGATGCGGCGGCGGGGGCGGCAACAGCGTCCTCACCTTCCTCCTCGGCCTCGTCACGCCGAGCCAGTCGGTCGATCTCAACGGCGGCGACATCGTCACGATCACCGGCTCCAACTTCACCGCCGCGAACGTCGCCGGCGTCCTCTTCGGGGGCTCGCCCGGCCTGAGCTTCCAGCTCGTCGACGACACGACGTTGCGGGTGACCGCCCCGCCCGCGCCCGGCGGCGTCCCCGGGGCCGTGGACATCGAGGTGCGGTCGATCGAGGCGGGCTCGAAGTTCATCGTGGCGGGCTTCACCTACACCGGCGTCTCCGGTCCCCCGGCCCCCGCGACGATCATCCCCACGATCTTCACCCCGACCGGCGCGGAGCAGTTCACGATCCAGGGCACGAGCCTCGGCCCGCCGAACGGCACCGTGCAGGTGACCTTCCAGGGCGTGGGGACCGTCACGGGCAACGTCAATGCGACGGGGCAGTTCGTCACGGGTAACGCGCCGCTGCACGGCGGCGTTCCGCCGCAGCTCCCGATCAACGTCTCCGTCGCGAACGGCGCGCAGGTCGGCAACGTGCCGACGGCGGTCACCTTCCCGTGGGTCGCGCCGGCGTCGTTCAACGTGCGCCACCAGAGCGTCTTCCCGGGCCACGCCTCGCAGCCGGTGCGGGTCGCCGACGGCATCGCGGTCCTCTGCACCGCCGGGCTCGACACCGGGTGGGGCACGCCCGACGACGAACTCGTCATCGTCAAGGGGCCGCCGAACGCGCCCGGGGTCACGAGCATAGTGATCGGCCACCTCGACATGCGCAACTCGATCCCCGCGGTGCTCGACGCCAACACCGTCGCCGTCTTCACGCTCGGGACGAGCCAGCTGCAGCGGGGCATCCATCTCGTCACGTCGCTGCAGGGCGCGGCGGCATCTACGAAGCTCGTCGTGCCGCTGATGAACCCCTGCCCGGTCGCGGCCATCGCGAACAACCGGGTCGCCTGCACGACCTTCGGCGCCGACGGCCTGCCGGGCGGCTTCGACGACGAACTCAGGATCCTCGAGATCACCGGCACGGCGGTCACGACGACCCGCACGCACGCGTTCGGCAACGCCGACGTCTTCGTCCACGCGATCCCGTCGGATAACTTCTCGATCCCGGTCTCCTTCGGCGGCGATCTCGTCTTCGTCGTTTCCGTGGGAACGCTGGGGGCCGGGGGGGCCGACAGCGCCCTCACCGCCTACTCGTTTTCCGGGGCCGCGGCGCTCCCGCCGGTCCCCTCCCCGATGCTGCTGCGCCGGCCCGTCGCGGTGTCGGCGACCGTCGCGGCGGCGGCCGCGGGCGACCCGGCCGGGATCGCCGCCCCGAGCGGCAACGACACGCTGATGGTCTTCACCGCGGCCGGCGGCGTCGTCACGCGCACCGATCGCCGGCAGGGCGCGAGCCTGATCACGACTGCGCTCGTGCCGCTCGCGCGGCTGGGAGGCGGCACCGTCGCGATCCCGGTCGCGGCGGGCGGCGGGAACGAGATCCGCGTCTTCAGCAACCTCGTCGCCGGCGCCCCGCTCGCGACGCCGATGCCGGGCACGCCGCTGTTCGCGCCGCTGATCAGCGGCGACCTCGTCGTCTGGGGGCCCGGCGTCGACCTCAGCCCGGCCACGGCCCCCAACGAGTGCCGCAGGATCATCTCCACCGGCGGGGCGCAGCAGGCCTTCGCGCTCACCCCGCTCTGGCCCCTCAACTTCCGCCCCTTCGCCGACGCCGAGCGCGCGTTCGCGACGGCGGGCGGCGGCCTCGGCTACGGCAGCGGGACCGAGATCCTGATCGTCCAGCAGTCGCGCGTGCTCGGTGCCGCGACCGACGCGGCGACCCTGCCCCTCGGCGGCGGCGCCGGCGTCGCCCCCGTGCTGGCGGGCTTCCCGTTCGTCCCGGTGGGCCCCGGATGGGGTCTCGTCCAGAGCCCCGGCCCCAACGGCACCTTCGCCGACCTCGACGACCGCATCATCCTCGCGCGGTACTAGGTGCCTTGGACGGTCCCCGTCGCCTGCGGGGGGGGCGCCGCCGCCTCCCCCCCGGCCCCCCCCGTGATCCGTCTCGACCAAGGGTGGTATGGGAAAATGTGATTGGCCACAATATTTTGTGGATTGGCTCTTGACGGCGGCGGCGGCGTCGCTACGCTTTCGGGTTAGGCGGGTCATCTCGGAGTGCGGCAGCGCGGCCCCGTACGCTCTTACACAATCAAGGTTCCGGCCCGGTGCGCTCGGGCTCGACAACGCGGGACGTTTCATTCGGAGTATTCGAAGGCGGCGATCCTCCCTACGCCCTCTTTACCATCGTCGCTGTTCGTCCCTCCTTGCCGGCCTGGTTCTTCTCTTCGCCGTCACGCCTGTCTTCCCGGCGCCCGGGCGGACCCGTTTGCTCTCGTCCGGAAGGACGCTTCCCACGATTCGTTCCACGAATGGTCTTGAGGGGCGCCGTCTCCCGAATGGGCGGAAACGCAGCGCGCGGGACCGTGCTGCGCGAGGTGTTCGCGCCGGGGCGGCGAAACGGCCGTGATCACACACAGACAACAGACTCCCGCTGCGGTGACCCGCGAAACGCTGGCCCACCGCGCGGCCACGCATGCCGGCGTCGACGACGCCACCGCGGAGCGCGTCGTCGCCGCGTTCCTCGACGCGCTGAAATCCTCGCTGCTCTCGGGGGAGCGCGTCGAACTCGGGGGCGTGATCGACCTCGGCGTCGTCGTCGAGCCCGCGCGCATCCGGCGCGACCCGACCGGGCGCTTCGCGGAGATCGCGCCCGCGAAGAGCAGGCTCGACGTCCAGGTCTGCGACGACCTGCGCGACCGCCTGACCACGCAGCGCACGGCCGCCATCCTGCTCGCGATGCCCGGCACGAGCACCTTCGGCGACATCCTCTCGAGCCACTTCGCGAAGCTCGGCTGGCAGGTGCAGGAGGCGCGGGATCCCGCGTCGGTGCGCGCGCTCCTCGACGGATCCCGTCCCTACCTGCTCGTCTGCGACCACATGCTCCCCGGGCGCGACGCGCTCGTGGCCGCCGTGAAGACGCGCTGGGCGACCAACCCGATCCCCGTCGTCACGCTGCATACCCGCCACGAGGACCTGCGCCGCCCGCGCCAGCTCCTCGTGCTCGGCGACCTCGCCGTCTTCGAGCCGATCGCGATCCACCCCTTCCTGCGCACGATGGACCAGGTCCTCGCGCAGGCGATGGAGGAGGCCGCCGTGTTCGAACGGCAGCTCCACTACCGCATGCCGGCGCGCGAGGAGGAGATCCTGCGCGCGTTCGACCTCTCCGACGCGTTCTTCAAGGACGCGGGCTTCCGCGGCGACGCGCTCGTCGGCCTGACGACCGCCTTCCGCGAGGCGGTCCGCAACGCCGAGATCCACGGCTGCAAGGAGAACGGCGATCTCGGCATCGACGTCGAGTTCCTGCTCGACCGCGAGAAGGTGACCGTCACCGTCGAGGACGAGGGCGACGGTTTCGAGCACAAGAGCTACCGCGAGCGGCTCGGGGCGGGCACGCCGCTCGCCACCGCGCGCCAGCGCCACAGCGCCGGCGGTGTCGGCGGCCTGGGCATCTACCTGATGGACCGGTGCGCCGACCGGCTCGAGTACAACGACCGCGGGAATCGCGTCACGATCTCGAAGTTCCGCGCGGCGGGGGAGGTCTAGATGCAGCAGGATCTCGTGCTCCGCGCGGCCTCGCGCAAGGACGGCGTGGTCACGATCCACGCGGCGGGCGTCATCGACGCGCACACCCTCGACAAGTTCGAGGCGGGCCTCGCGAAGGCGATCGAGATCGGCGCGCGCTCCCTCGTGCTCGACTGCGACGAGGTCCGCTACGTCAACAGCAGCGGCTTCGGCGAACTGATCCGGTACCACGACCGCCTCCGCGAGCGCGGGGGGCTGCTCGTGCTCGCGAGGGTGCCGCCGAGGGTGGGCATCATCCTCGAGATGCTCGGCCTCAAGAGCCTGATGCCCGTCGTCGCCTCGCTCGAGGAGGGGCTCCGCGTGGCGGCGAAGGGGGTCGAGGCGGTCGAGCTGGAGAGCGACGAGGTCCCGGAGGCCGGATCGGGAGGGGGTGCGGGGGCCGTGCGTCCCCTGCCGCTGCCGGCGGCGGACCGCGCGCGCGTCAGCCAGGCGCAGCCGATCCTCGCCAGCGACGACCGGATCGTCGTCTGCGCCGCGTGCGAGACCCGGGTGCGCGTGGGCGGCGACGGCCGGTGGGCCTGTCCCGCCTGCGGCGCGCCCTTCACGGCGACCGCCGACGGCGGCGTCGCCTTCGACTGGTCGCGGGCCGACGCGGACGCGACGCACATGACCTTCGACGTCTCGCCGCGCACGCTCGCGGGCTTCGCCGGCATGCTCGAAGGCATCCTGATCGAGCGGCGCGTCTCCCACGCCCGCATGCGGCGGTTCGCGCGGGAGGCGGCGCACGTCTGCCACCTGCTCGCCGAGCACGCGTTCCCGGGGGACCGCAAGGGGCCGCTGCACGTGCTCGCGCTCGCGGGCCCGCAGCGCCTCCACCTGCGCATCGTCGACCACGGCACCGACCTCGGCCCGGACGCGGAGCGCATCTTCGCGACGCAGGCGAGGCTCTTCCTCGACTTCGGCTACCACTCGCAGACGCCCGGGCTGAACCTCACCGAGTTCGCGTTCGCCTATGCCGGGTCGGGGGTCTTCGTCGCATGACGCCGATCGGCCGACCCGCGGGGCCGGAGGGGGCGACGGCCGCCGTGCTCGGCGGCGCGGTGACCCGGGAGCGCGTGCAGGCGGCGGCGGCCCGCGACGGCAGGGGCGGCTCGCCGCTGATCCGCTCGCTGCTGGCGCAGTCGCTCCCCTCCGACGCGGACCTGGCCCGCGCCTTCGGGGCGGGGGGGCCGCTGCGCCTCGATGCGACGCTCGTCGAGATCGCGCCGCTGGCGCTGCGCCTGCTCGATCCGCGGATGCTGCGGCGCGAGCGCTGCGTGCCGGTCGAGATCCTCGACGACCTCTGCGTGCTCGCGGTCGAGGAGGGGGGGGCCGAGCGCGCGGTGCAGGAGGTGCGCGCGGCGCTGCGCCGCGACGTGGTGCCGGTCTTCGCCCCCTCGGACGCGCTCGCCCGCGCGCTGGAGCGGCTCGGCGGCCCGCGAACGGCGCTTCGCCTGGGTCCCGCGCGACGCCACGACAGCTTCATCCACGCGCGTTTCCGCGACCTCGTGCTCGAGCGCACCGTGCTCGATGCGGTCGCGCTTCCCGCGCGCGACGCCGCGTCCTTCCGCGCGCACGCGCCGGGGGAGGATCGCGCGTGAATCCGGTGCTCGTGAGGCCGAGCCGCGCGCGCGTGATGGCGCGCCGCCTCTTCACCGTCGCCGCCGTCACGTCCCTCTACACCGCGGCCGCGTTCGGGGTGCTCCTCCACCTGGGGCTGCACGCGGCGCTCGCGTGCGCGATGGCCGCCGGCATCGGGGTCGGGACGTCGGGCCTCGCCACCTGGCTGCTCTACCGTGCCGACGAGCGCGAGAAGCAGCGGCGCTTCACCCGACTGCAGTCCGAACGGGCGCGGGAGCCCGCGAAGGCTCCCGCACCCCCCGCGCGGATCCCCGCGCCGGAGAAGACGCAGCCCGCGGTCCCGCCGCCGGTCGCCGCGGGGTTCGCCGTCGTCGAGTCGCGCGAGCGGCGGGAGAGCCGGGAGATCCAGGCGGCGCTCCTGCCGCGCACGCTGCCCGCGATCGCGGGCTACCACCTCGAGGCGGCCTACGAGCCGTGCGGGAATCTCGGCGGGGACTTCTACGACCTGATTCCAGGCGGGGACGGGACGCTGCTGCTCACGCTCGGCGACGTCTCCGGCAAGGGTCCCGCCGGCGCCATCGTCATGGCGATGGTCCAGACGCTCTTCCGCGAGAACGCGGACCGCGCCGACGGGCCCGCCGATCTGCTGCGGCGCGTCAACCGCGGCTTCGCCGGGGCCCTCGGCAAGGGGGTGTTCGTGACCGCGCTCGCCTGCCGGCTCGACCCCGTGCGCCACAGGCTGACGGTGGCCGGGGCCGGGCACCACCCCGTGCTCCTTCTCAACCCGGCGGAGCGCCGGGTGACCCAGGTCAGGGCGCCGGGGCTCGCGCTCGGGCTCGTGGACGGGGATTCCTTCCGGGAGTCCCTCGTCGAGACGACGATCGACCTCGCCGAGGGCGACTTCGTGCTGCTCTACACCGACGGGGCGACCGAATGCGTCGAGGAACTCACGAAGGGGGTGGGGGAGAGCCGGTTGCTGGCGGCGGCGGCCGCTGCGGTGCTCGGAGGCTCGGTCGGAGCCCTAGACCGCCTTCGCGCCGATCTCTGGCAGGGGGGCGGACGGCGGGACGACACGACGCTCCTGCTGCTCGGCAGGGCGGCCAAGCCCGCGAAGCAGCGCGCCGCCGAGTCCAGAAGTTCGCTGCAGATAACGGGTTAGATTGCCGATGCGAATAATGTCCAAATTCATGAACGCTGCTAGCATGGGTCGGTTTGCCAACCGCCGCTCAAAGGGGCCTTTTCACGGCGGTTTCATCCATACACACGTCGAGCCAGGGTTGTCCCTCTGCGGAGGGTCGTAAAACGACACCTTCACTCCATACCATTACCCTATTCTCAGACTGTTCCCCCTGGCTCGGCTTTTTCCCGCCGCTCTAGTGCCCGACGCCCTCCGGAAGGCTTGACCGCCCGCGCTCCAGCGCCCAAAGCCTGCGCGCCGCCCGGCGGGGCTGCCCCCCTACCCCCCCGTCCTCCCCTTCCCCGCCTCTAGCCACGGGGCGCGACTGCCGAAAGTAGGAGGGCGGCAAGGCGGAGCGTCGGCGCGATGAGCAGGCTGGAAACGGATCGCAACACCATCCATACCCGCATCGTCTTCTGGGGGCCCGCGGCCTCCGGCAAGACGGCGGTCCTGCTGGCATTGCGCCGCGCCCTTGACCCCGAGGACCGGACCCGCGTCTACGGCGTGGCCTCCGAGGACGGGAGCACGCTCTTCTTCGACCTGCTGCCGGTGGAGGAGTTCACCTTCGGCTCGACGCGCGTGCGCCTGCGCGCGATCGCCGTGCCGGGCGGCAGCGACCGCGCCTCCGCCCGCGCCGCGCTGCTGCGGAACGCGGACGCGATCGCCTTCGTGGCCGACGCGGCCCGCGCGAGCGCGAGCGCCAACCGCGAGAGCCTGCGCGAACTGGTCGCGGCGCTCCGGGCGGAGGGCGTCGAACCCGGCACGCTCCCGGTCGTCTGGATCTTCAACCGGCAGGATCGCACCGACACTCTTCCCACGGCGGAGATGAGGGAGCTGCTCGCCACAGGCGACGCGGCCTGCTTCGAGACCGTGGCGACCGAGGGGAGCGGGGTGCTCGAGGCGTTTTCCGAGATCTTCCGCCAGCTCATGCAGCAGCTCGCGGAGCGCCACGACATCGCCGACGCCGAGTCGGGACACGCGCTCCCCGCCCGGCTGCTGCCGCAGCTCGTGCGCGGCGGCAGCCGCAAGCCCGGCCGCGAGGGGGAAGAGCGGCAGGCGATCGTGCGCCTCCCCACGGGCCCGCGCCCCGGCGCCGCCGAGGCGATCGAGGCGCAGATCCGCCTTGCCGATTCGCACGCCGACGCGGATGCCCAGAACCGGATCCTCGACGGCCGCAACCGCGAGCTGATGGCGATCAACCGCGTCGCGCGCTCGATCCTCTCCGCGATGGAGGTGAACAACCTGCTTGTCGTGCTCCTCGACGCGACGACGGACTTCCTCGGCGCCACGCACGCGAGCGTGGTCGTCTTCGACCGGGCCGACGAGGGCTCGCTCAAGACCCACGTCACCGGCTTCGGACGCGATCCGATGCTGCGCCTGCCCCCGGAGGCGGCGCGCGGGTTCTTCGAGCTGATGGAGCAGAGCGACGGGCCCATCCCGCTCGACGAGACGCGCAACCCCGAGCTGTTCGAGGCGCTGCGCCGCGTGGACCGCCGCGTCGTGCGGGCGATCTTCCAGCCGATCAAGAGCGGCGACGGCAAGCCCGACGGGTGGCTCGCGATCTACGGCGCGAAGGAGGACGCCCTGCTGACGACGCAGCACCTCCTCTTCCTCAGCTCGATCAGCCGCCTCGCGGCGCTGGGCCTCGACAAGATCGTCCACCTCGCCGAGTTGCGGCGGGCGTGCGACCGGCTCGAGGGCGATCTCGAGGAGCGGACCGGCAGGCTCGAGATGGCGCAGGCGCGCCACCGCGCCCTGAACCGCGGGCTCGAAAGCCGCGTCACCGAGCGCACCCGCGCGCTTGAGGAGGCCAATCGCACGCTGCGCGTCGCGAGCGCGCGGGCCGCCTACGACGCCCGGCTCCGCGGCATGGGCCATCTCGCCGCCTCGTTCGCGCACGAGGTCAACAATCCCGTCGCGGGGCTTGCCGCCAACCTCGACTACATGCGGGAGGCGCTCGACGACCTGCGCGCGAAGGTGGCCGCCGCCTCGCCGCACGCCGCCGAGAGCCTCGGGGCGATCGACGACTTCGAGCAGGTCATCCGCGAGAGTCGCGACGGCGCCGCGCGCATCGCGGGGATCGTCGGCACGCTGAAGCGCTTCGGTGGCGAGGAGGAGGCCCCCGAGACCTTCTCCGCCAACGCGGCCGTCGCCGACACCGTGGCCCTGCTCGAGGACCGCATCCGCAGCCGCGCCGAACTCGACCTGAGGATGGGCTCCCCCCCCGACGTGCGAGGGGACGCGGTGGCGCTCCGCCACGTCGTGCTGGCGGTGGTCACGAACGCGATCGAGGCGGTCGAGCGCGCCCCCGGCCGGGGGCAGATCGTCGTGCAGACCTACGGCGCGCAAGGCAAGGCGACGCTGATCGTGCGGGACACGGGATGCGGCATCGATCCGTCGCTGCTCAACCGCGTCTTCGAGCCGTTCTTCACGACCAAGCAGGGCGAGCCCGGCGCCGGCCTCGGCCTGCACAGCGCGCTGCGCACCGTCGAGGAGCACGGCGGCACGATCCGCATCAAGAGCCGCCCCGGGGAGGGCACCACCGTCACCGTCGAGATCCCCGAGAGCGCGCGCAAGCCCGAGGCCGCCGCGGCCCCCGGCGACACGGCCGCGGTCGCGGCCCTTCCCCCCGGCCCCCCTTGAATCGCCCGCGGAGAGTCCTCCTCGTCGACGACGAGGCGCTGGTGCTCAGCAGCCTGCGGCGGCTGCTCGTGCGCGCGGGATACGACGTCGGCACGGCGAACTCCGGCGCCGACGCGCTCGCGCTGCTCGGCCGGGAGCCCTTCGACCTGATCCTCTCCGACTTCATGATGCCCGGCATGAACGGGGTCGAGTTCCTGCGCCGCGCGGTCGCCCTCTGCCCCGCCGCCGTGCGCTGCATGCTGACGGCGCAGGCCGACAGGGAGACGCTCGAGAGGGCGCTGGCCGAGGGGACCTGCCACCGCGCCTTCAAGAAGCCCTGGGACAACGGCGCGCTCGTCGCGGCGCTCGGCGAGATGCTCGGGTAGGAGGCGCCGCGGGGCGTCGCCGGGCAGTCCGACCGGCGATCCGCCGGACAGGCTCCTAGCGCCGGCGCCGGCGCCGCTTGCTCACCGGCGCGACGATCGGGCCGGTCTTGTCGCCGGAGGTGCCTTCGCCGTCGACCTTGCGAGGTCCGGCATCCTTGCCGTCGAGCATCGCGTCGATGGAGGCGATCATCGCGGCCAGCGCGGGCCGCCGGTCGGGCTCGCGGCGCGTGCATTGCGCGAGCAGGTCGTAGATGCCCTTGGCCAGGAAGGGCTGGTAGCGCTTCAGCGACGGGAACTCCTCGGTGACGTGCGCCTTCGCGACCTCCTTGGGCAGCGCGGGGCCGTGGGGGGGCCGGCCGGCCAGCATGTGGAAGAGCAGCGCCGCGATCTGGTAGCAGGGCGTCGTCGCCCCGACCGGCGCCTCGCCGACGAGCTGCTCGGGGGCGACGTAGTTGGGATCCTGCGCGAGCTTGCCCTTGAGCGCGACCTGCTCCTCGAGGCGGAGGATGTTGCGGAAGGGGATGACGCGCAGGCCGCCGTCCCGAAGGGTCAGCAGCGAGGGGGTCAGGTTCTTGATCGCGAGGTCCATGCCGGTGAGGTACTCCGCCGCCCGCGCGATCGAGCGGGCGTAGACGAGCGAGCTCTGCTCCCCGAGGGGCTTGGTGGGGCGCAGCAGCGACTCGAGACTCTCCTGGGCGATGCGGTCGGTCATCAGCACCGGCACGTTCCCGCGGACGGTGTCGATGACGTGCAGGATGTCGGGGTGTTCGAGGGGGGCGAGCAGGTCCATCTCGGCGAGGAACTCGCGCCGGGCGGCGGCGTTGGTTTCGTACTCCGGCCGGAGGATCTTCAGCGTGACCTTGCGGCCGAGGCTCTCCTGCTCGGCGTCGAACCAGAGGCCGACGGCGTCCGCCCCGACCTGCCGGCGGAGCCGGTACCCCGGGATCGTCACCTGGACGGGGAGGTTGCTCATCGTGCCGAGGTCGGTGCTCTGGCTCACGGCGCCATTCTACTGCAGGCCGGGGCGCTGCAGAATTCGAATGGCCGCCTGTACCCTGTTTCGGGCCGGAATCCATGATCGAAACGATCCGTCTCTCGAAGACCTTCCACGTGCACAAGAAGGAGCCCGGGCTCATGGGCTCGGTGCGCGGCCTCTTCCGGCGCGAGCGGATCGCCAAGCACGCGGTCAGGGAGGTCGGTTTCCGGGTCGAGGAGGGGGAGATCGTCGGGCTCGTCGGCGCGAACGGCGCCGGCAAGACGACGCTCGTGAAGATGCTCGCGGGCGTCATCCACCCGACCGCGGGCGAGGCGCGGGTGCTCGGCTTCGTGCCGTGGGAGCGCGATGACCGGCTCCGGAGTCGCCTCTCGCTGATCATGGGGCAGAAGGCCCAGCTCTGGTGGGACCTGCCCGCGGCCGACGGCTTCCTGCTGCTGCGGGAGATCTACCGGATCCCCGAGCCGGAGTTCAGGAGGACGCTCGCCTATCTCGTCTCGGTGCTCGACATCGAGAAGGAGCTGAAGGTGCAGGTGCGTCGCCTCTCCCTCGGGGAGCGCATGAAGATGGAGCTGATCGCGGCGCTGCTGCACAGCCCGCGCGTCGTCTTCCTCGACGAGCCGACCATCGGCCTCGACCTGTCGGCCCAGCGGGCCATCCGCGACTTCATCCTCGCCTACCGCGAGGAGCACGCGCCCGCGATGATCCTCACGAGCCACTACATGGAGGACATCCAGCGGCTCTGCAAGCGCATCCTGATCCTGCGCGACGGGGCGCTCGTCTACGACGGGCCGCTCGCGCAGGTGGCGGAACGCTACGCCGACCACAAGGTCATCACCGCCCACCTGAGGCGCGATGGGGGGGGGCGCGGGGGGGCCCCGGGGGTCGGGGAGGTCGTCGAGCAGAGCGAGACCGTCCTGAAGGTGAGGGTCCCGCGGGGGGAGACGGCCGCGGCCGCGGCGCGGATCCTCCAGCTCTACCCGGTGGCCGACCTCGCGATCGAGGAGCCCGACATCGGCACGATCATCGAGCGGATCCTGCGCGAGAAGGGGGAGGTGCGCCAGTGACGCCGCGCCTCTTCGTGCGCGTGCTGAGCCTCGAGGCGCGCACCCACATGAGCTACCGCGCCGACTTCTGGGTGCAGGCGGTCGTCGGCTTCCTCGGCCACTTCGCGCTCGCGTGGTTCCTCTGGAAGGCGATGTTCCGCGAGAGCGGGCGGGAGGTCATCGGGGGGTTCGACTTCCCGGGCATGATGGTCTACTACGTCGCCGTGCTGCTGCTCGGCAAGCTCGTCGCCGGGCGGGAGTACGAGGCCGGCGTCTCGGGCGAGATCTACCAGGGCACGCTGACGCGCTACCTGCTCTTCCCGGGCCGCTACCTGCCCTTCAAGTACGCGCAGCACCTCGGCTCGATGGCGCCGTCGGCGGTGCAGGTGCTGCTCTTCGGCGTGGTCGCGGCGATCGCCGTCGGCGTCGTCCCCGGACCCCTGGAGATCGCCCGGGGGGCGACGGCGCTGCTCGTGGGCAACCTGCTCCACTTCCTGTTCTCGTACTGCATCCAGCTCGTCGCCTTCTGGGCCGACAACGTCTGGAGCCTCGAGGTGGGCAAGCGGTTCATCATGACGCTGCTCGGGGGGTTCACCGTGCCGCTCGCGGTCTTCCCGGGCTGGTTCAAGCCGGTGCTCGCGGCGCTGCCCTTCCGCTTCTTCTACGACTTCCCGGTGCGCGCGATGCTCGGGCGCATGGGCGCGTGGGAGTGGGGGCTCGGCATGGCCGTCGGGGCGCTCTGGTGTGTCGCGTTCTGGCTGCTCGGCCGCTGGATCTGGTGGCGCGGCCAGCTCCAGTACACCGGCGTGGGGATCTGAGCGGTGACCCGCTACCTGCGCCTCTACCTGCACTTCCTGCGCTTCTCGTTCAGCCGCGCGATGGAGTTCCGCTTCGACTTCACCTTCCGGATCCTGATGGACACGATCTGGTACGCGGTCAATCTCGCCTTCTTCGGCATCCTCTACCGGCACACCGGGATGCTCGGCGGCTGGGATTTCGACCAGGTGCTCGTCTTCGCGGCGAGCGTCTTCCTGATGGACGCGATCTACATGACGGTCTTCAGCAACAACCTCTGGTGGCTGCCGATCTTCGTGAACCGGGGCGACCTCGACTACTACCTCGTGCGGCCGGTGTCGACCCTCTTCTTCCTCAGCGTGCGCGACTTCGCCGCGAACTCCTTCGTGAACCTGCTGATGGCGGCGGCGCTGCTCGTGTGGGCGCTCGCGCGCTATCCCGGACCGCTCGGCGCGGGCAGCGTCGCGCTCTATCTCGTGCTGCTCGGCGCGGGGGCCTTCCTGCACTACGTGCTGGCGATCCTGTTCATCATCCCCGTCTTCTGGATGCACTCCGGCGGCGGCGTGCGCGAGATCTACTGGAGCCTTTCCGCGCTCGGCATGCGGCCGCACCGGATCTACACCGGCTGGATGCGGCGCGCGCTGATGAGCATCCTGCCGCTCGCGTTCATCGTCTCGGTGCCGGTGACGGTGCTCTTCGACGGGGCGTCGCCCGCGCTGCTGCTGCACACCGCCGCGGTCCTCCTCGGCGCGACCGGCTTCATGGTCTGGCTCTGGCGGCGCGGGCTGCGTGCGTACTCGTCCGCGTCCAGCTAGGATCCGGGCCATGCGGATGACACTCGAAGGCAAGGTCGCCCTCGTCACCGGGGGCTCGTCGGGCATCGGGAAGGCGATCGCGCGCCGGTTCGCGGAGGCGGGGGCGAAGGTCGCGATCACCGGCCGCCGGGAGGGGCCGCTGCGCGAGGCGGCGGGGGAGATCGGGGCGCTGGCGCTGCCCGGCGACGCGCGCGACCGGGACGCCGCCGGATCCGCCGTGAGGGCCTGCGTCGACCGCCTCGGCGGCCTCACGACGCTCGTCAACAGCGCCGGAGTCATCGGCAACGGCACCACCCGGGACACCCCGCCGGAGGAGTGGGCGCGCATCATGGAGATCAACGTGGACGGCACGGTCAACTTCTGCCGCGCCGCGCTCGCGCCGCTCGCCCGGGCCGAGGGCGCGAGCATCGTCAACATCTCCTCGCTCTGCGGCAGCCGCCCCTTCCCGACGATCACCGCCTACTGCGTCAGCAAGGCGGCGGTCGAGATGTACACGAAGTGCCTCGCGCTCGAACTCGCGCCCGAGCGCATCCGCGTGAACGCGCTCGCGCCGGGCGTCGTCGTGACAAACCTCCACACCGTCGGCGGCGCCGTCGCCGACTACCCCGCCTTCCTCGAACGCGGCAAGACGACCCATCCCCTCGGCTTTGTCGGCGAGCCCGACGACGCCGCGTGGATGGCGCTCTACCTCGCCTCGGATCTCGCGCGCTGGGTCACCGGGGCGATCCTCCCCCTCGACGGCGGCCGCGCCTGCCTGAGCGCGCGATAGCGGGGGGGCCCCGGGGGGAGTCAGGGAGCCGGGCTCACGGGACCCGACGCGGGCGGCTCCGCGGGCAGTGCGGCGGACGAGCGGAAGGGCGGCATGCGGGCGGTCCGGCACCGTACACTCGCGGCCGACTCCTTGACTGTTCCGGGGTGGTGGGCGAGCGTGACGGCCCCGCACGCGCCGGACCGTCGCGGTGCGCCTGCGGATGGACTGCCGCAGACGGACGTCGTAACCCGCTGACACGAAGTGACATGAGTTCCGTCCACTCTCCACCCAGGGCCGCGCTGGTCGCGGCGCTCGAGATCGTGGGCACGCTGCTCCTGTCGTGCATCTTCTCGGTGCTGCCGCGCGGCTGGGCGCACGCGCTGGGACGGCGCATGGGCCGCTGGGCCTACTTCCTCTCCGCGCGCTCGCGGCGCGTCGCGAGGGAGAACCTGCGGCTGATGCTCGGCGTGGATGAGCGCGAGGCGTCGCGCATCGCGGAGGAGTCGATGCGCCTCGCGGGCGCCGCGTTCAGCGACCTGCTGCGGGCGCCCCGCATGCGACGGGCGCTCGCGCGGCGGGACGTCGAGATCCCGGAGGAGACCTGGCAGGCGATCGACGGGATCCGCAGGGGGGCGCGGGGGGCGGTCTTCGCCGCATCGCACTTCGGCAACTGGGAGTTCGCCAACCTCTGCGGGCCCTTCAGCGCGCTCCCGCAGCAGACCGTCGTGATCCGGCCGATCCCGAACCGGGCGCTGCACCGCTACCTCGCGTGGTGCCGGCAGCGCACCGGCCAGAGGCTGATGCTGCGCAACATGGCGACGACCGAGGCCTTCCACCTCGTGCGTGCCGGGGGGATCTGCGTCATCACCTTCGACCTGCCGGTGCCGCCGGACTCCGGGGCGATCGCGGTGGACTTCTTCGGCCGGCCGACGCTGACGACGCTCGGGGTGGGCTACGTCGCCGCGATGGCCGGCGCCCCGGTCTATCTCGCCCACTTCGAACCGATCGGCGGCAGGCGCTACCGTTTCGTGCTGAAGGGGCCGCTGGACGCGCCGCCGGCCGCGACGCTGCGGGAGACCGCGGCCGCGACGACGCGCAGCGTCAGCGCGGCGCTCGAAGCCTGCATCCGCGCCCACCCCGAAGCGTGGGCCTGGTGGCTCAAGCGCTGGAAGGTGCGTCCCGACGGCGCGTGCGAGGGCTGGCCGAGCTACTCCGTCGAGGAGAGCTGGCACTGGCCGCGCGGGACGGCTCCGCGCCGGGATCACGCGTAGCGGCGCTACTCGCCCGACTGCACGAGCAGTTCGGTGCGGTAGCGGTCGAAGAGCGTGGACTTCGAGAGCAGCCCGACGAAGGTGGCGCCGTCGACGACCGGCAGCACCCACGCCCCGTGACTTTCGAAGAGCGCCAGCGCGTCCGCCAGGGACGAGCCGACGGGGACCGTGGGCACGGAGGGGTCCATCATCGTGCAGACGAGCGTGATGCGCGCGAGGGCGGGGTCGAGCAGCAGGTCGCGGATCGACGTCAGGTCGAGCATGCCGGCGAACTCCTGCGTCCCGCGGCGGAGGACCGGGAAGTGGTTGCGGCGCGAGGACCGCGCCACCTCGACGAACTGCGCCAGCGTGAGATCCTCGGGGACGGGATGCACCTCCTCGTCGAGCGCCTCGCGGATGCCGACATCGGCGAGGATGCGGGGATCGCTTCCCGGCCGCGTCAGCTCGCCGCGTTCGGCCAGCTCGAGCGTGTAGAGCGAGTAGCGGTCGAAGCGCCGGGCGACCAGCAGCGAGAGCACCGAGACGACCATCAGCGGCAGGATCACCTCGTAGCCGTGCGTCACCTCGAGCACGAGGAAGATGCCCGTGAGCGGGGACTGCATCACACCCGCCACCAGCCCGCTCATGCCGACGAGCGCGTAGCTGCCCTCGCCCGCGAGGGGCACGCCGGGCAGCACCGCGCCGGCGAAGCGCGAGAAGGTCGCCCCGAGGAGCGACCCGAGCACGAGGCTCGGCGCGAAGACGCCCCCGGGGGCGCCGGAGCCGAGGGTGCAGAGCGTGGCGAGGAGTTTCGCCCCGACGAGCAGCAGCGCGAACGCGGCCCCGGACGGCAGCGCGCCGTGGATCGCCTCCTGCGCGACGGCGTACCCGTCGCCGATGGCGCCGGGCTCGAGGAGGCCGATCGCGCCCACGGCGAGGCCGAAGAGCGCGGGGGCCAGCAGCGGCGGTCGCGGCAGGCGCGCCGCCAGCCGCTCGAAGAGGCGCAGCAGCCGCACGAACAGCGTCGAGAGGAAGCCGGCGGCGATGCCGAGGACGACGCAGGCGAGCAGGTCGTGCGGGCCCATCGCGAACGGCGCGTGCAGGAAGGACTGCGTGTTGCCGAGGAGGATGCGCGAGATCTCCGTGCCGCAGACGGCGCTGGTGACGATGGGCACGATCGAGAAGGCGCTCCACTCCGAGAGCACGACCTCCATCGCGAAGATCATCCCCGTCATCGGCGCGTTGAAGATGCCGCTGATCCCCCCGGCGACGCCACAGGCGAGCAGCACCGAGCGCCGCCGCTCGTCGAGGCCGAAGAGGCGGCCCGCGAACGAACCCACCGCGGCGCCGGAGAAGACGATGGGCCCCTCGAGTCCCGCCGACCCGCCGCTCGCCACGTTGACGAGGCTGCCGAGCCAGCGCGAGAGGATCGATCGGCGCCGCATGCGGCCCCCCTCGCGGCAGACGGCGCGGATCACCTCCGGCACGCCGTGCCCGCGGGGCTCGCGGAAGAGCCGGCGGATCAGCGCGACCGCCCCCACCGCCCCCGCGGCGGGAAGCAGCAGGGCGGCCACGCCGTGTCGCACCGCGGCGAGCGCGTGAAAGCTCGCGTGGACGGCGCTGCGCAGGCCGACCCCGAGCAGGCCGCTCGCGAAGCCGACGCCGATCGCGAGCAGCAGCAGCGCCTCCCAGTGCTCCTCCGGCGGGCCGAGGAACTGCGCGATGCGCCGCAGGTCGGGGGCCCAGACGGGGCGCCGGCCCCCCGCGGAGGCCACTAGCGCCCCCTCCGGATCAGGCGGAGGCGTTCGACGAGGGCCGCCTGGCCGGGACGCTCGCGCAGCAGCGCGAGAAACCCGTCGGAACGGACCGCGAGGGAGACGCGGACCATGATCTCGGAGTGCGCCTTCGCGTCGGGAGGCAGCACGACGAAGAGGCAGTGGACGGGCTCGCCGTCGGGGGAAGCCCAGTCGACGGGCGGATCGCAGTGCACGACGCTCACGACCGGCTCCCGGATCTGTTGCGACGGCGGCGTGCGCGGGTGGGGGAGGGCGACCCCCTTCCCGATCCCCGTCGATCCCATCCTCTCGCGGTCGAGCACGGCCTCGAGCAGGGCGCGCTTCACGCCCGACCCGGGCAGGGGGAGCGCGTCGATGGCGCGCGAGATCGCCGCTGCCGCGCCCGCGACCCCGCGCGCAAGGGTCACCGCCCCGCGCGCCACGGCGCCGGAGAGCAGGTTCTCCTCCGGCGCTGGCGACGCCGCGCGAAGCGCCATCGGCCGGATGCCGCGGCTCTCGGCCCAGGCGCGCAGGCGCTCCGCGTCGAACACGTCCCCGTCGGGGGCGGCGCCCGCGAGCACGCCCTGCCGCACCCACCGCTGGAGGGTGGCCTGGGGCACGCCGAGGAATCGGGCCGCTTCGAGGAGGTTCAAGGCGTCGGGTCGCGCGGGAGGGGCCAGCCTCGGAGTCTAGCGCCGCTCGACCTCGAGCCGAAGTCCCGGGCCCCGCCTCGGGGGCCCGGGACTTCGGAGGGGGTGGGATTCGAACCCACGGTACCGCTAGTGCAGTACGCCGGCTTAGCAAGCCGGTGCTATCGACCACTCAGCCACCCCTCCGTGGGGGAGCGGTAGTGTAGCACCGTCCGCGTGAGCGAGGAATCGCGCGGCGCGGCAGCCTGGGCGCCGCCGGAGCCGCAAGGGGGGGACGCGGCCATCGACAGCCCCGCGGGGTTTCCCTAGGCTGGGCCCCGGATGGACGAACGCACGCGCCTCTACTACGAGGAGCACGCGGCGGAACTGGCGGCGCGCTACGAATCCGCGCGTGGCGGGGTCGAGAAGTACTTCCCGATGGCCTTCGAGCCGGGGGCGCGCGTGCTCGACATCGGCGCGGGGGGAGGCGGGAACCTCGCGACCCTGATCGCCGAGGGCCATGCCGCGTACGGCATCGAGCCGGTCGAGGCCTTCCATCGCGTCGCGCTCGCCCGGCATCCGGAACTCCGGGCAAGGCTCTTCCGGGGCGCCCTCCCGGGCGACCTGCCGTCGCTCGAGTCGCTCGGCGGCGCGTTCGACGGCATCCTCTGCACCGCGGTACTCCAGCATCTCCCCCGCGCGCAGCTCTTCGAGGCCGCCTACGCGTTGAAGGCACTCCTGCGGGACGGCGGGCGCGCGCTCCTCTCCGTACCGGCCACGCGGCCGGGCATCGACGCCGGCCGGCGCGACGAGGGGGGCAGGCTCTACTCCCGACTTGTGCCGGACGAGCTGGAACTGCTCTTCGAGCGCATCGGCTTTTTCCGCATCGGCCGGTGGGTGGACGACGACGCGCTCGGGCGCGCCGGCCATTCGTGGGTGACGCTCCTGTTCGAGCTCAGACATGCCGGGAGCCACCGCCCGCTGGACCTCGTCGAATCGGTCCTGAGCCAGCGCGAGCCAAAGGTGGCCACGTACAAGCTCGCGCTCGTCCGCGCGCTTGTGGACATCGCGCTGACGCAGCCGCGCACGGCGCGGTGGACGGACGACGGCCGCGTCGGCATCCCGATCCGGGCCGTCGCCGAGCGCTGGATCGCCTACTACTGGCCGCTCTTCGCGTCGAGCGAGTTCCTCCCCCAGATGAACGGCGAACAGCGTGCACGCGAGCACAGGTTGGCGTTCACGAGGCCCCTGCAGGCCCTGATCCGGGAGTACCCCGGAGCAAGCAGCCTGGCGCGATTCGACATGGACCGCCGCCACGACGAGCTCTCCGGGCGAACGCGGAAGATCCACCGCGCGCTGCTCGCGAAGCTGGCGGGTACGATCCGCAGCGGTCCCGTGACGCACGCCGGGAGCGCGAGCGGCGCGGGTTCCCTCGTCGGCCATCGCCGCGGGGAGATCCTCGTGGGCGGCCCGCTCTGGCGCGAGCTGAGCCTGACCGGGTACTGGATCCGCGACGCGCTGATCCTGCGATGGGGCGAGAAGGTCGCCGGCCTCTCGGGGAACGAGGTCAGCGCCGCGGTCGCGGTGGCCGCGCTGCTCGAGGGGCCCGACGCGGAACACGAGACCGCGGAGGCTCGCGCCATCTACGGACGCCTGGCCGGCCTCGAGTGCGCCTGGACCGGCCGCCGTCTGCACCCGGAGGACTACGCCGTCGATCACGTGCTGCCCTACAGCCTGTGGCGCAACAACGACCTCTGGAACCTCCTCCCCGCGGCGCCCGCGGTGAACCGGCAGAAGCTGGACAGGCTCCCGACCCGCGAGCTGCTCGCGCGGCGTCGCCCGACGATCTTCCGCTACTGGCAAGTCTGCGCGGAGGCGCGCCCCGGCCGATTCGCGCGCGAGGCGGGGGCACAGGTGGGGGCGAGGGGGCCGACCCTCCCGGACCTCTTCGACGCGCTCGTCGAGTCGGTCGAGGTGACGGCGCTGCAGCGCGGCGTGGCCCGATGGACCGTCCCGTGACGCCGCGCGCTCAGGGCGTCGTGGCCGATGCCCCCCCCTCCTCCTTCGGCGGCCCCAGCAGCCCCATCTTCTCGATGCGGTAGCGCAACTGGTCGCGCGTGAGCCCGAGCAGGTTTCCGGCCTTGCGCTGGTTGCCCTTGGCGCGCGCGAGCGCCTGTCTCACGAAGTCGCGCTCGATCGACTGGAGATCGACGCCGGCCGTCGGGAGGTGGAACGCGCCGTGGCGGCGCCCGTCCCGCGGGTGGTAGCCGAGATCGACGAGCAGGTCCGCGGCGGAGAGGCGGTCGGCGTGCGTGAAGAGCATCGCGCGCTCGACGACGTTGCGCAGCTCGCG